>JADHUV010000026.1 GCA_016784355.1 Nitrospira sp. | reverse complement strand
AGATCTACAATAATGGCATCTTCCTTAGCAACCTCCGGCTCATGCACCAGTATCATCGGCTTCATACGGTGCTTATGATTGATCCTGATCACCATGCCGATTGAACCGTCATTAAGTCTGACAATGCTCCCGGGAGGATAGACCGTCATAGTATTGATAAGTGAGACGATCACCTCTGGTGAAAGTGCTTTTTGACGATTTTTATAGAAATGCCCAAGAACCTCGGTTGGTGTATAATTTCTTGCGCCGGGAGTAAGATCATTTGTCAGGTTATCATATTCATTGACAGCCGAGACAATCCTGCTCATATATAATATATTTGTGCTTTTAATCCCCTGAGGATAACCTGATCCATCCAGACATTCATGATGCTGATAGATAATATCTATACTGTTTTTTGGGAAATATGCAACCTTTGTCGCCATATCTTTGCCATATTGCGGATGCATCTTCATCATGGATATCTCTGCCATGGTCAATTTGCCCTTTTTAAGGCGTACAGCAGCCGGAATGTTGAGTTTACCAATATCATGAAGCAGGGCGCCAAGTCCGAGCATATGCATCTCGTTTCTCTTCATACCCAGCTCATTACCTATTGTCATGGACAGTATACATACATTAAGGGCATGCATAAAAGAAATGCTGTTATTATCAATATTCTCCGTCTCATTAATAAGCGATGTCTGTGAAGAGTTTCCATTGAGTGTAGTTATAATCGACTCAATAATAGAATCAGCTATCTCCAGGCCCCGATCACTCCCAGCATTTATATCCTTGATCATCCCCCTTCCCTCAGTCAGGGTCTTCTGATATAACTTCTCGGTCTTGTTAATGCTCTCGCGACGTCTTTTAAAAGCCTTGATACGAACATCTTTTTTGTCTTGAAGTTCTTTTTCCTCTCCCGAGATCTCCATATCAAGGATTTTCTTTACATCCGTTGCATTGCGAGGTGCATGTGTTTCCAGTTTCTTTAGCGCCTCAGGGTCAGATCTCTCGGGATCATACTCTATGTCTGTCAGGCCATGCTTGTGTATTATTGCTATCTCTCTGATGGAGGATATCTTAAAAGTATTGCGCAGGAAGGGATGCTCTGACCACTTGTAGTTGAGCCTTACATAGATACCTGCCCTTAAGTCATTTGTCTTCAGCGGTTTAAAAGCCATGATTATAATTAAGCCTCATTAATTAAATAGTTATATATTTTACACTACTATAAAAATTAGTGAGCTCATTACCTGTAATTCAGATAAGCCCTGAGTTATTACAGATCACTTTCGTTTATACTTGTTTTCAACACTGACTATCAGTTTTTTTTGAAGTTCTCTTTTACCCCTGTCTTTTTCAACAAAGAGTTTTTCTCCTGAATAGGGATCACGACCCGTGTGATACATAACCGCTGACCAGGTGGACGGCAGAGGGATAAATATCTGCACCTGTTCGGGAGTCACCTTTAAATCTCTGTCCGCAAAAGCCTTAAGGCTGCGCATATCACTTTCAGTGCATCCCGGATGAGCGGCAATAATATAATAGGTCAGAAATTGTTTTTTACCTGCCCGTTTTGTCATCTCATCAAAGAGCTTCTTAAATTGCAACAGGCACTTCTTATCCGGTTTGCCCATTAATTTCAGAACTCTATCCTCTGTATGTTCAGGGGCTATTTTCATCTGACCGGAAATATGTTTCTCCGTAAGCTGCTTCAGGTACTCGGCTCCGTATTGTTTGTCATGCAGTATAAGATCGTGCCTTATCCCTGAGGCTATAAAGACTTTCTTAACATTCGGCAAGCGGCTGATTTTATTTAAGAGTATCGAATGTCCTTTATGATTAATTTTCAGATGCTGGCATATTTTCGGGAAAAGGCACTTTCTATTTTTGCACGTACCTGATATTTTTTTGTTTCCGCACTGCATACCGTACATATTGGCTGTAGGGCCTCCGGCATCAGAAATATAGCCCTTAAAACCTGCAAGCGAAGATATTTGCCCGGCCTCTCTTAAAACAGATCTCTCACTTCGGGATATAACCTGTCTTCCCTGATGCATGGATATAGAGCAGTAACTGCATTGACCGAAACACCCCCTGTGTGTTGTTATTGAAAAGCCGATGGTCTCCATGGCCTTTACCTTGCCCTGTCTCAGATAGTAGGGATGGACGTTTCTTTCAAATTCCATATCATATATCTCATCCAGTTCACTGATTGCAGGTCTTGGTGCCGGAGGATTCTGTACCAGAAACCTGTCCCCGTGTCTCTGCACTAATGTTCTTGCTGTCTCGGGCTCACTGTTATCAAAGTAAATTTGAAACATCCTGGCAAAGGCCCCGTCATCTGCCTTAACCTCATCAAACGAAGGAAGTTCAAGGGAGTCTACTTTCTTTTCAGATGATATATAACATAGCCCTCGTATATCTTCAGGTGATTTTTCCTGCTTTAGTGTCTTCGCAAGTTCCCCTATTGTTTTTTCACCCATGCCGTAAACAAGATAATCGGCTTTGGCATCAAACAGGATCGACTTCCTTATCTTGCTAGACCAAAAATCATAATGAGCAATCCTGCGCAGGCTTGCCTCTATGCCTCCCAGTACAATCGGTCTGGTATTTTTAAAATGTCTTCTTATGAGATTTGTATATACGAGTACGGCGCGGTCAGGGCGGCGATTATTTTCTCCACCTGGAGTATAATCATCATTCCTTCGTTTCTTCATCGAAGCGGTATGATTGGCAACCATCGAATCAACGCTGCCCCCTGAAACGCCCCAGAAAAGAACGGGTTCTCCCAGACGTGTGATATCCCCTGCATCATCAAGCGAAGGCTGCGCAATTACCGCAACCCTGAAACCCAGCTTCGTAAGATATTTACCGATTACGGCGATTCCGATATACGGACTATCAATATAGGTATCACCCGATATAAGGATTATATCAGCCGCGTCCCAGCTTAATTGACGTAATTCTTTCTTTGTAGTGGGAAGATACATTCAGTTAAGATTCAAGATGATGCTAATATCAGGCCTGTATCACGCTAATTTTAACCGCTGACTTTAACTCACTTATAATCGCCTGTACCATCTCGCCTCTTAGCTTCCTGGTAAACCTTATCTGATCTATATATAAAGGATCATCAACTATATTAATTACATCCCCTTTATGTATAAGGTTATGAGGCGGGACATTGTGAAGCTTTGCAAATTTTTCTCTCACATCAAAAACTTTTCTAAAAGTATCCTTCTTTTCTTCATCCAGTCTGGAATATCCAGGCATCTTTCTGTATTTATCTTCAGGGTCTCTTGTATAATTCTTAGTCTGAATCTGAAGGTTCTTCAATAGAAATGGCTCCAATAACTTCCGGGCATAGAGCTTGGCCATAATCAGATCCTTCAAGATAAGAAGATGTAATACGTCATCCATCGCGTACTGCAAGGCATCCTCTGACAAAGGACGCTTGGTCCAATTATATTTCTGGTATTTCCTTTTATTCTCCAGAACTATACCGAGTTCAGCAGATACCACAGAGTGCAGATCCTTCTTGGAATAATCAAGTAATTCCACAGCGACCCGCAGATCCAGCACCGAATGAAGCTCAATATTAGCAGCATTTTTCAGCAAGGAGGAATCACTGCCGGCATCATACATGACCTTTAGAACATTTTTATTCTCAAACAGGACCTTTAAATTGCGACTGCTAATCTTAAATGGATCAATAAGTACACAATCAACGCCATCAAAAATCTGCACAAGGCACAATCTCTCCCCGTAGGCATGCAGGTTAGACTCAGCTTCTATATCAAGAGCAATTACATGATGACCTTTTTCCTCAAACTTCTGCATATAGGACAGGAGTTCTGTCTTGTCCTGAATTTTTATAAAGTTCAACTGTAGTACCTTTCTGGTTGTGTATCAGATTTAAACATAACTATGTCTGCGCTATTCAAAGAGACCGTTACATTATAGCAAATGTTACATAATCATGTAATATTATTAATTTCGCAACATATCCAAGCGACTTAAAGTGGTGGGATTGAGCAGGTTTTACTTGATAAAGTCTGTCTTAAATATCTAAATTTGATATTTCCGATAAATCTCATTTCTTACAGGACACTTACAGTAAAAAGAGTAGCCAAAGGGGATCTTATATGAACAATAATAATTTCTTAGTTTTTCTTTGACAAACAAAAGTTCTTGAACAGTGTTTTCAACCTCGCAGGAGTTCATACACATGATCGAGTTAAAGTCCTTTTTCTGACACTCATGATCATGCTGACACTCTGTTGCCTTCATAATTAAGTCATTATCTACAATTAACATAGCCCCCACCCCGTTCCCTGCTTTTTATTTACCATACATAACTGACAGTGATATATGACGTATGCTGAATGTGCCTGATAACAATTATAAACTAATACAGTACTATTTCGCGATTGCCCTAAACCTTAAATCACTGATTTAAGGACTTTCCCAAGATCATCCAGCCCTTTAAAGGGCTTACGTAGGACCGCTCTGAAACCATACTCACTGTAATTAGATATTACCTCATCATAAGAGTAACCGCTCGATACAATAGCCCTGACATCAGCATCAATTTTCAAAAGTTCCTGTATAGCCTCTCTGCCCCCCATGGCACCCGGTATTGTGAGATCCATCACAATAGCCTTTACCGGTGAGTTACTACTTAACAGTTCTTTATATGCAGCTATGGCTTCACTTCCGTTTTTAGCATATATTGGGGTGTAATGCAAGATCTTAAGCATCTCCCCTAGAGACTCCCTGACAAACTCATCATCATCCATGATCAGGATCTTCCCTTCTCCTTGAATCTCTAAGTTCAACTGATCAGGATCCTCGGATATTTTCTTCATAGTAGCAGGGATATACAGTACAAATGCTGTCCCTTTTCCGATCTCCGATTCCACAGTAATATTACCCTTATGACGTTTTATAATCGAGTATACTGAAGCTAAACCCAGGCCGCTGCCCTCCTCCTTAGTTGTAAAGTATGGATCAAATATCTTTTTTATATCTTTCACTGCAATCCCTGTCCCACTGTCTTTGATGATTATCTGAATATACAGACCTGGCTCAAGCGCCATAACATTTTGAAGCCCTATGTTCATATTCTGACAGCGTATATGAATAACACCGCCATCAGGCATCGCCTGCTTGGCATTAATTATAATATTATTAAATACCTGATTCATCTGTCCCCTGTCCACATCAACATTATGGAGATCTTCAGGAATATGCAGTTCAGCTCTCACATTCGCCCCCATTAGAGAAAGCTCTACTGATTCTCTTACTAATTTGCCGATATTGCTGAGTTCTTTAACAGGTGCCCCTCCCCTGGAAAAAGTGAGGAGCTGTTGAGTAAGGTCCCGCGCCCTTATAGATGCCTTCTCCGCTGAATCCACTCTTTCCTGTATCACTTTGTCAGAGACGGTACGGCTCTTAATTATAAAAAGATTATTAAGTATTGCAGCGAGCAGGTTATTGAAATCGTGAGCTATACCTCCTGCCAGCACCCCGACCGACTCGAGTTTTTGAGTCTTATGCAATTCATCAGTGAGTTTCTTCTGTTCTGTAATATCGCGCTGGATTATTGCATATGATAATACCGCGCCCGTATCACTAAGTATCGGAAATACAGTCTGCTCACAGCAAAAAACACTGCCGTCCTTTTTACGATTCTCAATCTCGCCGTTCCATATCCCTGTCTTTTCAAGCATGTTCCAAAAATCGCTACAGCCGGTTTCAAGGTTAAGCATATCCGGAGATTCACCATACACCTCTTCAGGAACGTATCCATAAAGTTTCTGAAAGGCATCATTGACATAGGAAATACGATGATCAAGATCTACTGTAATGACTGAATCATATACCTGCTCGGCAATACGGCTGAGCATACTGATCTGTTCTTCAGCTTTTTTTCGGGCAGTTATGTCACGGCCTATTCCAAGGACCCCTATAATCCTGCCAGATGAATCTTTCATAGAGGTTTTTATCGTCTCCAGAAGTTCCCGATGACCATCATCAGCAAAAGTGATCCACTCTTCATTTACAACCGGGGTCGCAGTCTCAATTGCCCGACGGTCATTCATTATGAATAAATCAGCCTGTGCTTCACCCACAAAATCATAATCTATCTTCCCTACGATATCTTCCTCTGCTGCCCCGAAAAATTTTTCAAAACGCTGATTGCACGATAGATAACGGCCTTCAGTGTCCTTTAGCCATATGAGATCAGGGATAGTATCAATTAATGTACGCAAAAGCCCTTCACTTTCAATTAGCATTTTTTCTGCTTTCTTTCGTTCCTCATACTGCTGCTCTGATTTGCGGTGTATCAGTATAATACTCAGAAATCCTATGGCCCATATAACTCCATATGTATACAGCATGGTTGTAATTGCCTCTCTTTGGAGAACGA
This sequence comes from Nitrospira sp., assembly GCA_016784355.1. Classification (GTDB taxonomy): domain Bacteria; phylum Nitrospirota; class Thermodesulfovibrionia; order UBA6902; family UBA6902; genus JACNKH01. Next base: position 28,812 of record JADHUV010000026.1, on the reverse strand, counting down.
AATATCCTGTCATAGGCACAGCCACACCTACGCCGCCGCGCACATCACCTACCTCATAACCTTGAAAAGAATGGCACTTCAGACAGCCTTTTTTCGTAATAAGCGGTCTCATTAATCTCAAATACGGAGCATTGTCTATCATGGTGAACTCCGTAACCTCCTGCACGCCGTCCTCAAATTCCAACAGCGCATTGCGCTCCCATTCATCAGGTGCATTGTTAGGATTAAGCGCTTTAAGACTCGTTATGCGTCCTGTTATACCATACATCTTGGCATATTCATCCATCACTTGCCTGAGCATATATGCCGGGTTCATCAAGGTAAGCTGTTTTCCATCTGTTGTTATAACATCCCTCTCAGGGAGATGCTTGAGATATGGATTGGGGGGGGTTCTCTTATCCGGTTTTACATAAACACCGCCATGCATAGTTGCCCAGTAGCGAAAGGCCAGATCCTTATTAAAGTTCGCCCGGGCCTCCTTTATCGCCAGTTCTCTGATCTGATCCTGCTCGCGGCTTATATTCCAGATGCAAAAACCCGCTATCAAGGAAGTCCAGATTAAAGTAGCGACAATAGCATAGCGCTTCATATTGATGGATTAAATTTATATATATTCATAATGAGCCATTCCTATTTTGACATAATACTACTTAGTTACGTCAAGCCATATGCAAACCCTACTCCCCAAAAGAGTATTGAATCATATTACGGAGGTCTTTACTGGCAGCAACCACTCCGGTACACTAAACTTCAATCGCAGCAATGCTTAAAACTTCAGATTTTAATAGCGCTGGCCGATTATTTATATATAAACAGGTAAGGAGATGAAATCATCAAATCGCAAGTTTCAAGAGATAAGAAAAGATACAATCATATCTACATCGGGGTCAGACTCCGGCATAATAATGTATGGGCAGCCATTAAGGCCCTTGACTGGAACGAAATCGGTTTCAACTTTTTCTCTCTTGAAAAGCTCGAACAAACCGAGGCATATTTTAAAAAAGGAGTAATTGAATTTAAGGGAAATATTGTCTGGTGCTGTTCAAAATTAAATAAAGATGACCTCATGGAATTAATTATTAATTCTGTGTTGTACCAAAAGTGCGAGCAATTATTTGATGCTAAACAATTAAATAAAACGAGTAAGGATCGAATATTAACCCTCATACGCAGCAAAGATACGCTTTCAGAAAAATATGAGCTAATGACGGCCTTGAAGTGCGATATGGATGATGATAAACTGAAAGATCTAATGAAACAGCATGAAATTGATAACGGGCTATACAGATATGGCGTAGAGATCTATTCAGAGGGCTGGAATGAAATTGTAAAAGTAGCACTTGATACCACATCGATTATCACAGCAATGGATAATATAAGTGACAATCTCTCAGGTCTGGAATAACAACCCTCTATTCGTACAGGAGCTTACTAAATGGCTGATGACATAAAAAAAACAGAAATTCACGGAAACCGCTTTGGACAGACCGCTGTTGAGATGGGACTGGCAACGATTCAACAGGTCAAGGAGGCCCTTGCACAGCAGGTTGAAGACAATATAAACAACAGGACGCACAGGTTGATCGGCAAGATAATGATGGAAAATGGCTGGATCACGCCCGAAGATGTCCTGAAGGTATTAGATAAAGTCTATCTCAACAAATAAACCCAAGTTCAACTTGATTTATGGCAGACCACGCCTTTGAACTCAACAATATCTCTTATGCATATCCTGAAGGACCTGAGGTTCTAAGGGAAGTCAGCCTTATTGTCAGACAGGGTGATCTGATTTTATTAAACGGGGAGTCAGGATCAGGCAAAAGCACTCTGTTAAAACTTCTAAACAGGTCGCTGGAACTTTCACCCGGCAGTATTATCTACAAGGGCCATGATCTTCAGAGCTATAGTATTGAGCAACTTAGAAGTACCGTTATATATCTGCCGCAGACTCCGGTAATTATTAATGGAACGATTGAGGATAATATTAGATTTCCTTTCAGCTTTCACATCAATAAAACCAAGAAATACCTTCAGGAAGAGGCCCGAAAATGGCTTTCTCTTTTAAAAATAAGTTTTCCTCTGAACCATGATGCCCATAAGCTTTCAGCGGGACAGGCGCAGCGACTGGCACTTATAAGGACCCTCATGCTTCAACCTGAGGTCCTTTTGCTTGATGAGCCGGGTTCAGCATTGGATCAGAAAAATCGCAAACTTATTGAACAGACCATTATGGATCTAAGGGTATCCCGGGGGATAACAGTATTAATGGCAAGCCACAGCAGCACAATGACTAACAGCAGCAATATAAAAATCTGCCGGATAAATAACGGACGATTGCATGAGGCGGGATAAATGACAACTGAAATTCTCGATATATCCTGGTCTCATATTGCATTGACAACACTGCTAGTGCTTTTGACCGGCATATGTTCCGTTATATTGAAGCTAAAAATCGAGAAAGAACTATTCGTTGGGACAATCAGAACTTTTCTTCAGCTTATTCTTCTGGGGTATGTACTTAAATTCGTATTTGACCTTAATAATCCTGTGCTTGTAATAATTATATTTTCGCTCATGATTTATTTTGCGGCACGCATCATTACCGGCCGGGTCAGGGAGAGTAAAATCCCATATTTCATTCCTGTTATAGGATCAATGTTCCTAAGCTACATGATCATCAATATATTTATCATGACAGTCATTATCCAGGTTGAACCCTGGTATATGCCGGTTTATTTCATACCCATTGGAGGCATGATTATCGGCAACTCCATGAATGCCCTCTCGATATCTATTGATAACTGGTTTGAAGGGATTAAAAAAGACCGGTTCAAAATAGAACAATACCTTGCACTTGGGGGAACTCCTTCCGAAAGCACAGCTATAAATTTCAGGGAGGCCCTGAGGGCAGGAATGATTCCCTCAATTAATGCAATGATGTCGGTCGGGATCGTTTCTATTCCGGGAATGATGACCGGACAGATGCTTGCCGGGATTGATCCTATGATTGCGATTAAATATCAGATTGTGATCATGCTGCTGCTTGTGGGATCGACCGCATTTTCAGCGATTCTTGCACTGCACATAGTCAGACAGCTTTCCTTCACCGCGTATCATCAGATCAAGCTTTGAAAACCATTTATATATATACGCTAAAGAACTATAATTGAAAGCCGATATATATATATCTGTCAGAAAACGGTGATTGAAATACTGATTTTTCACTGTACAGTAAAGGAGCATTATTAAATGAGTGAGGAAGTTAAGCTTAGTGAGAGTGACACAGAATTTGAGGAAAAAGTCTTTTTAGTAGCTGATGAGGTCCTGACAATTCTTCGTGAGCTCTCTCAGGAAAATCAGAAACAGATCAGCAGTAAGTCCATTGCTGAGAAAATGGTCTGGAAAGGAACCCTCAAGGGGTTATTACGGAACAAAACTGCGCAGGCCTCGCCGGAGACTGCCAAGGACTCTCCTTCCAAAGAACTTGAGTCGCTTAGCAATATATCTGATATGGTACTGAACCGTTTCAGTGAACTCGCACCAGCTGCCCTGACGGATGAACTGAGCGATTTGAAAGACTCTATAGTTAAAGATTCTGCATTGCATGGATCAACTGAGTGGCTGGACTCTCCGATAAATTTTGTAAAGAGATACATTGAGTCTCTTGTCAGAAAAAACAGTGATCTCGAGGACTTTATGCAGCAAGCCATGTCTTACCTTGCAGAAACAGAGAGCCATGTAGCAGGAGAGATGAATTCTCATAAAGAAAAGTTTGAAAATGACAATGCCTTTGCAGACAGCCTGACCGCAAACATGAATGAACTTGGCCAAAATATCAGCGTGGCGCCGGAATTAGGTGATATCAAGTCAGCGCTTCTGGGAAAAATCCAGAATATTAACCGAAAGGTCGAGACCAAAAAAGAGGAAGACCTTACGCGCCTGAAAGACACTGAAGATATATTAATCCAGATGGGTCGTAAGATGAGTGAGATCAAGCGTGAAGCCGATGAAATACGAAAAAAATCCCAGGCCATTGAGTTTGAATCCATACGTGATACCCTGACAGGTCTTTTTAACCGGCGGGCCTACGATGACAGGATAACGGAAACACTTGCAAACCTGGAAAGATATGATGTCCAGGCAAGTATAATGATATGCGATATAGATTTCTTCAAAAAAATCAATGATACACATGGTCATAAGGTCGGTGATATTGCACTAAAAAAGATGGCAAGTCTCCTGAAAGACCGCCTCCGCACAAATGACTTTATTGCGCGTTTTGGAGGCGAGGAATTTGCTATTGTTCTTCCACATACAGGCCTTGAAGGTGCAAGGGTTGCCGGGGAAGGAATTCGGGCATTTATAGATAAATCCAAATTTTCATATATGGGCGAAGAAATACCACTTACCATAAGCGTAGGAGTTAGTGAGTTTAAAAAAGGCGATGATGATACTTCTGCGTTTGAACGTGCAGACAAGGCGCTCTACCTTGCCAAACAGTCAGGCCGCAATCTCGTCAAAACTGATCAGGATCTGCCTTAAACTATTTATTCTGAATATCGTGCCTCTGTCGGTCTGCTAAGTATCTTGATCTATTATTCATACCGGCTTTTAAGTTTATTGTTCTCAGCTCAAAATCTCTTAGCAATATCCAAACATAAAGATAACCCCTTCAAATAGCCCTGTTTATGTTAAAATAGATAATCTTTTATGTCTAATATACTCATCGAAAGCATAATCAGTCAGGATGATCTTACACGCAACTGCTCCATTAATTCCCTCTTAAAAGGTAGGGATAGCAGGGAACTTCTGCGACTTGCCTCTGAGCTTGAGGAATTCAGACAATCCTCGGGCAATCTTTACTTTAAAGTAAGGGCATGCCTGTTTCTGTTTGTAATCTACAGATTTTATCTCACTGACAATAAAGACTTTCCTCTTCAGGGCACAATACCTTTTCTTGCAGTCAAGGCCTCAATGGAAAGGGAATTTGAGAAATCAATAGCTATCTATACAGGTAGTAATTATTTAAACAGTACTATTTTCAGCGCCATGGCAGATGCATATTACAGACTCTGCTTTCAGTATTTACTCGATCAGGTAAAGCTGTCCATGAGTCAATGCCCTGAAAATGCTGCTATGTATGGGATTCACAGCCTTGTGGGCTACCCCTTCTCCGTACCGGAGGATATGCTGATCCCGGATCCGGACACTGGAAATTATCCGGTTGGCATGGACTGCGCTCCCGTGAGACTGGATCCTTCACACAGCGGTTGGAGTGATATCTTTTTTCTTGGCATGGATTTCCCGGAGGGTGCAAGGGTAATCAATATCTCTGCTGACCTTCGCATACATGGGACGAAAGATGAGATACTGCCTCCCTGCGAATGCTATTGCCGATATATTGAAGAACCTGTCATTTATCTAAGGTCAATCGATCTATCGGAATCAAAAAAAATATCTACTCTGGATGAACTCTTTAATTTTGGCAATGACCACCTTTCACTTTTAAAGGCTGGTGTTGTTGCCTCGGGTATTATCCCTCCCTCTCTTGAAATGTCAGGTATCAGTCTGCAGGAGATACTGCAAAAACTTATCCGCAGGACCGGCGGCATAGAAATTATTACTAATGTACATGGAATTCCTAAAGGGTCAAGACTTGCTGTAAGCACGACCCTTCTGGCAACGATCATAGCACAGCTCATGAGATTCAGCGGTCAGATTAAAAATGCATGCGGCACCTTAAGCGAACAGGAACGACGTATTGTTGCATCAAGGGCTATTCTTGGAGAATGGCTTGGAGGTTCAGGTGGAGGATGGCAGGACTCAGGCGGACTATGGCCCGGCGTCAAACTGATTACCGGCCGTCTTGCTGCTGAAGGTGATCCCGAATATGGCATAAGCCGGGGCTGCCTGATGCCCGAACATAAGATCCTGGGCCGCGATAGTCTGCCGGCTGATCTTGAGCAAAAATTACTGGACTCACTCGTGCTTGTACACGGAGGGATCTCACAGGATGTAGGACCTATACTTGAAATGGTAACGACCAAGTATCTGCTGAGGCTTGATACAGAATGGGAGGCACGTAAAAAAGGCATTGAGTTTTTTGACCAGATTGTTGCGGCCATTTATGCTGGCGATATTAAGGAACTCGGCAGATTGACTTCTCTTGACTGGCAGGAATCTGTGCAGCCGATAATCCCATGGGTCAACAATGCATTTACCGATACCCTTATTAATTCTCTTAAGCAGGAATTCGGCAGGCACTACTGGGGCTTTTTAATGCTCGGTGGAATGTCCGGCGGAGGAATGGCTTTTATTGTAGCCCCTGATATGAAGGATGTATTTAAACGCAGGATTGGGGAAATAATGCTGGAGTTAAAGAATATGTATAACTCTTCCTTTCCTTTTATTATTGATCCTGTTGTTTATGACTTTCAGATCAATCATGCGGGGATATCCGCCAGTGTGCTAAAAGGTGAAAATGCCTTGATACTCTCTTGTGAATCAGTCTTCAACTCAATAGACGAATCTTCATCGCCGGCCCAGAGCATGAAAGATCAGGATATTAAAAACACCTACGGCTTTGACAGCAACTCGCATGAGCACATAAAAGCGATGCTGAAGTCAGGGGAGATAGGACTCGCCAGAAACCGCCTGCCGATATCTACGGTAATCCAGGATGTAAGTAAAGATGAACTCTCGGCCTCACCCGACAAAAACGCAGCCAAGACAGGATTGGCTGCACTGAACAATAATGAAGCTGCGATAGTAAGCTTTGCAGGAGGTATGGGGAGCCGCTGGTCACAAGGTTCCGCTGTTGTGAAATCAATTAATCCATTTGTAAACATTGAGGGACGCTACCGTACCTTTATAGAGATACATCTTGCAAAAAGCAATATGTCAGGCAAACAGTATGGTCACAGGGTACAACATGCATTTACGACCAGCTACCTGACGCATCAGGCCATTGAAAATTACATGGAGCAATTCGCATATTTTGAAAGTGATGACCGGATATATCTCTCTCCAGGCAGGTCCATTGCCCACAGGGTATATCCGATGGAGCGGGACCTTAGATTTCATTGGGAAGAGCAACTGCAGCAGAAAATGGACAGCAATGTACAGAAGGTTCTTGACAGTGCTCACAATGCCCTGATTGACTGGTGCAAAGTCCGGGGGGAAGGTAATGATTACGGCGAGAATACACCACTGCTGCGATTCAATCCGCCGGGGCACTGGTATGAGGTGCCGAATATGCTTAAAAATGGAACGCTCGCACAAATGATCAAAGACAATCCAGGTCTAAAATATCTGTTTTGCCATAATATCGATACCATGGGGGCGGGACTTGATCCTGAGATACTCGGCCGTCATATAAACAGCGGTTCCTGCATCTCTTTTGAGGTAACACCCAGGAGAATAGAAGATGCCGGCGGCGGACTGGCCTGGGTAAACGGGCACTTGCGTCTTGTAGAGGGAGTCGCCCTGCCCCGTGAGGAAGATGAGTACGCGCTTAGCTATTACAATACTCTGAGCAACTGGATAACGATCGATGACCTGCTGAAGTACCTCGGCCTGAATCGCAATACTATACTCCGTTCCCTTGATGAGCCGGAAAGTATGGATGCAATCTCAGTCGCACTGCTTGCAATAGAAAAGAAAATTCCTACATATGTAGCCATAAAAAATGTTAAGCAGGTCTGGGGCCGCGGGCAGGAGGATATTTATCCTGTCGCTCAATTTGAAAAATTGTGGGGCGATATGTCCGGACTTATAGACCTGAATACATCTTACTGTGCAGTCTCAAGATATCGAGGGCAACAGCTAAAGGAACCGGCGCTGCTGGATAACTGGGTCAATGACGGATCGCTCGAATATATCAAAAATATCTGCGCATTTTAACTGGAGATAAAGATGAATTCATTAAAAAAACTGGCAGTAATAAAAGGCGATAATCGCAAGGACAATATTAAAAAATGTCTTGAGCTTATCAGTGATGATCTTGAAAAGATTAAAACAGCAAAAAATATCCTGATCAAACCTAACCTGGTAGCAATCAAACCCGACTTTGCCAATACTCATGTTGAGGCTATTGAAGCAGTTATAGAATTCATACGGCAACTCGCACCAGATACATCTATAACAGTTGGCGAAAGTTCAGCGTCAGCATTTTATCGCGGAATGCCTACGACAAAAATATTCGAGGATTATGATTATTATCGCCTTGAAAAAAAGTATTCCAATGTCACGCTCACTGATTTTGATAATGACACCGAGGTCATGGATAGTCCAATTCATTCGGTCGTAGGAGATACTCATCTCAGGATTACGAAGCGCGCTAATGATTTTGATTACAAAATATCCCTTGCCATACCCAAGACTCACAATTTCGCAGTTGCCACCTTCGGCATCAAAAACATGGCCGGTCTGGTGCTCAGACAGGATATGGCAATGATCCATGGTATGAAGGGCGGCGTTGAGGTAGATGCGCCTAAAACACTGCTTGACAGACTCCCGCCCGGCACGGTGTCGAAGGCCCGGAGAAAGCTGCCTAACTGGCTTATAAACTTTCTCTTTCGGCAATATCCGACCTATCGCCGCAGTGTAAAGATGATTCACCGTAATATCGTGGAGATTGCAAAAAGAACATGGCCGGATCTTGTGGTACTGGACGGCTTTGTATGTATGGAAGGTGATGGTCCGGTTGACGGCACTGCAGTGGATATGAAAGTTGCCATTGCGTCTTCCGATCCGGTAATGGCCGATGGTGCTGCTGCACGTCTGATTGGCTTGCAGCCGGAACAAGTGGGATACCTTTATTATTTACAAAATGAAGAAAAAATGGGACAATACACATTGGATACACTCGCAGGGGATGATCTTAATACCTTAAAAAGAACCTTTCTGCGCCATGGCACTTATGATATTCAGAGCCAGTGGCATGAAAAAAAGAGATGCGGCTGAAAAGGCAGATAAGTCCCTTGGGAAGGGGCTATTAAATGATTTCTAATATAAAACGTATACAAGAACCAGATCTCATGGATACTACTGAGCAGGCAGAGGCCTACGCTGCTGCTGATTTTTCAGGCCCTCATAATGCCTTTGTCTCACATTTCATAGATAAATTTTCTAAATTTACAACAGGGAATATACTTGATATGGGCTGCGGCACAGGAGATGTGATAATGCGCTTTGCAAGATCTCTACCAGAGGTTCATATTACAGGTATTGACGGCTCAGACGCAATGCTTATAATTGCATCACGAGAGATTTCCAGGCATAAAATGTCTTCACGCATTAAATTGAGGAAATCTTATATCCCGGACCCCGAACTTTCACAAAAAAAATATGATGCTGTCATATCAAACAGTCTTCTTCATCATATGAATACGCCAGAGAAAATGTGGCAGACTATAAATGAAACAGCCAGAGATGGAGCACCCATCCTCATCATGGACCTGATGCGCCCGGCCAATGAAGATAAGGTGCTTGAATATGTTAACAAGTATGCTGCGGATGCGCCGGCAATACTTCAGGAGGATTTCCATAACTCACTACTTGCCGCATATACACTGGATGAGGTATCTACTCAACTGCACAGTTGCGGACTCGGTTATCTCAGGGTTGAAAATATAAGCGATCGCCACCTCTTAGTTGGGGGGGTGTTTAATGGCTAATGAAAGAAGTGAGTTTCTCGGTACGGCCTTACGAGCGGCATTACTTGCCGGCGATTGTATCCTTCGCAACCTTGGTCATATCTCCAGAGATGATATAGACATAAAACAGGCATCTGACTTTGTGACACGTGTGGACAGGGAAGCCGAAGATCTCATAATTAATACGATCAAAAAATCTTTCCCTGATCATAAGATTCTTGCTGAAGAAACCCTGCGCGAAGAAAGTAAAGATCATTACCGCTGGATTATTGATCCCCTGGACGGGACGACTAATTACATTCATCAATACCCGATGTTTTCAGTATCGATCGCCCTTGAATATGAAGGCCAGATTATACTGGGACTAGTTTATGACCCATTGAGAAATGAAATTTTTACCGCTGAAAAAAATCGTGGCGCTTTTTTAAATGGTAGAAGTATTAGCGTATCTAAGGCAACCATTATGAATGAATGCCTTATAGCCACTGGATTCCCGTTTAAGAATAAAGAACATCTTGATAACTACCTCATTCTTTTCAAAAAAATAATTACCAGGGTAAGCGACCTGCGCAGGGCAGGGTCTGCAGCTTTGGATCTTGCACATCTGGCCTGCGGTCGACTGGACGGCTTTTTCGAACTTGGACTAAAACCCTGGGACATAGCTGCCGGAAGTATTCTGGTGCAGGAAGCAGGCGGTATAATAACAGATTTTTCAGGAGCAACAGATTATCTGACAACCTGTAATATAGTAGCAGCTGCACCTTCCATCCAGATTGAAATCCTTAATGAAGTCCGGTCTGTATTTTCCGGCATTATAGACAGGTAACCATATGCTATTTAAACTATTTTTTTTATTTGCAGTTATTCCGGTAATTGAACTTGCAATACTAATAGAGATCGGCTCATATATCGGAGTGCTCCCAACTGTAATTGTCGTTATTGTTACCGCCATGATTGGCGCTTCAATGGTAAGGTCCGAGGGACTTTATGTACTTTCACGACTTCAGAGAGACATGAATAATGGTATCTTTCCTGCAGAAGAACTTATAGACGGGGCAATGATACTGGTAGCAGGGGCACTTCTACTGACTCCTGGATTTTTTACTGATATCATTGGATTTCTAATGGTATTTCCTGTACCCAGAAAGTTCATAAAAAAATTTGGCAAAGATTACATAGAAAAGAAAATAAATTCAAATGAAATTACTATTAAATAATTTCGTGTATGACTGTTTATTGATCTCAGGCTTCTAAATAATAAGATAATTATTAGCCTCTAATAATTCTGAATACTAACGTCATTAATATTCAGGATATTTCAAATGCAGTGTTATATGTCCCTCATGAATATCATTACTGCAAATAATATTACGAAAGATTACAAAGAGGTTCGAGCTGTTAATAACGTAAGCTATGCTATAGAACGAGGCGAGTTTTATGGTTTTCTTGGTCCGAACGGTGCTGGCAAGACAACTGTAATGAGTATGATATACTGCTACATGCCGCCTACTTCAGGCACACTAAATATCTTTGAGATGGATGTCACCAAATCAGCAAGCCTGATTAAGTCCCGTATGGGGGTCATGCCCCAGGACAGCAATCTGGATCCGGATCTTTCGGTAATCGAAAATTTAATTGTCTATGCAAGATACTTCGATATACCTAAAAGCATCTCCATTGAGCGTGCACGGGATCTCCTTAGTTTTGTTGAACTCCAGGAGAAAAAAGACGTAAACATCCAGAATCTTTCCGGCGGCATGAAGCGAAGACTCTTGCTGGCCCGCGCTCTTATAAACAACCCTGAGATTTTGATTCTTGATGAACCGACCACAGGTTTGGATCCTCACAGCAGGAGAGATGTATGGACTCGACTTGCAGAGCTTAAGTCTCAGGGGATGACACTGATACTGACTACGCACTACATGGAGGAAGCTGAAAATTTATGCGACCGTGTCGCGATCATGGACTCGGGAAAAATCATATCAATCGATTCGCCGAGTTCCCTGATGAATGTGCATAATGGAAATCTTGAGCATGTTTACATGACATTAACCGGCAGAGGGCTTAAGGGATGAAATTCAATATCAAGAGGGCCTTCAGAGTATGGCAAAGACATTTCATGGTGTTTACCAAACTGTACAAGTCCAGCATAGCCTTTAATTTTATAGAGCCGGTTCTGTACCTCATTGCAATGGGACTGGGAGTGGGCGGCCTTGTTAAAGAGGTGAACGGTATGCCTTATATTAATTTCATAGCACCTGGACTTATTGCATCTTCCTCCATGTTTGCGACGTCTTCGGAGTGCAGCTACGGCACCTATATAAGGATGACCTTTCAAAAAACTTTTGATGCAATCCTGACGACTCCAATCAATATCAATGATCTTATCGCGGGGGAACTCCTGTGGGGTGCGACCAAGAGTGTATTTTACGGAACCGTTATAATTATTGTTATTTCACTCTTTGGACTAGTAGACTCACCACTGATTATTCTGGCTATTCCAGTGCTGCTGATAAGCGGAATTATTTTTGCTGAGATTGCTGTTATAGCGGCGGCTACTGTCCCGGGCATCGATTCCTTCAGTTTCTTCTTTACCCTTGTCATAACGCCCAGTTTTCTTTTTTCCGGGATTTTCTTCCCTGTTGATACCCTGCCGACTGTAGTACAAAAGATTGCCTTTTTCACTCCCCTATATCATTTGGTCAATATAGTACGTTCATTGTCTATGGGCAGTCTGAATACTGTCATGAACGATATAATATGGCTAATTACGGTGGCTATTATTCTAAGCCCCCTCCCCTTTAAGTTGCTAAAAAAGAGGATGCTGCCTTAAGAAAGAACTAGATTCTGAATCAAGCCTGCCGATAAGAAGCTTAATAAACAGTTCAATCATGACTTTTATTATGAGACAGACTCTTGATCGGAAGATACTATTTATCACAGTTTGCCCCCCAGCATGATTACGCTAAACCTTGCTGACAGATTAACTATATATAGATGCATAGAATATAAAAAAAGGGCAGCTACCCCGATTACAGGATAGCTGCCCTTTCAGTATTATAAAGCTAGTCTACTTCTCGATAACAATCGATATTGTGGCCACTGCCCTTCTGTTAGCCTGACGTCCGGCCTTTGTGCTGTTATCAGCAATAGGCATCGATTCACCATAACCTACGGCTGAAAGTCGTGAGGCATCAATACCGTGCTCAATCAACTTCTTCATAACCGCATTAGCTCTCTTCTGAGAAAGACTCAGGTTATAGGACTCAGAACCAATACTGTCGGTGTGACCTTCTATCGTCGCCTTTGTTTCGGGATAAGCTATCAAAAAGTTTGCTACTTTCTGAACGTGTTCTCCATAAATACTTTGAATCTTAGCACGGTCAAAGGCAAATTCTACCAGAAGATCAATGGTGACTTTTTCCTTAAATTTCTTAGGACAGCCATTCGCATCTACTGGAATTCCCTTTGGAGTATTAGGGCACTTATCCAGATGATCGTAAACGCCGTCGCCGTCACTGTCTTTGGGACAACCCTTGTCATTTACAGGAACGCCTTTTGGTGTTTCAGGACATTTGTCCATGTAATCATATACACCGTCACCATCAGTATCAAGCGGACATCCACTTACATTAACCGGTGCGCCGGCAGGTGTTCCAGGGCATTTATCTAAATAATCGTAAACGCCGTCGCCATCAGTGTCCATAGGACATCCATTTGAATTTACAGGTACGCCTTTTGGTGTTCCTGGACACTTGTCCATACTGTCATCCACTCCGTCACCATCACTGTCGCTTCCAGTAACAGTAAGAGATGGCGGTAAAGCCGCGACCCTGTCACCAAGCCTTACAGCGAGTCCTACGCTGAAAGCAAGGTTATGGTAGGTATCAGCGCTAGCCATCGCTACCATATGCCTGACATCCCCACGTAAAAACATCCTGTCACTGACTTTAAATTTGATACCACCGCCATAGTTAACAATGCTGAACATATGTACATCGCTTCTCGGATTATCCTCAATGTTCATAAGACCCAGTCCGGCAGAAGCGTAGGGAATCACACCCTCACCAAGATTAAAATGATATAGATAGTCAAATTTAAATATTAAAGCATCAACATCACTGCCTGTCCCCTGCATATCAGTATCAACATAATCTATAACACCTTCAATCGCAAGTTTCTCAGACATATCAAACTCAAGGCCAACTCCATACATAGGATCACTATTAATTGATTGTGCTCCATCAAAAATATAGCCTCCGACATGAGGTGTCAGATAAACATCTCCCTTAGTAAGCTGTGCTTCAGCATGTGAATACATCAATGCGTACACCGCAAATACAAACAACATCACTCTTAACATTCCCTTCATTTCTGCCTCCCTTATCTAACGTTTATTCTAAATATTTGCTAACTATTAAATTTATTGCGTTTATTTTATGTCTAAATTAATACCATAATCACATTTATATATCAAGCAATAATCATTAAAATATTTGGCTCACACTAAAAAGAATCTACTTTACAGCAAAGACTGTTCGTAAAATATCACTTACACGAGCTGCCGGATCACTTCTTATCTTCATTTCCTCCTGCCCTATCATATGAAATAACCCCTCCAGAGACTTATTAGTTACATAATCATCCAGATCCACCGTATATTGCTTGACAAATGGTATCTTTGAGTAATTATCAAGCATCGCTTTATACGATCTTACGGTACCTACCTTATCCATACTTGAAGAAATACCCGGCTTGAACTCATCATATAATTTACTATATGTTTTTTCCTTGAAATATTCGGTAGCAGCAGTCTGACTGCCATTAAGAATCTTCCGCGCATCCTGTATTGTCATTGACTTGATAGCCTTTATGAAGTATTCCGTTGCCACTGGTGCTGCATTCTCAGCCGCACGGTTCATACTTGTTACGAATTCATCTACAGTCCCCCCAAATCCAACTTTTCTCATGACATCTGCAACCTTCTGGATTTTATCAGGCATCAGTATCTTAATGGCCTCATTTCCCATATAGCCATCCGGGGCAGAGACATTCCTTACTGCGGCGCGTGTTCCAACATCCAGGGCCTCCTTAAGGCCTTTGACAAGAGTCGATGTACTGATCTCTTCATTTTCGCTCGATGCAAAGCCCTTAAACAAGTCATCCAGAAAACCAGCCTGCACAGCCGTTCCGGTATTGATTAACAGGATACATATAACAATAATGAATATTTTCATTTCAGGTCCCCTTTTTCATCGTTATGATATAAATTGGATATCACCCCTCGTATATTTACAATTCTCTATCATAATAATGCTAAGAAAGCAAGAAATATACTACTCTGCCTTAACGAGGATGCCTTCTGGAAGTTCAGTAATAAGC
This sequence comes from Nitrospira sp., assembly GCA_016784355.1. Lineage (GTDB taxonomy): Bacteria > Nitrospirota > Thermodesulfovibrionia > UBA6902 > UBA6902 > JACNKH01. The sequence goes on along the minus strand of JADHUV010000026.1, from coordinate 13,774 downwards.
TGCGCAACTGCATTTTTCAGATCCTCCTCGGTTTTTGACTCAGCTGTAATGATTATCCTGTAATCAGGATTATCCATAATTGGGTATGAGCCGAACATTACCGATAGATTATCTCTAACTATAGAGCTCAGAATATCTGCAATCAATGACTCATGAGAGTTTAGATAAAGCCTCTTTAGAAAAAAAGCCTCTCCACGAAATTTTTCCTTTATAAACTGGAATTTATTTCTCAGGAATTCCGGAATACCTGGAAATATATAAATATTTCTATACGATACTACAGGAAACCTCAAATCTTCCCTGAACTCTATTGTACTGCCTTCCGGAACAAGTGCCATCTTCATAACTGCATTATTTACTTCATACCTGAAACGTGAATGCAGCATTTCACGTATCTCATCTGATTCTACAAGTTTGACCCCAAAACCCATGGCTATACCGGCCATGGTCACATCATCATGTGTAGGTCCGACCCCGCCTGACGTAAATACATAATTATACTGCGATGAGAATTCTGACACTTCTGATCCTATCAGCTCAATTTCATCTGGAATAATAGATATTTTTCTTACATCGACTCCAAGTTTTCTAAGCTCACAAGCCAGATAATATGAGTTATCATCCTTGACTTTCCCAGACAATATTTCATTACCTATAATGATAATTCCAGCTGAAACTGATTTTCCCATATGAATACTTTAGCAAAACAACACATAACTTTTCTTATTTATTGAACTCAGCTTTACTGTTTTAACGCTTATATCCACTTACATGCTTAAGTTTAATGTCCCATCATCCGTTTAATATATGGATAGCGTACCGGCTTATGTCAGGCGCATAATAGCAGTTTTCTTAGAGGGTAAATTTTTGAACGAAAATAATGACAACTCACTTACTGCCGGTATTTTTCATCTATGGCAAGGCCTTCTTCTCGCGATTATAACCGGACTTGCAGGTTACGGGATCAGTCAATATAGCAACTCTAATATTGCAGACCCTTTGCTGATAGCCATGATAATAGGGATTATCCTAAAGTTTATAATAGGTAATAATAAAAAATTTATTACAGGGATATCCATAGCCCCGGCCATATTCCTGCCTATCGGAATATTTTTCTATGCCGCAAACAATTTAAACTTTATCAAAGTAACTTCAATTGAAGTACGCATTGTACCTATTGTCATAGCTGTTATGATTGTATATGTCTCGGTAATTCTGCTGCTTGGCAAACTACTGGGACAGAAAAAGGAAATTACTTACCTGACAGCCTCCGGATCTGCTATATGCGGAGCATCGGCCATTGCGGTTACTGCACCAGCTATCAAGGCTTCACCGGATGACACCTCTGTCTCACTGATAGCGGTTGCTATAGCGGCCTTTTTCGGTTTTGCCATGATTCTGCCCTTCCTGGGCGCTTTATATAACTTTACACCGGAAAGCTATGCCATGATGTCAGGCTCCCTGCTGCAGTTTACCGGACTTGTAAAAGCGGCCACGCAGTACATACCGTACCTGAGTTCTGCATCTTCTTTGGCAGAAACCGATACAATGGCACTAGCACTTTCTGTAAAGGCATTCCGATATCTCGGATTGCTTATTGTTGTTCCACTCTTTGCGAGTCTCATAGAAGACAGACTCAGTACTCCGTGGATACTCTGGGCATTTTTAATAGCAGGACTTGCAAGTACCTGGATATATGCTAGTTACCCTGATTTCCATAAAGATACGCTGCTCCCCTTTGTTAAACCTATACATAATGTTTCATGGTCAATAGCTATGGCAGCTATTGGTTTAAATACAAATATTAAAGTCCTGCTGAGCAATAACGGCTCAAAGGCGCTGATTATGGCATTCGGTGGATTTTTTGCAGCGGCATCAGTTTTTTTTGCTGGTATTTATTTGATTAAATAAGGAGATTGTATAGTGACCGCAAATATTAACAGCCCTGAATCCAGTCTTAGAACCAAAATACAGTTATCTCTTTTTCTGATTCTAGCGTTCGGGGGTGTAGCAATAAATATTATCCTCCACAAAGTTATTTATCAGACTCTGAGTAATGCCGGTTTAAGTCCGCTGATACTTGAGAATATATCAAAACAGTTTACTATTGTCGGCACGGGTGTAACCATTGCAGGCATCATAGTAGTTTTAAGCATTTCCTCGCTGATTGCCTGGTCAGTCACCAAGCCACTTCAAAAACTCACAGACGGCATGCTGGATATTACCCACGGTAACCTTAGCACCAGAATCCATGTAAATTCTAATGATGAGGTAGGACAGCTTGCGCAGGGCTTCAATGCGATGGCATCTCACGTCGAAGAATCTCTCCATGCCCTGAGTAATGCAAAACAGTACACAGATAATATATTGATGTCTGTCCCCTCCATTTTAATCGCTCTAAGCAGTCAGCAGCAGGTGCTTTCCACTAATAAGGCCTATGAAAGGCTCTATTCGCAGTTTCCTTCCATACAGATATCTCAATTTATAGAGCCCCTTCAGGACCAGATTACGCGTTCTTTAGAAACTGGCGAAACGACATGGCAGGAAATACAGCTTGTCCCTGCACATACAAGACAGCATCTAATATTCTCCATAACTGTTTCCAGAGTCGCAGAAAGCGGTCAAAAAGATCCAATGGTGCTGCTTACGATTACAGATATAACCGAACGCAAGAAAATGAGGGAACTGATACTTCAGTCCAAGCAGGACTGGGAAGATACTTTTAATACTATCCCGGACATGGTTACCATACATGACAAGGACTACAATATTATCCAGGCAAATAATGCCGCTCGTGAAGCACTGAAGCTTCCGAAGGTAGATTTCGGAGTAAACAATAAATGCTTTAAATTTTATCACGGCACAGAGCAGGCGCCTTCCGGCTGTCCAAGTTGCAATTGTTACAATACCGCTAAACCTGCTACCTTCGAGCTTTATGAACCTTATCTGAAGAAATTTGTTGAGATCCGTTCTATTCCCCGCCTCAGTAGTAATAATGAGGTAATAGGATTGATTCATATCGTCAGAGATATATCTACCCGTAAAAAAATTGAGGAAGAACACAATAAACTTATTGGTGAGATCACAAAGGCAAAGATGGAATGGGAGATGACCTTTGACAGCGTAACCGAGTTTGTAGTGCTGATTGATAATGACCTGACTATAACCCGCTGCAATAAGAGTTTTCAGAAGTTTGTAAATAAGGGAATAGGTGATATTAAAGGCGGTCACTGCTATAACTTTTTCCCATGTAAAGACGATCAGGTAGCTCTTTGTAAAAACAGGATGAGCGACGGCTGCGAGTTGCCTGCTAAAACAGACCTTCAGACCTCTGACAACCACTGGCTATATATAAGTCATATGCCTATTCAGGATGAACGGAATAAGCTTCTTAAATCGGTTATCATTGCAACTGATGTTACTGAACTTAAAAGTGCACAAAAGAAAGTTAATGAGTCTGAACAGCAGCTTCACGAGAAAATAAATGATTTGGAAAAATTTTATGACATGGCCATTGGCAGAGAGCTTAAAATGAAAAATCTCAAGAAGGAAATCAAGAAGCTGAATAGTGAAATTCTGAGTTCCCGGGAAAACTAAAGTGAGCAGCAACAAAAAAAACTCATACCTTCAGTGGCAGCCCATCATCAATTTCCTGCCCTACCCCGCTGTTCTCATTGATTATGATTTCAATATTGTGATGATGAATGACAGTATGAAAGAGATCTCTGTCTCAAAAGAGGATCTAACGGGAAGTAATTGTCAAAGTCTGCTTCCTAAGCCTGAATGTTCAAAAGGAAGCTGTCCGATGATTGCAGCATATAAATCCCATACAAAAGAACAGTCTGTAAGATTAGATCCGGATAAATCTCAGACGACCCTATATATCGCTCAACCCCTGTTAGAGAATGGGAATGTAACCGGCGGGATTTGCTCCTGTATTGATATATCAGATTCCATTTCATCTTCTGAGCTTATTCATATATATGCGGATGCTGTCCATGACCTTAAGAATAAAGAAATGCGTTCTGCGCAGGCTAAAGAGGCCTTTTTCAATATGCTGGAGGATCTTAATGAATCCTATGGTGAACTGGAGGAACTCTTTCTGAAACTTATAAGCGTTGTGATTAATGCCCTAGATGCAAAGAGCACCTGGACTAGAGGTCACTCTGACCGTGTTGCAATGTATGCTGAGAGTATCGCTATAGAATTGAAAATGGACGAGGATGAAATTAAGGATATACGGCTGGCAGGTCTGCTGCATGACATAGGTAAAATAGGAACCTATGATGACCTTCTGGACAAACCCGATGGACTTACAAAAGAGGAATTTGAGATAGTAATGGAGCACCCTGCACAGGGAGCCAAAATACTTAAAGACATAAAACAACTAAGTGAAATCATACCCCTGATTCGAGCCCATCATGAAAAGCTTGATGGCACTGGTTATCCTGATGGAATCAAAGACAGCAAGATACCTATGGGAGCAAAGATACTGCATGTAGCAGACTCTTTTGATTCTATGACATCAGACAGGCCGTACAGGGCGGCTCCGGGGCTTAACTACGCTCTTACTGAACTGGAAAGGTACAAAGGCACCCAGTTTGACGGCAAGGTAGTAGAGGGGTTTCTGCGGGTTCTTAGTAAATCAAATTATATGGGCCTTAATCTATGCACAAAATAACCTTCATCACTCCCTTGATTCCAGCATGATGAAATGCCGCTATCCCGTCTTCCAATTGAAATGATTTACTTATCAATGGAGATAAATTTACAAGCTTATTCTCAATTGCTCGTATAGCCGGCTCAAAAGGACCACAGCGAGAACCTAGTAGCGTAATCTCATTCACTACAATCCTGTTTAGATCAATCTGAGTTTTTTCAGCCACTGTTGTTTTCATAACTATTGTGCCGCATGAGCGCACTGCCTCCATCGCTGTTTCCAGTCCGGAGCGGGACCCTGTGCAGTCTACAACCACATCAAAACCGCTTAAACTGAAATCACTGCTCATAACTGTCTTTATCCCTGATCCATCAAGCAGTGCAAGATTTTCCATGTGATGACCGGTTAAAACCGTCTCACAACCGGACAATGCAAGTACCTGAGCCGTAAGCATCCCGAGTTTGCCGTCTCCAAGTATGCAGACCCTGTCATTTTCAGCCAGTTTAAGCTGTTCAGTAATTCTGAAGGCCGCAGCAAGGGGTTCTATGAAAACTGCCTCATCATCCGTGACAGTATCAGGTAGTATATGAAGGTTTTTATCCGGAAGAACAGTATACTCTGCAAATACTCCGTTTCTGTTTAGTATTCCAAGCACAGAGCGAACTGTGCAGTGAGTCGGCATATTTTTATAACAGTAATCACACTTGCCGCAGGGGGCATTAATCTCTCCAGCAACCCGCTTGCCGATCAAGGAACTATCAGAACTCTTTTCCACCACACCTGCAAACTCGTGCCCAGGAATACCCTGAAAGGCCATATATCCCCTGAGGATTTCCAGGTCAGTATTACATATACCGGCGCGAGTAACCCTTATAAGTGATTCATTATCGCCTGGTTCAGGCACAGGATAATCTTCTGTGAATCTTAGTTCTCTGTCGTATACGAGTGCCCTCATCTATCTTGCAATGCAGGATCAACTGCACCCGCCTCCTTAAAACCCCTGGCCCTGAGAAGACAACTATCACACTTCAAACATGGGGTATATTTCTTCGTATCATTTTCAAAGCCTGCTGATACAGGATCATAACAGCTCCATGTGAGTGAATAATCCACTCCATGTTTAAGTCCCTCACGAATGATATCCGCTTTTGACATATTAATCAGGGGGGTATTTATCTTAAAAGAGATAGTATTCTCTACAGACACCTTTGTTGCCAGATTAGCCATTTTCTCAAAAGCGCTTATATATTCCGGCCTGCAGTCAGGATAGCCGCTATAATCAACCGCATTCGCACCAATCACAATGTCAGGTGCATGTAAGGTCTCGGCCCAGGCTAGTGCGAAGGATAAAAATATAGTATTTCGTGCGGGCACATATGTAACAGGAATTAGATCATTTTCAGCCCTGACAGAGCCTTCTGGAACAGCAATTTCATCAGTCAGTGCAGATCCGCCAATGCCCCTCATATTAATATCCACTACCAGATGTTTTGCTACTCCTGCGGACTCAGCGATTTGCTTCGCTGCGATAAGTTCTATATCATGTCGTTGTCCATAATTGAAACTAAGCGCATATACTTCCAGTCCTTCTGATTTTGCAAGTGCAAGACAGGTTGCAGAATCCAACCCGCCGCTAAGAAGGATCACTGCCTTTTTCATTGCAGGATTCCCTCATCTTGCAATGCAATCTTCTTTCCGATTGGTTCTTCTGTGCCGGCTATAAGTGCTGCAATATTGGACCTGTGCTTGGCAATAATATTAATAGCTAGCACAAGGACTATAAAGAGTTTAATGGATGAGACCCCGGAGAGAATCAAAATGATCGGCATACTGCAGACTGCTACTATGGCTGCCAGCGAGGAATATTTAAACACCATTGCTGTTGCCAGCCATATTCCCAGTACAATAAAAGCCGTTACAGGACTGTATACGAGCATAACCCCAAATGCGGTTGCTACACCCTTCCCGCCCTTGAAAGATAAAAAGACAGAATACATATGTCCTAATACAACCGAGATACAGGCGATACCAAGCCAAAGGTCTGTGTAATCAGATATATACTCAGCGCTATAAACACTTAAGTCCATTGGATTTAACATTGCACGGCAAAGCAGGACAGCGAGTGAACCCTTTAGCAGATCGCAAAGGAGTGTTAATACAGCCGGCCCTTTTCCAGCCGTACGCAGTACATTAGTAGCGCCTATATTACCGCTGCCGCTCTTTGTTATATCGACTCCTGCCTTACTGGTAAATAAAATGCCGAAGGGTACTGAGCCAAGCATAAATGCAGCTGGCAATATAAAATACATGCACGCATTCAGCAGGAAAAACTCGGAAATCATATGCGCTTCCAGAAAAGAATAAAGTACTGAACTCCGGATATGATACCTAATATCATCGCAATCCAGAGCATAAGCATACCAATGCCGTAAAGATCAAATGTCAGAAATGTACGATCCAGAAATAAAAGCAGTATTGAGGAAATCTGCGCTGTAACCTTGAGCTTCCCGCCCATTTCCGCAGGAATTACAATCTCCTTTGTGAGTGCAGCGATCCGAAGACCTGTCACTATAAACTCTCTGGCAATTATGATAATAGCAATCCATGCCGGAACAACCTCCAGGTCTACAAACAATATAAGAGCGGAAATTACCAGCAGCTTATCAGCTATGGGATCCAGCAAAATTCCCAACTTAGTAACTGACTGGGTCTTGCGGGCAAGATATCCATCAAGAAGATCTGTCAGTCCAGCTATTGAAAAAAGAATTGCTGCAATCAAAGGGTGCTCCGGGGCAACAAGAATGAAGGGGATTATAATAACAATTCTACTGAGCGTTATTAATGTAGGCAGATTAACCAAGACTCTCTCCGGAAACCTTTTCCCATAGACCAGAGTGCTGCAGAATAAGATCAGTAAATTCGCGTACCGCTCCTCTTCCGCCAGCCCGTTCCATAACAATATCAGCCAACTTACTTGCCATTTCGTGCGCATCACTTGGAGCAGCGGAAAGTCCTGCCCGCTTTAAAAGTTCCTGATCCACTACATCGTCGCCCATAAATGCAGCATTCTCATCGGTGCAATTATATTTCTTCAAGAGACCTTCATATACTTCAGATTTCTTAAATACCTTCTGATGTACATCAACAATACCCAGTTCTTTTGCACGATGCTCTACAACCAGCGATTTTCTGCCAGTGATTATAGCCGTAACAATACCCGCCCTGTTCAGCATTTTTATGCCGTGTCCATCCCGCACATTAAACCGCTTTAGCTCATTTCCCTGATTATCTAAAATAATGCTGCCGTCGGTCATAACACCGTCAACGTCGAGAATAAGAAGTTTTATTTTTGATGCCCTGAGCTGAATTTCCTGTTTATCCATAAATATACGTCAAACTGTCTTAAACAATACCGGCCTTAAGCAGGTCGTGCAGATGAATGACGCCCTCAATTTTATCATTATCATCAGTAATCACTATTACTGTTATTGAATATTTCTCCATCATTGCTAGAGCACTAACCGCCAGAACTGTCCCGGAGATAGTTTTAGGTCTGCAGGTCATTACATCCGATGCCTTTAGCGAGAAAAAATCCTTTCCCCATTTTTCAAGCCCCCTGCGCAGGTCACCGTCAGTGACTACTCCGATAAGCTTTCCTTCCTTATCTGAAACAGTCGTGAGTCCCATTCTTCGCGATGAGATCTCAAGGATAGCTTCCTTCATAAGTATGTCTTCATCAACTACAGGTACATTTCCCCCTGTACACATCAGGTCTTCAACACGTAGAATCAACCTGCGTCCAAGGGCTCCGGCCGGATGAAATAAAGCAAAATCCTCTTCTGTAAAACCCCTTTTATTCAGAAGGGTAATGGCAAGCGCATCCCCCATAGCCAGTGCGGCGGTAGTTGATGCAGTCGGTGCCAGTCCCATGGGACATGCCTCTACTGCAACTGATACATCTAAAGATACATAGGATGCCTTTGCAAGACTTGATGCAGGATTACCGGTCATAGAGATTAGCTTAATTTCAAGTCTTTTTAATGCAGGAAGCAGCCTGACAATCTCATCCGTTTCACCGCTGTTAGAAAGCGCCAGCACTACATCTCCCTTTGTGACCATTCCAACATCGCCATGACTTCCCTCAGCCGGATTCAGAAAAAAGGCCGGGGTCCCTGTAGAAGCCATAGTTGCGGATATCTTCTTTCCAATTAAACCTGATTTCCCCATACCTGTCACAACCACTTTACCCGTACATCCGGCAAGAAGGTCAACAGCGCAAACAAAGGATTCATCGATACGGTTTATCAGGGCACTTATCGCCTCCGCCTCAATCTTTAGAATGGTCTTTGCCTGCTCGATTATACTCATCTTATTCATTTAATCAGTTATCCCCAGACCCTTACTGTTTCGTTCAGCGTTTTAAGTTTCTTTGCAAGCTGTGCAAAGGACTCCATGTCAAGCATATTAGGACCATCGCATAACGCACTTTCAGGATTTTCATGCACTTCCATAAAAACGGCATCACACCCGGCCGCTACTGCTGCACGTGAGAGAGGCTCAATATATTCCCTTTGCCCGCCAGAACAACTGCCCTGCCCTCCTGGTAACTGTACACTGTGTGTGGCATCATACATTACAGGAATACCCATTTCATGGATGATCGGGATAGAACGCATATCTACGACAAGATTATTATAGCCAAACGATGCTCCCCGCTCGGTAATGATAATATTTTTATTACCGGAGGATTCTGCTTTGCCCACGATATTTTTCACATCCAGAGGTGAGAGAAACTGTCCTTTTTTTATATTGACAGGCTTTTGTGTCTTTGCCACAGCTACTATGAGATCAGTCTGCCTTGATAGAAATGCAGGTATTTGTATTATATCAAGCACCTGAGCCGCCTCAGCAACTTCCTCTTTCGAGTGAACATCAGACAGCACCTGAAGTCCGGTCTCATTCTTAACTGCCTGAAGAATGCGTAAGCCTTCTTTTATACCTGGTCCTCTGAACGATGCCACAGATGTCCTGTTAGCCTTGTCATAGGAACTTTTAAAGATAAAAGGAATATCCAGTGCCTCAGAATATTCCTTTAACTTTCTGGCCATCCTGAGAGTACTTTCCTCACTCTCAATAACACATGGCCCTGCTATAAAAACAAGTGGATTACCGGCTCCTATCCTTATGTCTCCTGCAATAATTTCTCTGGTTTTCATGATATCTCACGTTATTGCTATCCGTCATATACATATTGGAAATTATCCTGAGGACAACTCGCATACATAATGATTTAAAACAATATAACTTTACTTTTTAGGTGAATGAATTGCAGCGTCATGTACGTCTTCAGCAGCCTCCATCAGACCCTCTGCCAGAGTAGGATGGGCATGAATCGTATGTGCAATATCCTTTGTAGTAAGACCTTTTTCCATAGCAAGAGCTACTTCATGTATAAGATCTGAGGCATGTGCACCAATAATATGCGCCCCGAGAATTTTATCCGACCCCTCTTCTGCAATTATCTTAAACATCCCGGAAATCTCTCCCATTGCATGGGCCTTACCGAGTGAGCGAAACTGAAAGCGGCCTATTTTATACTTAAGCCCCTTGTCCTCGGCCTGTTTTTCTGTAATACCTACGGAGCCAATCTCCGGACTAGTAAAAATAGCTGCCGGAATCACATTATAATTAACATGTGAGTTTCCACCCAGAGCATTCTCTGCGGCCACTACACCTTCCTTCGATGCAAGGTGTGCAAGCATGACGCCTCCGGTTACATCACCAATTGCGTATATTCCCTCAATATTTGTCTGCATACTTTCATCAATCAAAATCTCACCGCGATCGCCTGTTTTCATACCAAGGTTCTCAAGACCTATATCTTTGCTATTTACAGATCTGCCGATGGATACAAGAACCTGTGATGCGTCAATTGTCTTGCCATTGGAAAGCTGAACAGAAACTCCGTCATCCTTCACATCAACTTTCTCTACACTCGTTCCGGTCAGCAGTTTAATCTTATTTTTCTTAAGCTCTCTTTCCAGAAGCTGAGAAATTTCTGCATCCTCAGTTGAAACTGCGTTCGGCATCATCTCCACCATGGTTACATCCGCGCCAAATTCCTTGTATATAAAGGCAAACTCGCAGCCAATAACACCGGCACCGACAATCAAAAGACTCTCGGGAATGGACTCAGGATTTATCGCATTATCACTGGAGAGTATCCTCTTGCCATCAAATGGAAATACAGGTATCTGTGCAGGCCTTGAGCCTGTAGCAATAATAATCCTGTCTGTCTCAAGCTCCTGTTTTGATCCATCTGCAAGCGTAACTTCCAGCTTTCCGGGAGACATGATGACACCTCTTCCCTCAATAAGCGTCACACCCCAGGATTTAAAAAGTCCTCTGATGCCCTTTACCTGGACATCTACAACCTTATTTTTTCTCTCAACTATCTTCTGAATATTAGGCGTTATAGTGCCATCAAGCTCAAGTCCGTATGACTTTGCATTTCTCGCCTTATGCAGAAGCTCGGCTGAGGCAATAAGTGTCTTCGTTGGAATGCACCCCCAATTCAGGCATGTCCCACCAACCTCACCTGCTTCTACTACAGTAACATCCGCCCCAAGCTGGGCTGCCCTGATTGCTGCTACGTATCCGCCGGGCCCTGCGCCTAATACAGTTACTCTCATTCTTTTGCTTTAACCTCATCTTCAAGATATTTTTCATAGGCAGAAGTTTCCATCAACTCCTCCAGCTCAATCTCGTTATCCATCTCAATAACTGCAATCCAGCCCTTATCCAACGGATCCTCATTTATTATCTCCGGTGAATCAGACAATTCGTCATTAAACTCGATAATTGTACCACTGACCGGTGAAATGGCCGGAGATGTGGCCTTGGTAGATTCGATTTCTGTAAGCTGTGCCCCTGCTTCAATAGTCATACCAATCTCTGGTTCATCTACATATACAATATCTCCAAGCGACTCCTGCGCATAATATGAGATACCGACAGTTGCCTTGTTTCCATCAATTTTTACCCAGGAATGTTCCTTATGAAATTTCAGCCCATCAGGATTCATGCTCATCCTCCTAAATCAGATTAAATATACGTTAATATTGTCATTATACGATGTAAGAAATTCTAAACACCGGAGTATTTTTTGTCAAGAATTAGGGTCATCCGCTATCAGGCTGTCCAGAATACTCCTGGCTCCATGACTGCCCCAGTCTTTAAAACCAAGAAACTTGTGGCGAACAATGCCCTTGCTGTCAATAAGATATGCAGTAGGAAATGCCGAAATCTCATATGCAGCTTTTGCCCTCCCGCTGGAGTCCTGAAGCACAGTATAATCAGCCTGGTGACTTTCCAGAAACCTCTTAAGCTTGATCATTGATTGGTCGGTAGAGATAGAAACCACCACAAGACCCTTGTCTTTGTAGTCATTGTATAATGTATTAAGGGGCGCCCGCTCCTTCCTGCAGTATGGTCACCAGGTAGCCCAAAAATTCAGTAGTATCGGTTTGCCTTTGAATGATGATAATAAGACCTTTTTACCATTAAGATCACTCACGGATACTTCAGGTGCCTCTTCCCCGATAATGCCACTTATAGGCCATGGTTGAAAGCCAATAGCATAATTTGCTGATCCGGCGGTAAACAGTAATATTATCCCGATTATTACAGCAATATAACCAGAATGTATATTTCTCTTCATAATTAAACGCTCCATATTTTTAGTTTGAAATTTTATTGTACCAAAATGATATGTAAATATTATGAAGCCTCCTGAGGAAAATAACAGGAGTATTATTAAAAATACAATTCTCTAATAAATGGTACCGGAGGGGGGATTTGAACCCCCACGCCCCGAAGGACAGTGGATTTTGAGTCTCCCCTTCCATTGGTTCCACTGATTTTACAACCCCTTGTATTTACTTGTCAATCAAGCACTTACGAGGGGTTTCTTTTATTCTGATAATTGGCTGGAGTTGGGTGAAATTGGGTGGTTTGTTGTTGAGACGGTTACAAAATGGGACGTAAGAAAGATAGCAGATAGATTTATTGTGCTTCAACTTCTATTTGCAATAATAGCTTCATATTTGTCCTATATCTTAAACGTGCCTCTCTGGCAAATACCGACCGCCCCTTTGAGCGACCTTTAGGTGGTTCAAAATCAAAGGGCTCTCCCTCTTTCAGGGCTCGTACTTCAACATGCGCATAATTAGGGAAATCGTCATGATCAGCTATAGGGTCATGCACTGGGGTTGCATAGCTATTATAACGAGCAACACTAACACTAAATGAATAACAACCATTGCTTTGATTTCTCCATAAAACATCTGTAGGTTCAGAAAACTTATCCCAGTTACAGGACAAATCTGGAAATCGAATAGTATTTACTTTAATAGTGCCATCATCATCAACCTCAGACTTTGAGAATGAACGGTAAAGCTTGTCATCACTTGAAAAGACTCTTGAACTCAACTTGCTGCGTCCATTATTCAATAATCGTAATGGATAATTATCGTCGGTTGAAGGCATTCGCGATATTACTCAGTGATGAGCTTTTGTTGAAAGTCGTCAGAATTTCTTTATCTTTTGTAATTATAGCTGCTATGTCTAAATCGTTATAAACTTCTAACGACAATTCCTTTTTGTTTATAAAGTTTAAGTACTTTATATACACCCCCTCTTCGATTGTCGCATCAATACGCATTGGATACATATCATAACTTTCATATAGCTTACGAATTATATCATGTGCAAGATTTTTACAACTAATAGTTGGTGGCTGTATTTCAGAGTCTATCCAAGTTTTTGGAATTGAAACTGACTGCACCCAATATCGCAGTTGCTCTTTCTTTCTGTCGATAATAAATGTCTCATACACTTTGCCATTGTTTGCTCGCCCACGAAATGATTTGATAAATACTAAAGATTTATTCTCATATGGCAATGAATCAAGAGGCTTAACATATCTTGTTTTGCTAGCCCGCTTCATACCACCCACATATGCATATTCGTCCGTTCCACATTCTTCAACGTGTGACGTGTCAGAAATCATGCTAATAACCCCTTAACCATTTCTTTTGATTGCAAAGTATGAAC
>JADHUV010000073.1 GCA_016784355.1 Nitrospira sp. | reverse complement strand
AAAAAGGACGACATAACAATAGACAAAGAATATGTAAATGAAAAGCTGGTCGATATTATCGAGGACAAAGACCTGAGCAGATATATCCTCTAACACTCCTTTACCAGCATTTATGTAAGTTTTTTCATACCTAGTATTCTGCCCGGAAATGTAAAGATCCTTTTTAGATTGTTTAAAAGGAGTGTTTTTTTGTAAAATATATATACACTGGATGATAAAAATATTACCCCTTCCAACTAGTTATGGCTCATAAATCCGAAACAAACAAAACATTGACCGAGAATATCGAACAGTACCACCAGCTAGTTGAACACTCGCCTGTTGCTATAGGCATTCTCCAAAATGACAAAATAGCATTTATCAATACCTCCGGAGCAAAACTACTCGGCAACTCATCCCCTGAGCAGCTGACCGGAAAATCACTGCTGGATTTTGCACATCCCGACTACAGGAAAATAATGGTGAACCAGCTCGGAAATATACTCAAGGGGAAAAATGAGAACGAGACCTTTGAACTGAAATTCATAGGAACCGATGGGTCTGACATTGACATAGAGATAACGGCAAGTCGTTTCACTCACAACAACAAGCCTGCCGTACAGTTCACCTTCAGCGAGATCAGCAGACGCAAAAAAATGGAAGAGCTTATCCTGCAGTCAAGACATGACTGGGAGGATACCTTTCATGCAATTACGGACGTGATCACCATCCATGATAAGGATTTCAATATCATCTATGCAAATAAGGCCGCCCAGACAATGCTCAAACTGCCCGCGCTTGACAATCATTTCGTACATAAGTGCTTCAAGTTCTATCATGGTACCAAACAACCGCCGGAAGGCTGTCCCAGCTGTGACTGCCTAAAGACCGGAAAACCCGCAAACTTTGAGATATTTGAACCGCACCTTAATACCTATGTTGAGATCAGGTCCATGCCGCGGCTTAACAGCAATAATGAACTTATCGGATTGATCCATATAGCGAGGGACGTCACAGAACGTAAAGAAGCCGAAGAGGAGATCCAGAAAGCGAAGGACGAACTCGAACTAAGGGTGGAAGAGAGGACATCGGAGCTGAGGATCACAAATAAGCAGCTGATGGAAGAGATCAACGAACGAAAGATTGCTGTTGAGGCTCTCCAAAAAAGTGAGATCGAGTACCGCGAACTTTCAAATGAGTTCAATACTCTGCTGAACGGTATCCCGGACAACCTTATACTTCTTTCCCCTGACCTTAAAATCATGTGGGCAAACAAGGCAGCCGCCAGAGTATTTGGCAAAGATATATCGAATTTAAAAGGGCACTTCTGCTACGGAATATGCTGCAGCATTTTTTCTCCATGTGATAACTGTCCTACAAGCAAAAGCTTCCTTTCCGGAAAAGAAGAAAATGCCGAGATCCAGACGAGCGACGGCAAAGTATGGGACATAAGGGCCTTTCCTATCAAAGATGAGTCCGGGACAGTAAAAAGCGTTATAGAGCTGGCCGGTGATATTACGGAAAAGGTCAATTTGCGAGCAAGGGCCATGCGCACAAAGCATCTGGCTTCACTGGGAGAACTTGCCGCCGGGGTCGCCCATGAGATAAACAACCCAATAAACAATATCATTAATTATGCCCAGCTGCTGATCGATGAAGCCAAGGAAAGTAATAGAGACGATGAGATCAGCCCCCGGATCATAAAAGACGGTGAAAGAATTGCCGCAATCGTCAGGAGCCTTCTCTCCTTTGCAAGGTTCAGAAAAGAAGAGAAGGTCAATATATCTCTGCATGACATCTTGTCTGATACACTTTCACTTACATCAGCCCAGATAAGAAAAGACGGCATAGAGCTGAAGATAATCCTTCCGGACGAACCAATTAATATATCCACGCACCCACAGCTGATCCAGCAGGTATTTTTAAACATTATAAGTAATGCGCGCTATGCCCTGAATCAGAGGTATCCGGAATCTGATGACAACAAGATCCTCGAGATTGAATGCAAGAGAACAGAGGCCAACAACAAGCCATTTGTAGAGATTTTGTTTCATGACCACGGCACCGGCATTCCGAAAGACATTCTTGACAAGATATTAAATCCTTTCTTCTCGACCAAGCCGGCTCATATCGGCACAGGTCTCGGATTAAGCATCAGCCACGGAATCATCAGTGAACACGGCGGCAACATCATGGTTGAAAGTATTGAAGGTGATTATACTAATATTCTAATCTATCTTCCGGAGGCCCTTGCAGAGAATGAATGCAAAAATATTGATAATTGATGATGAAGAAGGCATAAGGTTCACCTTCGGTAAATTCTTAAAGGCAAAACAATACAGCGTAGACACCGCCAAAGACTTTGATGAAGCCCTTGAGTGCATCTCAACCAATGATTATGATGTAATATTTGCCGATATTATCTTAAGGGGCAAAACAGGCATTGATGTGCTGCGCGAAATCAACAAAAGAAATATCAACTGCCCTGTTATCATGATCACCGGATACCCTAATATCGATACCGCATCAGAGGCTATCCGCCTCGGGGCCTTTGACTATATTCCCAAGCCGATACAGAAAGACACCCTTTTTCATGTTATCGACGTGGCCCTTCAACATAAAGCTGTAATGGACGAAAAGGAAAAATACCGTCTGAATCTCGAGGCTATCTTTACGAGCGTAAAAGACGCCATTATCTCTGTTGACAAAGACCTGAATATAATCGAGATCAATAATGCCGCCAAGAAGATCTGTGGGCTCAACCGCACGATCATAGGGAAAAAGTTCAATTCAGAGGGGGAAATCTGCAATAGAAATTGCGTAGCATCGCTTATTGATACTATTAACAGGAAAGAATCAGTTGAAACAGGCCGTATAGAGTGCCAATCGAAGAACAAGAACGATCAGACCGTGTCCCTGACGAATTTCCCACTACTGGACCGGCACGGCCTATTTTCAGGCGCTATTATGGTAGTCAGGGATGAGACGCGTATTAATAGTCTTGAACGTGACCTGAGAGAACAGCAAGGATATCATAAGATTATCGGTAAGAGCAAAAAAATGCAGGATATCTATTCCCTGATCGACCTGTTATCCGATGTGGAAAGCACAGTGCTGATCTCGGGCGAGAGCGGCACCGGAAAGGAACTGGTCGCGGCAGCCCTTCATTACAAAGGCAATCGAAGTAACAATAATATGGTCAAGGTAAACTGTTCTGCCCTCTCCGAAAACCTTCTGGAAAGCGAACTCTTCGGGCATGTCAGGGGATCCTTTACAGGAGCGGTCAAGGACAAAACTGGACGTTTTAAGAAAGCTGACGGCGGGACAATTTTTCTGGATGAGATTGCAGACATCTCCCCGAAAATACAGATCAAACTCCTGCGTGTCCTGCAGGAAAAAGAATTCGAACCGGTAGGGGATTCAAAAACAATAAAAGTCGATGTCCGTGTTATCACGGCCTCGAACCAGAACCTCTCAAAGAAGGTAGAAGCCGGCCTATTCCGTGAGGATCTCTATTACCGGCTTAATGTAATGAAGCTCATCCTGCCGCCCCTGAGGGAACGCCGTGATGACATCCCTCTACTGGTAGAGCACTTTATTGCTGTATTTAATAAAAAATTCAAAAAGAATATATCATCCATTTCATCTGACACTAAAAAAATATTTCTCGATTACAACTGGCCAGGCAATGTCAGGGAGCTGGAACATACAATAGAGCACGCCTTTATTCTCTGCAGGCAATCTATCATTAACGTCGAGCATCTGCCCTCTGAACTGACAAATTATAATACAAGAGAAACTTCATATGATGATAACTGCAATCTTGACGACCCAGAGGTACTCATCAGTGCCCTTAAAAAGAGCTCATGGAATAAGACAAAGGCTGCAGAACTTTTAGGTATTAGCAGGCGCTCCATCTACAGAAAGATCAAAGATTTAAACATTTCACAGGACCGCGATTAGCCAAACAATCTGTGACATGGCACACTTTTTTCATTAAGTGGCACGTGCGCACACTAGTGTAACATCCCTTTCAATCAAATAAATCCACCAATAATTCAGACGTAAGCCCTTAATTAATCAACGTTTTTATTTTTTTAAATCTCATTTTAATTTGTGGCATACATCTTGCTTTTAAACATACAAGCAAAAAGGAACACTTATGACACCATTATATACAAATAAGAATCAATGCCCCATTATCAGGGATCCGCATGATGAGTGCTACTGCATCAAGATGAACAGCCTTGACATTGACAGGGCCGTGAACTTCTGCAGTAAGAATTTTATGCTGTGTGATATATACAGAAAAATTAATGAAGGTCATAACGAGTTTAAGCCAAGCCATGCTGCAATATAATTAATATACAGGAGAATTTATGATGCTCATAACGAGTTTAATCCGAGACATGCTGCAATTTAACTTTAGACAAAATGCTATCAAAATAACAGCTATCCTCACACTGTTCATAGTGATGTTGCTGGGTATTGGGGTTCAGTCATCAGAGGCTTTACTCACCATGAAACTATCTGACGGGACAACTGAGATTATAGTCATAGA
The DNA here is from genome assembly GCA_016784355.1 of Nitrospira sp. Lineage (GTDB taxonomy): Bacteria > Nitrospirota > Thermodesulfovibrionia > UBA6902 > UBA6902 > JACNKH01. Next base: position 2,876 of record JADHUV010000073.1, on the reverse strand, counting down.
TGACAGCACCAATGACTCATTAAACAATGCCGGAGGAATAAGGTTTCACGGATCGATAGGCGAATTCGACTATAATGTAACAACAGCGATCGCAAAACCCTTAATCGGGTCATCTTCAGATACTCAACTGTATCTGTCATCTGTTGATGTAAGCAGTAATTCCGTATCAGGGGGAACGCTTACTGTAACCCTAAGCGATACCGATTTTGATGCTAATTCCGCAAAGGGCTTTATTTCATACATCGGCGGCATAACATCGGGGACAGTAATTATGAATAATTACCTGAGTGAAAGTAATGATCCCTTCGCTATGGATATCAACATTGGGACGTACACATCATATAACCAGGGGGCTTTCAGCGGAAGTGATAGCTACAATATACAGCCTACAAGTACGTTCTCATTGACAACTAAAATTGATTTAACTCATGGCAGCGGTAGCTACGTAAGCAGTTTCAGCTCTCATATCAAACCAGATATCACAGTCGTTCCCGAGCCTTTAAGCTCATTGCTCTTTATAACAGGCGCGGCACTGATGGCGGGCAGGTATTACCGCAAATCTTATAAGAAGAACGGATAGAATATCCTACAGGCCATACCGAATCTACAAAAAAGTTTTCCCTTCCATATCTGATACAGACATCCCGAAGCAATCCAGCACTGAAGGTGCTATGTCCATCAAGGTAGGTTTATCACGTCTTATTTTAAAATTAGTCAATAATATGCCGGGTACAAGAGAAGGATCGATAATGTGGTCACCACTCCATTTCTTGGTATTATCTTCGAGTAGATCTACGGGCGAGCCGCCGATCGCTGTCTGCCACGACACCCTGTAACCATCCTGAAAACCAACGAGAAGGTCCGGGGCATTGCCGACATTAGGTCCTGAGTATATGTCCTTGCTTCGATATACCTTTTTCACAACTGACTTTCCATCTACTGAATCCTTCAGCTCGGAAAGCCCTTTTATAATACCATCCATAACTGTATCGGCACCCTCCCCCTTCTCAACAATCCCGTTACGTTCCCTGCCCTTGATGTTTAAAAAAATACCTCCAAAACCGAGGGCATAAGCCTTCGTGTTCTTCCAGTCCACAAACTGGAACAGTCCGCCGCCATCCTTGTCATCTGAAGTTATCTTCTTTGTGAGCTTCATGTAGCCGTTCTCAACCAGCCACGAATTAATATGTACTGCCCTCCTGAATGTAGAAAACCCATGATCCGAAAAAACCATTACAGCAGTCTCATTATCAACACGCTTCATGACCTTGCCGAGTATATCATCCATTTTACGATAATAGTCATCTATAACATGGCCGTATTTTTCAGCATACTCCTTCTCATAAAGAGGATGTTCTGTGTCTCTTGTTGCCCAGAACATGTGCTGTACTCTATCTGTGGAAAAAAATGCGGATGCAATGAGCCCCTCTTTAAACTTGTCCATCTCATACCAGAGCATTTTCTCCTGCTCTTCTATAACTTCATCACACATGCTTATAAATGCCTCTTCATCCATTCGCCCTTCTTCAAAAGCCTTTGTGTCTTCCGGCATGCCAATGGTATAAAATATCCCCATCTCACGTGAGAGTTCCTGGATGTACTCATCCGGACTCGTAATAACAAATGCAGGGTCTTTGGGGTTAATCTGCACAGGCGTCATATATAACTCCAGATCAGGGTTTGTTGCATTTAAAAAGAACTTTACGGTCCCAGAGGCCGTCTTCATCATTCCAAGCTTAAATTTGACCTCGACCCATTCACTCCAATCGCCTGTCTTAACCGATATTTTTTTACCATCAATATTTAGCTCAGCCCCTGATCTATCGGGAAGAACCGTTATTTGAAAATCGACCTTTGCCTCCTCCCTGGCCCTCATCTTGGCAACATTGGGACCGGCAAGAAAGGTTTTTATTGTATCTCCATTAAATTTAACCCTTACTACTTTCTCAGCGCCTTCCTCACCTTCAGCAATATCTTTTGTAGTATAAAAAGCATATCTGCCGAGACCGCCCTTAATATCCGGAACCCCGAGGCCCGCAAAAAGCTTCGCATTGTTCTGCTTTGGCTGAAAGGTCATCGGCCACTTCAAAATAGTTGACGGAATATTGTTATCGGAAACATAGTCCCAGAATGTATTACCGTGCATTACGGGCAGGAACATCGCCTCTCTTTTACCGAATATATTCTTACGGTTTATCCTGTACACGGCGAGTTCGGGCATGTAATCGATTATCCTCCGGCCAAGAAAGTCAAAGACCCCGTGATGTCCCGGGTTCATGCCGGTCGCAATTGATGCCCATGCAACGGGGCTCTGTGCAAGGTTACTTGTATCCAATGGAGCAAAACTTCCGGCCTCACTTAATGCCATGAAATTAGGAAGTTCTCCTCTCTGCATCAGATCAGAGACGATTTTGGGGTCCAGTCCGTCCATCCCGAGAAGAATCATCTTTTTGTACTTTGGGATCCCGTTCTTATTCACCTGGTTTTGCACTATTGTTCTCCCTCTTTACTATATTTTAAAAATGCCGATAAGTTTAAGTGATCACAGTGTCAATATTGTTAATTAATACAAATACGAAATATAGCTAAACTTGACAGTAAATACTTAAATGCAATAAAATAATTTTATAATTTTATATGTTTTTATATCAAGTTCCATACACCAACCTTCTGAAAGGGCCAACCATTTATGAGTAAAATATTATTTGTAGCTCATATTGACAGAACAATGCTTTTAAGCGGCGGATTTGTCACTTTTGGGCCAATGTGGCTATCGGCTGTACTGAAAAATGATGGTCATGAAACCACGATCGCAGGGGTAGACTACGATGAAGTCGAAAAAACCTTCAAAGAATTCAAGCCTGACATAGTAGCTT
>JADHUV010000025.1 GCA_016784355.1 Nitrospira sp. | reverse complement strand
CGGGATAAATGACTGCATAGATAACAGTTTCAGACTGGCAGAAAAAATAACAGCAGATATTAAATAACCCTCTAACGTCTGAGAACACGCCCTGTCATAAACCCGGTTACTAAACCATCACGGATTGCCGGCATCCCGTTTACAAATACATGCGAGATGCCATCCGGCTTTTTAAAAGGATCACAGTACTCCGCCCTGTCAGCAATTGTATCAGGAAAAAAAACCGTAATATCTGCAAAGAACCCCTTTGCCAATCTGCCACGATCTTTCAGTCCGAATATAGAGGCAGGTAAGCCAGTCATCTTGTATACCGCCTCCGAGAGGCTCAAAACACCCCTTTCCCTGACAAATTCTCCAAGCACACGAGGAAAACTCCCAAACCCCCTTGGATGAGGCATCCCGGCGGCCGTAACACCATCAAAACTCCTTGCGGAACTATCAGAACCTATGGCTGTATATTTCTTTTTTAATATAGTTTCGAGGTTCTTGTCGCTCATTGTAAAAAAAATCGCCCCTACATCAAGCTCTTCCTGCAAAAGCAGATTTAATACGAGGTCAGAGGGATCTATTTGCACGATCGAAGCAATCTCAGAAACTCTTTTACCCAACATCCAGCTGTTTTTTTCAGTACGCACCGAGGATATCATTATCTGCCCCCAGTATGCCGGATCCAGATATTCTTGTGTAAGCTCAGCCTTAATTCGCTGTTTATGCTCTTCTATGGTTTTTAATTCGCCGGACTTTCCACCCTCAAATACCCATCCCGGAAGTATACTGTCCAGATCTGTAGCGGATGCAGTATAAGGATAACGATCACATGTGACCTTCATCCCCATATGACAGGCATCATCTATCATTTGCATTACATTGGCAAGCTTATTCCAGTTTTTTTCACCACTGGTCTTCAAATGTGAGATATGTACATTAACCTGTGCCTCTTTGCCTATACGGAGTACTTCCTTCACAGACTCAACTAATTGAGCCCCCTCACTTCTCATATGTGACGTATAAACCGTTCCGTATCTTCCGGCAATTGCAGCCAGCGCAATTATTTCATCCGTACTGGAGTATATCCCGGGGGGATAGATAAGCCCCGTTGAAAGCCCGCCTGCTCCCTGCTTAAGCGCCTCTTCAAGAAGCCCTGCGGCAAGACGCACTTCATCTTTTGTGAGCTCCCTGTCCTGGAAACCCGATACGCAGGCTCGAATATTCCCATGCCCGGCGAGGGTGTAAAGATTTAATGAGATACGGCTTTTTTCAACAAGGCTGAAGTATTCTTCAAAAGTGGCCCATCTTTCGGTTATCCCGAGCGCATTAAGCTCCTGATCTCGCTGCTGAAGTGCCGGACCGAGAAGCGGAGCGGCAGACAATCCGCAATTGCCATTAATCTCGGTGGTAACACCCTGACACAGTTTGCCTTCCGCACGCCCGTCTGCAAGCACCATAAAATCTGAGTGAGAATGGGCATCAATAAAACCGGGGCATATGCACTGACCTTCCAGATCAAGGACATTGTCCGCTTTTAGCCCTTCAAGAGTGCCTATTTCCAGGATCCGTGCACCACTGACCGCAATGTCAGCTATAAAAGGCTCAGCATGCCCGCTACTGCCATCAATTACCAGACCGTTTTTAAAAAGATAATCAACATGCATAAATATGATTAATAATCCAGCTTATCAGGCTCAATCGGTGCCTGACACTCTATTAACAATGAGAGTGGACTTAGATGTATAAGAGGTTATACCACTTGCAAGTGCCTCAGCAATTCTGTCCCTGTAGACTTTCTGAGTCATTCTTTTCTCCTCTTCATGATTACTGACAAATGATATCTCTGCCAGAACCGCCGGCATTTCAGCCCCGATAAGTACATAAAAAAGAGCATACTTTACGCCTAGATCCTCGATCCTTGGATAGCTTTTTTTCAACTGCCCTACTATCTCATGCTGTACGCTGTACGCCAGCTTCATGGATTCCTCATTCTTACTTTTTCGAGCCAGATCCTGCAGAATCAACTGAAGCTCACCCTGCACCTTATGCATCTTTTTAAGAGATATCCTGTTTTCCCTGGCCGCCACCCTATTAGCCTCCTTGTTGTTGGTCCAATTCAGGAAATATGTCTCTATCCCCCGTACACTTCTCTTCTCACTTGCATTTGTATGGATCGATATAAACAGATCAGCCTTGGCTGCATTAGCTATCTCGGTCCTGTCATTAAGCGGAATAAACATATCCTTCTGCCTTGTATAAATGACTTTCATGCCATGCCTAGACTCAAGAATCGAGCCAAGTTTTCTTCCAATCATTAAAACAATATCTTTTTCCTGAACTCCTCCAGGCCCCACCGCTCCAGGATCCTCGCCGCCATGTCCAGGATCAATTACAACGGTCCAGATATTATCCAGCGGGGGCTTCTTCGACTGTTTCTGCTCTTTCTTTTTTTTGTGACTTTCTTTGGAATTCTCAGAATATACATCTATGACAAGACGGCTCGGACTATCCAGGGTAAATGCATAATAATTTTTATACTGCTTAATATCAAGCACTATCCGCACAGTATCTCTGTCATACTGAGCAAGACGAACCTTATTTATAATTCCGTCATCAACTATTTTAGAGGGGGATGATTTTTTAGAAAGGGTGCTGTTTTTTACATCAAAAAAAAGACGATCAGGATTAGCAAGACGGTTTTTTGTAAACTCCACAGGGCCGCTGATATCTATAACGACTCGTGTATGCTGATCATACGAGGAATATCGGAAGCCATTAACTGTATTTTTTCGTGCTGCATCACCATAACCTGATATAAAAAAAAACAGGATCAGGGTTAGAATAACTGCCCTTTTCATAAGGTATTTTTAATGAACCATTGAAAAAAGTCAATTTCAGACATAGTGCACCCATAAAAAGTATGCTTAAATAATGTATATAATCAAAATATATTGCAGATGGAAGAATACTGATCTGGTCCCGGCAAAAGAGAAATGGTTATCTTTCTGCCTCATCCCAAAAAACTATTTTCGATACCTGAATGCTTATTTTTTTCACAACTCAACCCTTAACATTAAAAGATCTACAGCAATATTTGGATTATATGCCATAAATTATGGGCAGTCAATAGCAAATATATAAAGCATTATATCCGGTCAGACCTGCAGAAACCCCCGCTTCATTCATTACAATTCTAATGCTCCCGCATGTGCGTCCAGGAGGTTTCATATCCAACTGAATTTATCTCCCTGTCCATACAGATATCAGGATGTGTTTCGATCATGTGCATTAGAAGCACCTCCCTTTCGATGAAAGATAATTCATAGAAAAAAGGGGAATTTTCAAGAATAGCAAAAAGTGATTTACGGTCTTGTATTATCATAATCAGCCTCCTGAATAATATATTGCAATATCTATGCCTTATATTAAGTATTGCGCCTTTACGCCATGTTACAAAAAAGTGTCAGTATAATACTACATTTTCATGTAAATTATACTGACACTAGTTGGATAAACTTTACACTATGAGCTGAGACAGCTCCCAGTATTTATACTTTATATTTCTTCTTCAGACTATACACTGACGGCCTGCTAATTCCAAGAATCCGGGCCACCTTTGATATATTATTATTGCAGTGCCTCATTGCCTCGATAAGCTTCTGCTTTTCTATTGTGTGGCGCACCTCTCTAAGCGATTGCACTGCATCTACCTCAATGGAAGATATATTCAGTTCAAGATCTTCAGGCGTTATCGCTGTTTCCTTTGCCATCACAACCGCCCTTCTGACCTTATTAATGATCTCCCTGACATTTCCAGGCCAATCATAGCTCTTTATTGCCTCAATAGCATTTGAAGAAAATGTTCTGGCAAGATTCATTTCTTTTGTAAATTTATTCAAAAAATACCGGGCGAGGATTACCCTGTCATCACCCCTGTCTCTCACAGGCGGAAGAGCAATATTAAATACATCCAGCCTGTAAAAAAGATCCTTCCTAAAAGTCCCCTTTGCAATGGCTGACTTCAGGTTTACATTGGTCGCAGCAATTACTCTGGCATCTACTTTTCTTTTCTCCGTGCTGCCAATCCGCTCCACAAATTTATCTTCAAGAAATCTAAGCAGTTTTGACTGAAGCTTTAACGACATCTCTCCTATCTCATCAAGAAATATTGTTCCGCCTTCCGCATATTCGAACTTCCCAACCTTATCTGAATGGGCACCTGTAAACGCACCCTTTTCATAGCCAAACAGCTCTGCTTCAAGCAGATTTTCCGGGATAGCTGCGCAATTAATAGGTACATACGGCTTATGCTTGCGCTGACTCCTCTCATGAATCGCCATGGCAGTAAGTTCCTTACCTGTCCCGCTTTCACCCGTAATCAAAACTGGTATATCCGTAGGTGCAACTTTTCTGATCATAGAAAAGACATTCAAAATATCTTCACTGGAACCTACAAACTCTTCATTGATATCAAAGTTTTTGCCTATTTTCAGGATCTCGACATCTACATAATTCAATACCTTATAAATGTCCTCAAGATTGAAGGCCTCACTTTTGGCGGCTACGCGCTTTAAAAATGACTCCTTTTCATGTTCAATGATATAGTCCTGCGAGTAAAAATTAAGATTCCACCCGCATTCATTACATTCTCTTCTCTTGTGCGTATTTTCCTTACCGCAGTAAGGACAGGAAAGTTCATCTGCTAAATTGTCTTTTATGAAATCCCACAACTTCAGCTTTGCGTCCCTGTTCAGATTATAGAATCTTGTGGCAGTGCCTTCGTCGTTGGACCGCAGTATCTCCCCAAGAATCTCAAACTCACCATACCTGGGAAGGTCATACCTGAGTCCTACTATTTTATTATCAAGACCGTCCTCCGGCCTAAACTGCAGCATCCCGCCGTTAAGACTAAGCGAGGTAAACCTGGTTTCAGCCTCTGCAATACCCTTACCGCCTTCAGCGTGCATCAGCACATTGACCGGCAGGTCTACACTACACCTGATATCAACCCTTGACATTGTTAAGCCTCCCTTAAAACGAAATTATATTTGCGAATATTATAAACATATAAAGATAGGATAACAATAGCAAATAAGCAGCTCCTTGTCAAGTTTTTTTACACAAGGATTTTTCGCGAGCCTTTGTTAGTTGCCGCGCAGACTTTTACTTCGGGGGAACTCAGTAGAACACGCTAGCTGAAACAATATTCAGTGCGCTCCCTGAATTAAAGCAGGAAGACATTTAATGCATACATAAAGCAACTCTCCCTGATGCTCACAGGACAGCAGAATGACATGCTCTCCAGCGATACCGCAGTTCAGGCATCTATGCTCCATCACCGCCTCCTTGAAGATTATTAAGTTCCTCAACAATCTTGTCTGGATCAGTGTTATGCATTGTACAGCCAAAAGCAATACTCTCCACATTTATTCCAGCACATGTGAAACAACCATTACCAAAATATTTTTCAATAACTTTATCTGCCCCTGAAACTGACTTAATCACCTCACCGATAATGGATTCTTTTGTAACCTCAATACCTGTTGACATACTTCCTCCTGAATTATTAATTCCATCATTTAATTAAGATGTTATTAAAATTTTATAAAAAAAAAACCTACAGGTCTATGATATTCATCATAAACTGCCTGTAAACAAGACAAATACCTCTTAAGCTGTCTTGATAGTTTTAAAAAGATTAAGCACAAACAGCATCACTGCTGCCAGTGTCAGCAGAGCCGAAACCACCAGCACACCGTCCTGACCGGAAAGCCAGCCAGCAGCCATTCCAAGCAGCCCGGCATTAGCCAGCCAAAACTGTATACTCATTATTTTTTTACTGTAAATAGTCGTCCCGCTGAATCTCGGAAGAATATGATAACCCACGCCATAAATCATCATGGACATAAACCCAAGCAGATTCAGATGCACATGGACCGGCAGAAAATATCCCGCCTCCGATGGCCACGTAAGCATGAAAACACCAGTGAGCGCTCCGGTGAGAAAATATAAAAGGCTCATCCTTAAATACCAGACTATAACAGGTTCCATCTCATCTCCTGATTAATGATTAACATATGGCTGAAAACCTATATCAAACCTGCTCAACAGATTTTATGCCGGGGACCTCTTTTTTAATAGTGTCTTCAATTGCATTTTTCAAAGTCATAGTAGACATTGGACAACCAGCACAGGCACCAGTAAGCCTGACCTTAACAACTCCATCCTCCTGCACATCAACCAGCTCAACATCACCACCATCACGCTGCAGCATCGGCCTTACCTTCTCTAAAACTTCCGCAACCTTTTCTTTTAACATATTCACCCTCCTTTTTTAGTTTATTATTATATGCGTTACGAATAAAATTTAAACATGATTTGAATCATAAATCTGTTTATTCATTCACCTTCTCTTTCAGGTTTGACAAAGCTGGACAATTCCATTTAAGATTAGGATTCCGGCGGAACCATTTAATTCAACAGGTAATCGGCATTGTATTTACAGGATTTAATATTACAACTTCACCGCTTCTGGTCAGATTACGGCTGTGTTATACACCAACCGTATGATATTGAGGTAGGTGCCGGCACATTCAACCCTGCAACATTCTTCAGAGTGCTTGGTCCTGAGCCGTGGAAGGCCGCATATGTCGAGCCTTCACGCCGTCCTACTGACGGCCGTTATGGTGAGAATCCGAATAGGCTGCAGCATTACTATCAGTATCAGACTATTTTAAAACCGTCTCCCCCGAACTCTCAGGAGCTTTATCTCAAGAGCCTGGAATCAATTAATATTGATCTGCAGAAGCACGATATACGTTTTGTCGAGGATGACTGGGAGTCCCCTACCCTCGGAGCCTGGGGACTCGGCTGGGAAGTCTGGCTTGATGGTATGGAGGTTACACAGTTCACATATTTTCAGCAGGTTGGCGGCATTGAACTGAAACCTATATCAGTTGAAATAACCTACGGGGTTGAACGCCTTGCTATGTATCTTCAGGAGACGGATAATGTTTATGACCTTAAGTGGACCAAAGACATCACCTATGGCGATATTCATCACGAGACAGAGGTACAGTTTTCAAAATATAATTTCGATAAATCTGACCCGGCGCTTCACTTCCTCCTCTTTGATAAATATGAGGCAGAGGCGCTGAATATGATTAAGGAAGGACTGGTTATCCCGGCATACGATTTCTGCCTTAAATGCTCACACAGTTTCAACATGCTGGATGCCAGCGGAGCTATCAGTGTTACAGAAAGAACCGCTTATATAGGCCGGGTTCGCAACCTTGCCCGCAAATGCGCAAGAGGTTACCTGACTTTACGTGAGGAAATGGGCTTCCCCCTTATAAAAAATATAATCAAATGAAATCTTTTTTAATAGAAATAGGTTCTGAAGAAATCCCTGCAAGATTCATTTCCGTGGGACTTGCCGCTCTGAGGCAGGATATTACCGGCCTGCTGAAATCACAGAACCTGAGTTTTGGGAATATCACAGAAAGTGCAACTCCGCGAAGACTCTGTCTATTTATAGAAGACATAGAAGAAAAGCAGGAAGACCGGACAATTGAAACATTTGGCCCTCCGATCAAAGCTGCATATGACTCATCCGGAGCGCCTACAAAGGCGGCAACAGGCTTTGCCCGCTCACTGAATATTGAGGTTACTGACCTTAAGGTAAAAACAACAGAGCGAGGCGATTATGTTTATGCGATAGTAGAAAGCAAGGGACGCCTGACCAGTGATATTTTACAGGAATCACTGCCCGGACTGATTGCTTCGCTGAAACTACCGAAGACCATGAGGTGGGGAGACGGGCCGTTGCGTTACTTCAGACCGCTGCAGTGGATACTTGCAATATACGGGGGTGAACCGCTCATCTTTACGCTCGAAAACATTACAAGCTCTGACATATCATATGGTCACCGCTTTCTTTCCCCTGCTGCCTTTAAGGTAGAAAACCCGTCCGAGTACGCTGAGACGCTTAAAAAGCACTCAATTATCACTGATATAAAAGAGCGCAAATCCATAATACAGAATGAAATAAAACAGATCGAAAACGAACAGGGTTGCAGTGCTATTATGGATGAAGAACTGCTGGATACGGTCACCAATCTTGTTGAGTACCCGGTTGTTGTACACGGCCGTTTTGAAGACAAATACCTTGAACTGCCCAGGGAATTGCTCGTTACCGTCATGAAATCTCATCAGAAATATTTCTCGACCGAAGACAAAAACGGCTCCATGAACTCTTCATTTCTTGTTATAAGCAATACAAAACGAGAAAACAGCATAACAGTAGCCAGGGGTGCTGAGCGTGTTTTAAGAGCAAGACTTGAAGACGCCAGATTTTATTTCCACGAAGACAGGAAAAAACCCTTCGGTGATTATATTGAGGATCTGAAATCTGTGACATTTCAGGAGAAGCTTGGCAGTGTCTATGACAAGGCCGAAAGGATTGAGAAGATCAGCTCTTTTATTGCAGAGAAGGCCAAACTTCAAAATCAAGACAATATTAAAAGAGCTTCTTTTTTATGCAAGGCTGACCTGGTAACCGGCGTCGTAGGGGAATTCCCCGAACTTCAGGGTTATATAGGCATGATATATGCCAATACCTCCGGAGAGGCGAAAGAAGTTGCTGATGCAGTATACGATCATTACAAACCGGGATTTGCCGGAGATACACTCCCCGCAAGCGAGACAGGCAAGATAATATCGCTTGCTGATAAGATTGATAATATAGCGGCTTTTTTCTCAATTGGCCTGATACCAACCGGCTCCGAAGACCCCTACGCTCTCAGACGCCAGGCCGCTGGAATAATTCATATACTGCAAGATTCAGAGATCGAGCTCACACTTGCCGATCTTACAGCAAAAGCACTTGAAGTATTGAAAGTCAATGATGATGAGAACAGGACATTAGCCGAAAAAATTCATCAGTTTTTCATACAGAGACTTTCGGGAATCTATGCCTCACAAGGATTTAGCCATGATGTAGTTAATGCGGTTTTAGCTGCAGACAGCTTGACTCTCAGAACTATATCAGAAAGACTCCAGGTACTCGCAAAGCTAAAAACGGATGCCGCCTTCCCCGCCATGATAACAGCCGCAAAGAGGGTCTATAACATTCTTGCAAAGCTTGAGCATGCAGAAGTCTCAAGTTCACTTTTCAATGATGAAACTGAAAAGGTTCTTTTTGATGTATCAACTGAAATCAATATGAAACTAAAGAAGAGTGAGTACCGTGCCCTGTTAGATTTTGAGAAACCGATCAATGCCTTTTTTGAAGCAGTTTTAGTAATGGACAAGGAACCCTCTATACGCGCAAACCGACTGGCACTTCTTTCACATGTAAAAGACACCTTTAACCGTCTTGCAGATTTCTCGCAAATAGAAGAACAATAACCAGAAAGTTCGCACTACCCCCTACCCCCTACCCCCTCATCCATCAAAAAGCCTTTCACTTCCCTAGTGCTAAGCGGCTTTGAAAAAAGATAGCCCTGAACATAATCACATTTCAAACCTCGCAGCAATTCAAGCTGATCTTCGTTTGCCACACCCTCAGCAACAACATTGATTTTAAGATTATTTGCCATTGTAGTTATGGCTCTGACTATCTCCAGCTTTTCCTCATTATGCCCGAGTCTCATTATAAAAGACCGGTCAATTTTAAGGGCATTCACCGAAAACTGATGCAGATAACTCAAAGAGGAATAACCCGTTCCAAAATCATCTATATACACCTTTATACCCATTGCCTTAAGCGATATAAGCAAAGGAGAAATGACTGCCGTATTTTCCATAATCATACTCTCCGTTATCTCTAAAATAAGGCACTCCGGCTTAAGTGCTGCCTCTGCAAGTACATTTTCAATCCTGTTTAAAATCTTAGGAACCAGCTGTTTACTCGAGACATTCACACTCACGCTCAGATCCGGTCTACGGTATGATTTCTGCCATTTTTTCAACTGCAGACAGGCCTCCCGTATCACCCATTCCCCAATAGTCGTAATTATCCCGGTTTCCTCTGCAATTGCAATAAACTCATTAGAATAAACCAATCCGCGCACAGGATGCCTCCATCTGATCAAGGCCTCAAAACTCGCAACATTTCCGCTGGCTACGGATATGATCGGCTGATAAAAAAGCTCAAATTCTTCATTCTCTACAGCCCGCCTCAGGTCTGTCTCAAGTTGAAGCCGTGCCATTGCAGTGGCGTACATCTTCATATCAAAGATCTCAAACCTGTCACGACCCTTATTTTTTGCCTGATACATCGCTATATCAGCATCCCTCAATATATACTCCGGCTTTTCATAATCGATAGAGCTATAAGCTATACCGATACTCGCTGAAGCATAGATCTGATGGCCGCTTATATTAAAAGGTTTTGCAAGCCCGTCCTGTATTCGCTCCGTTATTGTAAGAACCTCATCTTCCCCATCTACATCCTCAAGCAGCACCGCAAACTCATCCCCCCCCAACCTGGCAACCGTATCCCCCGGACGCAGACTTTCTTCAAGACGGCCGCTTATGGCGATAAGCACCCTATCACCGATCATATGTCCGAGACTGTCATTAAGAAGCTTAAAGCGGTCTATGTCTATAAAAAGTACTGCAAACATATAGTCATGGTTTCGCTTTTCATAATTAAGTGCATGCCTGAGACTTTCCATGAAAAGCACCCTGTTTGCAAGCCCGGTCAGTGAATCATGAAGGGCATCAAAAACTAGTTGCTCTTCAGCGGTCTTACGTTCAGTTATATCAGTCATTGAACCAGCCATTCGCTGTAACCCCTGCACGGCTATTCCCCTGCATAGCATCCAACGATACTCCCCCTCTTTATTTAACATACGCAGCTCACTCTCAAACTGCAGGGTATGACCATCAATATGAGATTTCAGACCTGCATCCACTTCATCTTTGTCATCTGGATGAATCCTGTTGAGCCACTCCGACGGGCTATTCGTGATCTCCATTGCATCATAACCCAGCATGGCTTTCCAGCGTGGCGAAAAATACACTGTACCCCTCTGCAGATCCCAGTCCCAAAGTCCGTCATTAGCGCCCTGAGCTGCCAGAGCATAACGTTCCTCACTCTCCCGCAGAGCATCCTCGATGGTCTTTCGAGCAGTAATATCACGTGTGTACTCAATAACATGAGATACTTTGCCGTCACTATCGAATATCGGATAAGTATACATTTCAAGCCATACACTCTGAGTTTCATCATTCTCCAGAAGTTTGTCGTTTGAATACGGTTGTCCGGTCTTAAATGTCTTAAATACTATGCAATCGTCACATAATTCGTTTTCATCAGTAGGCAAATCACAGCAAGTACTGCCAATAAGCTCTTCCGGTATCAAGTTTTTTAAAGCGGCGTAGCTTTTATTTACGCGAACAATTTCATACTGACTGTTAATAATGCAGAAAGGGTCCAGTATGCTGTCAAAAACCGTATTCAGGAAACGCTCGGACTCTATGAGCGCTTTTTCAACATATCGACGCTCACGCATTTCATCCTCAAGCTTTGTATATCCTTCTTTCACGGCGATGCTCATCTGATTAAAATGCTCGGAAAGCTCACCAAACTCCGTATCATCATCATATGTAATAGTCGAGCCCAGCTTGCCAGATGAAATCATACGTGTCGCATCCACCAGTTTCTGTACCGGCTCGGTGACCGCCCATGTAAGATTCTTCGCAATCCGGATACTAAGAAGAAGTGTTATCAGAAGCGTTAGAAAAAGAATAATCCTGACATCATCAATTTTTTCCATGGTCAAGTTCGTGAGGGTGGCAAGATGATTGCTGGCCTTATGAGACATTTCAGATACAAGCTCGATCAGTTCAGATTCATTCTGCAGCATTGCAAGGCGTCTTTCAACGAGTCCAGGAGCGTTTTCAGGCATTACAATATACTCTTTCACAGAATCACCATACTGCCTTACAAGGGACTGAATTTTTCGTATACTTGACGCAACCTCAGGAGCATGATGGCAGACTGAGCACTTAATAGAGGAAGTAATTAGCTTGGTAATATCGATAGTCACTTGACCACGCTCTTTTTTCAGTTCCGTGTGGGCAGCGTAAAAGTCCGACTGTACAGTCCGCACGTCAATGACCAGAGTTCTGCGCAATTGCTCAACCTCATGCAGTTTTATAACATCGCGCAGCTTATCCGTGCTTTCAGTAATAAAATACGTTGCTATAAGTGCCCCGCAACTAAAAAGCAAAAAAATAGCCAGAAGTGAAATCAGTACCTTTTTTCTCATTGTAATCTCTTAAACAGGCCGGTTGCTGACAGGAAATACGGCTCTATTTTTTTACCCCCGGCGTTCGTATGAATCAGTAACAAAATAGTTGAAGACCTGCAATTTGGTGATATAATTAGAAATACCCTCGACTCATAGTATAAAAAAAGCACGCTCTGAAATGCTACATAAAGCTGAAATTCCTTATTAAATATAGTTCAGACTTGACTCTAATATATAAAAGTTATAGATAGTAGTTTGAATTTATTTTATAAGATTTTGTAGAATAAGCACTCTCATATTTTGATTAAACTATCATTTAATCGATATTAAACTAAGTACTGGAGGATCAACCATGGCGAAAAAGTACGTATATTCCTTCGGCGACGGTAAGGCCGATGGAAAATCAGAAATGAAAAATCTACTGGGCGGCAAGGGCGCAAACCTTGCTGAAATGGCTGGGCACCCTAAACTGAAGCTTCCCGTCCCACCCGGATTTACAATCACTACAGAGGTATGTACCGAGTACTACGACAACAACCAGAAGTACCCCAAGGAACTAAAAAAACAGGCAGATGCAGCCATGGCAAAGATAGAAAAGATAATGGGCAAAAAATTCGGTGATCCTAAAGATCCACTGCTCATGTCAATTCGATCAGGAGCCAGAAGCTCTATGCCCGGCATGATGGAAACTATACTCAATGCGGGACTGACATCCAAGACAATCCCCGGCATGATCGAAAAGACAGGAAACCCGCGCTTTGTTTATGATGCCTACAGACGTCTTATGATGATGTACTCTGACGTTGTCATGGAAAAAGGCGGCGGTATAGAGCCGAAGACAGATAAGGATGGCATTCGCCATAAACTGGAAGCCGCGCTTGAAGCAGTAAAAAAGAAAAACAAGTATAAAAGCGATACAGACCTGACAGTTGAAGACCTTATGAAGCTGTGCGATGAGTTTAAGAAAATTATTAAAGCAACCTTGAAGAAGCCCTTCCCTGACTCACACGAGGAACAGCTTTGGGGCAGTATCGGCGCAGTTTTTGCATCATGGATGGGAAAACGCGCAATCGCATATAGAAAAATTGAGAACCTGCCCGACTGGTGGGGAACCGCTGTAAATGTACAGACGATGGTATTCGGCAATACCGGTGATACATCAGCAACAGGTGTTGCGTTCACCCGTAATCCCGCAACCGGTGAGAACATGTTCTTCGGAGAGTGGCTTCCAAACGCACAGGGTGAAGACGTTGTGGCAGGACTCAGGACACCAAACCCGGTTAACAAGGCAGCAAAGACCGCCGATACTAAACACCTCCCCTCACTGGAAGAAGCAATGCCAAAACTCTACAAAGAGCTGTATGGTTACCAGGAGAGACTTGAAAATCATTATAAAGACATGCAAGACATAGAGTTCACAATTGAAGATGGTAAACTCTGGATGCTGCAAACCAGAACAGGGAAAAGAAACGGACAGGCCGCTATACGCATGGCCGTGGAAATGGCCCAAAAGAAAGTTATCACAAAGGAAACAGCTCTTATAAGAGTCAGACCTGACCAGATTGATGAACTCCTTCACCCAAGTGTTGATCCTGCAGCTGAGAAAAATGGCAACCAATTGGGCAAAGGTCTTCCGGCAGGACCGGGCGGTGCAAAGGGGCGTGTTGTCCTTACAGCTGATGATGCAGAGGCATGGGCCAAGAAAGGTGAGCAAGTTATTCTTGTCAGAAATGAGACCTCCCCTGAGGACGTCCATGGAATGCATGCGGCCGAAGCTATTTTAACAGCAAAGGGCGGCATGACCAGTCACGCTGCACTTGTTGCCCGCGGTTGGGGCATGTGCTGTATCGTAGGCTGCTCTGATATTAAAATTGATATGAAGAAGAAATCATTCTCTATTAACGGCAATACCATAAAAGAAGGCGAGTGGATTACTCTGAACGGTACAAAGGGAACTTTTTTTGAGGGGCAGCTTAAGCTTAATCCAGCAAACCCGGACCATAACAAATGGTATAAGGAGCTGATGACATATGCAGATGGAGTCAGGACCCTTAAAGTCAGAACTAATGCAGAGTCTGCAGATGACTGCAAGACAGCACTTAAGTATGGGGCAGAGGGAATCGGCCTGTGCAGGACAGAGCATATGTTCTTCGGACCTGACAGGATAAAGGCTGTAAGAGAAATGATTCTTGCAGAGACTCTTGCCGGTCGTG
The DNA here is from genome assembly GCA_016784355.1 of Nitrospira sp. Lineage (GTDB taxonomy): Bacteria > Nitrospirota > Thermodesulfovibrionia > UBA6902 > UBA6902 > JACNKH01. Next base: position 21,415 of record JADHUV010000025.1, on the reverse strand, counting down.
AAAAAGCACTTGCAAAACTCATACCCTTTCAGAGGAAAGATTTCCTTGAAGTATTCAAGGCAATGGCAGGAAAACCCGTTACTATCAGACTGCTCGATCCTCCTCTTCACGAGTTCCTGCCTCATACAGAAAAGGATCTCAAAGACCTTGCAAAGAGCATGAAGGTCAAGCTTCCTGATCTTAAGGCAAAAAATGATTCCCTGCATGAATTCAATCCTATGCTCGGACATCGAGGATGCCGTTTAGGTGTAACCTATCCTGAAATCTACGCAATGCAGGCCCGTGCTATCATGGAAGCCGCATGCCAGCTTCAGAAGAAAAAGGTAAAGGTTATACCGGAGATCATGATACCTCTAGTCGGCCATGTCAATGAGCTCAAGGCAATGAGAGAAATTGTCGTTACGACCGCAGAGAGCGTTATCAAGGAAACAAAGGTCAAGGTTGCATACACAGTTGGAACCATGATCGAACTTCCCCGTGCATGCGTCACAGCTGACAAAATTGCTGAATACGCTGATTTTTACTCCTTCGGGACAAATGACCTTACCCAGACAACATACGGTCTCTCCAGAGATGATGCAGGAAGATTTCTCCCCTTCTATGTTGAAGAAGGCATCCTGAACGATGATCCATTTGTAGCAATTGATCAAAATGGTGTCGGCGAGCTCATGAAGATAGCCGTTGAAAAAGGAAGAAGCGTCAAGCCAAAGCTCAAACTCGGCATCTGCGGTGAACATGGAGGTGAGCCGTCATCAGTTGAGTTCTGCCATAATATCGGCCTTGACTATGTAAGTTGCTCACCCTTTAGAGTGCCGATCGCAAGATTTGCAGCAGCACAGGCAGTCATTCATGAGAAGGCGGCAAAAAAGAAAAAGTAGATCAGTTTACAATTATCACTAAAAATAAAAGCGGCCTTCATTATGAGGGCCGCTTTTTTATGGCAAAAAGATTTTCTCAGCATAGTTGCAGATCAGATTCAATATAATAAAACCCCTTTCTGCGGATAAGACTGTTACATCTGAACTCCCCCAGTATACAACTGAGTAGCCGAAGCTGTCTGTTTATAGCCTCCTATTTTTCATAAGCAATACGAACCAATAGATCAGTCGTTTGGAAATATCAAAAAAATAATAATTGACTATATTTGTGATTCAAGACACCGATTCTCCGAGGCATAACAGTGTTTAATAAATATAGCACCGCAGATATACCTTGCATAGTATTGACAAGGTTGATGCCAAATTTTGCTATTAGGAGGAAGAATGAAGAAGACCAGTTTCATGGAAATCCATAAAGGAGCAGCATTGATTCTCATTACTGCGATATTTATGCTATGCACATATACAGGAACAGCAAATGCAGACTTCAGAAATTTCTATGGTTTAACATGGAAAGGCATTCCCGGTCAAAATGTAAAATTCGCCAAGCAGATGGGATATAAATATATCGGTTTCCAATATGGTATGCAGCACCTGGAAATAGCTAATGGTTTAAGATTTTACCTGGACAATCCTGAATATCATGTCTCACCTGTATACAGGTACTTAGATTACGAAGAATCATATAGCTCATCTGATGCAATGGTTTATGAATCCCTTTTTACAATTAAAGATGATTCCGCAGAGTTCCCTTATAACATTGCCAACGGGTGGTGGGAAAGTGATACTAAATTCGGCTTACTCTTTGACTGGCAGCAGCAACCAATAATTGACATGGTGATAGAACGGATTATTTTGAAAATAAAATTTCTGGAAAACCGTGACAATGACTTCCAAGTAGGAGGGATAATCTGGGATGTTGCAAGACTTACAGGAGATTTCTGGACAGCACGTGGATCGAATAACGGCAAGCCGGTTACGCTGACTGACTGGACAGGACATGACTCCTGTGCATCTACAACCCATGTTCATGATTATGAAACATACAGCGATGGTCATGCCGCATATCTCAAACAGCTATACACTGCATTGCGGGCTGAGTTTCCAGGAATCAAATTTATTATGGAACCCTATCGTATTTATGGTGACTGGATACGCACCATGGATGAACGCGATGATGCAGCTGAGTTAATGCCGGACATGCTGGTACAGGAAGACGGCAGTGCGGGCTTTGCCGATGATGATCGCATTACCGCCAGCGGTCTAATAACAAATAATTACATAGGCACAAGTTCTCCAGAGGTACTTACTGAATATGATAACAGGCATTATGCAGCCAAGGCAGGAATTAATGGCTCATGGTTTAACTGGTACGGCCGTTTCGGCGGCACAGAAGGTGTACCTGCTTACGACCACATCCATGAAGTTCCACCTAGAATGCAGCTTATCAGGGTTCTTCCCAATTGGGACAATATGACCAATGTACCGCTCTCAGAGCGTTCCTGGGACGGGGTAGCATATCAAAGTTCAAACAGTTACGCCGACACAGACGTTATTTATTCCAGGCATCCTGAAACCGGAAAAATTTTCGCCGTATTTTTAAATACCTCAGGAGAGATCATGCTTCAAGAAAATGAAGAAGTAACTGATGTCCAAAGAGCAGACGGACTGTTCAGAGAGTCCGGCAGCGGCATGGATGATATCATAGTGGAGAACAGCAGCATATACCTGAACGATGAAAACAGAACCGCTCAGGGATATATTATAACAACGACCATAAGCAGGCCATTACCACCAGTCATCCGAATTGTAGTGAAGTAAGTTAAATATAAAATCATTAAAGCGGCCTTTATATAAAGGCCGCTTTTTATCATAACTATAACTGCAAGTTAAACTAGTTAAAATAGCGTAATGTGTGTAGTTTCAAAGTTTCGCAAGCAATACAACATATCAGTGAGTGCCATAGAATTTATATTGCAGATAGACAAAATTAAAGGGCTATAGCACCCGCTATAACCCCTAAATTAAATATTTCAGCACTTCTCTTTGTTCTGCCGGCGTTCCCAGTAGTAATCAAATACATTCCGTGAAATACTAGTGGCAAACAGTTTTTTATCCAAGCACAATCCCGAGTATTTCTTTATGCGCCTCTGCACTCAATCTCGGCCCAAACTGACTAACAACCTTTGAGGACGCAAGACTTGCAATGTTGCCAGCATCGAAAAAAGAGTGACCATGCGTAATGCCATACAAAAATGCGCCGGCAAACATATCACCTGCTCCATTACTATCGACTGCCTTAACGTTGTGCTGAGATATCTCTATCATTTTTTTGCCGTCATACACAAGGGCACCTTTGCTGCCGAGGGTAATGGCAAAGGTGGAAGCTATATCCTTAATTGATTCAATTGCCTTTTCAAGACTATCTGTACCGGCCCAACTCATGGCCTCTGCCTCATTGCAAAACAGCAGATCAACTTTATCACCGATCATTTCCTTCAACCCATCCTTGAAAAACTGTACCATGGCAGGATCTGAGAATGTCAACGCTGTTTTCACACCGGCCTCTTCAGCTATCTTACGCGCCTCTATAGCAGCATGACGGCCTGTATTGGAAGTAACCAGATAACCCTCGATATACAGGTATTCTGAATCACATAGTGCTTCCTGATGGAGTTCATCAACTGAGAAGGTCTCTGTTATGCCAAGAAAGGTATTCATTGTACGTTCGGCATCAGGCGTCACCATTACAAGACACTTGCCTGTAATACCGTCCTTACGGCCATCCCCCACATTGGAATCAACACCGGCAGCACTGAGATCATTAACATAGAAATCACCCAGTTCATCACTGGACACCTTACATGAATAAAATGATTTACCGCCAAAATAACTGACCGCAATTATTGTATTGGCGGCAGAACCGCCGCTTGCCTTTTTACCTTCAAAGGCATCCAGATGACCAATAAGTTCATGCTGACGCGGCTCATCCACCAGAGTCATCACACCTTTTTTTATCCCGTTGCTGCTAAAAAAAACATCTTCAACCTCAAACTCCATATCAACCAGCGCATTACCAATTCCGTATACATGATATTTTTTCATTCAATTCACCTCTGTCATTATTTAATTATTATATTGAATCTTCATCTCATTCATTTTTTAATCATCCTGCTTAGTGAGCAAAGTATTTAACCGCCAGAAAGCCTCCGACCAGTAATATAATAAAAGCAATGCTCAGCAGATTAAAGTATTTTTCAATAAAATTCTTAATAGCGGGCCCAAACTTCCATATCAATCCTGCAACAACAAAAAACCTCGTCGCCCGTCCTATAACCGATGCAAGAACAAACAACAGAAAATCGAAGTTAAACATACCTGAGGCAATCGTAAACACCTTATATGGAATCGGAGTTATAGCAGCAATAAGTATCCCGACAAACCCGTGCTCTTCATATTTAACCCTGATCATCTCCATAATTTCGTGACCGTGATAAAAATCAACGATTGGCTTGCCGATGGTTTCATACCCGTAATGTCCTATTGCATACCCTAGCATTCCTCCAAGCACTGACCCTAAAGTACATATAGCCGCAAATTTCAGGGATTTTTTCGGCAATGATATAGCAAGAGCTATAAGCAGGACATCCGGCGGTACAGGAAAAAAAGATGATTCAGCAAAGGCAAGCAAAAACAGGGCGGGCAATCCATAAGGAGTTTCGGCCCAGTGCAGCACCCAGTCATATAGTTTCTTAATGATTTTCATAGATAATCCCTTATGATTTTTTAATTTCTATCTACCGGCAGGCTGTTAAAATATTAACGTTTATTATATCAATTATATTACAAGCCTGTCCATAAGACGCACCACGACCGCTTCATCAACATGTCCGTATGCCGGCAATGGACTCTATATTGCTGTAAAAAATACATACTACCATCACCCTTCAGCATCTATTCCATCAAATGAAATAGCAATGTAAGGCTCTGTAGATTGCATATTCAGGCCATCAGCGAACGCCATGTCATGCACACTATAAGAACAATACAAAACATTGAAAAGTAAAAGTTTTTCTCCTGCCATCTGAAACACTTATCTAATTGAATACAACTTGCAGAACATATAAAGTTTTTACCATATGTGCCGATATAATATATACTGAAAAATCTTTGAATTATGAAAAAGGCGTATTGCATGAATAAAAAAAGCTTAATCATTAAAACACTCATAACATTACTTTTGATGTTTTCATTTATCTGTGTATTTGATGACCCTGCAGATGCTCGTAAAAAATTCAAAGGAAAAAAACACAAAAAAGCGCGCAAGATAGCCGGAGGCGCCCCTGAACCGGCAGGGATTGCCCTTATTTCAGCAGGCGCAGGAGCCCTGATATATAAGAGACAAAATGACAAGAAAAAGAAGGATACCAAAAAATAACCTCGCTAAAGTTCGCCTGATCCGTTTCAATTCAAGGATGCATCCCCGATTAAAGAAATACTTTATCTATCCCGAAAAATGATAAGAAATACCAATACCCGTTAACGGTTGTCTTCAGCTCAGCGATGACAGCATGCGAGTAATGCAAAGGAGACATCAAACCCAAATGAATTTCTTGAACTCCATTTTAAGGGTTAGCAGAGTAAAACTTGACATCCTGGTTCTTGCGCTTCTGATATTACTATATGAGTCTCTTTTTCTTGAGCTATACATGAGCAAGTGGGAATTTGACGGATATACGCAGGCTTATGCAATTCTACCGATTACCACATGGCTGATATGGAGGCAACGCGAAGTTTTCCATATATCTGAAAGGCAATATACCTCTATCGAAACCATTGGAGGAGGAGCACTGCTCTTTGCGGGTGTTATGCTATACCTCTTAGGATCCCGCTTTGAATATCTCTCTATATCAGCACTGTCACTGATACCCGTTGCCTTTGGAACCGTTATCACACTATACAGTATAAAAACTGCTGCCAAACTGTCTTTCCCTATACTTTACATGCTGCTTTTGGTACCTCCACCCACCAGTATTTTAGACAGCCTTACTCTGAGTATGCGGCACGGGGTATCTGTAGCCACTGCCTGGACACTGCAGCTGTTGAATTATCCTATTACCAGGAAAGGACTGATGCTGAATATTGGGGACATTGATATTTACATGGGTGAGCCATGCAGCGGGTTCAGATCTCTTATAACACTATTTTCACTAATGCTCGCTTACATATATATCAGAAAAACTACCCTTTACCGCAAACTTATATTGTCATTATTTATTGTTCCCATGGCCCTTCTGGGAAACCTCATCAGAGTAATCACGGTATGTCTGCTAACCTATTATTTCGGGGAAGAAATAGGACAGGGGTTTTTCCACTGGTTCAGCGGAATGCTTATATTCAGTATTATGCTTCTTGGAATGATAAGCATAGAGAAGCTAATTGAAAAGGTAAAATGAAGTTTCTGAACTACTACATTGTAATACTGATACTCGTGTTCGGAATCACTGTGGACCTCGCTATTCCTGCTGCAGAGTATTCCGGCAATACATATATACCGAGAAATAAGATACCTTCCTCTTTTGCAGACTGGAGGGGCAAGGACATGTCTCATGCTTTATTTTTAGATATCTCAAATGTCGATGCACTGGCTTATACCCGGTCGTTTGCCTATGAGTACGTAAATAGCAGTGGGCAGGAAATCATCCTGGTGATCTCACATGCCGGCAGTTATCATTATCCGAAGGTTTGTCTTTCAGAATCAGGGTATGTGATGCATGACCTTGAGGACGAAGAAATAGTTATGCACAATCGCAAACTGAAAACCAGCGTTATTTACACAGAAAACTATGGGGATGACTTTATCAGCCTCTATTGGGTAACAATGAACAAAGAAGTAATTATCAACTGGACAGATATAAAATTGAAGCAGCTGTATTACTCCATATTTGACAAGGATCTGGTAGGCTTTATCGTCAGAGTGGATGTTCCTGCAGATAGAAGCGATATAGTTGAGTCAATCGCAATTGCAAAACAGTTTATTACTGAACTAAACACCTCCATAAACAATGAATTTTCTGATTATATTCTTGGAATCAGTAATCACGACTCAACCAAAGTGAGCATAACAAAATAAATCTTATACATTCGCACCTTTTATGAATGCAGCTGTACTAAAGGCTCTCAAGATAATCAACTCCGTAAGGTTACCCTAAGGCTGTCTCAAAGATTTTCTTTACCAATAAATGACAACTCCCTTCAAAGAAGGCCAGCTCAAACAGGGCGGGCAATCCATAAGGAGTTTCGGCTCAGTGCAGCACCCCGTCATATAGTTTTTTAATTATGTTCATCAGTAATTACTTCTTTTTTGATAGTTAAAGTAGGCTGACTGCCAAGATAGATGCTAAAAAGATGGAGTGCAATATATCAATTATTTTATGTGCCTGTTCATAAACCGGCATATATCTGCATCATTTCGACATTAATAGATGAATAGTTTACTGTGATGACCAGTCTGAGGGCTTTACCCTCAGGATCTTTTTTTCAGACTGCATCTTCTTATCCTCCAGAACCTTCTCCTTTGCCCTTTTTGATCTTTTGCGTTTCTGCCGCCGAAGCTTTGCAACCCGCATTGCCTCTTTACTCTCCTCTCCCTTTACACTGTTTTCAATCTTCTCACAAAGTATTACGCGGGCATAATATCGGTTCATTCCCTGCGAACGGGACTTCTGGCACTTCACCTCTATCCCAGTAGGACCGTGCCTGAGCAGCACACAGGTCGAGGTCTTATTAACCTTCTGCCCGCCGCTTCCCTGTGAGCGCACAAAGGTCTCCTGCAGGTCTTTATCATAAATATCTAGACCCTCAAGCCGTGCCCTGAGGGCACTTTCTTTTTCTGGCGAAATCGGAAACATACTACTATGATAATCTATTTCAAGCCGGCCTAATTAACATTTTGATTTAACTAAATAATAATTACCCCATTTAAAACTCATTATCTTTGACTAGTTACAATAAATCTAGTATATTTAATACAGAAAATGAATAGTGTTCAGTCTTTATTACCCCTAATCGGGCAGGAGCAAAAGTGATTAATATTCGTAACTTTTCTTTTTTTAAGATTCTACTATTCGGAATAATAGTAATGACCTCCCTATTTTTTTATATTCCCGGCTTCGCCATACATGACATAGCAACAATAGGTAATGTACCCGAAGACTGTCCGTTAGAGGATGTTCAGGCATGTCTTGCCCCTATGAAGGAACTCAGCCTGTTCCCATGCACTGACTGTCATGATAAAGACTGGGAGACTGATCCCACAAAACGAGAACTGGCCGAACCTCATGATGAATACCCCGGCAAATTCTTGAATCACGATTCTGAAAACCGCTGGTGCCTTGATTGTCACAGTGAAAAAGAGCGGGATAAATTTCGTCTTATAAATGGTCAGCATGTAGAATTCAATGAATATTACAAGGTATGCGCCCAATGCCACGGCAAGATGTACAGACAGTGGAAACTCGGGATTCATGCAAAGATTACCGGTCACTGGGATGGCGGGGAGAAACAGCAGTGGCATTGTACCATGTGTCATGACCCTCATAATCCCCCCTTTAAACCACAGAAACCGGCAGCCCCGCCTGTTCGCCCTGAAAACTTAAGGGGAGACTATTAATGTCTGAAAAGAAAGAAAACAAGTCAGATATTACCAGGCGCAAACTGCTTGCAGGACTTGCAGCAGGCACGGCAGCTCTCGCTCTACCCCTTAGAGATGCTAATGCATCAAAGTGGGAAGAATACTTCAGGCAGCATTTCAAACGCCTTTCAAAAGAGGATCTGAAGCAGATACTTGCGGACATGAGCAGGGATCTTTCAAAAGAATACGACAAGGATGCAAAGGTAGAGGCCACACCGGCTATGGACGGTGTGATATTCGCTTATGCCCTGGACGTCTCACGCTGCATAGGCTGCAGGAAATGTGTCCACGCCTGCGCCAAAGAAAACAACCTTTCCCGCAATCCAGAGGTGCACTGGATAATAGATCTGAAATTCAAAAAGAATGTGCGCTGGCTGAATTTTGAAGAGGGCGAACGATATTACAATCCACAACTGGTACCGGAAAAGGGCCATTTTTATCTGCCCATACAGTGTCAGCAATGCGAAAAATCCCCCTGTGAAAAGGTATGTCCCGTTGGGGCTACATGGAAAGAACCTGACGGCATAGTCGTGGTCGATTACAACTGGTGTATCGGCTGCAGATATTGTATGGCCGCCTGTCCTTATGGAGCAAGACACTTTAACTGGGGCAAGCCGAAAATACCCAAAGATGAACTGAATCCTGACATGCATTATCTCGGCAACCGCCCTCAACCTAAAGGCGCGGTAGGCAAATGTACCTGGTGTATACAGCGTACAAGAAAGGGCCGTTATACGGCATGTGTTGAGGCATGTCCGGTCGGTTCACGAAAGTTTGGCAATGTAATGGATTCCAAAAGTGAAATAAGATATATACTTGAAAATATGAGGGTCTTTACACTGAAGGAGGAACTCGGAACACACCCGAAATTCTTCTATTATTTCAGCCTGGGTTCGACCATTAAAGATTTAAGCCATGATTGATGCAATTATAAAACTGCTAAAGACAATGTTCGGGGGAAGCACTCCATATAAGATATGGCTTGCCTTTCTTCTGCTCGTCACTGCAGTAGGAGCATACTTTGTTTACATTCAGATTGATGAGGGACTAATCGCAACAAATATGCGTGATCAGGTCTCCTGGGGATGGTACATAGCCAATTTCACTTTTTTAGTGGGCGTGGCCGCGGCCGCGGTTGTGCTAGTTATTCCCGCATATATTTACAAATATAAACCAATAAAGGATATAGTCCTTATTGGCGAAATAATGGCGGTCTCAGCGGTTACTATGTGTCTGTTATTCGTTGTGCTGGACATGGGTGCTCCTGAAAAATTCTGGCATCTGATTCCCTTTATCGGATATTTCAATTTCCCTCAATCCATACTGGCCTGGGATGTCCTTGTGCTTAATGTCTACCTTGCGCTAAACCTGTTTCTTGTGTTTTATGCAATCTGGAAGATGTACAAACAGGAAGAATACAACCATAAACTGATGTGGCCCTTCATCCTTTTTTCCATACCGGCCGCTATCAGTATACATACCGTCACAGCCTTTATATATGCGGGACTGGGTGCAAGGCCGTTTTGGAACGCGGCGATTCTGGCACCACGTTTCATCGCCTCTGCCTTTTGTTCCGGGCCGGCCTTTATGCTCATCATATTTCAGATTATAAGAAAGAGAACTACTTTTGAAATATCAGACAAGGCCCTTTTAAAAATCAGCGAGATAATAACCTTCGCTATGGCCTTCAATCTGTTTCTTCTCGGCTCTGAGATCTTCAAGGAAGTCTATTCAGATTCACAGCACATAGCCGCTCTTCACTATCTCTACACGGGACTGCACGGACATGACCGCCTTGTACCATGGATCTGGTCTGCAATGGCCTTTAATCTGACAGCCTTCGGAATCCTGATCATTCCTTCATTGAGAAAGAACTTTACCACTTTAAACATCGCCTGTGTCCTGATATTTGCAGGCGTATATATAGAAAAAGGTATCGGGCTCGTATTCCCCGGGTTTATCCCTAGTACTATGGGGGATATTTATGAATACTTTCCCAACACACTTGAAATAATGATATCCCTCGGCATCTGGGCCTTCGGACTGCTTATATTTACAATCCTGACCAAGATAGCCCTTGCAGTGAAATCAGGTGAATTACGCTGTTCCTGCACTGAGACAAAATCCAGATAAAGTCCGTTCACCTTCTCACTAAGCAGGCATTATTGATGGCCAATTGTTAAAATATCCCAAATATTTTTCTCAGCTTACAATTCATTAATAAATCATTGCTTGTCACAAGTGATTAAGGACTACATATTATGAAGAACATCAATGACCTAAGGGTCTATATAGAAATCCTGAAAAAAGAAAATGAGATCCTTTTTATAGATGAGCAGGTTGATCCCTATCTTGAGATACCCGAGATTCACAGACGTGTCATTGAAAAGGGAGGCCCTGCCCTTTTTTTTCGCAATGTAAAAGGAAGCGCCTTTCCGGTTGTGACAAACCTGTTCGGAACTGAAAATCGCATGGATCTTGCATTTGGAAAGCGGCCAGTCCGATTTGTAAATGATCTGGTCAAATTTGCAGAGAAAGTACTTCCGCCGGACTTTGGAAAACTCTGGAGCGGTAAGGGCCTGCTAATGCAGGGTCTGAAAATAGGAACGAAGATGAACAAGACTGCACCGGTGCTTGAGAATATTCAAAACCCTTCACGACTTACAGAACTTCCAATGCTGACCTCCTGGCACTCAGACGGGGGGCCGTTTGTAACCCTTCCTCTGGTCTATACAGAACACCCCGAAGGCAAAGGACACAATCTGGGCATGTACAGGATTCATCGTTATGATGACAGCACAACAGGCATCCACTGGCAGATACACAAAGGTGGAGGATACCATTACAGCGTTGCAGAAAAAAGAAATGAACCACTGCCGCTGACTCTTTATATAGGCGGCCCTCCCGCTCTAATGCTCTCTGCCATTGCACCTGTTCCCGAAGACGTTCCCGAGCTTATACTTGCCTCGCTGCTTCTTGGTCAAAGACTCGATATGACCCGTGATCCACTTGGAGGACATAACCTTGTATCCAATGCAGAATTCGCTATAAAAGGCAAAGTACCTCCCTTTGAAAAAAAACCTGAAGGCCCCTTTGGTGATCACTTCGGGTATAACTCACTGCAGCACGATTATCCGGTATTTCATGTAGACAGGCTTTATCACCGCAATAATGCTATCTATCCGGCAACAGTAGTAGGACGACCGCGGCAGGAAGATTATTATATAGGCGATTACCTGCAGGAACTGCTCTCACCTCTTTTCCCGCTGGTGATGAATGGAGTAAAACAGCTTAAGACATTTGGAGACACCGGCTTTCATTCACTTGCGGCTGCCAGGGTAAATAACCGCTATCCCAGAGAGGCCTTTGCCGCTGCAATGAGAATCCTTGGAGAAGGCCAGCTTTCTCTGACCAAATTCCTGATCATCACCGATGGAGAGATTGATGTAACGGATTTCAAGTCACTATGGACACATGTCCTAGAGCGGGTCAACTGGCAAACAGACCTTTTTGTATTTGATAATGTTTCACAGGATACGCTTGATTACACAGGACCTGCGGTCAATAAGGGCTCAAAGGCACTGTTGATGGGCCTTGGCAAAGATCCGGTGCGCAAACTCCCCCGGGAATTCAGGGGCAAACTGCCTGACGGCTGCACAAAGCCTGTGGCATACCTGCCGGGCACGCTGGTGCTGCAGTGCAAATCATATGAAGCAGACATTGAACTTGCTGACAGGGTTGCACACTCAGAAGGACTTGAAGAATGGCCGGTCATACTGCTGGTAGATAACAGCAGGGAGGCGACCATTAGTTTGAAGGAGTTTCTATGGACCTTTTTCACAAGATTTGAACCTGCCGCTGATATTCATGGACGCAAACCTGAGACACGGCGATTTCACACCAGTCTGCATGCACCTGTTATATTTGACTGCCGCATGAAGCCCTGGTACACTCCGGTGCTTGAGGTGGATAAGGCCACGAAAGACCTGGTGGACAATAAAATCGGCAAGATAGTGCCGGCAAAATGGTTATAGTTTAGTTCATGAAAAAATACACCATAAAAACATCAAAACAGCAGGATCTCTCAATAGATTATGCCGAGCACTTAAACCCTGAACAATATGCGGCAGTAACTGCCGGAGCAGGCCCGTCTCTCGTTATAGCCGGAGCTGGTTCAGGCAAGACACGGGTCGTAACATACAGAGTGGCCTATCTTATAGAAAATGGTGCCCGCCCCTCAGAGATAATGCTCCTGACATTTACAAACAAGGCGGCCAAAGAAATGCTTCACAGGATTGAACCCCTGATTAAAGGCGGAACCAGAAAAGTTGCAGGCGGAACCTTTCACAGCATCGGCAATATGATCCTGCGAAAATATGGTGAAGCCGTAGGGATAGCTCCTGGCTTTACTATATTGGACAGAGAAGACTCAAAATCACTTATGGAGTCCTGTATAGCAGATATGAAACTCCGCAAGGACAAGATGTTTCCCAAGGCCAATGTGATTCTTAATATCATCAGTTATGCAGTCGGGATAGAGCAGTCCATGACGTATGTGATTGATGAAAAGCACCCTCACCTTGCCGAATATTCAGAAGAGATAGAAAACCTGAAAAAATTATATGATCACAAAAAAAGACAGATGCTGCACATGGATTTTGAGGATCTCCTTTTTTTCTGGAAAGAACTCCTTGTGCGCTCTCCTGAGATCCGGCAAAACCTCTCGCAGCAGTACAAAAACATACTGGTAGACGAGTATCAGGATACAAACAAGATACAGGCCGAGATAATCGACCTTATGGCCTCCTCCCATAAAAATCTCATGGTCGTTGGTGACGATTCTCAGGCAATATATTCCTTTCGGGGGGCATGCTTTGACAATATAATCGAGTTCCCCGAAAGATATCCTGAGACAACAGTTTTTAAACTCACCACAAATTACAGGAGTACAGAAGAGATCCTCAACCTGGCTAATGAAAGCATCTCATACAACTCCCGGCAGTTTTCAAAAACACTCAATGCACTCGGCAGAAGCGGTGCCCGTCCCGCACTCGTACCGCTAAAAAACGGTTACCAGCAGGCCGAGTTTGTAAGTCAGCGAATACTGGAAATGATTGATGAAGGAATCCCAATGAGGGAGATCGCGGTACTTTACCGCTCACATTTTCAATCCATGGATCTGCAGATGGAACTCACAAGAAAGCGCATACCCTATGAGATCCGTTCAGGCTTAAGGTTTTTTGAACAGGCCCATATAAAGGATATTATTTCTTTTTTACGATCAGTCCTTAACCCGCAGGATGAAATATCATGGGGAAGGATTCTAAAGCTTACGCCAGGAATAGGAGGAGTAAGCGCCAAAAAAATCTGGGAGAAACTAAGAACCTCAGACCGTCCTGCGGAAACTGCAGGTTCAGATGAATTCATCAATAATATACCGAAACGAGGCAGAGACAGTTGGGAATCCTTCAGATCTATAATCAATACCCTGACTGATTCAATCATGGAAATACCTGCAGAGGCAATTAGGGCGATCTTAATCTCAGGTTACGAGAATCACCTGAAGGGTACATATGAAAACTATGAAGACAGAAAAGAGGACATAGAACAGCTCGCCAACTATGCTGCCGGTTTCAATTCGGCAGAAGAATTTCTAAGCGATCTGGCGCTGCTGAGCAGCCTTCAGTCTGAAGATATTGATGAACCCGAGGATCATGAAGACTCTATAGTTTTATCTACTATCCATCGGGCCAAGGGCCTCGAGTGGTCGAGGGTATTTTTAATAGGTCTTTTTGACGGGGGCATGCCGTCAGCGCGGGCAATGGAGGATCTTGATCAGGAAGAAGAAGAGCGCAGGGTCTTTTATGTCGCCCTGACACGGGCAAAAGATGAACTTTATCTGTGCTACCCGGTCATGGATAACAGGTGGTATGATGGTGCTGTTATAAAGCGCCCTTCCATATTCATACAGGAACTGGATAATAAGTCCTATGAACAGTGGGCGGTTGATGAATATTAACAGGCAGGGATTAGGGATTAGGTGGTAGGGGCGTAGCACTGTGTGCGTCCGACTGGTAAAATACATCATAATATTTAGAAATTAATAATTTAGAGGGAGATCCTAATGATCAAAAAATTAATTGTAGCGGCATCAATAATTTGCATGGCTGCATTTTCAGCCTGCTCAGGTGGCGGGGCGGAGGAACTTTTCAAGACCGCGGAATTTGAGGAGCTTCAGAACAATAAGGAGCATGCAGAACAACTCTATAGACAAATCATTGAGAAACACCCTGACAGTACACTTGCTGCAAAAGCAAAAGACAAACTGGAAAAATTGCAGAAATAAGGATCAGTCTACTTTCTCAGCTGCTACCTGGCCAAGAGATACATTTTCCTTGACTGCATAAATCGAGCCGACTGCCACGGTAAAGCCCATCATGACAATCCAGGATACAATCCCGAAACTAAGGGCGGTAGCTTTAGGTATACCATAAACACCGTGCAGGGCAGCAACACAACCGGCATGATAAGATCCCAGAAATCCCGGAGTCGGCGCAACCGTAATAAATACGGCCACAGTCAAGCAAAGAATAACAAGCGATGATATAGCAGGCAGTTGCGATTCAATACCAAGGGCAAAATATAAAGGATAATATCCAAACACAAATGTACCCCATATCACGACAGAGAGAAGTAACGTAGCAATAAAACCGCTTTTATCCCGGATAATATTCAACCCCTCAGTGAAGGAATGAACCATCTCATTTACCTTTCCCTGAAACTTTAAAGGCAGCGGCTTTGTAAAAAAGCTGATTATCTTCATTGCAAGGTCATTCTTAAACTGCAGCAGACCTGCAAAAACCGCTATAAAGATTAAAAGGACAAAACTGAATATTCCAAACCCCTTCGCCTTAGCAACAATGTCCTGAGCAGCACTGCCGTCTCCACCCCCAGATGGTAATAAATATATGCCGCATATCATCAGTATAATCAACATGAGCAAGTCAAAAAGCCTCTCGATAAATATCGTTGCAAAAGAGGAGGTAAAGGACATTCCGGATTTTTTTGTCAGCATAAATGCCCTTATAAACTCACCTGCACGCGCAGGCAGTAAATTACCCATAAAGCCGATCATAAGAGGAGAAAACAGATCCCTTGCCGGGATATTCTTTACCCCCCTGACAAGATAATGCCAGCGCATCGCACGAAGCACATAACTCAGGGCAACAATCATAACAGCAGGAATAAGGTACAGATAGTTTATATTGCTTAGTGCATCTACCAACTCGGAAAGAACCACTCCCCTGGAAACATAATATAATGAGAGGACAATAAGTACCAGTCCGATAATGAGATGAACGTGTTTTTTATTCATTTAAGACCTCCGGATTAGCCCTTAGTATAACTTTTAAATTCCAAACAAGTAAATCTTGTAATAAAGACCCTTTCGTTCCCTCAGAATCCATGATGTACTAGGGAAAATCCTTATTGATTTATAGGGAAAAGAACCATATAATTTAACATGCCTGACAATTCAAACAACCACGAATCAGACAACTGGACTACTATACTAAAGGCGCTGGCTGATGAAAGCCGTCTGCAGATTATACATGCCCTTCTGAATAATGAAGCCAGTGTTCAAGATCTCTCAGACTCTCTGGAGATGAAGATTTACAATATATCAAAACACCTGAAAATACTCGAGACAAGCGGACTTGTGCAAAAGAGAAAAAATTGGTGTGCACAGGATATACCATATTACAGACAACTTAAGGTCACGTCTCACAGAGGACAACAAGGTGCTTGATCTAGGCTGCTGCAAATTTCTTTTTTCAGAACAGGGCAACTGCTACTAGAAAACTTCAAACACTTTCGACCGGAAGCCCAAGCTCTTCCCACTCATCTATTCCGCCTTCATATACCTTTACATTAGAGACATTAAGCATTTTCAATGCTGAGGCCACTTTTTTTGAGGCCACACAGGTTTTGTGCTTGCAGTAAATGATAATTTCATCATAAGGGTCAAGCTCGCCTCGTCTGTCAATTACCTGTTTATACGGGATAGTCGTAGCACCGCTAATCCTGCATTGATTACCATCGTATGAGCCGATAGTATCCACCAGTATAAAATTATGTTTATTAGCGAGCCGCTCAAGCAATTCATCCTTATCAATACACTCAAGCTTCAGATCAATATCAATCATGTATGGCATCTAAATCTCCTTCATTTTAATTTTTATTTCACAGCCATTTATTTTACAGCAAGTCTTCGGGTAAATTAAATGATGGCTAGAAAACGATACGGACTACTAATCAACCTTGACAGGTGCATCGGATGCTATGGATGCCAGGTCACATGTAAAAGCGAGCACAGCATCCCCTTTGGCACCTTCAGATGCCGTGTACAGGCACATCTTTCAGGTTCATATCCGGATATACAAAAAATATTCATTCCACATTTATGCAACCACTGCGACCATGCGCCTTGTATCGAAAAATGCAAACAGAAGGCCCTGTACAGAAATACTGACGGTGTGGTTGTAGCGAACAAGGAAAACTGCATCGGATGTAATCAATGCGCTGAACAATGCCCATACAATGCCATCGAGCTTAACACCCTTACAGGAAAAGTAGAAAAGTGCGACCTTTGCTACTCCAACCGAATCAGCAAAGGAGAGCTGCCGGTATGCGTGGAAAGCTGCATGGGTAAAGCCATTTCATTCGGAGACATTGCAGACAGCAAAAGTGATATTTCTATCGCCATGCTGGGCAAGAACCTCCTGATTGCCGGTGCAGAATATAAAACCAACCCGGCAGTTTTCTACATTTCCAAAAAGAATATTGAGTTCTCAAAGCTTACAAAATATGAACATGCAGAAAACACCTCTACCAGACGCACATCGACTGCCGCAAGCATACCAACAGAAGGACCTGATGTGAAAATGGTCAATACCGCTGATGTCATGTGCCCCTCGGAATGCGGCATAAGGGTACGTGTTGAGGACGGGGTCGCAACAAAAATTTACGGTAACCCTCACACCCTTGTAAACAACGGCACCCTCTGCGCCAAAGGTGCATCGGGACTGCAACTGACCTACTCACCTCATAGAATAAAGACACCTCTGAAGCGTGTCGGCCAGAGAGGAGAGGAACAATGGGCTGAAATAAGCTGGGAAGAGGCTCTGGATTATATCGCGGAAAAGATGGTCGCAATCAAACATACTCACGGGGCTGAAGCCGTTTTCATGGACTGCGGCGATCTTACTGACCGTGATGCCTATTACAGGATATTTCATGCCTTCGGCACACCCAATACCTTTAATCACGGAAGCATATGCGACCCTAACCGAAAATGGGGACAGTTTATCATGCTTGGCGACGAACGGCCTCTGCCGGACCTGCAGAGGCCGATACTTTTAAGAGATGATGAAGGTAAGGCCCACCTTCACAGAAAACACGATGCAAAGCTGATAATGAGCATCGGATCTAACCCGTTTGTAGCAACCAGATTCAACTATATGTCAGCCGGCATCCCAGCGGCCAGGGAGGAAAATAACTGTATTTATATTGTGGCCGATCCTGCCTTTACAAATTCGGCGGCCCATGCAGACATGTGGCTTCCGGTCATACCAGGATCTGATGCGGCCCTTATGGCGGCCATGCTGCTTTACATTATAGAAAATGATTCTAACGACTACCCCTCAAATAACTATATAGACCATGAGTTTATTGAAAGTTACACCATCGGATGGGATGAATTCAGAGACTCCTTCACTGAGCAGGCCCGGCAGGTAGACCCCTCATGCGGGCTCAAATATTTTTCACTGGAATGGGCCGAAGAAAAAACTGGAGTCTCAGCGGATAACATACGCAGAGCCTCCCACATGTTCGGCATCACAAAACCCGCCTCTATTGAGATAGGGATACACGGTACGGCACACCATACAAACGGCGATGTCACCTCTATTATTATGGCCGCCCTCTGCCTTATAACCGGCAACCTTGACAGACCTGGAGGACTGGTATTTATTGACTCTCAGAAGGCCCGGAAGGGAGTTAAGACTATGGCCACTGCCTTTTTAAAATCTGAGGTCACAAGAACTATTGATGGTCAGAAAATAACAGCACCTGCAGCAGCGATGAACAAAGATAAATACGGCGACTACCCTGCGGCCTGGAAAGGCGTGCTTGCGGATCTGCCTGAAAAAATAAGAAAGGGAGTCCGGCTTAAACATGGACCCTTCAAGGGTCACCAATACCCGGTTAAGGCATTTGTAACAAGGGCCGGAAACCCGGTTATAACCGCCGGAAACACTCCGGACTGGATCAATGCCCTTACAACAAAAGATGAGACCGGCGAATATGCTCTTCAACTGATGGTATTTATAGATACGCACATCACGGTCTCAGGTCAGTACGCAGATATCATCCTGCCCGAAACCGGCTATCTGGAACACATGGGTTTAAGCGATGTATATACCATGAGTCCGGAGATCGCACTGAGGGACAAGGTTATAGAGCCGCTTTATGAATCAAGGAGTCCGTACGCAATCATGACCTCCCTTGCAGAGGCTCTTATACGTAAAAAAGACCCGGACATCCGCAAAGAAGACTTCCATGATAATTACGCAGATGAAGAGGCCTTTATTAATGAGATCCTCAGCGATGCACCGGCCTTTTCCAATTCCGGCACGCCCCTACCCTATCCAGCCTTCCCTGAGGGCTGTAAAATCCTCGGGGCACCAGACAATCCTTTTGTGATATGGGGTTCAAAGGTCATTAAAAAAGGGGAATTGCTTACGGTAGAATGGCTGAGAAAAAATAACGGGGTTGCGATATGGCCGGCCAGTTACTACCGGTACAAAAAAAGAAACGGCTCAATCTCCGGCACCTATCCTAAAACAAAGTCAGGCAAATTCGAGTTCACCTTCAATTATCTCCGGGACATAAACACCGCCTTTGAGACATCCCTGCCCGAGACATTTTACTGGTCCGAATGCAAGTGGAACCCGGGAAACTCGGAATATGCGAAGCTGAAAGAAGAATACCCCTTTCAGCTAATAAGCGGCCGGGTACACCACGCCATGACCATGACAGTTGTCTGCCCGTCACTGGGAGAAACAGAGACAGAATGCATGAAAATGGTTAATGATCCAATGCCTTACAATAAACCGCTTACACCGGAACTGCCGGACACCTATCGTTTATCTCTTAAAGAAGATACTTTCCAAAAAGACAGTCTCTCGATCCCTGTATTGGCACTCAACACTCAGGATGGTATAAGGCTCAAAATAACTTCAGGCGAGGTTCTCAGACTTGAAAATCCACTGGGCAAAAGTTTAAGGGGAAAGGCTTACCTGTCCGATGAGATAATGCCCGGTGTTATAAAAACAACCTTCGGCCCTGGCGGTCAGGCTGCTTCAGGCACAGGCTTCATGAGTGGTGTCAGCAGTTACACCCCTAATATTAATGATTGTGTTGATCCTGACAATATCACCCCTTTTACCGGCATGCCGGGCTTTGGGGATATCATGGTAAAGCTGATCCGGGAATAACGTATAAGTGAAGAGGATGCCATCCGGCCTTGAAAAATCTCCCCATAGTTGATAAATTACACTTCATTACTTAATTAAATAAAATGGTATATATATGTCCGGCCTAAAAAAATTTAGAGACAAAATTGACAATATAGATTCAGAAATACTTGAGCTTCTTAACAAGCGGACAGAGGTCGTCCTGGATGTTAAAAAAGCCAAACAAACCGGACAAATCACTGTGTATTCCCCTGCAAGAGAACGCGAGATACTTAAGAGACTGACCGCATCTAACAGGGGACCGTTTCCCAATGAGACTCTAAAGCTTATTTACCGTGAGATCCTGTCATCTTCAGTCTCGCTGCAGCAGCCGTTAGCAGTTTCATATCTCGGCCCCGCCGCAACCTATACCCATCTCTCAGCAAAGAGACAGTTTGGTGCTTCCGCCATATATCAGCCTGAAAGCACTATCAGGGACGTCTTTACCGCGGTTTCCGATGGCTCAGCCCAATACGGCGTTGTCCCGATTGAAAACTCCAATGAAGGCGTGGTCAATTACACTCTGGATATGTTTATGGATTTTGACCTGAAGATAGCATTCGAAATCATGCTTAAGATAAGCCACAACCTGATGTCCAAAACAGGAAAAAAATCATCTGTCAAACATATATACTCGCACCCGCAGGCAACTGCCCAGTGCCGGAGATGGCTTGAGAGAAACTTCCCGGGAGTCACGGTCATTGATGAGGCCAGTACAGCAGATGCCGCAAGGAAAATAGCTAAACAATCTTCTTCCGCCGCAATCGCTAGTGAACTGGCTGCCTCTGAATACAAGCTGAAAATCATTAAAAAAGGCATTGAGGATTACAAAAATAACTATACCCGTTTCATGGTTATTGCAAAAAGCTCTACCCCGAAAACAGGCAGGGACAAGACCTCCATAATGTTCTCAATCAAAGACAGGGCCGGGGCGCTATATTCCATAATGCAGCCCTTTGCAAAGCATAAGATAAGCCTGACCAAAATAGAGTCCAGGCCTTCAAAGAGAAAGGCATGGGAATATATATTCTTCGTAGATATGGAAGGACATACCGAGAGTAAAAAAGTCAGCAGCGCAATAGAAGAGATAAAAAAGGACTGTCTCTTTCTTAAGGTGCTGGGGTCTTATCCCTCCGGGGAATAGATGGAAGACAGGGGTAGAGGCGTAAAAATAAGGGACTAAGGCACAGAGGCACAGAGGCACAGAGGCACAGAGGCACAGAGGCACAGAGGCGCAGAGGCGCAGAGGCGCAGAGGCATTTTACTTTGTG
>JADHUV010000072.1 GCA_016784355.1 Nitrospira sp. | reverse complement strand
GAAGCCGATGATACTGGTGCATGAGCCGGAGGTTGCTAAGGAAGATGCCATTATTGTAGATCTGGCAGAGGACATTGACTATGAGATTGAAGAAAGCCTGGTGCCAAGGCAGGTCTCAAGGGAGACGCTGAAGTATCTGAATCCGGCCAATATGAACGGGTATTTCCTTTCTGACAGTGAAAGCTCTTAGTTAATACCTGGATCCCCCAGAAACAACTAATATATCTGACATTCCCCACGCTTGCAAGGGCTCTGTCTGTGATTACTCTGCTGAGTAAATAGTGCTGTAGGGCAGGGGATAAACATCAGTAGAATCAATCGGCACCAGGAGTTGATCAGTAATATTCAGCCACTGATAGTCCGGCTGCAGTCTGCGGAGTTTGCCGTCTTCAGGAGGCTTGGAATAGATGGAATGATTGTACACTACCTGCTGTATTCCCACTCCGTATTCATCATTAATATCTATCAGATAAAGGGCTATAAATTGATCTTTGGTTAGCTGATGTGCTTCACAAAGATTTCCTATATCGGCCATTGGAAGTTTTACCAGAACATATTTACTCACGCCTCTTTCGCTTATGCGGGTTAGAGAGCGGGACTCTGCGCTTGCAACATAGATCGTTGAGATGAAATCCATGCTCTTAAGAAGCTGAGAGGCAACGATAGCGGCCGTCCGTCGTCCACCTACAGCATGGTGAAAACCATAGTTTTCAAAGAGCTTATGATGTAAGGACTGAGCATATTTCTCACCATTTTCATAAAGCTCTTTTGATGTGTAGCGCAGATACTGGGCCATATTTTCCGTTGCATCATCTATGGGCCAGTCTATCCGAACGTGAAAATGGGTCATGACATATCGATTCAGCTTTTTTACCAGGGCATCCTGCTGAATCAGGATCGCATAATCTACAGGTGTCATATCAAGAACAAATCTCCCGAAGTCGAGATTATCAAAGTGCCTCAGGTTTTTTGTGTAGTTTTTGTGCAGCTGTATATTGACCATCTGTTCACTAACTGTTTCTTTGGTAACCTTATTGCTGTCAAAAAATCGAATGTATTTTTTGTGAATTGTAGGGATAGTGCCTTCACAGAAAATAACCAGGAAGTGATTTTGATTGCTGTATTCCTGTTCAATGACCTTAGCCCGTGGTTTAAGTTCACGCTTTGGCACGAAGGGGTAAGATTCACCGGCTTTAGTGAAACTTTTATATGACTCCACAAGTGCATGGCGCATCAGATACCCGTCTAACTGATCACGCAGCACTTCATAGATAGATCGTCTGATACGGTGTTTTAAGCTAAGCTGATAACGGTAAGGCCAGACAGGCATATATTCTCCTTGATAATTTTTATCTGTATATTAGTATAGTCGGATATTTTTTTACTATTTCTTTAGTATCGAGGTTCGACCTCGATACGATCTCTTCGTTGGTAGAGAAGAAAACTTAAATAAATGACTTCTTTGCTCCAAAAGATACCTCATGGAAGATTCGATAATATAAGATAGAATGAATAGGATGTACGGAATCCCCCTAATATATATGCTTATACGGAGTCATTCTTTAAAGGACTTAATGGTTGCTCTATTTTAAGCGGGGGAGATAAATGGTTTTTTCAAAAGATGACGATTACACTGAAGCCTCCAGGTTGCTGAGGAAAATGGAAAATGCGCTTGAAAAAGTTTGTAATTCACGATATAATTCGATATTATGGATATAGGGCATAAGGGATAATATCAACATTTCAGATGAATAATAATATGAAAAACAATTCTAATCTTTATATAAATGCGAGCGCATGATGGATGAGTTAACTGAAAATGATTCATTGGAAGAGGCTGCCAGCAAGCAAACCTCTTATGTGGAAAATCTATCAGTGGTCAATAAAACTAATGCGGTAGTTGCTTCGCAGGATATATTTAATGGTAATGGTCTGCTGGTTGCCCGTGCGGGTTGCCGTATTACAGAGCATGTATCGGACATAATAGTACAGCATAAACTGGTGACTCCGCTTGAAGAATCGGTGAAACTTGAGAATTCTTTGACAAACACAGCAATTAATAAGGCCATTGCGGAGGTACTTATAAAATATCCCGATCTGGGTAAGATACATGAAACCTGTAATTTTCAGAAACAGCTTGACCGCATTCTCTCAAGCAGTATACTGAAATCAATTCTCCTGCAGGAACTGACAGTCATGAGGGAGTGTTTCCCTGTACATTTCGAGAAGACGCTTTTTTGTGCATGGTTATCCGCACTAATGGCCACCAAGCTCGGCATGAAGGCCCACATTGTTTATGATGCCTTTTTGTCCGGTCTTTTTCATGATATAGGCTTTTTGCATATATCACCTGATATTGTGAATAAAAAAGGAAACTTATCAGCAGCAGAGTGGCGGGCCATACAGTGTCATGTTGTTATAGGTCAGATGCTTGCCAAAAAGATATATGGGTCGGATTCAGCTATTTGCAAATCTGTTCTGGAACATCATGAGCGCTGTGACGGCAGTGGATATCCACTTGGGAAATTTGGAGATGAGATAGATATAATGAGTAAAATTGTCGGCATGGCTGACAGTATTCAGGCTATCAGGGTCGACAAGTTTTCAAAATGCAAGCGCAACATGAGCGATATTCTGCCGTATCTTAAAATGAACAAATATACTTATTCCCTGGAAGTATCTAATGTAATGCATACCATTATCAGTAAATCAGGACTGAGTCCCTCGGCGGTTAATCCTCTAGGTGATATAGAGTCTTTGGTGACTCACCTTGAATATATGGGTAAAAACATGCAGGGGTCGGTTGTATGTTTACAGGATTTGCTCCGATATGATGAAAGTCATGAGAACGGCGTATTGCTGAAAAAATTATTGGCCATAGCAAAACCCGTATCTATAATGATCTCATCCTCCGGCCTGGTAGCAGATGAAATTATTAACTGGCTCTCTTTAATGAAGAAGAATAAGACAGAGAGGGAAGAGGATCATTTAATCGATGTGGAGCTTATGTACAGTGAATTATACTGGCAGCTTAAAAGAGTATGCAAGACCATGAAGGCATGCCTGGGTGAAAATGATAATGATTTTTCAGAAGAATACAGGGTAATGATAGAGATGAACAATACTCAGATTGAATCATTTCTAGACAAGGTGGATAAGGCACTGGAGACGGTATATAGAGTCAGGGACGCAGCAGGATAATTATTCATGGATTTTCCCTGCGCTTTAATAAATTGGCAGAGTCACGGTAAAAGTAGTTCCTTTACCAGCTTCAGATGATACTGAAATACATCCCTTATGATTTTCAATAATTCCATAACAGATAGATAGCCCCAGCCCCATTGAGGTTCCTACTTTCTTGGTTGTGAAAAAAGGTTCGAAAATTTTACTACGGATACTATCATCCAGGCCCGTACCGTTATCAGTAATTGAAATCTCTATACTCTCAGATTGCTCATTAAAAACAGTTGAAATGTTAATAACCATATTCTGATCCGGCATCCTGTCTCTATTTGTATCAAGCGCATCTTTGGCATTTGAAATCAGATTAATCCAGACCTGCTCAAGCTGAAATGATTCTCCATTGACCTGAGGAAGGTCGCCCTGAAGGTTCAGTGTAACCGAGATATCACGTAATCTTAACTGTTCTGCCAGTAATGACATGGCCGCATGAATAGTAGCATTCAGATCAAGCATTTCATGCAGGAAAACCTCTTGTCGGGCAAAAATTCGAATGTGTTTTATAACGTCCTCGATGCGCTTAGCAGAGCTTCGCAAATCAGTAATACATGATTCAGCACTGGCTTTGTCCAGCATATCTTTCTTCAGCTTTTTATTAAGAAGATCTATAACAAGTACGATACTTCCAAGCGGCTGATTTATTTCATGCGCAAGTCCGGTTGCCATCTCACCAAGTGTGGCAAGTTTAGAGGTATGGAAAAGCTGGGCCTGAACATTCTTTAAATCACTCATGCTCTTGTTTAATTCATCTTCAATGTTTTTTCTGTGAAGCTTAAGGTTCTCCTCCTGATAGTATCGATCAGATATATCTGAAATTATTCCATGTATCTTCTTTCTTCCTCCTGTGGTAAAAGAGGAGGAGGATATTTCCGCAGGAAAGACAGTACCATCTTTTTTCAGCATAAAACGCAAAGGGATTATTCCACTTCCAGGTTCTTGATTCTTTATGTTATTTACTGACAACTTGGTTTTATCTTTTTCGGAAGATATATCCAATACATTAAGATTTTTAAGTTCATCAATGGTATAGCCAAATAGCTGCAAGGCAGCAGGATTGCCTTCCTCTATCATGAAGGTTTCAGCATCTACAATTACAAAGGCACTTAATTCATTATTGAAAAGCTGACGATACTTCTCTTCTGAATTTAGTATGGATGTGACATCAGATATTGTCAGAATACATTTGAGGGATTCTTCAATCTCGGAATACTGAAGCGCACCAGTTACCTGCATATTGATAGGTGGCATGCCGGTCTTGTTTGCACTCAGCATGCATTCCTGTGGGTCCTGGGATTTAAATATGCTGCGAAGAAATATATGGAATTTATCCGCGTCGGCTTTAGTAGATATATATGCTGAGAAGGGCTTATTAAGTAGCTCGTCCTGCTTAATATCAAGCATAACTCCCATTGTCGGATTTGCTTCTAATATAGTACCTTGCTGATCCACAATGACGCATCCTAGCGGATTGGCGTAAAACAGGCTGCGATATTTATAAGCCAGTTGGATTAATTGTTCTTCAGACTTCCTTAATGCTGCATTCTGCATCTTCAGTTCAATTTTATGTGTCTGTAGTTCGTGGATAAGCGCTTCAGCATTCTCGGGGGATAGGTCATGAGTATTCTCTACTCCCTGCGTTAAGAGTTCTTCAGCCTTTACCCTCAGGGATAAAGACTTATTCGCTTTGAACTTAGGTTTTGCAAAAGATTTATCCCGACTCATATTAAAAACCTCTAATGATGATATTCAGATTTATTACTGCATATGCAATCAAGTTACCTATGCTTCCTGCGCCATCCACTTTGCAATAACTTCTTTCAGCTTAGCCAGATTGATCGGTTTGGTTATGTAGTCATTCATACCGGCGGCAAAGCACTCATCCTGATCTTTTTTCATAACTGCAGCAGTTAATGCAATTATCGGAAGTTTACTGTTATGCATGGCTCGGATCTTTCTGGTGGCCTCCAGGCCATCCATAACCGGCATCTGAACATCCATGAGGCATAGGTCGTATTGTTTTGCGATGATATGTTCGACGCCTTCCTGACCATTAGATGCCACATCCACTATACAGCCGAGTTCTTCAAGCAGAATGCGGATAAGTTCCTGATTGATCGCATTGTCCTCTACCACCAGGATATGCAGCCCTTTTAAGCCCATTTCTTCAGACAGGTGTTTGGTAATGATCTGGCCGTCGCTGCGTTTATCACCCATAGTCATCTGGATAATCCTGATCATATCATCATTATTTACCGGCCTTGAAATGAATGCGTCAAAACCGGACTCCCGCACTTTTCCCGCATCTCCGGGGGATGCATAGGAAGAGATAGCCAAGATCTTTAGATTTTTATAACTTGCTTTTGCAATCTTCGCAAACTCATATCCATTCATGCCCGGCATCATTAGATCTGAAATCACTATATCAGGCATTTCTGATTGAGTCGCCAGCCAGTCCAGGGCCTCTCTTGCGGAATAACACTGTGAGACAATATTCATCTTGTTAGCCTGGCAGCAGGATGCGGTAATAATCAGGTCTTCCTTATTGTCGTCTACCAGCATAACGGATATATTCTTAAGAGCATCTTTTTTCAGAGGTATTATATCTTTTTGAATTATAGGGGCTGCTTCTTTCAACTTAAGTATGACCGTAAACTCACTTCCCTTGTTCTCCTCTGATACAAGGGTGATCTCCCCGCCCATTACTTTGACAATGGTCTCAACTATATGCAGACCCAGACCAGTTCCGCCGTACTTTCTTGTTGTAGATATGTCCGCCTGAGTAAAGGCCTCAAATATCTCCTTCTGTTTATTTAAGGGGATCCCCAGACCGGAGTCTTTAATTGATATTCTTATATTATGTTCTGTACCCGCTGATGAAGTCTGAGATGAATTATCAGAGGGCTTATCACAGCTGATAGAGAGACGTACATAACCTTTTTCTGTGAATTTAAGTGCATTGGATAAAAGGTTTATTATTATCTGCCTGATACGGGTAGGGTCACTGGTGAAACATTTAGGGATGCCTTCTTCATAGTCTAAAGATAGTTCCACCTGTTCGCTCTGTAATCTCGGTCTGACAATATTTACGGCACTCTGGGTCAGGTGACGCATATCAAAATCTATACTGCCGAGTATTAATTCACCGGCCTCTATTTTTGAAATATCCAAAATATCACTTAGAAGCTCGAGTAAGGCATTTGCGCTTTCACAGATTGTATTCAGATATTTTTCCTGTTTGGTGTCAAGAGAGGTATTGTTTAAGAGGTTGGAAAATCCGATGATCGCATTCATAGGAGTGCGAATCTCATGGGACATATTGGCCAGGAACTGACTCTTGGCATGATTGGCATGCTCTGCCCGAGCCTTGGCCTCCTTCAGCTCTTCCTCTGCCTTTTTACGCATAAACAGTTCGTTGTCTCTCTCCTTTACTGTCTGTTCAAGATTAAGCACATGCTGATTTATCTGGACCTGCATTCCCTGTTTAGCCAGGGCTCTTTTTATACCGATCTCAAGCTCATCAAAGCTTATAGGTTTGGTGATGTAATCAAAGGCCCCGTTTTTTAAGGCCTGAATAGCTGTTTCTGTTGCGCCGTGACCTGTAATGATAATGACCTCAGGTCTGATGGAGATGGCCTTGATCCGCTTTAAAACGTCGATACCGTCCATCCCTGGCATTTTGACATCTACCAGCACGATATCTGGATCTTCTTTTGGGACTGTCCACACAACTGTGTAAATTGATAAACTTATCAAAACACAGGAGGTGGACGAATGGAGAAAGACAGACCGGTAAAAGCAGAGGAAGTCAAAGCAAAGATCAAGCGACTAGTACAACAGACATTGCAGGAAGCCCTTGAGGGAGAACTTGAAGACTTTATTGGCTATCCCAAACATCAGAATAACAGCACAGACAATGCGCGCAACGGTCATTCAATAAAGACCGTTCAGACGGACTCAGGGCCGATGGAATTAGAGGTGCCTCGAGACCGCAAATCAGATTTTCAGCCAAAGCTAATTCGCAAACGCCAGACAGTCCTTGATGATGTCGAAGACAAAATAGTAGCCATGTACTCAAAGGGAATGACTGCAAGGGATATACAGGAGATTCTTGGAGATATGTATGGCATGGAAATCAGTCCATCGCTTATATCAAGGCTTACCGACCGTGTGTTGCCGAGGTTTGAGGAATGGCAGAGCCGACCGCTGCAGGAGCGATATGTTATCGTGTGGTTTGACTGCATATTTTATAAAGTACGGCATGACGGGAAAGTAGAGAATAAAGCCATTTATGTATTGATTGGGCTGGGACTTGATGGGAAAAAGGAGTTGCTTGGGTTCTGGATAAACAAAACAGAATCAAGCAGTTTCTGGCTTGGGGTGCTCAATGAATTGAAG
>JADHUV010000071.1 GCA_016784355.1 Nitrospira sp. | reverse complement strand
GCCCTTTGTTACACTCACTTCTACTTCCGGTTGATTTCTCACAGCGGAGTAGCGGGCGCATAAGGCAGCGGCAAAAGAAATAGTCGCCTCAGAGGTTTCACCGATAATAACAGTTACAGGGCCGCCAATATCTTCTATTTTTAAAACGTAATCATCTGGGGTTATTAATGTGCAAATAGCATTGTTATCTTCCAGATTTCTGCCTAACACTATCTTGCACTCAGGAGTATATCTGAAATGTCTGCCGACTCTTAAAAAATGAATATCCTTTAGATCAGGATCTTTCTTGTGATTAAGCAACTCTCGCAGACGG
The DNA here is from genome assembly GCA_016784355.1 of Nitrospira sp. GTDB lineage: Bacteria > Nitrospirota > Thermodesulfovibrionia > UBA6902 > UBA6902 > JACNKH01. The sequence continues at coordinate 7,564 of JADHUV010000071.1, read as the reverse complement.
TACGAGTAATTCGGTTCAGTCAGAAGACATCCGCCTGCCGGCGCAGGATATTCTGTAAGTCCGAATTCCTTTGCAAGGGACATCTGAGGTTTTCTTGACCTGCCGTTGAAATTAAGGAGCATAGCTCTACTGATGATGCCTGATTCCTCCGGGATAGTCGTCGGCAGCAGTTTTCCGCAAAGCGGCCTTACTACAATACCTTTAACACCGGCGGCCTTGTCCATTCTTGGAAAACAGTCTCGACGCTGGCTCATTGGCCTTTGACCAATGACTTCACCAGTGATGAGAAAGTCCGCTCCTGACATTTCCATATACTGCTTTGCCTCACGCAGCATCAGTACACGGCAGTCAATACAGGGATTCATGTTCTTGCCATGCCCGAATACGGGGTTTTTAACGATATCAAAAAACTTGTCCCCCAGATGTGAGAGCTTGACATTAAAGCCAAACTTTACCGAGGCTGCAAAGGGATCCTTGGAGCAGGATGATTTATCGCTGATATCACAACCGAAGTGGTTCATAAATGTTATAGCAGTGACCTCAATCCCGTGTTTCTGCATTTGCAGGATTGCTAGTGTACTGTCAAGACCGCCTGAATAGAGTGCTATAGCTTTTGTCATAATCCATTAACTTAAAGTAATTATTGTACGGTATAGATATTACATTTATTAATGGGAAGATTCAAATATGGCCGGTTTATTAAGGATATACTTTGTAAACTGAGATTGCACATTTTTTTTTATTATGGATATCTTAAATAATCAACTTAACTGCTTGAACAAAAGAGACTTCTATAGTAAAGTAACCTATGCCACGGGCCGCAGCAATAATTCCGGCGAGATATGCCTCAACCCGCTTCCCCGGGAAGCCCCTTGCTACCCTAAAAGGAAAGATTATTATCCAGCATGTCTATGAACATGCAGTGAAATCACAACTCGTAGATACTGTAATTGTAGCAACTGATGACAGACGTATTTATGATGCCGTTAAGGGATTCGGGGGTAATGTGGTTATGACCTCTTCGACGCATCAAAGCGGTACTGACAGGATTGCAGAGGCTGCGGCAGGGCTGGATGTTGAGGTGATCGTAAATGTGCAGGGGGATGAGCCGTTTATAAGACCTGAGATGATTGATGACGTAATTGAACTGTTGTACAATGATCAGGAGGCTTCGATAAGCACCCTTGCAAGGAAAATTACAGATCCTGAGGAACTCAGGTCACCGAATGTAGTGAAGGTAGTGATGGATGAGTGCGGCAATGCGCTTTATTTTTCGCGTGCACCTATTCCCTATTACAGGGATGACTGGCAAGACCTTCAGCATATTGATCTTGAGGCGGCCGAGAACGGGATATTGAAACATATTGGTATTTACGGGTATAGAAGGGAAGCTCTGATCAGGTTTTCAGAGATGAAGGAGTCTGTTTTAGAGAGGGTGGAAAAGCTTGAGCAGCTTCGGGCATTGTCTGCTGGAATGAGGATAAAGGTCAAAGAAACAGGATTTGATACTTTTGGAATTGATACTTTAGAAGATTTAAGAAAGGCTGAACAATGTCAAAGTATGTTTTTGTAACAGGCGGTGTATTATCTTCCCTTGGTAAGGGTATTGTCGCATCTGCTTTAGGTGCCCTGCTGGAGGCTCGAGGTCTGACCGTTACTATCCAGAAGCTGGATCCTTATATTAATGTAGATCCTGGAACGCTCAGTCCCTTGCAGCATGGCGAGGTTTTTGTGACCGATGACGGCGCAGAAACAGACCTCGATCTTGGACATTACGAGAGGTTTACTTCTACACGTATGTCGAAAAAGAATAATTTTACGACGGGTAAAATTTACTATAATGTGCTGTTGAAGGAACGCCGCGGGGACTATCTCGGTGATACAGTGCAGGTAGTCCCGCATATCACGGATGAAATCAAGGGTGCGATCAGGTCCTGTTCCGAGGGTTACGATGTCACTATCGTGGAGATCGGCGGTACAATCGGTGATATTGAGAGTCTACCTTTCTTAGAGGCTATCCGGCAGTTCAAGTATGAAGCAGGCAGGGATAGTGTCATGTATATTCACTTGACGCTTGTACCGTATATAAAAACTGCAGGCGAGCTTAAGTCCAAGCCTACTCAGCATAGCGTCAAGGAGTTAAGGGCCATTGGTATCCAGCCGGATATATTGGCCTGCCGTACTGACAGGCCGCTTCCAAGGGAGCTTAAAAAGAAGATAGCCCTGCACTGCAATCTGGACATTGAATCAGTTATTGCCGCCCGTGATGTTGAGAGTATTTATGAAGTGCCGCTTGTGTTTCATGAGGAGGGCATTGATGATCAGATCTGCAAGGGTCTGAAACTTGAAACCCCGGCACCTGATCTGAGAAAGTGGGCCGAGGTTGTCAGGAAGATAAAAGAGCCGGAAAATACGGTCAATATCGCATTGGTTGGAAAGTATGTTGGTTTAAGAGATGCCTATAAAAGCCTTATGGAATCACTGATTCATGGCGGCATTGCAAATAGTGTAAAGGTTAATATCCAGTGGGTAGAATCAGAGGATATCGAGGAATCCGGTCCTGAGAAATATCTTGCCGATGTTGACGGTATTTTGATTCCAGGCGGTTTCGGTGAGAGGGGGGTTGAGGGCAAGGTTGATGCGATCGCTTATGCCCGCACAAAGAAGATCCCTTTTCTAGGCATATGTCTCGGCATGCAGTGTGCTGTTATCGAGTTTGCCCGTAACGTCTGCGGTCTTAAGGGAGCTAATAGCACAGAGTTTGTGAAGGATGCTGAAGATCCGATCATTTATCTGATCGAAGAATGGTATGATTTCCGTAATCAGACAGTGCAGCGAAGAGATCGGAAGTCTGATAAAGGCGGGACAATGAGGCTTGGCGAGTACCCATGTACTATTGATAAAGACTCTAATGCCTTCAAGGCATACGGGCAGGAAGAGGTACATGAACGTCATAGACACAGATATGAGTTTAATAATGAATACAGGGCAAAACTTGAACAGCACGGCATGAAATTCAGCGGTATGAGTCCTGACAAACAGCTTATGGAAATAGTGGAAATTGAAGATCATCCATGGTTTTTTGGCTGTCAGTTTCATCCTGAGTTTAAGTCCAGGCCGCTTGATCCGCATCCGGTATTTAAGGCATTTATAGAGGCAGCATTTAAGGAAAAAAAGTTGTTATTTCAAAATCCCAGTATAGAAAATATGGAGGTTGTAAATGAGTGATATTGTTGATATCCGCGCAAGAGAGATAATTGATAGTCGTGGCAATCCTACAGTAGAGGTAGATGTACTTTTGGAATCCGGTGCTCACGGAAGAGCAGCTGTACCTTCCGGTGCCTCGACTGGACAGAGGGAAGCGCTTGAGCTGCGAGATAAGGAAAAGCGTTTCATGGGCCTGGGCGTGCGTAAAGCCATTAAAAATATAAATGAGAAGATCGCTTCAAAACTTATAGGGCTTGAAGCTACTGATCAGATCTTTATTGATGAAACTATGATAAAGCTTGATGGAACTAAAAACAAAGGCAAGCTAGGTGCTAATGCAATACTGGGCGTATCTCTTGCAGTGGCCAAGGCCGCCTCGATTGAGTCTGAGCTTCCCCTGTACAGTTATATTGGCGGAATCAGTGCCAGGGAGTTACCGCTTCCTATGATGAACATCCTCAATGGCGGCTCACATGCGAATAATAATCTTGATATCCAGGAATTTATGATAATGCCGGTTGGAGCTAAAACCTTCAGTGATGCTATCAGGATGGGGGCGGAGGTATTTCATAACCTGAAAAAGCTTCTGGCTTCAAAGGGCCTGAATACTGCTGTAGGTGATGAGGGCGGTTTTGCACCTGATCTAAAGTCCAATGAAGAGGCAATCATTCTGATATTGGAAGCCGTTAAGAAGGCGGGCTTCAAGCATGGTAAAGATATAGTAATTGCACTTGATGTTGCGGCATCAGAGCTGATAAAGGACGGCAAATATCAGTTCGATGGAAAATTGATAAGTTCAAAGAAACTAATTGATTATTACGAGATGCTGATTGAGAAATATCCTGTTATATCCATAGAAGACGGGCTTGCAGAGAATGATTGGGACGGCTGGAAGGATATGACAGACAGGCTTGGCAAAAAGGTTCAGCTTGTAGGTGATGATATCTTTGTTACTAATAAGGAGATCTTCGCTGAGGGTATAGAAAAAGGGATTGCAAACTCTATTTTGATTAAGCTAAACCAGATTGGAACGCTTACAGAAACACTGGAGGCCATTGAGATGGCTAAAAGGGCTGGTTATACGGCTGTTGTTTCTCATCGTTCAGGTGAGACAGAAGACACTACGATAGCTGATTTGGCAGTAGCAATGAATACCGGACAGATTAAAACCGGCTCAATGTCAAGAACTGACAGGGTAGCAAAGTATAATCAGCTTTTGAGAATCGAGGAAGAGCTGGGAGATTCTGCTATGTTTAGTGGCAGGAAAGTGTTTTATAATTTAAAGTAATTTATGCGGAGTCGGGGCGGCATGAAAACTGCCCCGGCTTTAGCAGTGTTCAAATGTATGAGAAATCAGAGGCGCTCTGCAGTTAAGAAAAATAAAAAAACTCGGAGTCTGATATATCGGACTTTGGGGATATTGATTTTTATTGCTCTTACAGGTACTCTGATAGTCGGTGAAAATGGGTTATTCAGGTTTATGGAGCTTAAGCAGATTCGTGATGAGTTAAGTGCGGATGCAGACCGGCTTAAGAAAAAAAATGAGGATATTCGGCTTCATGTACAAACGCTTGAGGATCAGCCTGAACAGGTCGAGGCACTTGCCAGGGAGTATGGTTTTACCAGAGAAGGCGAATTGATATTTAAATTTGAGGATAATGAGTAATAAACAATAATGAAACAGTCGGAGGAAGTATGTACGATCTTGTTGTAGAATCGCAGTTTGCCGGAGCTCATCAGTTACGTGGATATAAAGGTAAATGCGAAAACCTTCACGGGCATAACTGGAGGGTTCAGGTCACGGTTTCAGCAGAAAGGCTGAATGATATAGGACTGGTAATTGATTTTCATGAATTGAAAAAGCTTTTATCTGAAGTTCTTGCATCACTTGATCATTCTTTTTTAAATGAGGTGTTTCCTTTTACAGAAATTAATCCTTCTTCTGAACACATTGCAAAATGGATTTATGAGTCTCTTAAAAAGAAGATAGTTGATGATATATGTAATATATCGTCAGTTACAGTATGGGAAAACGAGAACGCTTCAGCCACATATTATGAGTAAAAGATAGCAGTATCCGATTTACTGGTTATAGCGGCAGAAGTCTATACCTTTATCATATTATTTAGCAGGAGCATCATTTAACAGGCTGATAGTAGTGGAGAGGGGCAGAATTACCATGCCCCCGCTTCCGTCAGTGACCTTAACCTTAAACTCATAGACACCTTCGCTTTCAGGCGGGACATCCCATATTATCAGTCCGTCAGAGTCGATTGTCATTCCTTCCGGATTGTTTTCAAGTTCATAGGTAAGGTAATCCCCATCCGGATCAGTTGCTGATACAGTGGTTGAATACTGGTTGGACTGCAGTGATGGAGCCCCGACCTTAAGCACGGGCAATGAGTTCTCGACAGTGCTCGAAAGCCGGATTATTACACCATATGCTTCACCATCAAACGGTCTGACCTCAAGCTCTATCAGATCACCTTTTGCGATATCACCCTGCAAATACTCTTCTTCACCTGCAAACAGTCCATTGATCTTCCAGCTATATATGAAAGTAAGCGGGTCATTATCTTCATCGGACGAGTTAATAGAAGCAGAAACCGAGTCGCCGGTTTTTAAAGTACTCGGCGATATTGTTGCCCGGACTATTCTTGGTGGAGTATTATTGATAACTATCTTATTAGAGTAATACTCCTGATCCTTCATGCTGATCATGGCCTGCAGGATATCTCTCTTTCTGAGTTTGGTAGACGTATACCTTGTGCCTTTGACAGTCTCATCTATTATATCGTTTACCAGCCAGGTTACAGTTCCCTCCGCAAGCAGGTCTGCACTGGCCTGCAGTTTTATTAATGATCTTGCGGTGGCCGTAAGTGGAGTGATATGTAAAGATGAATGAGCTTCAGCAGAGAATTGTGCAGGGTCTGATAGTTCGACCCTTTCAGCTCCGGGCTCATTGCTCTTAGCTAAATCGGTATCCTTATCAGCACTACAGGATATGATACCTGCAAACATGATTATTATGAAAAGCCTTGATATCATCACTGTATCGGCTCGCTTTTCCATCCTGTAACATCGCTCTTAAGCGATACAGGAGTGATGCTCTCTATCTCAAGTATACTGCCTGTAGACTGCTGTACAAAGCCTTTTGCTGTTCCGCTTGAGGTGATCTGTGCACTCATGGAAGACGGCATTCCGGCCCCAAGTTTTCTCACTCTGCCCACGGTGGTCGATGGGGAAGTCTGCTGTTTTTGCTCTTTGAAAATATAATCATTGTATGCAGAGCCGGTTTTATAGTAAACCGCATAGGCATTACTTTCGCCCTCATAGGAACACTGTTCGGTCCCTGGGATGTAAGAGGCCCACATAACTAGTCCGCCGATAACCAGGGGCTTTGTCACCATTCTTTCACCCGTGTGAGTAAGCGCTGCGCCCGTAAAATCAGTGGCTTCTGCTATGGTATTAAAATAAATTGCCCAGCCGTCACAGCCCTCTGCAGAGGTCAGCAGACTGCTCCAGCTTGAAGTGCTGCCAATGCACGCGCCGCTTACTCCCGAGACAGTGCTGTCGGTCGATACTGATGCCCCGGAGACATCCATCAGAGATGAGTATGAGGTTGTACAGCTGCCGTCCCAGCATTTGTCCTTAATTGCATAGAAGGCGCCTGTATCAGTAGTGTTCTTGTCAGCAGTACCGTAAAACTGGCCTGTGCCGAAGTAGATATAAAGATTGGCACGGTCATCCATCGCAGCTGAAGCGGGGGCGGTAATTTTCATTGCATCGTCTTTAGCGCCGGCTATAGTGCTTATATCTCCGAGCGTTGAAAGCACCCATGCAGAGGGATCACTTGTCCCTTTGTTTGTTGTTATTCGTTTCATCTGGGGATACCAATTTGCACCGGATTGGTAATTTTCACCGATATATATGACGTCAACATCGAAGTCAATGTCTACATCTACCGAGATTGGGTCTACCAGAAAGGCGGAGGTGTGCCCCGTTGACAGTTTCCAGAAATTGACATCCTTTGTCCAGGTGCTTATTACGCCACTGCTTCCGCTCGACATATTCAGCGCATAAACGTAGCCGTCCTGGAATGTAAGAAGGTTAGAACCGGTGTCATAGTTTATTGGACCTGATCCAAATACAGCATACCACATGTCACCGATTTTTGAGATAGTCGGATATGACATACTGAAACCCATGTCGGGGTCTGAAAAAGTCCAGAGCAGGGCAGGGTTCAGAGGATCTGTGATATCAAGTGCAAAATATTCAGGCGATGCCGTGTAAGTCGTCGCACCTGATGTCCAGCTAATGTCTTTGCCTCCGTAGCGGAATCCGCCAATCAATATTG
>JADHUV010000070.1 GCA_016784355.1 Nitrospira sp. | reverse complement strand
CTCATCAGATAATGCGCTAAAGGAATAAGCTGCACCAGTGCTTATCCTGGTTTTTGTAGATAACTGTATGTCTGCTCCATAATCATTACCCTTGTCGGTGTTTGCTACAAATACACCGCCCGATGACCTGAAAACCCTTGAGAGATCAGATGTGATGTAATTACTCAACCGTTCGGAGTGAATGGTTGATGACTCTGTTTCCCCGAAATTAAATGACAGGGAAGTGTTGTTAGATGTACCTGGAGAAAGTATTTTTGTGTATGAGCCTGTTGCAGAGGTATAGTAGTTTTCTCTTTCATCATCTCCTATGGATGAACGTAAATAGTTAGCATTACCAGAAAAAGAAAGAGTATCCTTATCAAAGGGCTTCTGCCAGGTCAGAGCGCTGCCCAGAAAGACCTGATCTTCTTTGTCAATATCCTGTAATATAATAAAATTATTGAAATTAATTCTTCTCCTTGTTTCTTTCTTAAAAAACCAGTGATGAGAACGCAGGGTTATGGCAGACTTATCAATAAATGTGCTGCCTTCCTGGTCAAAGCGCTCAAAATCTAATGTATAATCATAGTTTTTTCCATCTATTCGCGCCCTTAGACTATATTGATCTGAGTTATATTTGAAGGCACCTGACTCATACTTATATTTGTCATAATCAAATAAAAGACTTGGATAAGTGTTCTGGGAAGTGGGTTTCTTTTTTTTATCCTTCTTTTTCTCACTTTGCTTATCTTCACTTTGCTTTTTCTCATCCTTCTTTTTTTTGCCGAAATTCCCGAACAGCGTCTTGGTGTCTGAATATATCAGACTGAGCCCATAATTAGTGGAATTATACCCATCTGCATAATTAGAAAATCTCAACCTGATTGGATTTGGAATGAATCTCCTTGCCCCCGTCCATCTCCTGGGGGAAACCTCCAGTAAGTTTACACTAAGTCTTATACCCCTTAAGGTTGAATTATTGCCTGTGTCTCTACTGGTATGTGTCAGGGTACCTGAAGTATTAAAATTGATAAGCCGCGGATCTAATACAAAGCCTCGGAGACCGAGAGTGTAATTCTGGGCTAAACGGGAAGAAACGGATTTCTCCTCTCTAAATAGCTGTTCGTAGTTTAGTTCTATAGAACCATACATAACGTGATTTCTGAGAGATAATCCACTCATCAGAGCAGAGGCATCATTTGAAGGAAATGAGAGGAAAATCAAAGAAGAACCAATGAGAATATAAATCAGGAGGGCCACTTTGCTATTAAGCAAACCCGATATCAGGGTTTTATGGCCACGGATTTCTGTGGATTCAGTTCTATTAAATATTTGCCAGTTCATAAGCAAAATATGTTACCGCTATCAGAATACGGGCCTGCCTGACTATAGGCAGGTCCATGGTATTTCAGCAAGTTATGCAATAAGTAATATAATTGCCATAATAAAAGTCATAAATAAGTTGCCATCAATCTTGTCATTCAGTATTTGCTTCAACTAATTGAAAACCCATATTTCTTATATTTTTTTCTAACCTTCAACCTTAAACTGGCAACAGTAAATAGTTTCGATATTTCTCTATATAATCCCATCTGAAAATCTCAGAACATTTTTCCAATTTCTTTATATATAATCATCTCTTTTTCGGTATATTCATTATAATACTGTAATGTTGTCTGTCATTAAATGGAACTCTTCTTTACAAAGGTGTGGATTAGGGGCTAATGGATCAGGGGGTTTTTTATTGTATGCCTCAGGCCATTCTTATAAAAAAAGAAGAAATTAATATTTACCAGCTCATTATGAAAATGGACTATTTATCTTTATGGCATGCTGTACATATGTTATTTGGCATTCGATTTCCGTATTTTTCACCTGCGCCCTCTGCACCCATCATTCCCGCAGGGATTATTCCTTTGTCATGTGGATTATGGCAAGTAATACAGGTAATTTCCCCATCAGAGTTAAACCGTAACATAATATTAAGTTGCTTCTCACCTTCTTTCATCCATCCTAAAAGCTTGGGAGACGGCTTGCGAATGTGCCTGGCATCTGCAGGATGTCCCGAGGTATACCTCTTACCATGGCATCCCTGGCACAACAAAGTAGGTTTGTCCATAGCTTTAATCTCTTTTTTGGCTGCTCTTTTCTTGTCTTTATCATGACACTTGGAACAGACATTTATAACAGGGCCTTTATCAATTAATTTTTTTGGCGCCTCTGAATGTATTATATGCCATCCCGATCCGCTGGTAACGGAATTGCCAAAATCAATTGGGTTTACAGCATGACATAAAAGACATTTATTCCCAAATATCTTTCCTTTTTTACTCTTTTGTTTATGGGGGTCAAATACCTTATATCCATCATTGGTCAGTGCAGACTGGAAGACTGACAAAGAAAAAGATATTGGGGAAGCCCTCGGCATTGAAGACAAAAAGAAGAAGAAAACCCGAACAAGGGAAGAGGCAATGGCTTTGGCAAAGGACCTTCTAGAAAGGATTAAAGGAGGGGAGGATTTTGCAGCCATTGCTTATGAATTCTCTGATGACCCTTACAGAGTTAAGGGAGGGGATATTGGGTATATTCACAGAGGAATGTTTATACCGGAATTAGAGCCTCTCGCGTTTGATATGGAAATCGGAGAAATAATGGGTCCTCTGGAGACAGAGCATGGTGTTTACATAATTAAAGTAGAAGACAGGAAATCCGGTCAACAGTTTTCCTTTGATGAAGTGAGGGATAAAATCAACAATGAATTAACAGAAGAAAGAAAGACAATAAGACTTAAAGAATGGCTGGAGGCTTTGAGAGAGAAGGCAGGGATAGAGTTTCTTCAACCTTAACCATTCACGTACAGGAACACTCAGACTACAGTGATTTCATTACGAAAGAAGTGAAGCAACCTCCTCAGCGATAAAGAGAGATTGATATGTTGCTTCACTCCTACCTGCCGTCAGACTGGCTTGCAAGACAGGAAGATAACTTTTAAGTAACTTATTACAATATAATAATTTCTTGATGAAAAATTTACTCATTTTTTATATACTAATACGTATGAATTTCCGAACCTGCTTACTGCTCGCTGCTTGTTGCTTTTCACTGATTCTGATAGGTTGCGCTGCTGCCCCGCCCAAAGAAGAACCAGTTGAAGAAATTGTATGGCCTTCTCCGCCTGATGATCCAAGGATTAAATGGATTACCCAGTGGGCTGACAAACACGATTTTGAAGGTCCTGACCCATTTCTCACCTTTTTTTTAGGTGAAGATCCGGTAGAGTCCCTGCAGAGACCCAATACTGTCATTGCCGACGCTGCAGGAAATGTATATGTTGCTGATACAGAGCAGGGTCTTATATTTGTCTTCGATGTAGAGCAAAACGGATTAAGATTTCTTGGCAATGGAGTGCTCGCAGGACCTGTGGGGCTTGCTATTGATAATAAAAGGGGGATTATTTTTGTTGCAGACTCAAGACTTAATAAAGTATTTGGTCTTGATAAAAAAACAGGAGATATAATATTAACCATAGGCACGCCTGGAGATTTTCAGCACCCATCAGGTATGGTCTTTAATGAAGACAGAGACATACTCTATGTAACAGATACACAGAACCATCGAATAAGGGTTTTTGATAAGGATGGTATAGCTATTTATAATATCGGAGAAAGGGGTTATAAAGGAGGAGAGTTCAATTTCCCAAGTTTTTTAGCGCTTGACATGGAAGGCAGGCTCTATGTTGCTGATACACTTAATTTCAGAATTCAGATATTTGATCAGGAAGGATATTATATTAAAGAATTTGGCAAACTGGGGGATGCTTCAGGCACTTTCACGAGACCCTATGGCGTAGGTGTTGATTCAGATGGCCATGTGTATGTAATTGATTCTGCCTTCAATAACTTTCAGATTTTTAATGATGATGGAACTCTCCTTTTATTTGTAGGAACTCCAGGGGCAAAGCCGGGCGAATTTTACCTGCCAACAGGGCTATATATTGATAAAAATGACAAGATCTATGTTGCAGATACATTTAACCGCAGGGTGCAAATCTTTCAGTATTTAAAAGAACAGGGTGCAGTTGACAGGGTGCAGGAAAAAATACCTGACAACTGACAACTGCCCCCTGACAACTGTTTTAATTACCATCCGGGAATGCAATTGGTGTTCACACAATATTCAAAGCCTGTTATTTTATGATCATACTGTACACCATCCACATGACAGTTTAAAAAGCACCTGGGTTTTCCTGGAGAAAGCTTCATATAGTTAAGCTGTCCAGTGGAATTTGTAGAGACAATACTTATATCAAAATTAATGAGATTCTCATTGTAGGGGCTTCCGTGCGCGTCATGACAGGCATAACATGATGTATTGCTGTAGAGCACATGTTTCTTATGGGATTTAAAGCTTTCGTCCTCGATTATACTTCCCCTGCTGTGACATCCATAACAAAGTTCATATGCATGTGGACCCTCAGATCCTGATTGCATGGAATAATTGTCTTTTAGTATATGGTCATAATTTGACCCGTGAACTCCCTTTGGACCGGCTTTATCATCATTTCCATGACAATCGGAACATTTTATAATACTGAGAGTGGTTAATGATCCCAGAAGACTTGGCACAGTGGAATTCACTCCTGCAGATTCGATCGGATGGTAGGAAGCATTGCCAGTGTCAAATTCCTGGGCTATATTGCCTGCATTGGAGGGTAGATTGGCGCTGTCTGAATGGCATTTATAACAAACCTGAAATTCATTGCTTATGCTATTAATTGTCACTCCTCGTCCCGAATATCCTCTAACTCCGCTAAGCGGATTATCTTTTGTTGATAAATGGGGATTGTGACAGTCATAACAGGAGACATGCCTTTGGGTTGATGGTGATTTTTCAGGAAAGCTCTCACCCGTAATATGATATTGGCTTGTCTGTAATACCGGATGATTAGAGCTCTTAATAACAGAGCTGAGTATATCAGTTTTTGCCTGTCCTCTTGTACCTCTTTTAATGGTTCCATGGCATTTTAAACATATTTCATTCTTCGGCAGATCAAGCATCACAGTTGCTCTGGCGCCATGACTTTTGTGACATTCGCCGCAGCCCCGCGGCAGGATAGAGCTATCAAGATGTGTCTCATTGAAGGCATATCCGAATCCAGTTATTATAAAAAGAAAAAAACCAGCAAAGATTACTGTCAAAAGAGAAGTTGTCAGGTATTTTTTCCTGCACCTCGGTTCGAGCCTGCCTGTCCGGTAGGCAGGTCGATTCCGACCTGATAACTGACAACTGTCAACTGCTGTTATTCGTGAACAGTTAACAATTTTTAATTTTTCATTCTGCATTATACATTTCCTTATTAATTACGGACATCCTGAAGAACACAGCACATGGCATTTCGTGCAAAGGGGTTCGGTATCCAGTTCCCACACAGTGCCTCCATATGACACTCTTAAAAAGGGAGCAGATGTGTTGTCATGAGCGTCATGGCATGAAGAGCACTGAACACCAATGCCTGTATGTGGTCCTGCTCCATACAGGTTGTCCGTAGGTAAGAGTTTAATTGGCGATTGAGGATAGCATATCCTGAAGTTAACCTCGTTATCGATGCACTGCAAATTCTTATCAAATATAAGCTGATCATTAACCTCAATAGAGACCGGGTGATACCCGCTGAGGTCAAAACCAAAATTGCTGTCGCCCGGAGGCATTACCCCACCAGCTGCCGTTCCCTGCATACTGATAGTTGATTTTGCTCCACCGAGATTGACAATAGATGCTATTGCCACTGTTCCATCGTGACAGCTAAGACAGAGTATTGAATCACCATCAGGCTGTTTAGGAGAAGACTTCATATAATACCATGGATTTGATGGGTCACCTTCGCTTTCCGGCAATATATATGACTCCTCTGACAAGGTATGATTCCACAGCGGATAAGATATAGCGCTATGCGGGGTATGACAGAAAATACATATCCGGTCTTCATTAGTTGACTTTATAGGCCCGGGACCTGAAGTAGAAAGATTATGTTTTGTGAATTCAATCAGACTAAGATCCTGTGCATACGTGATATTGAAAGAGAAGATAGATAGAATCAAAGCCACTATTAAAAGGATATAACATGAAACATGCAGCGTGTATCTGTCATTCCTGTAATCCGTTCTCCGTAGTACTACGAAGGATGAAAAGAAGGAATCCAGATTCTTATTTTCCGGAATCCCGCTTTTGTGGGAATGACAATTAAGAATTCTACACACTAAACGATACATGTTTTTATTCCTCCCCTATAAATTGAAATGCCTGCACCCTCAGGTTATAGGTATCAGCAACATATATAATATTATTCTGGTCAATAAATATGCCTGATGGCATATAGAAGTTCCCATATCTATGTCCTTTTTTACCAAAATACATGAGGCTATTGCCATCTCTGTCAAAAATCTTTACTGTATCCCAAATAGAGTCAACTATATAAATATTGCCATGGGTGTCGACAGCAACACCTTTCGGCTTATCCAGATTTTCATATGCATCGCCTAATACCCCAACTTTTCCGATAAACTTTCCTTCGGGGTCAAATATCTGTACCCTGAAATTCATGGCATCAGTAACATAAAGAAGTCCATCTTTATCAACAAAAAGGTGTGTCGGGAAATTTAGCTCACCCGGCAGTGACCCGGGTTTGCCGATACTGCCGATGCGTTTTCCTTCAAGTGAATAAATATAAAGTTTATGTTCAAGTGTATCAGATATATATATTCTGGAAGACCCTGTGTCTATTGCTATTCCGGTTGGTCTCTTAAATTCTCCCTCAAACTGAAAAAGATAATTGCCTTTTTCGTCAAAGACATAGACATTAGCCAATATAGAATCAGATATATAAATGCGTCCTCCGTAGTCTGCAACGACCCCTATAGGAGATTGAAACTTATCCTTCTCTGTTCCAAAGATATTAATTACATTTGCTGTCTTCAAATCCACAACTGTTACTCTGTAAGCCCCGGGGTCCGTAACATAAAGTCTCTGCTTTAAATCAACAAAGACGCTATATGGCCTCATCATAACATTTGATGTCCTCGGATCAGTAACATCTTCTAAGACCTCTCCCATGACAAAGTCAAAAAGCCCCCTTTTCCTGCCTTCTATTGCTGTTGATATCTGACTAACGGTCCACAGATATTGTATACGCGGTTCTTCAGGATAACCAGGCCATAATATTTTTCCCCTCGCAGACTTATCAATTAAAGCCCTGGGAGAGGCGCATGAAGACAGACTTATCAGCAGGCAGCAGATAGTAAGTAACAAAGCATATAGCTTAAAGCGAGCAGACTGATATTCTTTTATGAAATATATTACTTTATTCACCTGAAAATACCTCTTGCCTGTCATCATTCCCACGGATAAAGGAATCCAGGCGAGTTTCTTTTTTATCATAACAATTTAGCGAATCTCCTCACAACCCTCAGATAAATCCTATGTTCTTCAGTTTCATTCCTAACAGTTACGGTTCTGCGAAAATTGTATTCAGCATTAAGGGATATTCTTCTTATCCTCCACCGAAGTATCGGTCGAACATCAAGGTGACTCTTGTCCTCTTCTAACTCATTTGTCCATGTGCTATAGACATTAAAAAAGGCCCGCCTTGAGAGTATCCTTGAGAAATAGCCGTTTAGTGCTACATGCTTTAATCCAGACCCCTCAGAAGCGTCACTGGTCGTTTGGGTATAACTTCCGCCAAATGATAAACTGGTTTTATGCTGCCGATAAAAGAGACTCGCAGAATATAAGAAAGTGTCCTGTGAATAAGGGCCGAGGGCATCAGTGATATCACGCATGGTATAAGATGCCTTTGTGTTAAAATTCATATTATTCCTGATAGGTCCTAATGCAGATAAGGTAAATATGTGTGTCAGTCTTTCAATGTCCTCATCAGATAATGCGCTAAAGGAATAAGCTGCACCA
>JADHUV010000024.1 GCA_016784355.1 Nitrospira sp. | reverse complement strand
GCTTCTTCTCCTCTTCTTAGAGGACAGATCAATGGTTCAGGAATCTGCCTTACCTGCCACATTAAATAATTAACCGTAGGGGCAGGTTTCAAACCTGCCCTTCAATGAAACACAAAAGCCCCCCGGATTTCCGGGGGGCTTTTTTTGTTGGAGAATGAATATATCAGACAAATCGTAGGGGCTCCCCTAGCGGGTGCCAAATTTTCTGCTTGCGTACGACCAACTGTGTTAAAGCAATGTTTAATAAATCAGGGCACCCGCAAGGGGAGCCCCTACGGTTCCTATTTACCTAAAGGTAAATCTTATTGAAACGCTGTCATATATGTCTGAGATTCCGACAAGCTCGGAATCTCAGTTATATACAACTTATACATGTTAAGGGCAGGTTTGAAACCTGCCCCTACATATGTCCTAATCCCTGACTTCATCACTTAACATTCACAAACCCTGAATCAAAATACAGCTGCTCAGAATCAAACGCCCCATCCTGCTGCATATCTACTCCGAACAGAAACATGTAGAACCCAGAATTAATCCGGCTGTTCAGTACTGATACCGGATCCATACCTGCAAGCTCTATAGCGCCGCCCGTAAGATTAAGCGGTATCAGAAATCCATTATCATTAGAGTATATATATGCCTTTAACCACAGATCCGCCATATAACCGCCATACGATCCAGCATCCAGCTCTAACTGCAGACTGACCTCATCCGTTGCTGCCAAGGTTACAGGGGCATCCTGTCCACTAATTTTCACTCCGGATGACGGCTGAATACCTTCCAGTATATCCGCTCTTACATGCACAACGACCGCATCGTAGTACATACTTTCCATATCCATCTGACCGTTTTGTACAAGATCCGCGCCAAAATAAAATATGTATATCCCTTCAGAAAGCGTGGAGTTAATCAGTGTTACTGGTGCTATGTCCGTAAGAGGTGTCTGCTGCTCAAAAAGATTAATGGGCGTAAATATCCCGGATGCCGCATCATGAACAAATACTTTCACCCATAACTCTGCAGCCTCTCCTGTAAGAATACCTGCTGCAAGTGAGACCTGTACATTTACATTATCCCCCTGCAGCACAGTTACAGGACCATCAGAACCATTTACAGAGATATCCGCTACTGTATTGATAAGTACGAGACCGCCGGCATCCTCTATTACTTTACTCACCTCATTTGCATACCCGCTTTCTAATCCCCCGGCGCTATAGGCAGTTACTGTAAAGTACCATAGACCATCCTGAAGGTTATTCACCGTATAGCTTGTGGTATTTCCGACATCTTCATACCCGTTATAGATACCGGAGGATGTCCCGGAGTAGACCTTGTAACCAGCTACCCCGACACCTCCGGGATCGGAAGGGCTCCATTCAAGACTTGCCGATCCGGCAAATGCACTTGTTGTAAACATTACCAGAGCAAGAAAAACTAGCGCCTGTATTAGGTGATAAATACATATTTTTCGGGTTTCAATCTCACTGCTGCACTTACTTTCATGCTGTCTGTTCATCTGCCTTCCTCCTGAATGCCTCGAAAGCGAAACATCATTCCCGGAGGAAAAGCATGTTTCTTCGGTAACCCGGCTATTCATATTTCTTATGAACCCGTGGCTTTGCGTCTCCCTGTTACCAGGGGTTTGCCCTTTCGAAAACCTAATTTATAATCCTTCTTACATAATATCGCTTCATAAATATATATTATGTGAGCGTACTCACCTTTTCCCTAAGGATATATACCAATACCAAGATACTGCAATGGATAAAAAATAATCTATATTATCAATAAATGTTTTACAACTTCTTGTTTTATAAGCTTTTACTTCTCATGCAAGCTCAAAGATATGTATTCCGAGCTCAAGCGCAAATATTGTGCAGTATTCACGGAAAGTGCTATTAGCAGTTTCAATATTTAACTAGTTTTTAATATTTTTCAATTCTCTATATCAAGCAATATTGCCCTGCAAGGCACAGGTGTTTTTACATATGCAAGTACATAAAATTAAAGGCAACCAAAGGGATAACATTTAAATTTCTTATTCATTAATTAACGGGTATTTTTTCGTTTTTTCTGTGTTATAATTGAAAACTTTTTCCAGAACTATATTTATCATTTCAGATATTCAAAGCATAAAGAATAAAAAAGGAGACAGACGGATGATTATTATTGGTGAAAAAATCAGTGTTATAGCAAAAAAAGTCAGAGAGGCAATGGATGCACGTGACCCTAAACCTATCCAGGACCTTGCGATGGAGCAGTGGAAGGCAGGCGCACATTTTATTGATGTAAACATCGGACCAGCCGAAGATAAGGGTGAGGATCTTATGAAATGGATGGTAGAGATCATCCAGGAAAAGGTTCAGGCGCCGCTCTGCCTGGACACGACCAACGCATCTGCCCTTGAGGCCGGCTTGAAAGTTCATAATAATGAATGGGGAAAAGCCCTGATCAACTCTACATCCAATGACCCTGAACGGTTCGGAATGCTGGAACTTGCTGCAAAGTATGAATCAGAAATCATTGCATTGACTGTAGGAAAAGGCGGTCTTCCGGCGGACTCTGAAGAACGTTGCGGAATTGCTGCTGAGATTATGGGCAGGGCCATGGAATTCGGAGTACCTCTTGAAAACATATACCTTGACCCGCTTATCCTGCAGGTATGTACTACACAGGATCAGGCAATGCATTCAATGAAGGCTATCCAGGACTTCCAGGATCTGAATGATCCTCCAATGAAGACTGTTGTAGGTTTGAGCAACATCTCAAACGGAGTTCCTAGAAACATGAGAAGCCTGATCGACAAAACTTATCTCGTATTATTAATGTATGCAGGACTGACAGCGGCAATCGCAAATCCGCTTGATAAGGACCTCGTTGATGTCATGAAGACAACCGACCTCTTCCTTAACAAATCACTATATGCGGATTCTTATCTGGATATGTAATACAACTTTAAGCGTTCAGGCTTGCCTGTTGTAACAGGAATGAGCCATAAGCTTAAAGATTAAAAAAGAATAGATTATTAAATTTGGAGGTTGTTATGTCATTTGTGGTACCAAAAGAATCATTTGGAGGAAAGGTCCTAGCGGTTGATTTCGGCAAGGAAGGCAGCAAACTGACCATCGGCGGAGAGACAACACTGCCGTTTCTGGCATTTGAGGGAGAGGTCCCTAACAGACCGGTTGTGGCATATGAAATTCAGGATTGTGCACCGGAAGACTGGCCTGAGACCGTGCAGAGCATATATAAAGATGTAAGCGGAGATCCCGTATCCTGGGCAAAGTACTGTCAGGAAACGCTGGGCGCTAAGGCAATCGCACTCAGGCTTGTCAGCACACACCCTGACCGCGGCGACCGTTCTGCAGAGGCTGCAGCTCAGACCATCAAAGATGTACTGGCAGCAATCAATATACCTCTTATCATTCTCGGGTCCAACCATATCGAGAAAGATGCCACTGTACTTGTAGCAGCAGCAGAGGCAGCCAGCGGTTATAACTGCATCATCGGCAAGGCACAGGAAGGCAACTACAAGACAATTGTTGCAGCCGCGCTTGCCCATAACCACAAGCTTATAGCAATGTCAGAGCTTGATATCAACCTTGCAAAGCAGCTTAATATCCTAATTACCCAGATGGGTTTTGACAAAGAAAAACTCATCACCGACCCTATGTGTTCTGCACTGGGCTACGGTCTTGAGTATACCTACTCTGTTATGGAGCGTATCAGACTTGCAGGCCTGGCTCAGAATGACCCGACCATGCAGCCCCCGATTGTAGGCGATGTCGGCATGTATGTATGGAAGGTAAAAGAGACAGTTGCTTCCGGAAATGATGTACCTGAATGGGGAGAACTAGAGGAAAGAAGTATTTCCTGGGAAACTGTGACCGCAACTTCAATGATGCTTTCCGGGTCTAACCTCCTTATTATGAGGCACCCCAGGGCAGTAGAGAATGTTGAAAAAACTATTGATGAATTAATGTAGTGCTGAGTAGCGTAATAAGTCAGGAGAGAACCTGATCAGATATTACTAACCGCTCAACACTTTTTTAACAGATTACGACAAAGATTATGGAGGCTTAAAATGGCATTAACCGGAGTTCAAATATTCAAACTTCTTCCGAAGACAAACTGCAAGAAATGCGGGTTCCCGACATGTCTCGCATTTGCGATGAAACTGGCACAGGGCGGGATCGAACTGTCAGCGTGTCCCGATGTATCAGACGAAGCAAAATCCGCGCTGGGAGAGGCATCTGCTCCTCCTATCAGATCATTTGCATTAGGAACAGGCGCAACAGCAGCCAAAATGGGCGGCGAGAACGTCATGTTCAGACATGAGAAGAAGTTCGTAAACCCAAGCGCGATCGCTGTTAATATCAAGGACAATGATGCTAACCTCGCTGCGACTGCAGAGGCAGTAGCTGGTTCCGAGATAGACCGTGTGGGACAGAAACTCCGGATTGATGCGATCTCTATAGAGTGTGCATCAGGCGACAGTGCGACATATGAAGCCGCTGCAAAGACAGTAGCCGAAAAAGCACCTGGTGCAGCCATTATACTGAACTGCAGGGATGCCGCTGTTATCGAGGCCGCTGCTAAGGCAATCGCTGATAGAAAGCCCCTGCTTTATGCTGCAACTGATGAGACCGCAGAAGCTATGGCAGCAATCGCCAAGGCAAACGGACTTCCACTTGTAGCAAGTGCAAAGGGACTTGATGCACTGAGTGCCCTGACCGAAAAGATCAAAGGCCTCGGTGTTGAGGACATAGTTCTTGAATCCGGTGCTGAAAGTGCAAAAGAAATTATCGAACACAACACCCAGATTCGGCGTGCAGCCCTGAAAAAGAGCTTCAAGCCTCTTGGTTACCCGATTATCAATTCTGTTATCAGAGATGATTCTATTCTTGAGACATCCATTGCTTCTGTCGCCATTGCAAAGTATTCATCGATCGTAGTGATAAGCAGTGTAGAAAAATGGAAGAATCTGGTCCTCTTCAGTCAGAGGCAAAATCTCTATACCGACCCGCAGGTTCCTATGCAGGTTGAGCAGAAGATCTATGAGATCGGAGAACCTGATAAGAAGGCACCTCTCATGATTACAACTAACTTTTCGCTGACCTACTTCATCGTATCCGGCGAGATAGAAAACAGTAAGGTTCCAAGCCGTCTGGCAGTCATGGACTGTGAAGGTCTCTCAGTACTTACAGCATGGGCCGCGGGAAAATTTACTGCTGCGAAGATCGCTAACTTCGTAAATGAAAGCGGCATGGCTGATATGGTTGAAGTAAAAGAACTGATTCTGCCTGGACAGGTTGCTATCTTAAGCGGTGCGCTTGAGGACAAGCTTGAAGGCTGGAAGATTACGATCGGCCCCAGAGAGGCAAATGCAATACCGACATTTCTTAAGGGTCGCGAGTAGTCAATTACTTTAAATTGACAATGTTTTATGTATGTGATACGTTACTAGTTTAGAACTATTCTAGGAGGGATTGTGGAAGAATACAGGCAGCTTCAGATTAAATTAACGCCACAGCGTATTGCCATTCTTGATTATCTAAAGGACAACAAGATGCATCCCTCTGCAGAGGACATATATGGAATGGTAAAGAAAAAATTTCCAACTATGTCATTTGCAACTGTATACAATACTTTGGAGGCCCTAAGAGATAAGGGAAAGATACGTGAACTAAAATTGGATTCCACCAAGAGGCGTTATGATCCGGATATATCCAATCACTATCACCTGATATGTACAAAGTGCAATGAGATCAGGGATGTTTATAAGACACTTAAGATTGATACCTCAAACAGCATGTTTCATGGGTACACTAAACTGGGTACCAATGTTGAATTTTTCGGCCTTTGCCCGAAATGCAGTATAAATAACGGATAAGCACCCCGGGTACAGTGAATGTACTCGACGGTTACATTTAAACAGTATTGATTGTTTTGAAATAAAAAACCTCAGGAGGTACAAATGTCAAAAGTAATCGCCTCTGCGGCCATAAGGGCTTCGCATGAACTCTTTAAAACAGCAGAGGAAAACCTTGAGAAAGCAATAGCTGAGAAGGGCAAAGATTTTCTATTCGAGTTTCCGGATACCGCCTTTTTTCTTCCGCAAATCTATGCCATGACCGCCTTTAAGGTACAGACCCTTGCAGATATGAAGGTCGCGCTTGAGATGGCTCGTGAAATGCTTCAGGATCTTCCAGACGAAACCAACTGGAAGCCCTACCTTGGAGAAGCCCTTGATTCCGGAATGGCCACCCTCTTCTGTGAAGAGATCATACTTGCGCTCCGATACCTTAACAACGAAGAACCCTGTAAAGACCCGGAAACGGGATATATATATAATGGTTTCATAACGGACACGATCCAGAGAAACCTCGGTATACAGCTGGTTGATGGAAGAATGCCCGGTTTTGCTGCCATTATCGGAGCTGCACCGGATGCCGAGACCGCTGTAAAGATCGTCAGGGAACTGCAGGAAAAGAATATCCTTATATTCCTCTCCGGTACAGCAAAAGACAAAGACGGAAAGGTTACCAATGTAACTCAGCAGCTTTTAAGCAAGGGGATAGATCTTGGTTGGGAAACATATATAGTCCCGCTTGGCCCCGATACAGAACACACTCTATATGCACTTGACTGGTCAATCCGTGCCTCAATGATCTTCGGCGGTAATAAGCCCGGCGATTACAAGGCTCACCTGAAATACTGTAAGGATCGTGTATTTGCATTCGCACTGGTTCTCGGTGAACTCGATGATGTTAAGTGGTCAACAGGTGCCGGCGCAATTGTTATGGGTTACCCCGCTATATGCGATACCGATGTCCCTGTTATTCACCCGACAGGCGTATGTACTTATGAACATGTTGAGGTAGAGTTTGATCATACCAAGATAGTCCAGAGGGCCTTTGAAGTACGAGGCCTGAA
Source organism: Nitrospira sp. (assembly GCA_016784355.1). Classification (GTDB taxonomy): domain Bacteria; phylum Nitrospirota; class Thermodesulfovibrionia; order UBA6902; family UBA6902; genus JACNKH01. The sequence continues at coordinate 30,876 of JADHUV010000024.1, read as the reverse complement.
AGTTACTGTTGCCAAGCCTCCGATCCCGGTTGCTTACGGCCCGGCCTTCGAAGGTGAGCGTATCAGAAAAGAAGATATGTTTATCGAGTTTGGCGGACAGCGTACTCCGGCCTTTGAGTGGGTAAGGACAAAAGAACTAGAAGAAATCGAAGACGGCAAGGTTACTATTGTTGGTACCGATGTTGAGGAACGCTTTGCAAAGGGCGGCATGATGCCACTGGCAATCGTACTTGATGTAGCCGGCAGAAAGATGCAGAAGGACTTCGAGGCGATTATAGAAAGAAAGTTTCACCACAATATAAATGAAGCACAGGGCCTTTGGCACATGGGTCAGCGCGATATTATGTGGATGCGTATTAGCAACCAGGCGCAAAAAGACGGTATTACGCTTGAGCATTTCGGAATTATTCACGCTACCATGACCAAAAACAGGTTCAAATCAATTATCGATAAGGTACAGGTAACCATCTATGTCGATGAGGCAGACGTATTGAGACTGCAGGATGAGGCGCGCGGCGTATACAAAGAAAGAGATCACAGACTTCAGGGGCTTAACGATGAGTCAGTAGACACCTTTTATTCCTGCCTGCTCTGCCAGTCCTTTGCTCCCTCGCACGTTTGTGTTATCAGCCCGGAGCGTCTCGGACTTTGCGGCGCGTACAACTGGCTTGATACCAAGGCAGCCTTTGAGATAGACCCGACCGGCGGTAACCAGCCCATTAAAAAAGGGGAGGCAATGGATGCCAAGTCAGGACGCTGGGCCGGTGTTGATGAGTATTTAAAAGCCAGCACGGCCGGAGCAGTTGAATCTCTTAACCTCTACACCATCATGGATAATCCCATGACCTCATGTGGTTGCTTTGAGTGCATCGTGGCCATTGTCCCCGAAGCAAACGGCATCATGCTGGTACAGAGAGGACATACAGGAATGACACCGGTTGGAATGAAATTCTCTACCCTCGCAGGAACAGTCGGCGGCGGTATGCAGAGCCCAGGTTTCATGGGTATCGGCGTGAACTTCATCAACAGTAAGAAGTTCCTGTATGCAGACGGCGGCCTTAAGAGGATTGTCTGGATGACAAAAAATCTCAAGGAAAGACTTGGCGAAGAATTCCAGGCCAGAGCAGAAGAAGAAGGCGTGCCAAATCTTCTTAATCAAATCGCTGATGAGACCAATGCAGAAGATTCAGAACAGTTGCTTGAGTTCCTGGAAAAGTCCGGACATCCGGCACTTGAAATGGAGCCCATGTTTTAAATTCAGCTCTCAGCTTATGGCTGTCGCTGATTAATAGCTTGATAAATGAATTGCAACGTATAGCTTATAGTTGACCGCGGATAGCGGACAACTCTATAAGGAGGACATATGACTACAAAACCAGTAAAAAGTGCAAATACAAACGCAGAGGACATACTAAAGTGGGCGGAAGAGCACAAGATGGAGACATGCTTTGACCGTGCTGCAAACATGAAGGCCTGCCCGATAGGTGAAGTTGGCGCATGTTGCAAGAACTGCCATATGGGACCCTGCAGACTCGTCGGAAAGAATGCCGAGGAAGAAGTAGTAGGTGTATGCGGTGCAGGCCTTGCAACCGTAGCCGCACGAAATTTTCTTCGCATGATCGCAGCAGGTACAGCAGCTCACTCTGACCACGCCCGCGGCATGGTCGAGACACTGCTTGCTGCTTCAACCGGAGAGACTGAAGACGTTAAAATAACAGACGTAAAAAAACTGTACAAAATTGCCGGTATCCTTGAAATAGAGTTTGAAGGAAGACCTGTCAATGATGTAGGTAAAGATGTAGCATTGAAGTTACTGGAAGACTTCGGACGCCAGAACGGTGAGCTGAACTATATAAAACGCGCTCCAAAGAAAACCCAGGACCGCTGGAGAAAGCACGGTATCGTATCACGCGGAATAGATAGAGAGGTTGTAGAAACAATGCACCGTACAGCTATCGGCGTTGACCATGATCCTGATCACCTCTTGACTCAGGGCCTGAGAACAGCACTTGCTGACGGCTGGGGCGGCTGCATGATCTCCTCTGATGTAACGGATATACTGTTTGGCACTCCTAAACCAATTCAGGCAGAGGCCAGTTTCGGTATCTTTAAAGAAGACGAGGTCAACCTTGTTGTTCACGGGCATGAGCCTACACTTGCAGAAATACTGGTTGATGTTTGTTCATCCACTGAGATGCTGGATTATGCAAAGAGCAAAGGTGCTAACGGAATCAACCTTGGCGGTATGTGCTGTACCGCAAACGAAGTGCTCATGAGACACGGTATCCCGACAGCAGGTGGTTTCACCAATCAGGAACTCGGTGTCATGACAGGCCTGATCGATGTGCTTACTGTTGATGTTCAATGCATCATGCCTGCTATCGTTAAGCTTTCAGAAAAATTTCACACAACGATTATTACAACCAGCCCGAAGGCCATGATACCGGGTGCGGTTCACATGGAGCACGGTGAGCATGATGTACGGGAAACCGCTATTAAAATAGCAAAGGCCGCATGCGATAACTATCCAAACAGGACGACTCTGGGAAGCCACATTACTAAGAAATCTCCGCTTGTCGGAGGCTTTTCACACGAATATATCGAGTACATGCAGGGCGGAAAATGGAGAGGATCCTTCAGGCCTCTAAATGACGCAATAGCAGCTGGAAGAGTACGAGGAGTTGTAGGTCTTGCCGGCTGTGATAATCCAAGAGTACCTTCTACCGGACTGCACAGATTTCTCGTACAGGAACTGATCAAAAACGACGTCCTGATCGTATCAACAGGTTGTGGTTCTGCAGCATGCGGAACAGCCGGATATCTGACACCGGAAACTGCGCTTGAGATGGCAGGTCCCGGACTGAGAGAAGTCTGCGAAGCGATTGGTATACCACCGGTTCTGCATCTCGGTTCATGTGTTGATAATTCCAGAATCCTGACTATCGCAAGCGCAATGGCAGCAGAAGGCGGCCTCTCCGATGAAATCGGCGGCATGCCAGCAGTCGGTATCGCACCTGAGTGGATGTCTGAAAAGGCAATTGCGATCGGATGCTACTTTGCAGCATCAGGCGTACCGGTTATCTTCGGAGGAGAATCTCCTGTCGGAGCAAGTAAGGAAGTCACAAAGATAATGACCGAGGTCTGGATGGAGCGCTACTTCGGTGCATTCCATTTTGAACCAGACCCTGAAAAGATGCTGCAGATGGCATTTGATTATATTGATGGAGCGCGTGAAGCCCTTAAATTAAGAAAATACGAGCCAGGCAAGTTCGGCGGTGAAAGAATTCTAATGGATATGGCCGCTCGTAGAGAAATTACACCGCATGCCGGAGTAGGAGGTATAAATGAGTCTGAAGGTTGATGAAATAATCGGAGTCGTAAGCTCCGTACTTGACGAGACCCAGAAAAAACGCGGTACACTCATACATGCATTTCAGGAAATCCAGAAAGAGCAGAACTACCTTCCTGAAGAAGAGCTTGTAAAGTTATCAAAGGAACTGGACATACCGATGTCCGATGTGTACAGCACTGCTACGTTTTACAAGCAGTTTTACTTCACCCCGCGCGGCAGAAAGATCGTAAAGGTATGCACAGGTACTGCATGTCATGTACGAGGCGCGAGCAAGGTGATGGATGCTCTTAAAAATGAGTTTAATGTCGGTGATGGTGAAACCACCGAAGATCTCGCAATGACCCTGGAATCAGTCGGCTGTATCGGTTGTTGCGGTCTTGCGCCGGTTGCTACCATCAATGAGGGAATTATCGGTGAGATTGACAGCCCAAAACTCAGCAAGATGATAGAGGACATTAAGGAAGACTAACAGTTAAAACCGTTCAGACGGTTCAAACGATTTTACAAGGTGAATATAGAATGGCAAAGCTAAACAGTACTGAGGAACTTAAGCAATACAGAGACAGAATAAAGGAAACTACCTTTAAGCCTGATACTCTGAGGGCGCGGGTATGCTGCGGCACAGCCTGTACTGCTACCGGAGCAGAAAGTGTTATTGACGCCTTTCAGAAAGAATCTGCTGAGAGCGGTATTGAGATGGAGATCGTCAAGACCGGTTGTCAGGGTATATGCCAGAAGGGTCCAGTTATGAAGGTGGAACCTATGAATGTCTTTTATCAGAAGACCACCCCAAAACAGGTTCCGCAGATCATGAATTATTCCAAGATCGGCGATATGCCTTTCAGGCAGGGACTCTACCGCGACAGTTTTCTTGATGACCCTATAGCATTACAAAATGATATTCCTTTTTATAAAAAACAGCTCAGACTTGCCCTGCGCAACAACGGAGTTGTTGACCCCTGCAATATCGACCACTTCATAACAGTAGGCGGTTATGGCGGCCTTGAAAAGGCCCTGGGATCAATGACCCCTGACGAGGTGCTGGATGAAGTAGATCGGGCCAACCTCAAGGGAAGAGGAGGAGCTGGTTTTCCTGCCGGCAAAAAATGGGCGCATACAAAGTCTGCTCCCGGCGATATCAAATTTGTTATCGCCAATGGTGACGAGGGAGATCCCGGCGCATTCATGGATCGCTCTATCATGGAAGGTGACCCGCACAGTCTGCTTGAAGGTATGGCCATTAATGCATATGCAATCGGCGCTCAATACGGCTTTGTATATGTTCGGCATGAGTATCCTCTCGCAGTTGAAAATCTGAAAATAGCTATCAAACAGGCTGAAGATCTCGGCCTTCTCGGTAAAAACATCCTTGGAACTGATTTCAGTTTCGAAGTTGACATCAGAGAAGGAGCAGGAGCTTTTGTATGCGGTGAATCAACAGCACTTGTTGCATCAATCGAGGGAGAAAGAGGATTTCCAAGACCAAGACCCCCAAGGCTTTCACAGCCCGGCGGCGGTGCATGGGGATACCCCTCCAACCTTAACAATATCGAGACTTTTGCCTGCGTTCCTGTCATTATTGACAAAGGCGCAGATTATTTCACATCCATCGGCACAAAGACCTCGCCCGGCACTAAAGTATTTGCGCTTACCGGTAAAGTAAAAAATACCGGTCTTGTTGAGGTTCCTATGGGTATTACCTTAAGAGAGATCATCTTTGAAATCGGCGGCGGCATGCTCGGTGATAAACCGTTTAAGGCCGTACAGACCGGTGGTCCCTCAGGCGGAACACTGCCCGAGGCAAGCCTTGATATCGAAGTCGATTTCGATACACTCTGGGCGGCTGGTTCCATGATGGGTTCCGGCGGTATGGTTGTTCTGGATGAAGAGACATGCATGGTTGATGTAGCCAAATTCTTCCTATCCTTTACACAGTCAGAATCCTGCGGAAAGTGTCCACCCTGCAGAGTCGGTACCTCACAGATGCTCGAGATACTGGAGAGGATTACAAACGGAGAAGGTGAAACCGGTGATATCAAAAAACTGGTAGACCTGGGCAAGCATATACAGGATGCATCTCTATGCGGTCTGGGACAGAGTGCCCCTAATCCCGTACTTAGCACGATTAAATACTTCAGGGAAGAATACGAAGAGCATATCTATGACAAGTACTGCAGGGCCAACGTCTGCAGCGGCACTGGTGCCTTTGTAATAGATCAGGTAAACTGCATACGCTGCGGTCTCTGTAAGGAAGCCTGTGCCTTTGAAGCAGTCCTTGAGACAAACAGCAGATACCTTATCGAGAGATCCTCATGCACGCAGTGTAAGGCATGTTTTACCGCCTGCCCTGTTGATGCCGTACTTATCAAAAAACAGAGACACGTCACCCTTGAAGAAGTCCTCAAGGTTCCGACAGAAAGCATAGAAATTATAGACAGGAGGGCCAGGATGATTCTTAGAGATCTTTTGAAAAACAAGCCATCTGAGGTTATTACCGTTCAACTGCATTCTAAGGCTAACGAAGCGGTCAAGCTAATGGCTGATAAGAATGTAAGTGATGTAATTGTTGTTGATGAAAATGGAAAACTTGCAGGCATCTTTACAGAGCGGGATGTAGTAAAACACATTCATCACAAAGTATGCCTTGAAGACGAGTTAATCGAAAACCTGATGACCAGCAAGGTAATTACATTTGCTCCATCAACCGAGATAAGCACTGCAATTCAGATTGTTGCAAAAGAGAAAATCCGTCATCTGCCGGTAGTCGAGGGAGATACAATTTTAGGAGTAATAACCTACAGAGATCTCGTTGCTCATGTTCTGCCGGAAGTTATTTACATGGCAGAGGCAATTTACTAAAGGGTTTACCATGATTCAGAATAAAATAGCTAAAGTAGGAGATATAAAAACCATTGCAGACCTTATAAAATGTCCTGTCGAGAAGGCGTCAACCCTTATCACCGGATTCCTTTCCGGCCCGATGTGTGGCAAATGTTTTCCATGTTCCATGGGCAGTTATGAGGCTCGCACAATTCTCAATGATCTGATGGAAGGCAATGGAACTGCTTCAGAGTTTCACAACCTTAAAAGAATCGCTGCAGAAATGCTTGAAAGTTCAATGTGCAAAAAAGGTAAAGATATCGCAGCCTTCGTAACAGAGTATATAGACGAAGAGATATTCAACAGCCATGTAAACGGTATATGCCCATCTCAGACATGCAAAAATCTGATCGAATACAAGGTAATTGCTGATAAATGCACGATGTGCGGACTATGCAAGGATGCATGCAAATACAATGCAATTCATGGAGAAAAAGCTGTCCCATTTCGCAGCTCTTTTTACCCGTTTGATATTCGCCAGACCAAGTGCGTGACATGCGGAGAATGTATTAAGGTCTGCCCGGTTGATGCAATAATACTGGTTGATGCAAAAGATGCACAGCCGGTCAGCGTTTAAACAGAAATAAAGTCGTTATTATAAATACTAATGAAGAACCTATTTGAAGGGGGTTTCAATGTCTGACAACGTAACTCTTAAAATTGACGGCAAAGAGGCGACAGTTCCTGCGGGAACAAACCTTATCGATGCCGCTGAAACAGTGGGCGTTCATATCCCGAACCTTTGCGCCCTGAAGGGAATGAAAGGTATCGGAGCCTGCAGAATGTGCCTGGTAGAGATCGAGGGTATGAAAGCCCCGATGATCGCCTGCACCACCAAGGCTAAAGAAGGCATGTCCATAAACACGAAAACCGAAAAAGTGCTGGAGATCAGAAAGTTTGTTATCGATCTTATCCTATCCATGCATCCATTAGACTGCATGACCTGCACAAAGGCAGGAGTCTGCACCCTGCAGCAGTATGCGTATGACTTCGGTATAAAGGAATCTACTTTCAACAGAAAGAGCTTCCATTATGCAGTAGATGAGGCCAATCCTTTTATTAAGAGAGATCCCGATTACTGCATACTCTGCGGCAGATGTGTCCGTGTCTGTAAAGAACAGGGAACAAATGTACTTGAGTTTATGGGCAGAGGAGTAGGCTCCAGAGTGGCTACGGCCATGGACAAGCCGCTTCAGGATTCTGACTGCACCTTCTGCGGCAGTTGCGTAGATGTATGCCCTGTTAATGCACTGCTTGAAGCAGACAGATGGCGCAAAGGCCGGGAGTGGGATTATGAAAAGACCGCTTCTTCATGCCTATCCTGCGGTAATGCCTGTGATATAGAGATAAGCACCAATGACGGCGAGGTCGTCAAGGTCAGTGCCGGTGCGGAGGATGGTTCCGTTGAAAAATTCATCTGCGCAATCGGCAGGTTCGGCTTCAGCTCTGCCGCATCCGATGCACGAGTCACCGTTCCAATGAAAAAAGAAGGCGGCAAACTCGTTGAGACCACATGGGAAGATGCAATCAAAATTACTGCTGATAAGCTTAAAGCAGCCGCCAGTAATGCGGCAATTGTAAGCTCAGGAAATATCCTTAATGAGGATGCAGCCCTGCTGTCCAAACTTTCCGCTGATGTAATCAAAACAACAAATGTAGATACTACCGTAAGCCTGTACTCCAATGCCGATGCGATGAAGTCTTCTGCAGACGTATCACTGGATGATGCAGATGTCATCATTCTTGCGGGTATCAGCCCTAACCAGTGGAACCGGGTAATCCCCGCACTCGGAGCAGGCATCAGAAAACGAGTAGCGCGCGGTGCAAAACTTATCGTCCTGAACGAGAGCGAGCCGAAAATCATGTCGGTAGCTACCGTAACCATCAAGGCAGATGAAGCAGATGCACTTGCACATATTGCAAAGGGACTCATTAACGCGGGAGCAGAGGCCGTAAAAGACCTCTCCGATGCAGTATCCGCCTGTGCAGTAACCGAGGAGATTGAAAAGGCAGCAGCAATAATTTCTGAGGCCGCAGCCCCTGTACTTTTCTGTGCCCCTGCCCTCTTTGCCGCAGCCAATAATCTTTCAATGATATCTTCTATCAAGGTCGTCGCAGTGCCTTATGATGCCAATGCCAGAGGTGTTGTGGCTGCAGGCCTTGTATCCAAAGGTAAGAGCTTCAGCGAAATGATAACCGGCAAATCAGATGTCCTCTATGCTATAGGCGAGTTACCGGTATCCAGCAAGCCTGATACTGACTTTCTTATTGTACAGACATCCTTCATGTCAGATCTGGCTAAAGAAGCTAATCTGATTCTTCCGGCATCAACCTCACTTGAGTCATACGGAACAATTACTTCATACCTTGGACAAACCAAAGAGGTTAACGGAGCGATTGAGCCGACAGGCGATTCCAGACAGCACGCAGATATCTTCATTGATATCTCTACAGCTATGGGATCCCCCCTTAAGGCATCTGATGCAAAATCAGCAACTCCCGCAGCTTCAAAAGCAATGTTCAGTCCGTTTGAAAAGACAAAGGGTCTTGAAGATATTGCCGCTGAGGTTAAATCATGCGGTTGTGCAGCAGAACTTGACCACTCAAGACTGGCCTGGCTGAAAGAGGCGGAAGTTACAGTATAAGATTGATTTAATTTATTAGTATCAAAACGTAGGGGCAGGTTTCAAACCTGCCCCTATATATTTTTAGACTCCTCCTCTCCTTCCCATATAAACTAAATTCATTTATAATGAGTCATGCATAAGCCAGATAATAGCCCCCCATTTTCAGTTGGCAAACTACAGACGGCACTTTCCCCTCTATTTACATCAAGTGAAATTAAACTTATTGTCCTTTTTGGTTCTTATGCAAAAAAAACAGTTCATAAAAAAAGTGATTTGGATCTCGCATTTCTTTATGATGAGGTTATTAATATTATTGATTTAACAAATGAGATATCACAGCTATTACATACAAGTAATATTGATATCATCGATATCAGAAAAGCCAAACCTCTTTTAAAACATTCCATTATGAAGCATGGCATAATCATATACGAACGTGAGCCAGGCATATTCAATGAAACCGCCTCCCTTGCGTTTAGACGCTATGTAGATACAGGAAAACTCCGGGTTGCCCAGGATCGATATATCAGAAACTATATAGCGGAACAGGAGTCAAGATGAGTCCGGTTGAAAAAGAGATAGTTCAAAGGAAACTTGCGGTGATTGCAGAAAACCTCCGTATTCCCTACCCCCCTATCCCCTCTTACGCGCCTTCTTCTTTATATACATCAAATTATCAACCTCTGCCATCATCTCATCTATGGTCGTAACTGCCTCCGACGGATAACATATAACCCCGATGCTTGCAGAGAGTTTATACTTTAAATCAGGATTAGACAGATTAAACTCTTCCAGGGTTCTCTGTAGTCTTTCAGTGATAATGTCAGCGCCCTCTTCGTGATTACCCATCTGAAAGATGACAAATTCATCTCCTCCAATGCGGGCCGTTACATCTGATTCCCTGAGACTATCTCTTAAAATTTTTGAGATTTGAATAATCGCCCTGTCACCTTCATTATGCCCAAGGGTATCATTGATAATTTTCAATCCATCCAGATCGGCATAAATCATTACTACGCCTTTATTCATTCTTTTGGAGATACTGATCTGCTGTTCAGCCAGCATAAAAAAGCCCCGCCGGTTGTAAAGGCCAGTAAGCTCATCTGTAATAGAAAGTGTCCTTAACTTCTCTTCTATTCGCTTTCTGGACGCGATCTCTTCTTCAAGGGCAATGGTTTTTTCCTCAAGTACCCGATTAATCCTGTTCATTTCCTCCTGAGCCTCTATAAGCTCATTGTTCTTCTGTATGGCCGTCTCATACGTTGAAAGAAAAAGATCGAGTATCTGTTTACGCTCTGCGGTTATAGTGTATGATCCGCCGGCATAATAAAACTCAGTATCACTTTCCCCTTGATTTTGCCCTCGAATATACGCATTCACAATAATATTAAATATGCGATTCAGTAGATATGCTTCATCGAAGGGCTTTGTTATGAAATTGTCTGCTCCGCTTTCAAGACCGCGCAAGACATCTCCAGGATCAGATAATGAGGTCAGCAGAATAACAGGTATATCGCTGTATTTTTTTTCTGCCTTTATTCTCGAGCATAGCTCATAACCGCTTATACCAGGCATCACAATGTCGCTTATTATTATAGACGGGCGCACTTTCAAAAGAGCCTCAATCGCATCCTCCCCTGAAGCAGCGACCGTGACCTCATAACCTTCTTTTTCAAGGATATATGTTAGTCTGACCGCCTGAGTCATACTGTCTTCTACTATTAGTATTTTTTTATAATCTGCTATTATGTCCATATACTATTGCCTCTTCACAAGCCGTTTAAGGAGTGTTACTATTTTGTCCGGAGGGAGAACAAAGGAGGCCCCATCCAGCTTGACGGCCTCACCAGGCATGCCGTGAACAACCGATGAGGTTTCATCCTGAGCAATTGTTATACAACCGCTGTCTTTCATCGCCTTGAGGTCCTTTGCTCCATCCACACCCATACCAGTCAGCAGCACGCCCACAAGCTGCGAACCGTAAAACTGCAGTGCGGTTCGAAAAAGGTAGGAGACCGAGGGCTTAAGCCCATTATCAGCTGGCTCATCGCTCAATATGATTCTACCGTTCTTTCCTATTTCCATATGATAATTGTCCGGTGCGATATAAACATGTCCCGGCAGCAGTTCCTGCCCATTAACTGCCACATGTACAACCGGGCCGGCAGTCTGTGAGAGCCAGTCCTGAAATCCTTTCAGGAAACCAGCTGTTATGTGCTGTACTATAAGTACCGGCACAGGAAAATCATTCGGAAGCTTGGATAAAATTGTCTGCAGTACAACTGGCCCGCCAGTAGAAGCTCCAATAACAACGGCCTGAACTTTGGTGTGATCATCAAGGACCCGCATATCTTCCGCTGGCAAATCAGTACCTGACTTATTCTCAGGAATTGGCAGACGGCGCACTACTTTCACCTCAGACATGAGTTTTACCATCTGAATAAGCTTCTCAGAATTCTGGATAAAATCCGGATGCCCGTGGCCTCTTGGTTTTTCAATAACTGCAAGTGCACCCGCCTCCATAGCGGTAAAGATCATATGCACCTCATCATCTTGCAGATAATTACTCACGATCACTATAGGTGTCGGATCTGTCTGCATAATCTTCAGGGTAGCCTGAAAACCATCCATCACTGGCATGACAATATCCATCGTGATCACATCTGGTTTATACTTCCTGACGGCCCGGAATGCTTCTTCCGCGCTTGTTGCGATATCCATAATCTCGATATCAGGATCAGAATTCAATATAGAAGCGAGATAATCAGCAGTCACCCGCGAATCATCAACAATTAAAACACGTATCACGTCACTCCTCCCTCATATCAGCCGTTGCACGATATCTAAAAGATTACTCTGGTCAAAATTGCTCTTTACGATATAAGCATTGGCACCAGCCTCAACACCTCTTTCACGATCTGTCATAGATTCAAGTGCAGTAACCAGTATTATCGGTATTTCTTTAAGATGCCTGTTTGACCGAACCTGTCGGGTCAGCTCAAAACCATCCATCCTGGGCATCTCAACATCAGATATTATAATATCAGCTGGTTCAGTCTTAAGCATAGTCAAGGCATCTACGCCATCTACAGCAGTCCTTACCCTGTAGCCGGCAGAGCTCATAATATTTTTCATCAAGGTCCTGGAAGTTATAGAATCTTCGACGATAACAACAGAAGTCCTTTTCCGGTCAGCTTCATCAACTGCGGGGGTAAAGGCACCCTTTCCGTTTCGCGGGCCTTTTAAAGCAGCTTTCAAAAGAGCACGAACATTCAATATCGGTACGACCTTCCCACTGCCCAGTACAGCAGCACCTGCTACCAGAGGCACACTCACCAGTTGCTTGCCGAGTCCCTTTACCAGTATCTCCTGCTCATTGATGATCTCATCAACAGCAAAAGCAACTCTGCGATCAGGTGTCCCTGCTATAAAGGCTAGAAAATATTTTCCTCCTTCCAATGAAGCCTCTTTATGACTAACACCAATAACATCACCGAGCTTCACCAGTGGTATTGAGCAACCATTATGAGACACCGTGTCATTGCTCTCAAGCACAAAAACCTGACTTCTATTAAACCTGGCAACACATTCGATATCTGCTGTCGTAAGTGCATAAGCATACTCACCAACCCTGAACAGAATGCTTCTGAAAGTAGAAATTGTTGTGGGGAGGATGAAATGAAATTTCGTTCCCTTTCCCCTCGTAGAATCTATAAATACCTGTCCCCTCAACCCGGCAATCTTATCTCTAACAATAGCCAGGCCAAGGCCGCGGCCAGATATATCAGTTATTATAGGACTGGTTGATAAACCGGATCTGAAGACCAAATCCTGTGCATCTGAGGCACTGCAGGAATCAAACTCCTCCTGAGTAATCACCCCTTTGTCCAATGCAGCAGATTTTACAGCCTCCAAATCTATCCCTGCACCGTCATCCGATATAAACATGTTCACATTACTGCTGTCATTTTTTATTACTTCAATCTTTATGAGACCACGTTCGCCTTTATTGCATCTTAATCGTACATCCTTTTTTTCAATGCCATAATCAATACAGTTCCTGATAATATGAATCAGCGGGGTCTTAAGCTCATCCAATATCCGTCTGTCAATTTCAATATCTCCACCGATAATCTGCAGATCCACTTCTTTCCCAAGGTCACGAGAAAGATCCCTCACAACTTTAGGCAGCACTTCCAGCAGGACAGAAAACGGAAGCATCAGGGCCTGCTTCATGCCATCCAGCAAATTCACTAACATGCCCGAAAAAGAATGATTGGATGATGTTGTCAGGTTTGAAAGCAGATTCAGCCTGTATTGGATAGCCTTCATATTGGAATAGCTCCATTCCAGGTATTCAGATACCCTGCGAGCGGAGTAATCATCCTGGACTTGGGAATAGCCATGCGAACCAGATACATTAAAAGGCGTGGCAGCCCTCATCCTTCTCATATCCGGTCTTATTTTTTTAAACTCATTATCCATGACACGCAACTCAGCCATTACCTCTCTAATTTCAAGCAAAAACTGTTCTGCTGATAATTTAGCTGACAGCATTTCCTCTGCCTTCAGAAATATAGAGTTCAGGCGTACATATGATATCTTCATGGTATCTGAAGAATCGCTGACATCCCTTAAGTGTGTACGCCTCTTTATATCTACTGCCTTCTCATCAGGGGATTTACTAACTTCAATAGAAGCAGGTTTCACATCGCTCTCATCTTCAAGTAATTGTTTCAGGTCCCCTTTAAGCTTTGATACTAAATCGGCTATCTCGCTTTTTGAGACATCAGTACGCTCAACACTCATTGACATGACCAGATTATCAATTGTATCAACAGCGGTGTGCAGCACATCAAATAGTGAGCGCGACAGATCAATCCTGCCAAGCTTTAAAGATGAAAATACACTCTCCAATGAATGACTGATAGTCTCTATCTCGTACAAATCCACTGCTCGGGCCGCACCCTTCAGACTGTGGGCCTCCCTGAAAACTATTTCCAGTATCTCAGTACGAAGCTCAACCTCGGATATACTCTCAAGCTTGACCAGAGAAGTAGAAATCATCCTGACAGAATCCTGAGCCTCCTGCCTGAAGGTTTCAAGGAGTCTTTTTAAAAACTCTTCATCTTTAGAGGTCATTTAAAACCTATATCCTGTATTTATCAACAAGCTGTCTGAGTTTCTGCCCTAACTCATGAAGGCTTGAGGCAGTAGATTCGACCTGCCTTGAACTGCTCACATTCTGGATGCTGGCCTGTTTAATACTTTCCATTGCCGATGCTACCTGATCGACACCTATAAGCTGCTGTTGGCTCGATGCAGCAATCTGTATTGCTGCATTGGCTGCATCAATAATACTATTAGATAGCAAACCTATCGACTCACCCGCATTCTTTGACTGCCTGACGCCTGCCTCTACTGCCTTACTGCCCTGCTCCGTTGACATAACCGCAGAACTAACAGCCTTTTGAACGTCCATCAATATAGATCTGACCTGAGAAGTCGACTCCCTTGACTGCTGCGCTAGACTCTTGATCTCATGTGCCACCACTGCAAAACCCTTACCATGCTCCCCCGCCCTTGTAGCTTCAATTGCGGCATTAACCGCAAGGAGATTGGACTGTTCCGCAATATCATTTACAGTCTCAATTATTTCCCCAATAGATTGACTCTGCTCACTCAGACTTATTATACGCTCTGCGATTGACTCCATCTCTTCACGTATTTTCGCCATTTTTTCCATTGTATCATCAACAGACTGCTTGCCCGTTTTGAATGCCTCGCCAGCCTTGTTAGCTATATCTGCGACATATTGTGCTTTTTGATGCGAAAGATTAGATGTCTGCCTTACTTCCTCAACAGTTGAGGTCGTCTCGCTTATAGAAGTTGCTGTCTCGGCAGTGCTGGCGGCAACCTCTCCCGTTGCCGTCATAATCTGACTGGATGAGGTACCCAGCACATGAACCGCCTCTATTATCTGACTATTTATCTCACGCAAGTTAGCTACCATCGCTGCAAAGGCGTTGCCAATCTGATCCTTTTGAGACTTGGGAGTGACAATGACCGTCAAATCGCCATCACTTATCCTTGCGGCAATATGCGCCGTCTCTCTCAGAGAGCCGATCATTACTGCAAACGATTTCCCAAGAATGTCTCTGTCTGACTGCGGCTGCACATTTACAGTGAGATCCCCGCTGCTGACTTTATCTGCAACATCAGCCATTACACGCAGAGATCCAGTCATTGTCCGAAAGGAGTCCATGAGCATGCCAAGCTCATCCTGCACATTCGCCGACGGCAGTTCAATATCCAGATCACCCCTGGCAATGCGCCTCGTCAAATCCGTTACAACCCCGAGCGGCCCGGTAATGGACCTCGTAATCATAAGAGCAGCCACACCACCGATAAACACACCAATCAGGAGCATTACAATAGTCCATACGATAGAACTCTGAGCTGTAGACTTTGCATTCTCTAGAAACTGAGCAGCCTTTAAATCAGCAAACTCCTTCATTGCACCCATCTCTTCATCTATAAGGCTTATCTGATCCACACCCCGGCCGCGGGTTATAACCGCTGCCTCCTTGATCTTGCCAGACAGGGTAAGAGCAATGACTTCATCTCTGACAGGTTTCCAGTCCTTAATGGCCTGCACCACCCTGTCTACCTGATCCATATCACCCAGATATCGTTCTCTGACTGTCTTAAGCCTTCTAAAAATATCTCTCTCAAGCTCATCGACTTTTTGTGTATATGTGCCCAGCAATGACTGATCATTGATAAGCACTACATCTTTCATGGTTCGGTGTATCCTGACGAGATTTGCTTCGATCTCCAGTAAGGCCATCTTGACAGTATAAGGATGATTGTACATCTTTTCAGTCACATCCGAGAGCGTGACCATCTTGGTAAGAGCAAATATTGTTACGGCAATAATAATCACTCCTGTAATAATAAAGCCATACGCAAGTCTTGTACCGATCCTGATATTTTTAAGCATTACTTCCTCCTATCTGAATTTATATAAATTAATTATTCAATAACCTGATTCACTATAATGCTCTTGTCATTCAGCATTTTCCCGGCATCAATTATTATGGTGCGACTCTCATCAATACCCAGCAGATAACGTTCTGTTTCTGCAGTTAACCCTGTAATTGAATGCCTGACCCTGTCAGCGTCGACATGTCTGATACCCTGTATTCGATCAGCGAGCAGTCCGAATTCGATCTCACCGTCCTGCAGGACTATTACCCTGTTAATATCCGTAAGGCCTTTTTCAGGCAGAGACATGAGTTTTCTTATATCCAGAACGGACAGTATCTGGCCCCTCAGATTTATTATTCCCAGCACATACGAAGGTACTAAGGGCAACGGCGTAATGTCCTGAAGTGAGACAATTTCCCGCACGTAACGGGATTCCAGTGCATATTTTTCATATGAAAGCGTGAATTCTATAAGCTCGATCATCACTGCCGCAGAATCATCCGCCCGGTCATCTATGGCCAACCTAAGCGCCCTTTCATAAAGCACTCTGTTAATTTCGTCCTGCTCAGGCTCATGTGCATGAAGCAGCGCCTGCTCAGCTATCTTGATCCTGGTATGAACTTCTTCCCAGTCTATTTTTTTACCGATTCCTGAGTCTTCCATCAATCACCGGACCTTTCTTTATATGCAAATGTTGATTTGAGAATCTCTGATAACCGTCCTGCTGTCAGTCCGCCTGATTCCGGCAATATTTCATCCTGTTTCAGCCTGCTTAACAATATGCCTGAAGTTCTAAAATATTTTTCCGCAGAACCCGGCCTTCCCATATTGAGCTCCAGATTCCCAAGAGAGTAATTAGCCATAATAAAGTCAGAATCAAGATACAGGGCTTTTTTCATTGAGATAATGGCTTCCTCCAGTTGCCCCTGTTCCTGACAGATAACTGACCTGAGGTAGTAAAGACCCGGGGCCAATCTGTTAACCTGAAGCGCCGAATCACACCACTGCAGCGCCTCCTCAAGCTTACCTCTGTCAGCACATATCCTGGCCAGCAATGTCATTGCACCTTCATGTTCCCTGTTCTTTTCATAAAAAGCATTCAGGGTTTCTTCAGCCTTTTCATTCATCCCATCTCCATAAAATTGCAGGGCCTGCTCATAACTCTCTCTCGAATCTTCATGTGAATTGCCTGCCGTACTAACAGACTCTGAAGCAGGACTCTCAACGATTGTTTTCTGAAAGGCCGATTCCGTCAATGGCATTTTATCAGGCGCACTAACCAGAGGGATTAACTTATCTAGATCAGCTGTTACATCCGAAACAGCAGGCACAACAGAAACCGGATATTTAACCCCGGCAGGATCACTTTTTTTACCGCTTACATCCTTCCGGTATAACGTTGCACCTTCAAAATTTACTAACTTAAACTGATTGTAATAAATATGCGAAGTTTCAGCAGGACTTACAACAAGCCATCCACCGTCTAACAGTGATCTGTAATAATTATCAACAATCCGGCTGATTACTTCGCGAGAAAAATACATCAGTACATTGCGGCATAGGATGATATCCATTGAATTGGTATTATTTAGGACACTGGGAAACTCGGCTGTTGCAAGATTAAGACATTCAAAGGTCACCATCCGGCGAATATGGGGTTTAACCCTGTATCTGCCGTCCGCATTTCTTTGAAAATATGAATCGCGTATAATGGCAGGTGTTTCCCTGAACGCCCACTGATTGTAAACTCCGTCCCTTGCCTTCTCAATTGAAGACGGATTGAGATCAGTTGCCAGCAAAGTAATATCCCACTCGGCCAGATCGGGCATAAGCCTGTGAAGCATGATCGCTATTGTATAAGGTTCCTCCCCTGTCGAACATCCGGCACTCCATATCCTCAGCGTCTTCTTAGCGTTTCTTCTTGCCATAGTGTATAACGGTATGATCGAGTGCTCGAGTGCCTCCAGTATTTTTTTATCCCTGAAACAGTATGTTTCTTTAATGGTGAGGTTAAAGACGATGACCTCAAATTCCTGTGCATTTATACCGGATGATCTGATTTTTTTCATCAATGATGAGAGATCAGGCAATCCCAGCTGCTTTGCAGAGGCCGCTAGTCCTCGTTCAAGATCTACAAATCTGTTTTCAGGAAAATGCAGTCCTGACCTTGCAGCGATAATCTCACTAACCCTGGCAACATCTGCATTAGAAACAGTATCAGTCATCACGCCCGGAATACTTTTCAATTGATTCTTTCAATACTGCTTCTTCTTCCAGTGAAAAGAACTTATTAATGTCATGAATCAGCACCATCCCGTCTTTCAGCTTCACCACTCCCTCAATATAATTCATCTTCTTCTTTAAAATTTCTTTTCTATCGACAATACCTGTTTCCTTCTGATCCATAACACCAAATACCTCGTCCACAACAATGGCTACCGTCATCGTAACAGTTGAGGCGATTAATATATGATCCGTCAGTGTAAGTTTTCGGGGGGGCAGTTTAAAGCGTTTACGAATATCAAAAACCGGAACAATACATCCATGTACATTTATAATTCCAAGCACCATATCAGGTGCGTCAGGCAGCGGCAATACTGCAGCAATGCGCTCTGCTCTATTGACAGAGGATAAAAAAAGTGCAAATCTCTGAGTGTCCAGGCCGAATGCTACCAAGTGTCTGTCGTGCATGTCATTCATAATATCATATTATTAAAGCTGTCATTTTTAGCACCTGCAAATATTAATGATTAATAGTCATGATCACTATCTGGCTGCATTTCCCCTGCTATCTTTAAACAAAGTATTAAACGGGCCTGGACTCTCAAAACGCATAGACTTACCGCTCCGGGGATGTTTCAGCGCTATATAACAGGAATGCAGGGCCATCCTTTTAAAGGGATTCGTGCGTGCTCCGTACTTTTTGTCGCCGGCAACAGGGTTGCCCTGTTCAGACAGGTGTACTCTGATCTGGTTTTTCCGTCCTGTTTCCAAAGTGACCTCAAGCAAAGAGTACTTCGGTATCTCCTGCAGGACTTTATACCTGGTCACCGAGGCTTTTGCGCCTTCTGCACCCGGACTGCTGCGGACAAACATTGATTTACCCTCTTTCAGGTCACTTGTTATAATGCCCTCTGAACTGCTCATTCTACCCTCTGCCACCGCCATGTACTTCTTTGTAACAGCTTTCCATCTGTCCTGCAGCCTTAGTTTTATTTCCTCATTTTTGGCAAATACTATCAAGCCAGAGGTATCCTGATCCAGACGGTGCACAATAAATACCCGCCCTCTGCTGCGGACATTTCTTTTTTTCATCATCTCATTCAGCTGATAATACAGGGTCATGGTCTTTTCTTTTGCAGAGGCAATGGTCAGCATACCGGCCGGCTTTTCAACCACCATAATATCGTCATCCTCATACATCACTTTAATTCCAAGACGTTTGACGGCTTCAGAATAGCCGCGATTTTTCTGCACTTCCACATCAACACCCTTTTGCAATTCCTGATCAAACCGCTCCATCCGGATACCGTTAGCTACAACTACGCCTAATTTTAAAAGCTGTCTGGCCTTGGTACGGGTGTATCCCATGCGTTCCAGACAATCACCAACACTGTTTTTATCTTTCAATTCGTAACTCCTCCCACGGCTCAGGCCCGGATATAATAGACTTGACTAGATATATAGCAAAGACCGAGGCCAGCAGGGGTGATATCCAGACCTCACGACCGGGGGTCAAATATTTAGCGGCTTCATGGTGCAGGGCAAAACCGATAGTCATGACAACAAACAGCCAGCCCATATACTTCGACTTAGCTGCCAGAAAAAACCAGGCGGTAAATACAGCAAAGGCCGGTGCAAAAGCTGCATATGTATTATTCTCTGTTTTTGGATTAAATAACATGAGATAAGTCACCGATATAACAAAAATAAGTATAGCCGCCGGGCCGGGCCTCTCACTTTTCAGAGCGGTCCAGGCCAGCACAAGTGCTCCGAACGCTGAAAGTGCACGTACTGCCATCATAAGCCGTTCATCCACGGCAATCCCCAGTGCTCCCAGCATGCCGTGCAGATCACTATAATTCTTATATGCTCCAGGATTCGATACCGTCAGCATTTTCTGCATAAAAACACTATAAGTATCTACAACATATTCCGAACTGAAAAAGAGCAGTGGTATAGCAAAAAGCGTGACAAGTCCGATAATCAGTCTTAAACGTGAAGAGGGATATAAGGCAAATACCAGCATTGCCATAACCAGGACCAGAGGTTTCATTGCAATGCCCAGACACAACCAAAAAGCAGCTGATCCAAAGCGGGTCTCTGCAAGCGCCACCGCTCCCATAATCATGGCAGCCGTCATGGGCAAGGTCATCTGACCATTTCTCATGGCACTGAACGAGATGGGGATTACGATAAGGGTCATCAGCAAAAAAAACTCATCTGCTCTTTCTTTACCGGCCAGTACGGCAAGTCTCCGCACACTGTACGCAAAAGTTCCTATGCACAGCAATCTCCACAACAACTCCCCCGGTGTCTGCGGCAGATGCATAAAAGGCATAAAAATAAAACCAGCCTGCGGAAGATACAGAAACCCGTGTATCCCGCCTTCATATAACTCCTTCTCTGCAAACAGGTTATGCGATGCAGTCCTGTACACCTGCGTGACTGTTTTTTTATGATCGGTCCGGACCTGATAACTGAAGATATATAGAGCAACCGCTGCCCATATAATACATGCGGTAATAACAGCTTTTTTCCCACTAATATTCCTGATCAATATTCCCTACCTTGTAGTAACCGCGCTGTTATATGCATCTATAGTAACAACGGACCATAGTTCACATTAATGCATGAAATACATATTTCCACGCAAATGTTTGAATATTATACCAAATACAGTCAGGAAAGAGCCCGATTATCTGCTTTACCATTCACTGATATAAGCCAAATAATATATACTAAGACAGTTTCACAAAAATAATTATTCAAGCAGTGATGGAGGCTAAAATTATCAGAAATATTAAGTATAAAAAAATGTCCGGCTTCACACTGCTGGAAGTAATAGTAGTCGTGGTTATTCTGGGAATTATCGCCGCCTGGGCAGCACCGCGTCTTTTTCAAAGGGCGGATGCCTCACGAGTCACTACTGCCAGGCTTCAAATAGCGACAATAGAGACTGCTCTGAAACTGTTTCAGATTGACAACGGTTTTTACCCTTCAACGAAGCAGGGACTCATAGCACTTATAATACCCCCTGAAACTGGCTTCATACCGGAAAATTACAGGTTGGGCGGTTATTTCAGTAAAAAGTATATACCACAGGATCCATGGGGCAATGCATATATTTATATATCCCCCGGGGCAATGAGTTACTACGAGATAATCTCTTATGGTGCTGACGGTAAGCCGGGAGGCGCCGGCTATGCGGCAGACATTACAAACCTTGATTAGAAACCGGGGCTTTACCCTTATTGAATTAATGATTGTACTCTTTATTATTGCCCTTGCCTCGGCAGTAGCACTCCCCTCTTTTTACAACATGGGGAGAGACACTCTGAAATCTGATGCGAAGCGGCTCGGCAGTACTCTTAGATATGTATATGATGAATCGACAAGCAGAAAAAGCACCTTCAGCATACTGTTTAATCTTGATGAGCATACCTGGCAATACGAAGGAACAAATGACTCAAAGGCCTACAGTACGGGCAAAGGTATTTTTTTTGATGATATTGAAGTGCCTTCTCTCGGAAAAGTATCCAGAGGTGAACTGGTTTTATTATTCAACCCGCTCGGCCCAGAAGAACCTATCAGCATTCATTTAAGAAAAGAAGATAGTGAATATACTGTAAAGTTCAATCATATAAGCGGACGGGTCCGAATTTATGAAGGTAGGAATGAATAAGGCTTTAAAGACAGGCGGTGAGCAGGGCTTCACACTGCTTGAGGTCATGATCGCGGTGGCAATTATCGGCTTCGCCCTTACCGTCATTGTGCATACAGTTAATTACCATGCAAACGTCATGCAGGAAAATGCTATGACTACCGAAATGTACCAGCATGCAAAAGAACAAATTTTCCTGCTAAAAAGAAAGCCGCTGAATTCCAGGGGTACGATAAGACCCGGCCTGAATTATGAGAATATTGTGATCGGGCCGGATAAAAACGGATATATAGAACTTAAAACTATTTTCAGCGGATATGGGAAAGCAATAGTGCTGCGTGAACTGATAACAGGAAAGACTTCAAATAGTGTTAATAACGACTGAAAAAAGCTCCGGTTTCACCCTGCTTGAGATACTTATAAGTCTGGCAATAATGACCGTTATTATGGGAGCGGTATATGTATCGTTCTTTTCAGTCCTAAGGGCGGTTGAGAGGTTTGATGGCACCTCGGTTAAATACCACGATGCAAGAAGACTGCTGGATATAATGCGTAGAGAAATCGAAAGTTCTTTCATAAAAATACCCAAGGCAGGAGACAAAACTACACCCAGGGCATCTTTCATAATTAAAGACAGGGATATACAGGGCAAGGCTGCTTCACAACTTGAACTGGCAACACATTCCCGCAGAGGTGGAACAAGCAGGGTTTTCTACTTTGCAGAAATGCAGGACGAAAGCCTTGTACTATACAGGACAGAGACTGCCGCTATATTCCCTTCCGGCTCAGTAAAGGTTCAGGTACTGGAAGAATTAATTAATTTCTCCATTGAAGTCTCATTCAATAATAAATGGGTTGGTACATGGGATGCCGCAGGCACAGGCACACTGCCTGAAGCGGTCAGGATAACCGTAGAGTTTAATGATAGCGGGAAAACTATTAAACTCAAAGAATACGCCGTCCCGAGAACCGGCACTAAACTTAAGGACGCATGATCCATTCATATTCAGACTCCCCGAACCAGAATGGGACAATCAATAACAGCAAGGGCTCCGTCCTGATAGTAACACTGCTTATCATAACTATTCTTACCGCTTTAGTTACTGATTTTGTTTACGATGTATACATTGATACATCGGCTCTCTCTAACTGGAGTAAGGCGCAACAGGCAACTATGGCAGCAAGGTCAGGACTCGTGTTCAGCAGTAATTATCTCTCTGAAATAGAAAAAGAGACCTATACAGATATTCATAACCTTGAAGTACCTCTGAATTTGGGGATGCCTGCAGGGACCTTTATTCTGATAAAGGTCGAGGATGAAAATGCAAAATTCAATATCAATAGTCTCATCTATGAGAATGGCAGGACCAATGAAAAGGCCCTGTCTTCCTTGAAAAAGCTACTTGAATATCTTAATATTAATCCTGAACTCGCACTTTATATAGCTGACTGGATTGATCCTGACAGCGAACCACGGGCACCCGGATCAGAAGATATTGCAAAAAATAGCGCCTTCTGGAACATAGATGAGTTAAAGATCTTACCAGACATGAAAATTGAAACTTACAATACGCTCAGACCTCATATCACGATATTCGGCGATAGTATGATCAACATCAATACTGCTGGGCAAGAGGTGCTTAGCAGTATTAGTAATGAAATCACTGAGACCATGGCCCTGCAAATTATCGAGTACAGGAGCAGCGGACCGTTTGAAAATAAAACTGCGCTTCAAAATGTTCCCGGCTTTGAATCTGCCGGCATAAGTGTTCTGGACAGAGTAACTGTAAAAAGCTCCGGCTTTCGTATTACATCCAAAGCAATAATTAATGATATAACTAGATCCGTAGAGAGCATTGTGCAGACATCTGGGAAAATCCTTCAATGGAGAGAATGGTAAATGAAGACCGTATTTGCTGACTGGACAGGCACAAAACTTAATATTTATTTTTTTTCAAAAAAAGCCGGGAAGCTTTCTCTGACTGATACGATCACAACTGAACTGACAGGTGAACTTTCAAGTGAAGACCTTAAACCTCTTTCAGCAGCAGGCACCGGGCAGATCTTCCTGAGCATCCCACTCGACCAACTGACACTGCGGGAGCTTGAATTTCCGTTCTCTGACAAAACTAAAATAAGCGCCACCCTTGCCTACGAACTTGCGGGAGATCTCTTAAAAAGCGCAGACAATTATACCCTGGACCATATACTGCTCGGAATAAACGGGGCCACTTCCACGGTCCTAGCCGTATGCATAGAAAAATCCAGGCTCTCAGCCATACTGCAGACATTTGCTGATGCCGGAATCGATCCGAGAGTAGTCACATCAATAGATCTGCAAATAAATAATGGCCTTACCGACGATATAATCAATATTGAGGAAACCTCCTTAGAAATGCGAAGCAGTGCGGCGATACAATGCATCACAAAACCGGCAGTGAATCTACGCCGGGATGAACTCTCTTATCAAGGCGACATTCAAAGGCTGAGAAAAAGCCTGAGAGCGACAGCCGTAATGATACTTCTACTGATTAGCATCTTCGGGGCTAATACCTTTATCACTGCATCAAATGCTGAAAGAGAATATCAATATCTGCTTAAAGAAGTTAGGACTCTTTACCGTGGGATCTTTGCGGAAGACCGCAATATAGTGGACTTTAAGCGGCAATTCATGGGCAATATGAATGCCCTTGTTAAACAGAAAGATACTTTAGCTGGTATCGAATTACTTGAAATATTAAAGATCATTGCAAACAAAAAAGATGCCGGACTGCTGCTGCATGAATTCAGTGCTGATAACAGAAATATTATAATAAAAGGCACAGCACTTTCTTTTGAAGAAATCGAGAAAGCACGAAATAGCCTGGCAACCGCCTTTGCCGGGGCAAAAGTAATAGACTCCAAAGCAGGCTCTGACGGCAGGATCAGCTTCACTATTATAATGGAGAATCTCAAATCATGAAAACTATTCTTAACAAGATCCTGTTCTTCGATAAACCACTTCTTTTCATAGCGGCTCTATCTATTATCCTTCTGGTAATCTCGGTGAGAAGTTCGCTTATAGCAGCGGAGACCGTCCATAAGAGCGAGGATTTACGTTCCCAGTATACTGTAATAAGTTCTCTTTCAGAGGAAGTTATTGCTCTTAAAAAATTTGTCACCTCACAGGAAGGTAAATTAAAAACAGTAAAAGGTTCAGCAGTGGTATCAACGCTGGAAAACATTCTAAACGAACTGGGGCTAAAAGCTGACAGTATAAAACCTATGCAAAAAAAGAAGATCGATCAACATTTTGAAAATGATGCCGAGATAGAAATTGAGAGCACCGATCTAAACAGCATAATCAATCTGCTTTACCTAATCAAAAACTCCAGAGCCCCGATGAAAATCAAAAATTCGCTAATTAAGACATCTTTTGAAAACCCTGACAAGTTAATACTCAATCTGACAGTATCTCTGTTAAGTGCTGCATAAGCGGCAGGCATGAAATGAACAGGATGATCAAGCTCCTGAGCCTTATCATATGCATCCCTGTCTTTGTTTTGCTGGTATGGGTATTCGCTGTTCCGCCAGAACTCATTAAAGAAAAAATTGAGAAGGCTGTGCTGCAGTCCGGAAATGGCACAACAACCCTTTCTATTGAGGGCTTCAGCAAAGGACTGTTATTTACTATTGAGGCACAGGCCTTAAACCTCAATCTCAATAATTTACAGGCCGTTCAGATAACCGATTTTTCTGCATCCCCTTCCCTGGAATTAATCCATGAAGGCAAGCTCAGCCTTGCGGTAAACGGCCTTATTGGTTCAGGGAGACTAGAAGGCAATTTTCAACTCCCTTCCGATGGAAATATGAAGATTAAGCAGGTACAATTAAAAGACATTGCTATAGTATCCAGGCTTGGATTCGGTATTAATGGCACTGTTTCTGCTGATATTGATTTCAGCGGCAATACCGCCAAAGCAATTTTTGAGGTCCCTGATCTGGCACTAAATGATCCCTCTCTGGATTTCATCCCCCTGATTAATACCTTTAATTCTATGCAAGGGTCTCTCTCTATTGCCAATGAGACCATATCCATTGAATCAGTCAGTATCGAGGGGGAGAAAGGCTTTGCCAGACTTA
Organism: Nitrospira sp.; assembly: GCA_016784355.1. Lineage (GTDB taxonomy): Bacteria > Nitrospirota > Thermodesulfovibrionia > UBA6902 > UBA6902 > JACNKH01. Next base: position 5,021 of record JADHUV010000024.1, on the reverse strand, counting down.
AGGGCATGATTCACCGCAATCAGGCGGATATGCAATTGCAGGTAATGCCCGAGACAGATAAACTCAATGCTATGGAATCCATGATACTTGGCAAATATATTAAATCACCCGGCTACTATGTTGTACCGTTAAAAGGCCCGATACCGGGCTTCTAAACTTGTATCGCTTTTGCATCTGAATGTAAATATCTGATATATTTCATTTAAATAGCTTGTTTATGAAAACTGGATAAATATGCTGATAGACGATAATTATTTCATGAAAATAGCCCTACGCCTCGCAGCAAAAGGCAGAGGAATGACCAGTCCCAATCCAATGGTCGGCTCCGTAATAATGAAAAACGGCAAGGTGATTGCACAGGATTTTCACAGGAAAGCCGGGACTCCCCATGCAGAAGTACTCGCACTGAAGAAGGCCGGTGCCAAAGCACTCGGGGCTACTCTTTATGTTAATCTTGAGCCGTGCTGCCACACAAATAAGCGCACCCCGCCCTGTACTGCAGCAATTATCAAATCCGGGATATCAAAGGTTGTGGTAGCAATGATCGACCCTAATCCACTGGTCTCCGGACAAGGACTGCGCTTACTTAAAAAGGCCGGCATCGAATGTTCTGTCAATGTTATGGAGAATGAAGCAAGGCAGCTAAATGAAGCCTTTATAAAATATGTGACCACCTCAGAGCCCTTTGTGATCTTAAAGACCGCACAAAGTCTGGACGGAAAAATAGCTACCGCAAGCGGAGAATCTCAATGGATAACCGGTGCCTCAGCACGTGCCCATGTTCACAGGATTAGAAACGAATCTGATGCAATTATAGTAGGCATTGGAACGGTCTTAAAGGACAACCCTTCACTGGATTGCAGGATAAAGGGAGGCCTTAACCCCTACAGAATAATACTGGACAGCGGACTGAAAATTCCGCTTGATGCCAGGGTGCTCAGACATAATGACGGCAGGACAATTATCGTATCATCTACAAAGGCTGATAAGGCGAGAAGGTCTGCTATACGCAACCTGGGACATACCGTGATCACCGCCCGCTTGAAATCTGGAAAAATAGATCTAAAGCATCTTATGCAGCAGCTTGCCAGTATGGGAATCATGAGTATTGTTATCGAGGGAGGTTCACAAATTAATGCCTCCGCGTTCGCTGCTAAAATTGTAGATAAAGTAATGATATACATAGCCCCGAAGATCATAGGCGGAAGTGATGCCATTGGATGGATTGGCGGCAAATCACCTTCACACCTCGCTGACGCAATAGAATTAAAAGGACTAAATATTAAAAAACTGGGAGAGGATATCCTGCTTCAGGGATATACAAGATAACTACGGGGGCAACTCACGAAATATTAATTAAGTAAACGTGGCACATTACCTCAATCACTGCTATCAGCTTGCAAAGCTCTGACCAGCGCCCGGTATGTCTCAGGCGGTTCAATGATCTTCATGCCCAGCATAAGCTTTTTTTCCTCGGGGGAGGTCTTCATATACCACTGAACCTCACAGTTCAGATTCAACTCTTCACCATCAGGCATGGTAAATTTCATATCCAATATTTTTTCAGGCGTAAAATCAGTTGATACCTCTATAAAAGATGTCATCAAATATTCCAGACCATCTTCAGTAACATTTTCTATTAAACCATCATAGGTAATATTCTGAGATGATATCTTTGCGCTGAGATTACATAAATTTCTACCTGCGTGCCTTCTATCAATATCCATGTTCATATATAAGCAATTCCCGTACCACTTCATAACTATTTAATAATTAAGCATTTACATAAAATAATTCTAATTTCAATGTAAGCTAGACCGACAAAAAAGCAACTTTCCCGACATTACGTTGACTCAGTCTCAAGATATCCATTGATCCACCGACCAAAGAATCATTCTTATTCGCTTAATTCTTTATAAACATCTGCAGAACTTTCTGCTTTCAGAACACCTCTGAGCTTCGCGTCTGTTTCTATAATTCTTTCAGGGTCAGCACTTTTCAGCTCCCACGAATATTGACCTGAGACACTGCGCTTCACCTTGATCTGAACTGGTTGCGGAGGTCTGATGTTCTGAAGCTCCGGGAGTTTTTTAAATTCCTTCACTGTGCTTGTCCGCCCGGCATCACCACAAGAATAAAACATAATACACAATACAACCGCTGCAACACGTACCACTGCCCTGTCCCTTATCATTTGCCCCCTCTCGTATTAGCAAACCCCCTTGTTTGCTGCCTGTCCCCGCAGGTATTATTTTAATAATTTCTATATTTATTGGTAACAGGCATCCTGCGATCCCTGCCAAAGGCCCTGGATGTAATCTTGATTCCCGGCGGTGCCTGACGTCTTTTGTATTCTGAACGGTCTACCATACCCAGCACCCTTTCCACACATTCTACCTCACAGCCCATATCGCGTATCTCATCATAATGACGATCCTCCTCGACATAAGCCTTAAGTATTGGATCCAAAACAGGGTATGGTGGAAGCGAATCTGTATCCAGCTGATCCGGTCTTAGTTCAGCAGTGGGCTCTTTCGATAATACATTTTTCGGGATAATCTCCCCTTCCCCGCAGTTATTTCTCCACTCGCACAGCTCATATACCATAGTCTTCGGGATATCCTTTATAACGGCAAAGCCTCCAGCCATATCTCCGTAAAGCGTAGCATATCCAACACTCATCTCAGACTTATTACCGGTGGTGAGCACGATCCATCCAAACTTATTGGAAAGAGCCATAAGCAGATTCCCCCTGATACGGGCCTGCAGATTTTCTTCTGTGATATCCGGCTTAAGTCCCCTGAAACTTCCGGCAAGGGTTTTATGATAAGCCGCAAAAACAGAAGTTATGGATATCTCTTCCATCACTATCCCGAGGTTTCCAGCGGTCGCCTCGGCATCTGTGCGACTCTCCTGAGAGGTATATTCAGAAGGCATAAAAACTCCATGAACCCTGTCCTTTCCAAGCGCGTCCACTGCCACCGCGGCCACCAGCGCTGAATCTATCCCGCCGCTCATTCCTATCACAACCTCACTGAAACCATTTTTCAGCACATAATCTCTGGTACCGGTAACAAGAGCAGTGTATACATTCTCACTAACCGGCATTTTTTTGTATTTCCGGTTTTTCACTCCCTTGACCTGTGTCCTGAGAGAGACCCCTGTAAGACTGAAAGTATCAACAATCTCACCAGGACCTACCAGCGGCTTTAAGGCACTTTTCTGAGCTGCAGTCAGACCATCGCTGCATAAAGATTCAATTTCAATATCTGCTATTATCATTTCTTCAACAAAGTAGTTTCCCCTTGCCGTAATCTTTCCCTCGCGATCGGTAAAGAAACTCCCGCCATCAAAGACCAGTTCATCCTGCCCACCGACCATATTTACATACGCGATTGACGCACCGCATTGACGTGCCATGGCCGAAACATGCTCTTCCCTGTTTAAGGCATGACCAAGCCGATAAGGTGAGGCATTTATATTAATGATAAGCTCTGCACCTGCAACCGCCTGTACCATTGCCGGTCCCTCTGCATACCATATATCCTCACAGATATTGACTCCGATACGTATACCTTCAAGGTTATACACTGAGTACCTTTTTCCGGGACTGAAGTAACGTTGCTCATCAAATACTCCATAATTAGGCAGATGTTTTTTATAATATGAATCCACAAGCCTGCCACCGGAGATAACGGCAGCTGCATTGTACAGGTGTTTGTTCCTGTCAGCATAGCCTACAATGGCAGAAATGCCGTTCGCTGCCTCGCTTATATTCTTAAGCGCCATAATATTATCAGCTATAAACTGGGGCTTGTATAGAAGATCTTCAGGCGGGTACCCCGTAACGGCAAGCTCAGGAAAGGCAATGATATCAACATTTTTATCTCTCGCCTTATTTACAAATGAGATGATTTTTTCTGCATTGCCTGATATATCCCCTACCGATGGATTTATCTGTGCAAGTGCAATTCTGATGCTCTTCATTATGTATCCTGATAATCAAAGTTATAAAACATGATTAATAATAATTAATGGCCCTGTGTTTGTAAAGCACCCTCTGAAGTATTGTTCATAATGTATTCATATTTTTCAATTAATATACACTGAGCATACGATACACTGCAATTGACTACACCTTTAATGAAGAGATATAATTTTTATCAGCATCTATCTTATGAAATATACAATCATAGCCAAGGAGATTATTATGAGATCATATATTTTCAAAATAATAGCATTTACTGCTATCACCTTAACCCTGTTCTTCAGCACTGAAGCCCCGGCCCTTGCGAGCTTACAGCAGACGGATGCAGGTGCGGACAAGATTTCAGAGCGCTCCGTAAACCTGCTTGCCGAGGTCGGCCGGGCACTTGCTGAAGTGGCTGAGAGAGTAAAGCCAGCCGTTGTAAATATCGCTACAGTAAAGACTGAAACCTTAACAGGCTCCTCAGAAAACCCTCTTTTAAACGATCCTTTTTTTAGAAGATTTTTCGGGGACCAGCATAGAGATCATCGCGCCCCGAGAGAGAAAAAATCAGCAAGCCTGGGTTCCGGTGTTATCATTTCATCAGACGGCTATATTCTTACTAATAACCATGTGGTACAGGATGCAGACGAAATCAAGGTTCTGCTTTCAGACAAAAGGGAATTTACAGGCAGACTCATAGGCAGCGACCCGAAGACTGATATCTCCGTTATTAAGATAGATGCGGACAATCTTTCCTTCCTGAAGATGGGAGAATCCAGTAACCTCAGGATTGGAGAACTTGTACTCGCCGTTGGAAACCCCTTCGGCCTGAACCAGACCATCACCATGGGCATAGTCAGTGCCGTAGGCAGGGCAAATGTCGGTATCGCCGATTATGAAGACTTTATACAGACCGATGCGGCTATTAACCCCGGCAATTCCGGTGGGGCGCTGGTTAATATCAGAGGCGAACTTGTCGGTATCAATACAGCGATATTCAGTACAACCGGAGGCTATCAGGGAATTGGCTTTGCAATTCCGAGCAAGATGG
>JADHUV010000004.1 GCA_016784355.1 Nitrospira sp. | reverse complement strand
AAAAGGGCAAAAGTAGCCGGATTGGTAAGGCGTGTTTCATCAGAGCAGGTTGTCATCTCAAAAAGAAGCGTTATGTAGTCTTCTTCATAACGGCAATCCTTCAAATAATAATCAAGAAAGGAATGGGCAATCTGCCTGGCAAGATGCATGATCCCGTCTTCAGAAATATCACCCTGCTGCATCAAACTCCATTTATCACGATAGTATGAACTCATACGGTCTTCAGCTTTTCCATTAATAGGCAACTTTCCTCAAATACCTCTTCAGGGGTAATCATTTCCATACAATCATGGTGCCCCTCGGGACACTGCTTTTTGTGACACGGCACGCAGGCAAGTTTCTTCTGGATAACCGATGTCTTTTGCAGACTTGCCGCGGTGTACGCAGCATCTGTCGGCCCCATTATCACTACAACCGGTATATCAAAGGCCACTGCATAATGACGGGTACCGGTATCATTGGTAACCAGCAGGCCGCATCTTTGAACCAGATACTTCAAGAGCCTGAGATCCACCCTGTCCGGGGCGGTATTTATAATGTCTGCCTTACTTGTCCGCGTAATTGTTTCCGCTATTTCATCTTCACCAGGTCCGGCAAAAAGCATTATCCGGCAGCCCCACTTTTCCTGAAAAAGCTCTGCAACCTTAGCGAAATTTTCCGGGGACCAGCACTTTGAGGTACCGAATTTGGCACCTGGATTAAAGCCCACTATAAGTTCATCCGGCCTGATACCATACTTTAAATGCAGCCTTTTTCCTGCCTCCTGCAGCTCCGGAGAAATATACAGAGACGGCCGGGTATCAGCAGGTATGGGGAGATTCATAAATCGGCAAAGCCCAAGGTAATAATCCGCCATGGCAACCGGAACAAATCCACTGTCATTTTTTTCAGGCAGAGGACCATCCGTTAAAAGCAAAGATCTGCTGTCTCTTTTATAACCATACACCTTGCCCGAACCGCCCAATCTTGCCAGCAGGGCTGATCCGAAGGAATTTCTTAAAAGCACCGTAATATCCGGTTTGACACTTCGCAATTTCATCAGCAGCTCAAAAAAACCGGCACTGCCTCTATCATCACAGGCAATAATCTCATCAAACCAGGGACTGTCAGAAATAACCCCGAGGGCATACCGCCTGATCACACAAACAATCTTCGCCTCTGGAAAAGAACTGCGCAGACATGAATATACCGGAGTTGCCATCACAACATCTCCTACCCAGTTCGGACAAAATACGACTACGGTGTCAGGCTGATTTTCCATGATTAATAGTAAGCGTTTCCAGCCAAAAATAATTAGCCTGAAGATCCCGCAGATTATAACATTTTATGTCTTATCAGACAATTAGGCGCACAGGCACATACTGTACTACCATACAGCTAAAAACTCTGCAGATAATCTCTGCATTCTGACTTAAAGCTTTCAACCATGACAACAACCGCACCAGTCATGACCTTTACCTCATCCCACTTTATGTTAAACACGTACGAGTACATAAAGTACTGGCGGAAGGCAAGGCATTTCACGAGCATCTGGTGCAATTCCGGCGGCAGTATTCCAATCTCGGCCGATTTACGAAGTATCTTTTCATGCCACTCAGGAGAGTCCTGAACATCGAGTTTATCAAAAACAAGCATCTGCTTCAGAACAGTTTCCATACCGCTGTATATATTTATAATAAATGTCGAAACTGCGGCCTTCTCACTCAGGGTATATGTCCGTTCTTCCCCTACATAGACAACCTGAAGCTCGCCCAGCACCTTATCAATACTTTGAAACTCATCTTCTGTTAATTTCTTAAGTTCTTCTATCGTCATTTAATTACCTCCTGCTGTTATTATAGCATGATGTTTTGATGCCCCGGCTTAATCCGTTCACATACGACCGGACCTGATAATAGAAATAAGAAGCCAGATCCCAAGCAAAAAGGCCGTGAGAAAACCGATTCCCCCGACAAGGGGAAAGCCCAGGACAGTTCCTCCTAAATCAGACTGTACAAGCATTGAGGATCCGATAATTAAGGCGGCGACAACTACACTGAAGGCCATACGATTGCTTGATCGGTCAATATCTTTTATCAAATTGTCCAGGCCGATATGCTCTATCTTTATACGAATCTCATCCCGCATGGTCTTGCGCAGGAGTTTATTAATCTGGCGCGGGGTATCGACCAGCAGTTCTCCTATTTCCGCGAGACTTTCCTCTGTCCGCTCGATAAACCTCTGAGGGCTCAAACGTCTTTTGACCAGTTTAGCAGCATATGGTTCCGCAGCCACTATAAGATTGAAATCCGGATCCAGCTCTCTCCCTAGATTATCCACAATCAGAAAAGTTCTATTCATAAGCAATAGTTCAGACGGAACCGTTAAACCATGTTTCATCATCATATGTGTAGATGCCTCAAGATACTCAGGGAAATTAATCTCTGAAATCGCTGCATCGTAAAGCGGTGACATAAGCACCACAAGATCATACCTCAGGTCCTTTCTTAGTTTCTCACGATCCATCTCTTCCGAGGCAATTCCCATATCTATATACAGATCAACGAGCTTGTCAAAGTTTCTGTTAAGTATAGCGAGAAATGCACCGGCGATATTATCCACGACATCCGGTGCAAGCCAGCCGACTATCCCGAAATCCATCAAACCGATCTTGCCGTCATCCATCACAAAAAGATTACCGGGATGCGGATCAGCATGAAAATAACCATCCTCAAAAATCATCTTAAAATATGCATTGACGCCTTTACGGGCGAGCTGTTTACTATCGATTCCGAGAGCCTTGATCCCCTCCAGATCATCAATTCTTATACCCCGGACCCTTTCCATGACCAGCACCCTGGCGGTCAGGTAATCCTTATATATAAAAGGGATATGAATATCAGTATTATCCTTAAAATTATTTTTAAACCGCTGGGCATTCTTCGCCTCTGCGACAAAATCAAGCTCTTTCCTAACGGTCTTAGCAAACTCATCGACAAGACCGATTGGATTGAAAAATTTACTTTCAGGGATATACTTCAGCATAAGGCGGGCTATAGAACTGAGTATAGCTATATCGGTCTCGATCATTTCGCGTATATCAGGCCGCTGTACCTTAACAATAACCTCTTCACCTGTCTGAAGCACAGCATTATGCACCTGGGCAATAGATGCTGCGGCGATGGGGTTACTGTCAAACTGGGAAAATACCTCACTTATCTTCAGGCCGAGTTCTAACTCTATTATCTCACGGGCCTTATCAGGGGAAAATGAAGGGACATCATCCTGCAGTTTTTTAAATTCATCGGCATACTCTATAGTAATAAGATCCGGTCTTGTAGAGAGAACCTGAGCAAGTTTGATAAATGACGGACCCAGCTCGCTGAAGGCCATCCTCAAGCGTTCCGCAACAGTATGTTTTTCCTCCCTGCGATTACGGGCAAAGACCTTGAGCCTTTTTCTAAGGGGAATAACCCGATGCAGGTTAAGCCGCTCTATGACCTGGCCAAAACCGTGCCTGAGAAATACATTCACTACATCACGTATCCGGGACAGGTTTTTATATGTATGCCAGAATCTTAATAGACCGGTTATAGCCATAGGTTAAGCCGGAGCATATAAACATTATTATAAAAAATATCGTTAATTACTCTGATCCTGCACTTCCCCTACTGACTGCTCGAGCTTTTTAACCCGTGCTGTCAATACTTTAAGCTTTTTGTTAAGCTCCTCAACGTCATCCTTTGAGGGGATATTCAGTTTCTCATTTGCCTTATTGATAAGATCCGCAATGGTCTTACTCAAATCGTCTCCGGTCTGCTCGACTTTTTCTGAGCACTCTTTAACAAGCTTTGCTCCCTGAGACTCACTGAGTTCGCCTTTATTGACAAGATCTTCCACAAGCTCGTTTATCTTCTCTGGGATACCGATCCCGGCCATCAGGGCCTTATGCATAAAATCATTAATATTCATCTGAACCCCCATAATCTTTTAGATACTTATACACTGTTTATGCCTTACTTTTTATCATCTCAACAACCGCATTAATCGCAGCACTCATACCCTCGGTATCTCGAGTGCCGCCCTGTGCCATATCAGGCCTGCCTCCTCCCTTGCCGCCGGTTACAACCTTCAGGATATCCCCCGCATGAAAGCGCGAGGCAAGGTCCTTTGTCACCACTGAGACATAATATCCCTGTCCATCAAGCACAGAACCAAGGACGATTACCCCTGACTCCATTTTATCACGTATTTTATCTACGAGAGTTCTAAGTGATTTCATATCAAGACCGTCCATAGTTGAGGCAAGCACCTGCACGTCCCCGACCGTCTGTACGTCCTGTAGTACCGAATCCAGATTGCCGGAAACGGCCTTCTGCTTTACCCGCTCAAGTTCCTTTTCCTGCAACTTCATATCATTAACAATTTTCTCTATCTTATCCGATACCCCGAGCTCAGTTACCTTAAGCAGTCCGGCTGCTTTCTTCAGCTCTTGCTCGCGTTCCTTCAAAAACTCAAACGCCGAAAATCCGGTCACTGCCTCTACCCTCCTGATCCCGGAGGCTACGCTGCCTTCTGAGGTAATCTTAAACGGACCTATATCACCTGTTGCCCTGCAATGTGTTCCTCCGCAAAGCTCTGCGCTGAAATCACCGGCCCTGACCACCCTGACACGCTCACCGTATTTTTCACCGAATAATGCGGTCACACCCTTTGATATTGCATCATCAATATCCGTCTCATGTACATTTACTGGCTTATTTAAAATAACCTGTTCATTAACCAGAGTCTCAACCTCTTCAATTTCCTTCTCATTCATAGCAAAAAAATGCGTAAAATCAAATCGCAGCCTGTCTTGTGAAACCATCGAACCGGCCTGCTTTATATGATCCCCAAGAATATTTTTCAGGGCCGACTGCAGAAGGTGTGTAGCGGTATGATTCCTCATAATTGCATCACGCCTGCCTGTATTCACTGAGGCTGAAACCACCATTCCAGTCTTAAGTTGACCTGTCCGGACGTCTGCTATATGCAGCATCATATCATGAAATTTACGGGTATCCATTACTTCCATCTTCATACCTTCTGACTTGATAATCCCTGTATCACCTACCTGACCGCCGGACTCTCCATAAAACGGCGTCCTGTCCAGCACAACCTCTACCTTATCGCCTGCCGAGGCAGTCTCCGTCAGTTCTCCGTCTTTCAATATTGCAACTATCCTGCTCTCCGTCGATATGGTCTCATAACCGGTGAACTCAGTTTTACCACAACGGCTTTTTATATCACGGTAAACCCCTGAGCCGTCATCTTCACCGCCTACCCAGGAGGCGCGGGCGCGGGTTTTCTGCAGCTCCATCTCCTCCTGAAAACCCTGATGATCGATACCCAGCTCATTGTCTTCAGCAATATCCTGCGCAAGATCTACAGGAAAGCCGTAAGTATCATAGAGTTTAAAAAGTTCAGCGCCCGGAATAACCTTCCCCCCGGAACCCTTCACCTCGGCTATCACTTTATCCAAAAGGCCCATGCCCGAAGCAAGTGTATGGGCAAAGCGCTCCTCCTCAAGCTGAAGCACCTTCCTGCTCATTTCCGTATTTTCCAAAAGCTCAGGATACGCCCCTGACATCATCTCATACACCAGATCCAGGATCTTATACAGAAACGGCTTTTCAAGCCCAAGCATAAATCCATGTCTTGCAGCTCTTCGTACAATCCTTCTTAACACATAACCACGCCCCTCATTCGAGGGCGTAAGCCCCTCGGAAAGTACAAAGGCAGCGGTCCTTATGTGATCTGCAATGACCCTCATCGAGACATTAATCTCCGGAGAAGCACCGTACTTCTTGCCGGTTATCCCTTCGAGATGCGCAAATACCGGGGTAAACAGATCACTATCAAAATTATTAAGTTTTCCCTGCATGATGGCTGAAAGCCTCTCAAGGCCCATACCTGTATCGATACTGGGTTTAGGCAAAGGAGTCAGTGTACCGGAGGAGTCCCTGTTGTACTGCATAAATACAAGATTCCATATCTCAAGGTAACGGTCGCACTCACACCCGACCTGACAATCGGCTTTGCCGCAGCCAGTTTCAGGCCCCAGATCAATATGTATCTCGGAACATGGCCCGCACGGCCCGGTATCACCCATCTGCCAGAAGTTATCCTTCTCCCCGAGACGAAAGATTTTATCAGCGGAAAGACCGACCTTATTCTTCCATATCTCAGCGGCCTCATCGTCCTGTTCATATACGGTAACCAGCAATTTATCCACCGGGAGTTTTGCCCATTCCGTAAGAAATTCCCAGCCCCAGGCAATAGCGTCCTCCTTGAAATAATCACCAAAGGAAAAATTGCCGAGCATCTCAAAAAACGTATGATGTCTGGCAGTGCGACCGACATTTTCAAGGTCATTATGCTTTCCGCCTGCTCGAAGGCATTTCTGTACGGAAACCGCCTTACTGTAAGGCCTTTGCTCATCGCCCAAAAACACAGATTTAAATTGATTCATTCCTGCATTGGTAAATAAAAGCGTTGGATCATCCTGCGGCAGCAGACCTGAACTAATAACCACTTCATGCCCCTTTGCCTTGAAGAAATCCAGAAACAGCTGTCTTATCTCACTACTTTTCATCTTGCCTCGAAATTGTTAGTTAACTGCATATAATTACAATGCGATATTATACCAGAGATATTATATATATTAGTAACGTGATACACCTGCGTTTACCATGATAGCCTTCAACTTCAACTAAATCGCTGCAAACGTCCCCCCCCGCCTGCTGTCTCCCCAACCATCCAGCTTACCGCTGACGCAGTGCACCCCGCCGAAATACATATTTTTCCCGTCCCAGGAGTTCAGCTTATAATTACGGGCGATTTTTTCAATAACTGCTATCGACTTACCAGGCTCTGCCTGTACAATACCGTCCTCAAAATGAATGCGCGGCGACTCGACTGCTTCCTTAAGATCAAGCCTGAAATCAATCAGATTAACAATCACCTGCAGCATAGCCGAACGTATCCTCTTGCTGCCTCCGCTGCCGAGTACCGCATCGACCTGCCCCCCCAATTTCACTATTGCAGGCATCATCATCGATGAAACCCGGCGGCCGGGTGTTGAGGAGAAAAACCCCCCTGGATGAAGATCATCTTCACCCATCATATTATTTATCATTATGCCGGTACCCGGAATCAGGCATCCGGAACCGGTACCGTTTGATGTAGTCAGAGACGCGGCATTACCCTCAGAGTCAATAACGCTTATGTGAGTCGTACCCTGCGTAGATACTGCTGATTTGCCATTTATAATCTGATCCATATTATTTAAAAAAAAGCCAATATCCTTATCTGAAAATATCTGCCCCAGCAGATCACTCTGCCTGTCAGGCTTGAGACTGGAAGTTCCCCTTATAAGCTCTACAAGGACAGTCAGAAGTTTTTCAGAGTCCCGGTCCTCAGGAGCAATATCCAGACGCTCTAAATATTTAAGGCACAGCTCAAGCAATGAACCCCCGAAAGATGGTGAGGGATTTGTCAGAATCTCCCTTCCACGATATGATGCTCGCAAGGGTTCCCTCTCAATAACCTCATATGACTGAAGATCCCGCATGGTAAGAAGCCCGTTATGCTGCTCTACTTCTTCAATGAGTCTCTCTGCCGTACTGCCGCTGTACAGATCACTTTCCCCGGTCACTATTCCCTCGAAAAACTTTTTCAGGTCGGCATTATAAAGCCTGTCTCCGGCCCTGGCATACTTACCATCACAAATGTATATATCCCTGCAGCCTGGCGTCAAAGTAAAAATCGGCTTAAGCATGCCGAGAAAATTCCCCTGCAATGCGCTTGTCTCAATTCCTGCATCCAGATACTGAAGTGCAGGAGCAATGACCTCTGCCAGGGAGAGACGACCGAGCTTTCTGTGAACGTGAAGCAGTCCCTTTAAAGTGCCGGGCACAGCAAAAGAGGCATGGCCTACATGAAACACCTGTTCACAGGCAGGGAACTGTATGCTTACAGGGATCATTTCTGACGGTTGGGGTTCCCGTGTGCCGAGACCGGGCGTATTCACAAAAAAATCAAACAGAATATCCCGCTGCTGCTTTTTTTCATGAGCCAGAAGAAAACCACCGCCGCCCAGGCTGGTGAGTGTGGGTTCTGTTACAGTTGAGGCAAAGCCGGCAGCAACCGCAGCATCAAATGCATTGCCGCCAATCGATAGTATGTCCGTTGCAGCCTTTGTGGTAAGCGGGTGACCGGATGCAGCAGCCCCCTTCATTGCAGAAACATGCCGGCCATACTGTGAATCATTTTATTGAAATCTCCGCCTTCCCTGTACAGCCTTTTCTGTATATGTGCACCTGTAAGCCGTTTTTCAAGGATCTGAGGGATTTCATCAAGATAATTCGTGGACTTCAGTATCTCCGCTGCGGGCCGGACAAATTTATACAGATTATGCGCGGCCTCCTTCATTGAACACTGCTTTCCATAAAATGGATCCGCATATGTCCCGTCTAATCCATAGCGGGCCGCCTGCCATTTATCAGAACGCAGAATCTGTATGTGGGGTTCGGGTACATCAACATCAGCAAGAGTTATTACAAGCGCCTGTATCAAAGCAGTCAGCGCCAGAATATCATTAAGACAGTATGGAAGATCGCAGATTCTAATCTCAACCGTCCCAAAATCAGGATGAGGCCTTACGTCCCACCATATGTCCTTGACTGATTCTATGATACCGCTGCTGCTGAAGAGCTTTATAAGTTTCTCAAACTCTGCCCAGTTATCCAGGGAATCAGGCATTCCAGCCAGAGGCAGGGCCTCAAACAGCTTTGACCGATAAGACATAAGCCCTGTATCCTCTCCTTCATAAAAAGGTGAAGAGGTTGAGATTGCAAGCAGTATTGGCAAGTAAATGCGGAGGTTATTATTTATGCGAATGACCTTTTCTTCATCATCGACACCTATATGCACGTGCAGACCCTGAGTGATAAAACGCCTGCCCACCAGCTGCAGTTCATCCATAATTTGCCTGTACCGTTCCTTATCGGCAACCTCCTGATCAGCCCCCCTTGAAAAAGGGTGCAGGCTGACCGGATAAAGCATGCCGTCCATACCTTCGACAACATCATTGAGCCAGGAATAGGAAGCCCTGAGATCCCGCTCGACCTCAGCTACCGAGGAGCAGATGCCGGTATTAATCTCCACCATAGACTTGATAAACTCAGGCTTGATCCGCTCGATCATATTATCAGGGACCATATCAAGGACAGCAGGCGCAAAAGGCGCAAGCGCCATGGTCTCCCTGCTGAGCAGCTGAATCTCAAGTTCTACACCTATCGTAGGCGCAGGGGATTTATTAAATATCAATTTTTCCATTAATTATTACGGACTATTTTTACTGAGTTTTTGCAGCGCATGCCTGGTCAGTTCTGCCATATAGGCAGCGCCTACGCGAAGCACATCTTCATCAAAATCAAACTTGGAACTATGAGCCGCAATATTGTCATGCCCGTCCTTGGCAGCGCCGTACCGTATAAAACATCCGGGTATCTTCTGGAGGAAATATGCAAAATCCTCCCCCCCTAAACTTGGATTGGCAATCTGTATAGCCTTTCCCTTGCCAAGAAGTTTCTCCGCAACCACTCTGGCATACTCACAGGTGCTGTCTTCATTGATAATCGGAGGATATCCGGGTTTAATGGTATAGATTATTTCCGCGTCATAAAGCAGCGCAAAAGATGAGGTCAGTTTTTTTATTCTCTCTACGATCTGATTACGCACCTGTTCACTGGTAGTGCGGACGGTACCGCGAAGCCAGGCCTTTTCAGCAATAGCATTAAAGACCGTTCCTGAGCGCATAGAACCAATCGTGATAACTGCTGGCTGCACCGGATCAATATTGCGCGAGATGATAGTCTGAATATTTATGACTATCTGACTGGCAATCAGAACTGCGTCCACGGTCTCATGCGGCCGTGCTGCATGACCGCCCTTGCCCGTAATGCGGATATCAAAGGCATCTGTATAAGCGGTATGCACTCCTGTCTTAATACCGATCTCCCCAACCTTCTGACTCCCCTCAATATGTCCGCCGAAGATCATATCCACATTATCCAGCACACCCTCTTCAATCATGGGCTTTGCACCGCCGTCGCCTTCCTCGGCAGGCTGAAACAAAAAAACTACATTGCCCGGAGGCGGATCTTTTTTCAATAATGCGGCAGCACCCAATATAATTGCCACATGCCCGTCATGACCGCACGCATGCATGACGCCGGAATTCTGCGAGGCATATGCAAGCCCCGTCTCTTCTGTAATAGGCAGGGCATCCATATCTGCACGCAAGGCTACAGTCGGCGCATTTTTATCCACGATCAAATGTCCCACCACCCCGGTCTGCGCCACGCCGCTTTTATAACTTATGCCTATTTTTTTTAGGCACTCTGCAATATAGGCAGATGTCTTTTCTTCTTTAAAGGCAAGTTCCGGCCACTGATGAAGAGTCCTGCGGACATCTCTTATCCACTCAAATAGTTCATCATCAACAATTTTTTTTACTTTCTGCATACCCATTCCCGAAACCCTTCAACGTATCGATTAAATAGTCCGTTTAATTACACCTTCAATACTAATCATATTCACTCAATAATTCAATAATATCATCCCTTTTCAACTGGCCGCACAAGTTACTGCAAAACCACTGCGGAAGAGAAGCCGTGAAAATTGAGAATTTAGAGGGCTAAATGCTAAAATAGCGAGATTATTTGACTTGCAGAGAGATAACCTTTTGATTTATTTTAATAAAAAAACTGATCCAACTAACCAGACCCCGATAAACCGCAGAAGTTTTCTGACAATGGGACTTGTGGCGGCTGCCGCATTTATCAATCCTGTCAAGGCACTTGCCTCCCTTGATACAGTGCAAGATGATGAACGCCTCATATCTCTTTATAACCCTACCACTAAGGAAAGCCTGAGCCTTGTATATTACAGAAAGGGAACATATCACCCCGACTGCATGGAACAGATCAATCATATATTCCGCGATCACCGCACAGGCAAGATAAAACCCATTGACGAAAATCTGATAGACCTGCTCTCAAAAGTGCAGGCAGATACCAAAACATCAACACCCTTTCATATTATATCAGGCTATCGGACACCCCGCTCTAATGCATTATTAAGAAAGACCATGAACGGTGTCGCAAAGAAAAGTTTTCACATGTATGGCCAGGCAGCGGACATAAGACTGCCGGGATACAGTCTTAAAAAGCTGCGGAAGGTATTAATGAAGCAGAAGATGGGGGGCGTCGGCTATTACTCAAAGTCCAGATTTATACATGTGGATGTTGGAGAGGTGCGTTACTGGTGGGGTTAATGCCTACGCAAAACCCGGCATAGTAAATTCTTCATATCTATATAAAACCTACTGAATCCAGACAAGGGTTCTGTATATCCATCCGGTATCGCCAAATTCATCCGTAATCTTCACCCAGGGCAACTGGATCTTATCAACCCTGTAAGCATCATACTTAAAAGCCGGACTGCTGGCTTTCTTCTTGAAATTCGTTCCCGGTCCCTTACGAATATTTGCCTTATCAACCTTCACGACCGCGCACTGATATTTTGTGGTCACGATCTTTTCATAGATCCAGTGAGTATCACCATCTACATCTTTCACCTTATACCAATTACCCTTTTTCGAGACCTTTTCAAAAGGCATATACTTGAATACTTCCCAGGACTTTTCATACTTGGTGCCAGGGCCTTTTCTCAGGTTGGCCTCGGAAATATCAACACACAGGGCACTGGCCTGCGATGAAAGAATCATCATAAAAACAAATAAACCTGCAAACATTACTACTTTTTTCATCCATACCTCCACTTCAATATTATCTATCTGTTTTAAAACTTAACCCTCATAATGTCAAGGCTGGCCGCTATTTTATGCGCAAAATTACCCCGTCAAGCAACATAACAAACCTGGATATTCTTGCTTTTCTTCCCATATATAATTAATATCATACAAAAGAATATGAGCTATTCAAAAATAACGCCCATAAAAAAAATCAGCGCAATTATTGAAGCTCGTCGAAGAGACGGAGGCAAGGTTGTCTTTACAAACGGCTGCTTTGATCTTATTCATGCAGGCCATGTGCGCTACCTTCAACAGGCCAGAGATATCGGCGATATCCTTGTATTAGGTCTTAATTCAGATGAGTCGGTCTCACGCCTGAAACCCGGACGACCCATTGTCCCTGAGCAGGAGAGGGCTGAGGTGCTTGCAGCTCTTTCTGCCATTGATTATGTGGTTATATTCAATGAAGAAACCCCTTATGAACTAATTAAACAGGTTAGGCCTGATGTGCTTGTAAAAGGCGGAGACTGGGCACGGGAAGATATCGTGGGCAATGATCTGGTAGAAGACGTCCGCTCGCTGCCTTTTTCTGAGGGGCTTTCTACTACCTCAATAATAGATAAGATTAAAAATTCGTAGACCCTTAACCACAGGGCTATCATCAGAATCCCTGCAGCGCCAACTGTGAGCACCCGGACTTCAAATCCGGTGTTGCTGTCGAGTTCCAGCATAAATCCCCAGGTAGTTTCAAATTAATTCCCCAGTTGGAATCAGAGTAATTCCCCACTTTATCCACAATGCAGTGGGTGGTTAAGGATGGAGCTGAATTCTTTATCGGGCATCCAGAGAAATCCAATTAGACTGGATTCTCGTTCAACAGACTACGGGACTGACTGCTTCTGGCTGACCCCTATATTCCCGCCTGCCTGTCCGGTAGGCAGGGATCCAGAATTTATAATATCTTTTATTGCGGGTGAGCTGTTGGATCTTTTTGTCTACAGCAGAAAGTGTCATAAAAAAGATTTTATTATTCCTCGGAAGGAATTACTTTAAAATACACAATTGGGAGTTATATCAAAAAATATGGATTGACTAATATTGTGCTATTTTTGCGTCATTTGCCCATTCCAGTCCTGAAGAATGGAGCCTTGACACCACCCACTTTCCAGGCGAAGGCTTATGGTATCAATGAGATCCTGAAGCCAGGCATCGTAATTCGCTATGGGGATATTGAAAATTCCGGCATCGTTGAAGCCGAGGTCTTTGAGGGTATTTATCGTGATTAAGGTGGCCATACCCTAAGGTAACAGACTGCTATTGACCGTTAGTGTCAGTATTTAAATACACTTTGCAAATAAACCGGTGCAACATAAAAACACATCTTCATCAAGTTTTTAATTATTCTGAATATTCAGAATAAGCTCAACCAATTTATATACTGTTGTTCCAGTATTTCTAGGCCACTTTTCACAGGGTGGATTATCTCGACTTCGAGCTCTTCTGATAGCGTCATTAATTAACTCATCAGTAAAGTGCCCTTTATTGATTTTTTTGTCGTAATTAGGAAGGTGCACAGCAAGTCGAGTTGAACAGTCAGTAGAAGTATTAACGCCATTGCCATCTTCAAAGTGGAGAAGTAACCAGTATTCAAATTTTGGATTGCTCAAAGCAAAACCATATTTTTCACTCTCCATAGACCAGTCAAAAAGCATTCTCAAATGTTCATCGCTCCACTGGTCACGATCTACGACCAACCATGCTTGATCACCTTTTTTTAACGTCACTGATGCTAAACGCTTCTTCATTCTTTCAAGCACATGAATAGGAGCGCTATCGGTACCACCATTAATACAAGACACCTATATGAAAGAATGTTTATCGTTGAACAAATTAAAGTATTGAGGTTCTGTTCTGCTTCCCTCAACAGAAAGAATAAATAGCCTGCGATATGGAAGAGTTCCGTAGGGTCTACTGAACTTTCTTCTGGCAGGCACTATTTATTTCCTCTACCTATCTCTTCAAAGCACTGATTGCTCTGTGTATCGCAGAGAGATATTTTTGGAATCCCGCCTAAGCGACCTTGTAAGTAACTTTTGCGAATATCCTTGTCGTATCGAATGCCCTCATACTCACTAAACGAAAGCAAGTTAGATCCACCCGTTGTTTCACGTTCCACTATCCACATCTCGTCACGCCTTAGTAACTGTTGATCCATCAACAAAAGGTCATGCGTAGTAAATAATACTTGAGCACGAGTTTCAGTAGAGCATTTGGATAAGTAACCCTCAAGCAGTTCTCTTATGAGTAGCGAATGCAAACTCCTATCTATCTCATCAATCACATAGACTTTCGTAGAATTACTTGAAGATATATCTAAAAACGCTGGGAGTAAATCAATTATTCTTTGCGACCCATCTGATTCTTGTCTCATTTCAAACTGAGCCTCGCTACCATCTAGTCTTTGGTGATAAGTAACTAATTTTTTCGCAACTAGTTTGCCATTTCTTCTTGTTATAATATGCTGCTCATTGATTGGCTGAGCGAGCAATCGAACAGGCTTGCCCTCCTTAACGTTCTCCTGCAGATCTGATTTTAGAGCTGGGGGAAGATTGATATTCTCAAAAGGAATTTCCTCACCGCCGATACGAGAAATTCCAGTATCAAGTTGAGGTATCATCAGGTTCATTATTGAGAATAATTGGTGATCCTCATCAAGAAACTGTTCAAAAGGTTCAAACCTGTCATCAGGAGCTATCAATTTTAATGTATCATTAAACCAATCATATACAGGCTTAAAGATATCGACTTTCTGCGAAACGGAGTTTGTCAAGAAAAGTTGATTGTCACGCGTTCCATTAAAAGCAAAATCAAGGAACGGGAGATTCTCCAACTTTTTATCAAGTATAATTTTGTCAGCTTTGCGATCATATAACACTCTTTCTCGAGTGCTTAAGACATGTACAAGTTTCTCTTCGCAAACAACATGTCGAGTTACAGCAAAAGAGAACTCGTAAACCTCTTCCTTAATTAGAAGCTCAAACTGAAATCGTACGGCATTGTCATGAGACTTTGAGTCAAGAAGGAAAGGCTCAACTGGAATTAAACTGTCAGGCTGAGTGCCTCTGGTAACAAGTGTTTTAGTGAATTTCAGGGCTTTAAAGAGATTTGTCTTTCCTGATGCATTTCCCCCGTATATAGCAGCTACAGGTAGAATCCTTGTCTGATATTTTCCAACCTTAGGGACTCTTTTTCCATGTTGGCGCTCTCGACTGGCTACCATTGAGAACGTAGCCTTATCTTTAAAGGACGTCCAGTTTTCAACAGAGAAGCTTATAATCATTTTATTCTCCTAATGAGATATTTTATCCTTAGAATGTCGCTTAATGTAATATTATACCATAATATCTGGCTTTTGCGAGAAATTATCACATTAAGCAGTGCAATTGATTACAGTTTAGCTTATAGCGTATTCCGATATCAATAGCAGTCATAATTCGCTCATAACTACTACTTTTTTTAGGAATTCGTCGCTCCTTGCGCACAGATTAGGCATTTTAAGCGTAAAAAAAGGGCGATGCCTTTCGACACCGCCCTGCAATTACATAAGTCATAAATCTCTTAACTCAGCAAACACTTCTTATGCTGCTTTTTCTCTGCAATAATCGCATTATACGATCCAGTCCAGACATGATCCGCACCGAACTTCAGCTCATTACGCTGAGGTGGACGGGTATTCAGATCCTCCCACTCGCCCCTCATGTTTTTGTACCCTAGAAGGGATACATAATATGCTGTGCTGGCAACCTGCGGGTGGTGTCAGATCTCCATTCTTCAGTATATATAACGGAATATTTTAATTAATAATAACTTGCCATTATAATTATTCAACTAAATGTCTGGGGGGCATGGAATGGCAAGACCTTTACGTATAGAGTATCCGGGGGCGTTTTATCCCATTACATCAAGAGGCAATGAGAGAAAGAACATATACAGAAACGCAAGGATCGAACACGGTTTCTTTATTATCTGAAATCAGCATACCTGAAATATGGAGCAGTGTTTCAGGCCTATTGTCTGATGAACAATCACTATTACACAGGCAAAAGTAAAAAGGACCGAAGTGTGCCGGCTATGCAGGAATTAAAGGACAGGGAGGATATAGATAGATAAGATTAAAAATTCCTGAACACTTACCCGCAGGCCTGACCATCGGAATTACTATTGCCGCAGCTTTGCCCATCACACTTCATCTTCAATATATCTTCTTTAATAATCGTCACCAGACACCCGGTCTGCTGCTTAACTAAAATAGCATCAGCCGGACAGTTCAGTCCGCAGGCACCGCAGGTGACGCACCGGTCATCATCTAATACAAAAGCCGTACCATCAGAGACCTTCATAATTCCATGGGGACAGACAATTTCACACTGGCCGCAGCCTGTACATTTTTTTTGATCTACAGTAATCAATTTTCACTCTCCATCTCTTACATCTGCCGGTAATACAACCTATAAAAAGATCATGACCGGTATAAGCAGTATATACAGCACAACCACAACGGGCAGAAATCGTGCGGTCTCTTTTCTTACATTATCATAATTACTGATCGGACTGACTCCGGTAAAACTGAGTGCTATAAAAACGGCTGTTGCCGGGGCAAAAAGCACATCAAAGACAGTACGCTGAAGATCTCTTCCCGCAGTCAAAGAAACAGCCAGAATGATCAGGGAAACAGCAATCCCCATAACCAGGCCCCTGTCCGCAAACTGTCTGCCTGGAATCCAGGGGAACAGGATCGGGTATGACAGGGCCAGGCCGATGGTTATCAGCACCGGTGAAATACCTGCATAACCAAGAGTAATAACATAAAATCCAAGCACATAATAGAAAAACTGAACAGCGGTGGGGAACGCGGTAAATGCCCGTGCTCGCAGGCCGAATACTACATGATCCTCTTTTCTGTTTTTGAGATCTCCGCTGTCTAAATATTCAGGAACGTCAGCCGCATATACCGGCCCGATTATCGGCCTTATCCCCGCCTTTTTCAAATCAATAAGCCTTACGCCGGAAAGAGCAAGCTTCGGCAAAACCATCTCAAGGCCTTTGCCCTCGAGAAGTCCCTCCTGCTGAGAAATCTCAATAATTGCTTCTGCTGAAAACCTTCCCTTGCCAGCGGAACACCAAACATTGATCCCGCCTGTATCTACAATCATCAGGCGAACCTTTCTATACGCAACCCTTCTTACAAGGAGAAAGACCGTAAGGTAATTATTGCACGTTACCAGCAGCGGGGCGCTGTCATCCGCCTGATTAAGACGATAGAGTCCCGGCCTTACAGAATAGATCCTGAAAAAGAGAAAGCACCAGGAGAACATAGCCCTCAGGTACTCCATAAAGCTAAACCGTGTCTCACTCAGAAAGCCGACAGTTACATGACCATCGTGTTTTCTCAGTTGGCGGAAGTATATCCAGAATACTGCCAGCGGAAGATATAAGATAATGGCTTGGACATAAAGAGAGCTACTTCCTGTCATAAAGGCAGTAACTCATTAAGCAGTTCTGAGCGCATATTATATTATAACGTTGAAAAAATTCTGCGCAAGCGATGTTCTTTATATAAAAAATTGCACATGCCCATGACTGTAATTACGTCAGCGCCCCGCCGCAGCTCGCCCCTGATCCTGCGGTACACATAAAACAAAGCCTGTTAGTTACAATCTTTCTGCTGCTGAGCGCCTCATAATCAAACTCATCTATATTGGTTGATCCATTATTGACAGGGAGAACCAGCATCTGCCAGAAATCGCAATCAAAAAACTTTCCTTCCGGTGAGACATTTATAAGCGTACGGCACATGACGGCCGGAACGGTAGCAGGATTAAATTTCTCCTGCAATGACTGCATATATGCAATATTCTCGTCTTCAGTCAATTTGTTCCCAAGCCTTCCCAGCGGCATATTGCTCAGGGCAATCAAGTTATTAAATACTATGCCGTGCTCTTTAAACAGGTTATCCCTGTAAGCCTGCTCAAGAGCCCCCTGCGCAGGTGCAACCGCGGCGCTGGCAGGATTAAACATGAGATCCAATATCAGCCCTGTTCCCTCACGGCCGTAACCCAGCAAATTAAGTTTTTTCAATGCTTCTATCGCCTTTTTAAATGTCCCCTTACCCCGCTGACCGTCTACTCCTGCCTCTGAGTAGCAGGGAAGAGAGGCAACAAGCTTTACTCTTTGCTCTGCAAGAAACTCCGGAATGTCTTCCATTCCCGACTCCATATATATAGCGAGATTTGTCCTCACAATCACTTCCCTGCCGGCATCAGCACATGACTTTACAAAATATTTAAAATGCCGGTTCATCTCAGGGGCCCCGCCCGTAATATCCACGGTCTCAATATCATCATTTTCTTTCAGTATATCAAGCAGCTTTGCCATGACTGGCAGACTCATTGCCTCCTGACGTGCCGGCGAGGCCTCTACATGACAATGTGTACAGGCAAGGTTGCACTTATAACCAATATTGACCTGCAAAGTTTTTACTCCTGAGGCGGTCAGGGGATAATGTCCGTGTTCCTGTAGTTTTTCATCAAACGAGTTCATGTGCTCTCCCGGTCTTTATCAGTTAAACAAAATAAAATATAAATATAGTTTTTATATTTTACCTTGTTTATTTAATAAAGCTGCCCCCGGCCTTTCGGCAGGGGGCAGAATATTATCTTGTATTAGTTAGGCCATACAAACTGATTTCTCTCGCCATAAAGCTCTACGGGCAGTCTAGGCCTTGAATTTACCGGAAGCGGTGCAATACCATCCGGGCCGAACCACTTCAGATAAATCTTCTCATAGGTACCATCAGCAATCATATCCTGAAGCGCAAAGCTTGCAGTGTCTCTCCACTTACTGTCATTCGGTGGAGTGCCGATACCATAGAGACCAGGGCTGAAGATCGGACCTACCGGCTCAAAATCCACGCCTTCCTTACCTGCAACACCTGCAATGATTGGGGTATCCTGGATATAGGCATCAACCTTACCCTGCTTCAGTGCAAGAAAGCACTCTGCATTGTTCTGAAAAGCGCTGACCTGAAATTCTTTATCACAGCCCATCTCCTTCAGATATTCCTGTCCTGCTATGTATGCATTGGAACCCTGAGTAACTGCCATCCTCTTACCGCATATATCCATAGGGGATTTGAACTTACCTTTTTTCGCGTAAAAGATCTTGCCGGTCCAAAGGTATGGCGGCTCAGCATAGTCAATCTGTTCATCACGACTTCTTGTATGACTCATGCTTCTGATCGCAAGGTCGATTCTCTTATTGGCAAGAAAGGCAATCCTGGTCTTATTATTAACCACTACGAATTCTACCTCGATCTTTTTCCCCATAAGCGCACCTACTTTATCTGCCATTGCCCTTGCCATATCAATATCAAAACCCTCAAGCTCACCTGTCTTCGGGTTTATCATACTAAGAGGCGGGACATCCGTGCCATGACCTATCCTGACCTTTCCCCTCTTCTTTACATCATCATAGAGAGATGCAGCCATTGTTGATGTTGCAAATGTAACTATTAATACCAGTGCTGCAAAAACTGCGAAACTTCTTTTCATACTTGTCTCCTCTGTTTAGGGTTAATTTTCAAATTTAATGCCATATAGAAACTTTTTATACGCTTCGTCTCATACGGATAATATCTTTAATGCAAAACCAGTGCCAGACAATATATCGTTTAAAATTGATTACTTAATATAATGCATACATATACAGCCTGTGCAATATTTGAACACAGTGTATTAAGTCTGAACATAACTCATTAATACTGTGTAATTAATTATCAATCTTGCTTCGGAGTGTATTACGGGATATACCAAGAAGCCTTGAGGTGAGCACCTGGTTATTGCCGGTCTTCTCAAGCGCCTTATTTATAAGCATGCGCTCAAAGACAGCAATGCCGTCTTTGTACACGCCTGGGCCACCTTTTTTTAAAAGAAGGTCAGCCGCAGCAGATAAAAGCGAGTCGAGATCCTGCGATTCAGATCCATTAGAAACAATACGGTCTCTTAACTCACAGTCATCGATAGAAAGATGATCCTTCTGACACATAACCATGCCGCGCTGGATAACACCCTGAAGCTCCCGGACATTGCCGGGCCATTCATATCGCATGAATGTCTTCATAAGATCATCTGAGATACCCTTGATCGATTTACCGTATTCTGCATTATATTTATGTATTAAATAATGAGTAATGCTCTCGATATCGTCCCTTCTTTCACGAAGAGGCGGAATATGTATGCTGACCACATTAAGCCGCCAAAAAAGATCTTCGCGAAATTTTTTATCCTCTACAAGGTGATGCATGTCCTGATTGGTTGCAGCGATAATCCGCACGTCTGTCTTGATAAGATCTTTGCCCCCGAGCCGGTGAAAGCACCCGTCCTGCAGCACCCGAAGCCACTTAGCCTGTATCTGAGGAGGCATCTCCCCTATCTCATCTAAAAACATAGTGCCGGTATCGCACTGTTCAAACCTGCCGATCTTCCTGTTGTCCGCACCGGTAAAGGCACCCTTTTCATGACCGAACAGCTCGCTTTCCAGTAAAGCCTCGGGCATGGCGGCGCAATTTACCGGAAGAAACGGCTTTTTAATTCGGTCGCTGTGATGATATATTGCACGGGCGATCAATTCCTTACCCGTGCCTGTCTCACCCGTAATCAAGACGGTCACATCACTGCCGGAGACCTGCCCGATTTTTTTAAAGATATCGAGCATGGCCGAACTCCTGCCGATGATTTTATCCCCTGCACCCCCGGCCTCCTCCTGAAATGTTACCGGGGTAGATATCCTGGATTCGATTATGGCCTTCTCTATAAGTGCCATAAGCTGCTCATTCTCAAAGGGTTTTGTTATGTAATCATAGGCCCCGTGTTTCATCGCATTGATAGCCTTTTCCGAGGTGCTGTGGGCGGTCATTATAATGACAGTAATATCAGGATACCGTTCTTTTAAGACCTGCAAGGTCTCAAGTCCGTCCATCTTCGGCATGCTGATATCCATAATCACAAGGGCAGGGATTTCCTTCCCCGCAAGCTCAATCGCCTCAATACCATTGGCGGCAGTTAAAATTGTGTAGGTATTACCCAGGATTTTTTTAAAGGAATAGCGAATGCCCTCCTCATCGTCCACCACGAGTATCTTATCCATCCTGTTCTCCTTTTGGCAGCCTCACGGTAAAGACTGTGCCCTTGCCGGCCTCGCTGTCAAAAAACAGCTTGCCGCCATGTGACTTCACTATATTATATGCGATCGAAAGGCCCAGGCCGGTACCCTGTTCCTTTGTAGTAAAAAATGGGTCAAAAATCTTGCTTTTCAGCTTAGTGGCGATGCCGCTTCCCTTGTCCCAGATTATGATCTCCACAAAGTGTTCATCTGTCTTGCCTGATATCCTGATCTCGCCGCCGCCTGGCATGGCCTGCACGGCATTTAATATTAAATTTAAAAATACCTGCTCTAAAAGGGCCCGGTCTGCATTTACGTGCGGGAGATTATCTATCATATCCCTGATAACGGTTACCCCGCGATTTTCTATATCATAAGTCGCAACCGACAGGACACGATCTACCAGTTCAGCAAGGTCGGTATCTGTATACTGAAACTCTTTCTGCCTTACAAATCCGATAAAGTTCGTCAGGATAGTATCTATTCTATTGATCTCATTATTTATGACCTCTGCATCTTCTTTGGTCATATCAGGCTGCTCCTTAAATGACTGAAACAACATCTTCAAAGTGGTCATGGGATTTTTCAATTCATGCGCCAGTCCCGCAGATATCTGTCCAATCGAGGAAAGTTTCTCCGCCTGCAGCAGGTGCGTGTAGGTGTAGGCCTCCGCCATCTTCTCACTGGCGGTTTTCAGCTCCATCGAGAGCCTATTAAAATTACGTGCAAGATACCCGATCTCATCACCATAGGGAACCTCCACTTTTTTGCCATAATCACCCCTTCCCAGCACCTTGGTAAACTCAACAAACTGCTGAAGCGGTTTTGTGGTAAGACGACTGATTATAAGCGAGGCTATGACCCCGAATACCAGCACCAGAATCAGTACCGGAAAGGTTATATACCTCATCTCATGCAGGGTATCCTGCAGGCTTTGCTCACGGATTCCCAGGTGCAGCTCTGATTTTGCTCCTTTAAATACACTCACACCCACATCCCTTATATAGCCCTTCTCTGTATCCAGCAACTGAACCCGGACATGATCACTGCCCAGCGGATTCCAGGTCAGGACATCCTCTGGCGCCTCCTCCTTAAATGTATGAGAAAATACCCTGCCGGCATCATCCGTCACAAATATATATTCCAGATCCTGTTCCTTTGACAGAACCTCATCCAGGGCCGTGGAGGTCTGAAAATAATCTTTCAGTATTATGCTGTTGGCAACACGGTCTGAGAGGTTACGGGCAATGGAAACCGCCTTTTTTTCAAGCTCACCCCTCATCGCCTCGATCACTACCCCTCTGATCGAAAGGATCGTGATAAGCCACATACTAAAGGCTATGGCAATAGTCAGCAGTGCAATTTTAGTTCTTAATTTCATTGCAGAAGATCATACCTCTCGGCGAGCACTCTGACCTTCTGAAGTTCCAGCTCACTTATACCGGTAAAGCCAAGGGGCATCTCAGTGCGGTCCCAATCATACATCTGATCTTTATTTCGCCCCTGAGGTTCAAACTCCAAAAGTGCCTTTCTAACGGTCTGCACTATTGCGGCATCTATAGAATTGTTATAAGCAATGACACTGCTCGGATAAGGTTCTGATATTTTGATGATCCTGAGCTTGCCCTCGGCTGCCAGCCGATTGGCCAGCGTATCCTGCAGCCCTGCAGCGTCGCATTCCCTGTTTAAGATTGCCTTTACCGCATTAGAGTGAGAACCGGCATAAAAGTATTTTTTCAGCCGGTCTAAAGTAACTCCGCCGTCTTCAAGCATTTTTCTCGGAATAAGGTGCCCCTGAGTAGACATATTAGAACCGAAGGCAAAGCATCGCCCGGCTATGTCCGCAATAGTTTGTATATCACTGTCAGGAGGCACCACTATCATGGCATGGTAGCGCGCATCTCCTTCACGGTTTACTCCGCTGACAAGATATTTAATACCGTACTTTTTCTCCCCTATCACATAACTGAGAGTCCCGAGCGCTGCAAAGTGAGTGGAGCCGTTTCCAAGATTGCCAACGGTATCCTCATAATCTTTTGTAAACTTTATCCGGAACCTGTTTCCCGTACTGCTCTCAAGATATTTTAAAAAAGGAGAGTAAATACTGATCTCTTCTTTGGGTCCAAGACGCAAATCAAAACCAAACCATAAAGTATTAGGCTTGGGACTATGCAGGCGATGTGCGCCTGCCTCAGACTTTGCATAGAGACTGACCTTTTTGGGTTTTTCATCAGGGGAGCAACCGGCCGTGATACTTAACACCACTGCAAACACAATACATAATATCCTTCTGGAATAATCCGGGTCTGCAGACAGCATATGACGAGCGTACATTTAAACCTCCAGAAAAATAAACACAAAATCGCTATATTATAACCGAGCCAGTTTACATTGTGATATACTGGAGTACTAAACTGAACACTGATTACTATTTCTATAATGCCTCTGGACTTTACCAATTTCCATCAGACTGTACGTGCGATACAACAAAGCGTAACCAGTGTCACCTCACTGCACGGCTCATCAGCTGCATTGCTGACCTCACTGCTGCCTGAAAAATGTCTGCTGCTCTGCGCCTCTGATGAGACAGCCTTACAGCTGAACGCAGATTTCCAGTTCTGGGCGGCCTGTCATAAAGTTCGTCCTGCCGTGCTTGTAGAACCACCTGGCAGCTTATCCCGTATCAAGAGCCTCACCGCCCTGTATCGCCATGACGACAGCAGCGTGATAGCCTCGATAGATGCCGCTACTGCACCGGTATGGAGCGAGGCACAGCATGCCCCGCTCTGCATCACAAAAGGCGGCACCACTAATCGCGATGATCTTATTCAACATCTGGCAAAGCAGGGATATCATATGGCATCTATGGTTTCTACAGGCGGTGAGATCAGTTTAAGGGGTGGCATTTTAGACATTTTCCCTCCTGAGAGCGAGCAGCCGGTAAGAATCGAATTTTTCGGTGATGAGATAGAGTCCCTGCGTTATTTTGATCTTGACACCCAGCTGTCTGTGCATGAAATCAATGAGGTCATGATACATCCTGCTGCTGAGCCGGAAGGCGGCTCAGACCTGTTTACACTCCTGTCTGATTATGCGTTGATTATGTATGAGCCGGACGATATCAAAAGACATGAGCCGGATATGTTTGAACTGCTGCAGGATATCAGTACACTCTCTCTGACCGCGCTTCCACTTGAGTCCGATGGCCTGAAACTGGACATACGAAGTATCTCCGGTCTCGGTCTGGCAAGAGAAGAGCGTAAGACTATCTATGAATTTATCGAAACAGCCAAACTGCTGAGAAACACATATGCCCTGCTGATGGTCTGCTCCTCAGAAGGGCAGGCAAAACGACTTAGGGATCTTTTTAATGAAAAGGATACCGGAGTGCAGATCCTGCCCAACCCTGAAGCAATCGTGCATGACGGGCAGCTTGTTATTACAGTAGGAAGCCTAAGCCGCGGCTTTGCCTGCGGCACCACCCTGGTTCTTTCAGAACATGAGATCTTCGGCCAGAGACCGGTCTTTCGTTCAGCGCAGGTATCTCATGTAAAGAATCTGATTTCCTCTGTGGAAGAATTTCAGACGGGAGACCTTGTTGTACACGCTGACCATGGGATCGGCACGTATCTGGGAATACAGAAAGATATAATCGAGGGCAGGCAATACGACTTTGTCACCATTGAATACCTTGGAGGCGACAAACTCTTTGTCCCCCTGGACAAGATCAATTATGTACAGCGTTTTAATGCTCCGGGGGTCGGCCGGCCAAAGCTGGACAAACTTGGAGGCAAGACCTGGCAAAAGACAAAACAGCGTGTCCGAAAAAAGATCAAGGATATGGCGGACCAGCTTATAAAGATTTACGCCAACCGGACAGCGGCCGAGGGCTTTGCCTTTTCTGAAGATTCCACTATGCATAATGAATTTGATGATTTTTTTAAATATGAAGAAACTCCTGATCAGCTTACCTCTATCAAGGAGATCAAACGCGATATGGAACAGCCCGTACCCATGGACCGTCTGCTTTGCGGCGATGTAGGATACGGTAAGACCGAGGTAGTGATGCGAGCCTGCTTCAAGGCGGTATTCGATTCAAAACAGGCAGCGGTGCTTGTTCCAACGACCATACTTGCTGAACAGCATTACGAAACCTTTATCTCACGTTTTTCAGCCTTCCCTGTCAAGATTGATTACCTGAGCCGCTTTAAATCACCTGCTGAATTAAAAGAAACCCTGATGGGACTCGCAGATGGCAGCATAGACATTGTTATAGGTACACACAAGCTGCTCGGAAAGGGCGTACAGTTTGCAGATCTAGGCCTGCTGGTCATAGATGAAGAACACAAGTTCGGCGTGACGCATAAAGAACGTATTAAAGAAATCATGGCAGCCGTTGATGTGCTGACTTTATCTGCGACGCCGATCCCGCGTACCCTGCACATGGCGGTATCCGGGATACGCGGTATGAGCACGATAGAGACACCACCGGAGGAGCGGCTTGCGGTCAGAAGTACCGTTGCGGCATTTAACCCTGTATTAATCCAGGAAGCCATCATCCATGAAATCGACCGAGGCGGACAGGTCTTTTTCGTTCACAACCGGATCGAGGATATTTATAAAATGGGGAGTTTTATCATGGGACTTGTCCCGGGCAGTAAGGTCGCGGTCGCCCATGGACAGATGAAGGAAAAAGAGCTGGAAGCCATTATGCACAAATTTTTTCATCAGGAGATAAATGTCCTGGTCTCTACAACTATCATTGGCTCCGGACTTGATGTCCCGACTGCCAATACTATTTTCATAAACCGTTCAGACCGCTTCGGCCTGGCGGATCTGTATCAGCTGCGCGGCAGAGTAGGACGATCTAATGTCAGTGCCTACGCCTATTTTCTCATCCCCGGAGAAGACGCGATTAGTGCGGAAGCACGGGAAAAACTCCAGGCGATACAGGAAATGGGATATCTCGGTGCAGGCTTTCGACTGGCGATGAAGGACCTGGAGATACGGGGAGCGGGCAACCTCCTGGGCGCAGAGCAGTCAGGACACATCGAATCAATCGGCTTTGAACTATATCTGGAAATGCTGGAGGCAGCTGTCTCAGAACTCAAGGGAGAAAAACCAGCCCTGACCATAGAACCGGAACTGAGTCTACCTGTCACAGCACAAATATCAGAACATTATATAGAGACCCCCGGTATCAGGATGAGCATCTATCGCAAGATAGCAAATTCCAAGACTATAGAGTCCCTAACCTCCCTTGGAGATGAACTGAAAGACCGCTTC
This sequence comes from Nitrospira sp., assembly GCA_016784355.1. GTDB lineage: Bacteria > Nitrospirota > Thermodesulfovibrionia > UBA6902 > UBA6902 > JACNKH01. The sequence continues at coordinate 91,466 of JADHUV010000004.1, read as the reverse complement.
GGACCAATGCCGGAAGAGACCGCAAGACTGGTAGAACTCATGCAGCTGAAGGTCCGTGCTAGAGAATTATTAATCACCAAAATCACCAGTTCCTCAGGCCGCATAAAAGTCCTGTTTGATGAACAGACCCCGGTCACACCTGAAAAAATGTTTGCCCTTGATACTACCCGCCGCGGGAAAATCAAGTTTCTGCCTGAGGGGGGACTTGAGCTTTATATTAAGGGGAAGAAATGGGATGAGATATATGGGGAACTCTATAAGCTTATAGAGGAACTTGCATAAATATAACAACCCTCGCTTCATATAAATATGTATTAACCGAGCCACAAGAATCACCTATCAGTTTAATTATTTATATGCTAAGCTTAAGCACGAGTAGAAATACCATCTTACAAGCTAACCTCCGAATGAAATATTTATTTATTAATCCACCCAACCGAAAACTTCGCAATGAAGTAAACAAGGCCGTTGTTCCGCTCGGACTGGCTTATATATCGGCAGTACTGCTTAAGCAAAGCCATGAAGTAAAGATATTGGATACTGTTATTGAAGGCATAGATAACGAGTTCGAGCATAACAATTATAAGTATTATGGCTTAAGCTTAAATAAAATCAGGAAGGAAATTGACAATTTTAAACCCGACGTTCTCGGAGTTTCCTGTTTATTTACATCTGTTTCTGATATCGCTGTAGAAATATGCAAAATCGCAAAAGAATGCGGGACAAAATATACAATCATAGGCGGGCCAACGCCTTCTGCCCTGCCGGAACACTTTGCAGCAAATAAGGCTATAGATTTTGTATTTTTAGGGGAAAGTGAAAACAGTATCTTAGAATTTTCAATATCTATAAATGATAACAATACCGATGGTCTAAAGACGATAGATGGAATTGTATATAAAGACTCCGATAACAATATTGTCCATCAACCGAAACAAAGGTTTATCACTAATTTAGATGACATTGCATTTCCGGCGCGTCATTTATTGCCGATGGAAAAATATTTCAAGATCTCTTCCCCTCAGGGAGGCATTTATAAGAGTACAAGAAGCACGCCTATTATGACCTCAAGGGGATGCACCGCAAAATGCGCCTTTTGTTCATCAACCAAAATATGGGGCAATAAATACAGATATCGTTCTGCCGCGAATGTAATTGCAGAGCTTGAGCATTTAAAAAAGGAATATAAGATAGAGGAATTTCAGGTTCAGGATGATAATTTTACATTCAACAAACAAAGAACCCTGGATATTTGTGACAAGCTTAAAGGAATGAACTTACATTGGTCGATGCCCAATGGGATAGCACTCTGGTCACTGGATGAAGAGCGAATCAAGGCAATGAGTGAATCCGGATGCCATTATGTTATTGCCGCCATTGAAAGCGGAAACCAGCGTGTTATAACGAAGGTTATTGGAAAACCGGTGAAACTGGAAAAGATACTGGAAATTTGCCGCCTTATTTCACAATACAAAATCACCCTTGCCGGATTTTTCATAATAGGCTTTCCTGATGAGACTCTGGAAGACGTAAAAGATACTTTCAGGTTTGCGCTTAAATGTAATCTTCAGATAGCGGGCTTCAATTACGCTACGCCTCTTCCCGGAACCCGTTTGTGGAAACAGGCTGAAGATAAAAACCTGTTTATAAGAGAATTTGACCTCACCAATATTACCTATGACAGGCCATCATTAAAATCCAGGAACTGGACGGTAAGTGAATTGCAATCTCTAGTTTTATCGCTGAGCAGAAATTATTATTTGAAAACATTTCTCAAACGGCCTACAGTTATCCTCTTTAGAATGTTGGATGCCTTCAAAAGAAATCCGGCCGTTTTATGCAGGATTATTTACTACCGGATAATGCGAAAATAAATACCCGGGTTTAACAAGTATTTTAGTGTATCAACTTAATACGGCAGATCATGGAAGAACTCGTACCCATCAAAACCATCTACGGCGAAGAAAAATCCTGGGATGATATCTGCGAGCTCGATTCCGCGGATGTGAGTAAGCGAACCAGCTCAATCTTTGATAAATCCACTGGTGCATATGCCATCAAATGTTTCGGTACTGAGTTTCAGGTTTTCCCCTGCGACAGAAAGATTGAGTGCCATCACAAAGAAGGCGAATTGTTTCTTGGAAAATTCAAAGATTTTTACCGCCTCTCTGTTCTCTGCTATTTTGCGACATCCAAAGACATAGCCCTTTCAGGCCAGTTAATCAAGCCCACAGATGTAAAAGGCGGTCACAGGTTTTCAAAAGGAACTCATATACTTCCTCTTGATAAGCTAGCCGAAAGATTTGCTAATGATCCCAAAGGGTTTGTCTGTCAAGGTCAAAAGTTCGGGGCAGAGAAGGTTGAAGGTCTTGGTGATGCTGCAATAAAATTATACCCGCTTCCAAGAGTCCCCGTGACACTCCTCTTATGGGTTGCTGATGAAGAGTACCCGCCCCGCGTAGATCTCTTTCTTGACTCGACCTGTGATTTACAGATTGCACTTTCAGATATTGTATGGGCGGTAGCTATGATGTCTGCGCTTGTGATGCTGGAAGAGTAGAGGTGACAGGTCTACGCATTACGCAGAAATCTACAGCGGGTGGGAAGAGAATAAGGGGCAAAGGCACATAGGCAAAAGATCAGCAATCTATCTATAGCTTCAGCATTTTCAAAAAAATTTCATATTTCTCTTTATGCCCTTCTTTTACGGACCACTTTCCTATCTCTTCAATATTCACTTTCTGAGCCTTTGCAACCATAATAGCCTGCTCAAGAGCCTGGGGATCATTCCAATGATAATATGCTGCAAGCCTGTCTTTAACACTATCTGTCGAGGTTAGTAACCTCACGCTTCCAAAATTGGTTTTAATTATCTGCTCTTCTTTTACAGGCTCACGTCCTATTGCCAATGGGGGTGCAACAAACTCAATAAAGTACGGACACTCTCCCTGATAAAGTGACGTGTACCTTCCCTGTAAAAACCTAACTCTTTTAATACAGGGGCAATATTTTTCAGCCGTGCATGAGATACAAAATCCAGATCAAATGAGGCATATTCGTTTTTAGTATATATAGAGACACATGCACCGCCTACCAGTACGGCATCAATATCGTTTTCGGTCAACTTATGACAGACCAGTGCTGCCAGATCTTTAATATTAATCTTTTTCCAGTTAATCTTCATAACGGCTTACCCTGACGCCGCGGCCGTGTACGTTTACGATAATATTTTTCTTTCTCCTGAGCAGGAACAAATTCGAAAGCCTTTGATAGGAATGCCGAGAGTTCCTTTAAAAAAGGGTAGCGCGGGTTAAATGTATAAAGCCGTGTATTGCCAACTAACCTGCTTACTACAAGGCCGCCCTCTTCAAGCCTCTTTAACTGCTGCTGAAATTTATTGACCGGCTCATTAAACGTCTTTGCCAGTCCAAGCGCATAGCACTCACTGTAAACAACAAGTGTAAAGAATATCTTTTCTATTACCGGGTTTCCAAAAAGTCCCTCAAGCATATATTGTTATTACCATATTTATTGTAATTGCTACCATATTTAATGGTATATAACATTATCAGGCAATGTCAATGATATATATTGAATCTCACCAACAGCGCGGCTATTTTTTAAAGTCCCATTGGTGAGTAATTGATAAACTCTACTTCAGAAGTCTTTCATCACTATTGATCACTCTCTTTTCTATCAGAAAGACAATAGCGGAGAATGACGATTGATGATCAAAGCATGACTAGAGAATTAATACTGTCTCACTGAACAATACGTACCGCAAGCCGAACATCTGCCTGCTTCGGCGGTCGACAGATAAAGTAGGAGCACGCCTGATAACGAAGTGTTCCTGTTAGCAACCGATCTCCAGCTGTTATTGATTCATCAACACTAAGCTGAAATGGCAGAAGAACCTTGCCGGAGTATGTAAAAAGCTCGATCGGACTCCACTCGAAATGGTGCCTCTCCGGCGGGGGATATACCGGTTTACCAATATGCAGTCCGTCATGTTCATCAAAAACAATTGTAAGAGGGATAAGAAACTCGTCAGCAGAAGGGTTGGCCTGCACATGATATTCTGAAGCAACTGTAATCGCTACCACAACCTCGGCAGACTCCCCCGGAGCAATATCTATACGTGCTGGATTCTCAACCGTAACATTAGGACTATCAACAGCGGATTTCGGGGTTTCACCTTCACATGCAGCCATGAAAATAACCGAAAGGATAATCAGGCATATCTTGAGCATTTGCATTGTAAAACTTACTCTGCGGCCCGAAGCATCTTTAACCGGCTTTGAAGCTTCAGCAGTTTGGAATCAAAATTCCTGGAATCCAGCAGATCGAAGAACTGTATAACACCATGGCGGTCAATAATAATATTTGCCGCGATCACTACCTCATCACGAGGCATATCAGGCAGGACTTCCGGCGGGGCAAAAGATGCTGTTACCTTCCCATCGGTATCCATAAGGATCGGAAGTGTATAGCCCATCTTCTTTCCCCACTTTGCTACATGATCCTTATCCTCTTTAACGTCTACAACAAATACTGCAAGGTCAGCATGCCCTTCATTAAAAAGTGCTTCCAGATGCGGAGCCTCCGCACGACAGAAAGGTCACCATGTAGCCGCAAAGTGCAGGACTACATTCTTTTTACCAAGATAATCAGAAAGTGATACATGCCTTCCCTCTATTGTTTTCAGTTCAAAAAGAGGGGCCTTTTTTCCTATCCAGGGATGATTCGCTGCCATTTCCGAACCTTTCTCCCCGGCATCGGCCGGACCGGCAAATGCTGTCAATAGGATCAAGAACAATATGATGCTGTAGTTACGGATATCGCCAGATTTAAAAAAATAATTCATGTTATAAGTACCTCGTATTAATAATATGATTGTTCTACATTATATCATAAAAATCGGGAGTGTCAGGTCTACGCACTTCGAAGGGAGTGGGATAGACTTTAAAAAAATAGGTAATGGCGGCAATATGCACTTGCATATTAACTCAGCTCATTTTTTAATCTCCTTATACCTGAAGCATGATGTTATATGATCGTTTACCATACCTACTGCCTCCATAAATGCATAACAAATAGTTGAACCCGTAAATTTAAACCCCCTCTTTTTCAACTCCCTGCTCATATTATCAGACTCCACCGTAGTAGCCGGAATATCCTGTAATGATTTCCAGGAATTCTGAATTACCTTACCTCCCGTAAATGACCATATAAAACTGCTAAAATCTCCGAACTCCTCCACAAGTTTCAAATAAGCCAGTGCATTAATTTTAGCCGCTTCAATCTTCAATTTATTTCTTATAACTCCTTTGTCCAGAAGCAGGGTATTGATTTTCTCAACATTCCATTTTGATATTTTATGGGGATCAAAACCATCATAAGCCTTGCGGTAGCTTTCTCTCCTTTTTAATATAGTAAGCCAGCTTAACCCTGCCTGAGCTCCTTCAAGAATAAGCATCTCAAATAGTTTATGATCATCATAAACAGGCACGCCCCATTCTTTGTCGTGATATTCAATATACAGAGGATCAGATGTCAGCCACTGGCATCGATTTTTATTCATAAGGCTCCTTTTACAGATATTTTAGCATGTATAGGGCGAGTGCTTAACCGACTTTTCACTTATTTACTCAACTTGTTATGTTAACTTATGGACATGATTGAACCTCCACGCATAGCTGAGTTTATAATGACTGATAGACGAAGTGGACATCCGCTTTTAATATCGTTTGATCATCCTACGGATAGGGCAAGAGAGTTCACTACTGTCGAGGATACTTATTAGATATGTTACTCATTCATCCGCCCGTCGCTAAACCATGTGAGCCCCCGGCAGGTATTGCCAAACTCTCAGGAGCACTAACAGCGCACGGGATAGAACACACATTGCTGGACGCCAATATTGAGGCACTTCTCTATACTCTGGATAAAACTAAGGACATAGCCGTCGAGCCGTCGGATAAATGGACAGCACGGGCGCTGAAGAACCAGGCAGCCAATCTTGAAGCTCTAAGAGGAAATAGATTATACACAAATATTGACCGATACGGGCGAGCTATCGCTGACCTTAACCGTATACTCGAAAAATCAACAGATAACATCGCGACATTAGGCCTCGCAAACTACCGTGATTCAGAGCTTTCTCCTTTGAGAAGCCGTGATCTTATCAGGGCTGCCGACAATCCCGAATGCAGTATATTTTATGAATATTTCAGTAGACGCCTTACGCAGCTAATCCAACAGAAAGAGCCGTCTGTCATCGGGTTTTCATTAAATTATTTAAGCCAGGCGTTATGCACATTCGCTATGATCGGTTATATTAAAAACCTTCTACCGCATGCAAAGGTCATAATCGGCGGGGGTCTCGTCACTTCCTGGATGAGTAATCCCGATTGGCATAATCCTTTCTCAGGGCTGTTTTATACACTTATCTCTGGTCCGGGAGAGCAGCAACTGCTGGATATTATGGGTGTTTCTGCAATTAAAGAAAACCACTATGCTCCTGATTATAATTCACTGCCCCTGAGCGATTACCTTGCCCCTGGTTTCATCCTCCCATACAATGCCTCGACAGGCTGCTATTGGAACAAGTGTTCTTTCTGCCCGGAGAAAGCAGAGGAAAGCCCTTATATTCCAACGCCTCTTAATAAGGTAATGGAAGACATCCGTTCGCTTGTCCAAAAAACAAAACCTGTGCTTATTCATTTACTGGACAACGCTGTGAGTCCCGCACTGCTTAAAAGAATTACGGAACAACCGTTTGATGTCCCCTGGTACGGGTTTGCCAGAATTAATCGTGACCTGACTGATCCCGACTTCTGCAGGGCTCTGAAAAATTCAGGATGTGTAATGCTTAAGCTTGGACTCGAGTCGGGTGATCAGCAAGTACTCAATAAAATGCATAAAGGCATTGACCTGAAAACCGCCTCCCTTGCCTTAAAAACTTTGAAAAATGCAGGAATAGCTACGTATGTATATTTAATTTTCGGCACTCCCGGCGAGACACTCCCCGAGGCACGCAGCACGCTGGATTTTGTCATAAGGCACAAAGACGAAATTACATTTCTGAATATAGCAATCTTCAATATGCCTGTAGTTGGAGATGATGCTTTTAAATTAGAAACAAAGAATTTTTATGACGGGGATCTTTCGCTCTATACTGATTTTGTTCATCCGGAAGGGTGGAATAGAAAACAGATCCGGCAGTTTCTGGATAATGAATTTAAACGTAATAAGGCTGTTATGGAAATCATAAAAAGAGATCCGCCGATATTCACATCCAACCATGCTGGTTTTTTTGTGTCCTCATTATAAAATGTGCTTCATGCACTATTCACCACATCATCTTTCCGCTGTAGAGTTATGTATTGAGGGAACAATTTCTGCGTGACACTTGCACTAAAATGAACTATTATATCAATCAGCAGGGCAGTCTCAAAGAATACTTTAGGGGGAAAAGATAATGGGAATTACTAACTTATTTGAACCGCTCGCAATGGGGAAATTACGATTAAAAAATAGAATCGCCTTGGCACCCATGACTAGAGGTCGTGCCGGGACAGAACGCATACCGAATAACATGATGGCAAATTATTATCATCAGCGAGCCGGAGCGGGACTGCTGATAACCGAAGCGACAGTAATTTCAGCGCAGGGTAACGGCTGGATTGATTCGCCGGGTATCTATACCGATCAAATGATTGAGGGCTGGCAGAAAGTTACCAATATGGTGAAGTCGACATGGACTCCCATGTTTCTGCAACTTTGGCATTGCGGCAGGGCCTCGCACAGTGATTTCCACAAGGGCAAACTACCGGTGTCTGCATCCGAAGTTAAACTCAATGGTGACTTGATCCATACCCCTCTTGGTAAGAAGCCATACGAAACCCCGCGTGCATTATCAGAAGATGAAATCCGCGCTACTATAAATGATTACCGCAAGGCTGCGATCAATGCCAGAGCAGCAGGTTTCTCCGGGGTAGAGGTTCATGCTGCCAACGGATACTTGATAAATCAATTCCTTGATTCAAAAACAAATCTTCGCACGGATCAATACGGGGGAAGCATCGAGAATAGATTTCGGTTTCTGAAAGAAGTGATTGAGGCTGTGTCTGAGATCTGGCCATGCGATCAGATTGGTGTCCGCATTTCTCCAAATGGAGTTTTCAATGATATGGGAAGCGAGGACTTTAGAGAAACATATCTTTATGTCGCTGAAGAATTAAATAAATACAATCTTGCCTATCTGCATATAATGGATGGGCTTGGCTTCGGTTTTCATGAGAAAGGGGAGCCAATGACCCTGACTGAATTCAGAGCGGTGTATGAAGGGATAATAATCGGCAATTGCGGTCATACTCAAAAAGATGCTGAAGAACGTATTGCAGCCGGAAATGCTGATATGATTGCCTTTGGCCGCCCTTTCATTACGAACCCTGATTTACCGGAACGATTCAAAAATAACTGGCCTCTGAATCCTTTTGAGGACATGTCACTGTGGTATACACCTGGAGCGAAAGGATACACAGATTATGAACCTTATAATAGCAAATGACGAATATCGATTTTCGTAGTATAAATGTGGAAATAAACACACTTCGACATTCGAGATTCCTTGTTCGATATTCATTATTCGCTGTTTCAAACAGTTTCAGATAATAAATGAAAAAAGGAGAATATCGAATATAGATTGACGAATTACGAATGTCGAAGTAAAACAAACATTCCGCTTTATTAGACGTGCCATCTTGCTGCGTGAAAGTCGGCGTAAAATGAGCTAAGATTATATTGATCCGTAAAATCTTAGTAGTACTTGTAAAAGGAGATGCAATAATGATCACCCTACAAAAAATAACATTTATTATTGTAGCAGTCATAAGTCTCATCAGCTGTTCACATGAAAACTTATACCCTACTACGGTAGTTCAAGAAGGCAGCAGAACTTATATCATTGACCAGACAGGGTACAAGTGGGATATCACAGAAGCTAAATCAATCGGCTTTAAGCCTGAGCGCTTTCAATACGGCATGGGAAAAGATGCATTCTCCACTCTTGATGCAACAGGATTAAGTGATGACAAAAAAAGCGTACCCGACGATCTTCGAGTCATTGGAATAGAAGAAGGCGCAAGCTCGCAAGCTTATTCTGTACAGAAACTTCGGGGTCATGAAATTGCAAACAGTGCAATAGGTTCAAAACCTATTGCCGTCGGTTATTGACCACTGGCAGACCTGGCGGCTGTGTACAGCCGCGAGATTGATGGACAGATTTTAACGATTGCACCTTCAGGATGGACGTACGATAACACCTTTGTGCTGTACGACAAGGAAAGCATTACACTCTGGTATCCTGAAAGAAAAGGGCTCAAAGGTATTCAGGGAAAATACTTCGGACGAATGCTTTTAAAGATTTCTTCTGAAGATATTCCGTGGGGGAAATGGCAGAAAAAATTTCCTGAATCTAAGATACTTAAATAAAGATTGGTGAGAGACAGATCAACCCTTTTGCCGGCTGCTTTGCATCAATAATACCTCTGACCATTGCCCATCTACGCTTTGCTCTTAAAGCGGCATCTTTTTTCAAGGACGAATCAGATCATGATAAGCAGCAGGGATTTAAATTTTGCCAGATGGGAAGAAAAAGGCTGCATGGGGTCATTCAGGAGTTTACGCTAAAACCAGACATGCTATCCAATCAGTATCAGAAAGAAAAGAGAGATGGAGTCAGTTTTGTGATACGCTGGATGTGGTGGAAAAGGCACTTGCCGATGATGATCCTATTGCATTATCTCTCGAGAAAAAATGCTGACACTTGTATAAGCCTTCACTATTCATTTTAATAAAAATACATAGCAATATCAGCTGGCTCTATATGCAGGAGTCACACACTGAACAACCGTGACTCCTTACCATGTCTGCCAATACAAATCTGAACTACCTCATCTCATTGACGAAATTTTAATATTGCATCATAATGATTGCAAAGGATCCCATAGATGAAATTCATGCCTTCACAGCTAGCCTACTTCGTCAAGAACAAGACAATGAAGAAAAATTTGCGTAATCTAGGCAAGTTCTTTCTTATTATTGCAATAGCCATAGCTACTTACAGTATTATTTTCCATTATATTATGGAGTACGAAGGAAAGCAGCATTCCTGGATAACGGGCTTTTACTGGACATTGACTGTCATGTCAACACTGGGTTTTGGTGATATCACATTCACAAGCGATCTTGGCCGTACCTTCTCAATATTTGTTCTTTTATCCGGGATTATTTTTCTGCTTATCATGCTGCCGTTCACCTTTATCCGGTTTTTTTATGCCCCATGGCTGGAGTCGCAGTTACAGGTACGTACCCCGCACGAACTTCCGGAAGGTACGGCGAACCATATTATCATGACGAGCTATGATCCAATAGCCATAAGTCTCATCAGGAAGCTGAATCACTATGGTTTGAAGTACGCTATTGCAGTGCATGATGCGCAGGCTGCAGAGGAATTGCTGGAGATGAACGTGCGGGTTGTTATAGGAGAACTTGATACGCCCGAGACATACCGACGACTGAGGGTAGAGCAGGCTGCTCTGGTTTTTGTGAATAACGATGATATGGTTAATACAAACATTATTGCCACTATACGCGAGATCTCGGAAAATGTTCCAATTATTACTATTGCGGATGCCTACGATTCGATTGATGTCCTTGAACTAGCGGGTGCAACGCACGTCTTTCAATTTACAAAGATGCTGGGTGTTACCATGGCGCGCCATGCGCTGGGCGTATCTGCTCAGGCCAATATAGTCGGTTCTCTCGGTGGTGTCTTTATCGCTGAAGCTTATGCCGCCCATACGCCATATGAAGGGAAGACACTTATTCAGAGCGGACTTCGAGAAAAAACAGGCGTAATTGTGGTTGGGATATGGCAACGGGGCAAATTTGAAATACCGCGACCGCAGACAATTATTCATCCTAACTCTGTTTTACTGCTTGCAGGATCGGAAGAGCATTTCAGAAGGTACGATGACTATATCGGCAGTGCCCGAACCTTTGAAGCTCCCGTTGTTATATTGGGAGGGGGCAGAGTAGGACAGGCTGCTGCTGAAGAGTTAGACTCACTTGGCGTTGATTATCGCGTTTTAGAAAAAAACAGCAAATCCATAAAGGATGACAGCAAATATATTATTGGAGATGCAGCCGACATTCATGCACTGGAGCGGGCTGGAATTTCTTTAGAATCTCCATCCGTGCTTATCACTACGCACAATGATGATATTAATATTTATTTAACAATTTACTGCAGAAAATTACGGCCCAATATACAGATTATCAGCAGGGCCGTACTGGACCGCAATATAAGTAAACTCTATTCCGTAGGGGCTGATATTGTTATGTCGTACGCCTCAATGGGGGCCAATAAAATTACAAGTATTCTAAAGCCTGATGAAAGCCTGATGCTGGCCGAAGGATTAACCATATTCAAGGCTGATGTAACCGCATCATTAGTAGGAAAAACTCTGACTGAAAGCCAGATAAGAAGAAAAACAGGCTGTAATGTAATTGCAATCCGCACAGGGGATGCTTTCGATGTAAATCCTGATCCAAATATTAAGTTGACAGAAAATGAAGAACTGATTCTCATTGGCACTGCCGAGGCGGAAAAAGAATTTAAGAAAGTCATTTCTTGACAAAGCGGATTCTGCAGTTGAGCCTGGCGCACCGGGGCAAAGCCTATGATCCCCAGAATTTGACCAGCAGACTCACCTTCTGTAGATGTAAGTGTAAGGGAAAGAATCAAAAAAGAATATCGAATATCGAATATCGATTGACGAATTACAAATGTCGAAGTATAAAAACAAGCACCATACTCCTCCGTGCTGTCCCCTTCATCATACGACATTCCCTGTTCGATATTCGTTATTCGCGGTTATCAGTTCTTCAACGATTGAAGAGGGGCAGGGATACGACCGCCTCTTTTTACAAAAGTTTCTGAGGAGACCTGACTCACTGCCATTATCGGGGCACTTCCAAGAAGCCCGCCAAAATAAACAGAATCTCCTACCTTCTTGCCGGGAGCCGGAATTATTCTCACTGCAGTCGTTTTATTGTTGGCACAGCCAATAGCCATTTCATCGGCTATAACTGCGGCCAGGGTCTCAGCGCTTGTATCACCGGGAACAGCTATCATATCCAGACCCACTGAGCAGACGCTTGTCATTGCTTCAAGTTTTTCAAGAGTTATTGCTCCTGCTTCTGCTGCCCTGATCATGGATGCATCTTCACTTATCGGTATGAATGCACCGGATAGACCTCCGACCGATGAGGAGGCAAAGAGGCCTCCTTTTTTCACCGCGTCATTCAGCATCATCAGCGCCGCCGTTGAGCCTGGCGCACCGGGCATGGCAAGGCCCATGGTCTCCAGAATCTGACCGACAGAGTCACCTTCCGCAGGTGTAGGTGCAAGGGAAAGATCAAGATTGCCAAAAGCAACTCCAAGGATTTTAGCCAACTTCTTACCCACCAGTTCACCGGCACGGGTAATTTTAAAGGCAGTCTTTTTGATTGTCTCAGCAACCTCGCCAAGATCAGCATCTGGTCCCAGTCTTTCAAGGGCACGACGTACCGCCCCGGGGCCGCTTACACCGACGAGTATGGAACTTTCAGACTCTCCCGTGCCATAGAATCCGCCAGCCATAAAAGGATTGTCTTCAACGGGATTGGCAAAAAGTACTAATTTCGCGCAACCAATCCCATCATCCTTTGCCGTTCTCGCGGCAGTATCTTTCATCACCTTACTCATTGTGTAACAGCCATCCATGTTTATACCGGCTTTAGTAGATGCCAAAATCACAGAGGCACAAAAACGAGTGGTAGTTGAGAGAACTTCCGGCATCGCCTCAATCATGGCCCTGTCGATAGACGTTTCACCCTTCTGAATCATAGCGGTGTAGCCGCCAACGAAGTTGACATCAATCTCAGCAGCCGCCCTGTCCACTGCATGCGCAACCTCAATAAACGCAGCAGGATCAGCTATCGGAACCACCAGAGAGATGGGAGTGAGACTGATTCTTTTATTGACAATAGGCAGTCCATATTCATCAGAAATGAAATCAGCTTTTCTGCTTAAATCTGCACCCTTTGCCAGAATCTTTTCACGGACCTTACGAGCACAGGCAGTCGGATCAGGATCGGAACAATCAAGCAGGGAAATGCCCAGCGTCACGGTCCTGATATCAAGCTTATCCTCGGCGATCATGCCTATCGTTTCAAGTATCTCTTCATTGGAAAATTTCATATCACACCCTATGCATATATTGAAAAACTTCCGAGTCCTGAACCGTGACCTCAAGAGACATGCCTTTAACGGACGCCTTAAGTTTCTCCGTTATTTCCGGCAGAGAAAGATTGGAGCCTACCCTGTCGGCCAGCAGCGTCATGGCGAAAATTTCGTCACCAAGTATCTTTTGATTAAGATCAATAATATTGATTCTATCTTCAGCCAGCGCAGTGGCAACCTTGGCAACGATTCCGACTTCATCTTTGCCGATTACAGTGATAATAATGCATTTCTTATTCTTGTCTGTCATGTATCCTCTAGCATTGATAAGTAATTATTGAGATTGCTTTTGAGATCGTTGTAATTGTAACAGAAAAAGCGATGATCAGGCATATTTATTTTCTATATAAAATAATAATGTAAAACAACGGTCGACAGGCATCTGCCACGCCGTTGACTTCATCATTCGACATTCCTTGTTCGATATTCGTTATTCGCTGTTATTATCAGTTTTTAAATAGGGAATCAAAAAAAGGAGAATTTCGAATATCGATTGACGAATTTCGAATCTCGAAGTAAAAAATTAGCATCATATTCTTCCACGCCGCTCACTTCATCATTCGACATTCCTTGTTCGATATTCGTTATTCGCTGGTTCTATCAGTCTTTAAATAGTGAATCAAAAAAGGAGAATTTCGAATATCGATTGACGAATTTCGAATGTCGAAGTAAAAAATTAGCATCATATTCTTCCACGCCGCTCACTTCATCATTCGACATTCCTTGTTCGATATTCGTTATTCGCTGTTATTATCAGTTTTTAAATAGGGAATCAAAAAAAGGAGAATTTCGAATATCGATTGACGAATTTCGAATCTCGAAGTAAAAAAATTAGCATCATATTCTTCCACGCCGCTCACTTCATCATTCGAGATTCCTTGTTCGATATTCGTTATTCGCTGGTTCTATCAGTCTTTAAATAGTGAATCAAAAAAAGGAGAATTTCGAATATCGATTGACGAATTTCGAATGTCGAAGTAAAAAATTAGCATCATATTCTTCCACGCCACTCACTTCATCATTCGACATTCCTTGTTCGATATTCGTTATTCGCTGTTTCTGTCAGTCTTTAAATAGTGAATCAAAAAAGGAGAATTTCGAATATCGATTGACGCATTTCGAATCTCGAAGTAAAAAATTAGCATCATATTCTTCCACGCCGCTCACTTCATCATTCGACATTCCTTGTTCGATATTCGTTATTCGCTTTTAATAATGCACTCTTATCGAACGCATCGGAAGGTGTATTGATATCTGCTATCAACATGATTGCCTCTATCGACCCGGTCTGCATACGTTGTCTCGCAGCTTAGCATCCCTGCTAATACAGAAGATGGTCCGCGCATTCCATCGCTGTTAAGTACAGAGGGACGAGACGAAGCCCATTCATAGTTGCCGGTTATGTTGGAATAAAATGGATCCGGTGTGCCTGGCGCTCCAGACGTATAGCCGTCACAGGCCTTCCTCCACTCAACATAATCGGGCAGGCGCTTTCCCTGCATTTTACAGGTCTCAGATGCATCACCCCATACCTGAGCAGGACGCTCATTTTTCTCCATGCACAGGCCGTAGTCCACGCCGCCCTGGGCAGCCATATGTACAAACTTTTCAGTTACTCCGTCACAATCATTGACGTGGTAACCAAAGGATGAAAGCACACCATTTGCATAATAGCCGCCCTGTATCTTTATCTGACCATCAACATGCAGTTTTGCCTGAGGATCATCAGTACCGATTCCAACCTTACCGGTAAATATACTATTGCCTCTTCCAAAAAATGCGAACTCTCTGCCGGTCGTTGAGCCGCCGGTAGCATCGCTATAGACCCCATACGCATCAGCGGAACCATATGCATTTGTGAAAACCTGAACTCCATAGGCAGTCCCCTGCGAACTTCCTCCGTAAGCGGTAAAGGCACCACCTACAGCCTCGCCGGTCACTGTGCCGTAGGCATCACCGCTGGCGAATATACCAAAGGCATCACTGCTTGTCCCGACTGAATTATTGTCATTCAAAAAATAACCAAGATAGCCGCTGGAACTGCCGCGCACGTCCAGACCGTAAACAGGACTTGTTGTTCCAATGCCGACATTGCCTTCCTGATTAACCGTGAGCTTTGGAATTGTACCTATGGCCAGATTTACACTGCCCGTAGTATTACCCAGACCGGTCCCTATCTCTATATCATCAGCACCGGAAAAGACTCCGGCGTAACCTTGATAACCATTGGAAGTAGAAAACCCGATCCAGTTTTGTGAGACTCCGGTTTCAAACAGTCCAGAAGCTGACGTATTGCTTTCCAGTACATGAAGCCTGGCCAAAGGAGTTTCTATGCCAATCCCAACACGTTCCATAACACTAAGATTGCCGGTCATTGTATCTCCGGTCGTATTAACATACTTAAAGCTCAGGGTGGAGGTTCCTTCGTAGAGATCATTAGCAACTTTATACCGGCCATAATCACTGGCTGTATTAAAAAAATCGCTCGAATCAAGACCATCAATTGTATCGGCATCAAGTGTAGAGCCGGGGCCATCTCTTAGCAGTACAATGGGCATAATCTCACTGTCGCGCGTGATATCAGCAGGAAGCTGTGCTGTAGTTATGTGATGCGGATTACCTGTATCCAATACATGATCAGCCTGATCCAGGCTGGCCGCAGTTCGGCCGCCGACCGTATACGCATCATTGGCCTTGAAGGAAAATGCAACACTGGCCAGGGCTTTTCGCGGAACCATCTCGCCATCACCGGCCACATTAATACCAAGCCATAAAGGATCTTCAAACAATCCTGCAGGCAATGGGTTCGCAGGATTCCCCAGCGTTACATCAAAGACTCCGCTGATTACTGCAACCGATTGGGCCTCGGTCCATAGAAATGTTCCGGCCGTGTCTACATTATACAAAGAGAATGTAATGCTGACAGTAGCACTGACCGGATTACCAGCGCCGTCAGATAGATATCCCTGATAATTGATGCTGCCGGGGATTGAGGCGGATGCCGGTATTGTGAAGGCCAATAACAGACCTATAACAAAAAGGCATTGCCGGGCCTTATTAATAATCAATAAATTTCGTGTGCTGAACTTCCTCATATTTCCTCCCTGTCATAATCATTGCTCGGTATAAGATCTCGTGTTAACATGCATCTCCATACCCATCCTGATTAATATCTTCCTGTCCTGGATTTACAACACCAGGACAGTTATGGCTAATATTCAGTCTTACGTCTCCTTGACCGTCACTATCAAGGTCCTCCTGCTCTGTATTAGGGAAAGTCGGTCAGTTGTCCCTCCCTGCTTGCCCGGCAACCGGGCAACGCGTTACTTATAAATATATTTGTGAAAGCTGTATTTAAATGCTGATAAAACCAACTGATAAGTGGCTGATTTTATTGGGTTTATATTTTTCATATAAATCTATTATATACCTGCAAATACAGGGCCACTGCACATCAAATCCGTAACACACTGATTTTATTGCTTATTTATTATTAATCATTTATTCATGCCATTTTTTATGCATTTTATTGTAAGTAATACCGACAATATCAAACGGTCGTTAGGATTTTCACCCAGAATATATTTATAACCCTTTTGATCAAAAGCTTTTTTTATCAATTATCTGCCGAGTAAGAAATTCCGACAGGGGAAGAAAAAAAGAATGAAAGGATTAAAGGAGAATGTCGAATATCGATTGACGAATTTCGAATGTCGAAGTATAAAGACAAAGATCATACTCTTCCGCGCCGTTTACTTCATCATTCGACATTCCTTGTTCGATATTCGATATTCGCTGTTAAATGCTATAATTAACGGTCATTAAGGGGACAGGGACTGTAGTTTTCCATTCAAAAACTGCTGGAGTATTTTTTTCGCGTATAGATTATTATGCGGAACACTCATCCTTCTATTTTTTATTACGCCTGAATGAATCGAGATTTAATAGCAGGTATTGCAGGCTGTAATATCAAATAACCATTGACCATAAGTAACATATGTGTTACCATTATGAATAATAAATTAACAATAATCGAATATCTACGAGACGGCAAATCTCTCTTCGAGGAGTGGTTCAACTCTCTGGATGCAACCGCAGCCGCAAAAGTAACAACAGCACTGTACAAGTTGAAGTTGGGCAATTTGTCTAACGTTAAGTAAGTAGGCAAGGGAGTCATGGAGCATAGGATTAATTTTGGCCCTGGTTACAGAATATATTTTGGCAGAGAAGGTAATCAGCTGATTATCCTTCTGGGTGGAGGAAGTAAAAAGATGCAGAATAAAGACATCGAGAACGCGCATGCATCGTGGCGGTATTATAAAGCAGATAAGAAAATATAGAGGTTGGTAATATTATGGCTATAACCAGAAATTTCAGGGAGACGATTCTAAAGCGTGCTGAAAAGGATGCAGCTTTCAGAAGAGAACTGTTAGTAGAGGCGGTTAATGAGTTATTGGCAGGAGACCTTTATGCAGGCAAGGCCATTCTCCGAGATTATATAAATGCTACCATAACCTTCGAAGGGCTTGCCAAAAAAATCAGCAAATCCGGGAAAAGTCTTCACCGCATGCTCGGCCCCAGCGGTAATCCACGAGCTGATAATATCATTGAGATAATTAAGGCTCTGCAGGCGCATGAACATATAGTGCTTACGGTTAAAGCTACTCGTGATGCAGCCTGAGATAGAGAGTTTTAAAAGAGAATATCGAAGTTAAAAAACAGCCTTCGACATCTTCCTTGCTGTTAACTTCATCATTCGATATTCCTTGTTCGATATTCGTCATTCGCTGTTTAATTCAACAGCACCCAGGACACCTCACATCCCCCGTCCTCGGCAGTGATATACGCAGTACCTTCCGTAATAGTAATTGAAAGACCCATGGTACGCTTCACCAGTGCAGCCAATACCTGAATACTGTTCCACTGAATCTGAAAAACAGAAGCCGTTAGCTCATTGATTTTTGCGCGTCCCTGCTCCCACCATGTATTCGATTTTGAATTAAAGCTATAAACGATAACGGTTTGAGAAAGGCGTGTAGCTTTTCTTATCTTATCAACAGACGGCTCGCCCACCTCTATCCATAGTGATAATTGATTATCCAATGTGCGCGCCCATATGTCAGGTTCATCCACGGCACAAACTCCCTGGGTAAATACCAGCTGTTCCTGCGCATTAATGCAGTATGCCAGAACGCGGGCCATCATTCGCTCAAGTGTTTCGGAAGGATGTTGAGCTACTGTTAAATTCAGAGTCTCATAATACTCGCGGTCGATATCAGATAAGGTAATCTTTAATTTATAAATTGTCGGTTTTAATGCCACTAATATACTCCTGTTTTCTTTGCAGCCTGAGCATACACAGTATAGTGCATTTAAAAAAGATAAAAGTGAATTCAGAAAAAGAGAATGTCGAAGTAAAAAATAAAATCTTCTATGCCGTTCCCTTCATCATTCGACATTCCTTATTCGAAATTCGATATTCGCTGTTTATTGTCGTCTACGCAGCACGCAAGGCCTATAGGTGCAATGAATATAAGGGCAGGTTTGAAACCTGCCCCTACATAGTATGTCATTGTGTTTTCAAAAAACTGTGCAACCTGTTCAAGACGATTATCATTGTTTACCAAAAGCAGCATCCTGCTTTTTGAGCTATTGCCGATGCCAAAACAAAGTATCCATCAAGATTATAAGCGCGTCTTGAGAAAGCTGCGTAACATGAGAATTATACTATTTATCTCAGAGCCTTAGTCTGCTACTTTTATTATGTGATTTTCTCAAAATTAATTTTCATTAAATCCGGATGTAAAAACTTATAATTTAAAACCTGCTTCACTTTTTCATTGCTGATTATTTTATATGACTTTGAATCTGCATCTACAAACTCTGGAGCAGGCATCCCTATAGATTCTGCCGCTCGAGTATAAAATTCCCTTTTTGAAGGATGAGTATCAGTGCAGCAATTAAACACCTCACCCCAAATTCCCTGCTCTATAATCTGACTGATAATTCCAATACAATCATCACGGTGAATAAGATTTACATTAGAATCAGGATTACTGACAAGCCGCCCGCTGCTAAAAAACATACCGGGATTACGGCTGTATCCAATTAACCCGCCAAACCTGACAATGGTAGTTTTAACTTTACCGCAGTTTCTGAAGAGGTTTTCAATTGTAATCAAAGGACTGAGTCCTGACTCTTCACCATCTGATTCTAATATTGTTTTGTTTTTGTCTTCATATACGGAAGTGGAACTAATAAATATTATTTTTTCTATATCAGATTTTTCAATCTCTTTTATCAGGCCGCTAAAACCGTCTATGTTCTTTGAAGGTATGTTGATTATGAGAATATTAGATTGAAGGAAACCTTGGATGCTGCTGGACAAACTTCCAATATCAATTAGGAAAGGGGCAGCATTAATAGTCGTTAATTCTGAGACACGACCTTCTGACGTTGTCGAGGCCTTAACAGAATGCCCCATAGAAACTAAATGCCCGGCTAAAGGCAGCCCGAGCCAACCGCTTCCCAATATGCTTATAGTTTTAATACTGATACCTCTCTTTTAATTTAAGTTTCTAAGGCAAATTATTGGAAAGTGCAATCTTATGAAATAATTCTCTTCTGCACGCCCTGCGTTTCCATAAAATTTACCAGCATCTCATATGGCTGCGCTCCGATTAATTTTTCTTTATTCATAACAAATGTGGGAACAGCGGTAATCCCGTTCTTTTGCGAAAGCAACCAATCCTCATCCACATCTGTTTTAAATGTTCTTTGCAAAAGTACTACCTCGGCTTCCTCACGGGGCAGACCAATTGAGGCAGCTAGATTTATAAGAGCGGGAATTTTGGCGATATTTATCCCCTCTGAAAAATAGGCCTTAAATATCGCGTGTTGAAATGCATCTCCCTTATTATTTCTTTCAGCCCATTTGCCCAATTCCTGTGCAAGGCGACTGTTAAAAGTCCGATCCCGATCACCAAAAGGCAAACCAGCTTCAGCCGCTGCTTCTTTCATGCGGCGTTTCATATTCATCAGGTCATCGCTACTGAAGTTAGAGAAGAGATCTTTCAAAAGAGTCCCCGCCTCAGGTGTTTCAGTATGCAGAGGAAATGCTCTCCAGCGGACATCAAGTTCATATTCCTTATTCAGTCGTTCAATACGCCCGGTAATGAAGTAGCACCAGGGTCATATATAATCGGAATATATTTCAAGTAAATGGGGCATGAGATCATTATAAGATATCAGTTGTAAATAGGATAGATATACTTATCGGTGGCGTTGTCATCGTTATTCGATATTTCTTGTCCGATATTCATTATTCGCTGTTTCAAGCAGCTATAAGAAAAAAGTATATCTATTGACAAGTTCTAAATTTCGAAATGGCGATTCCATAAATTATGTTACAATGGGTATCTATACCAGCTGCTGTTTACGCGTACCGGAAAGAGCGGTCAATCATTTACTTCACGCAGTTATTCCTATGTTACTCTATAGAGCCATAGATCCTGTCTGAAACATTTAAACCATTGAATAAAAATATAAACGAAAAAGTATCGGCAATTAATAAGTGCGCCAATCCTGTTGACTCAATTGATATTAATTCAGTGCTACTGGAGTTAGAGGCGCTAATCGATAAATTATATACCGCCTCTCGTCTTGACGCTCTAAATGAATTAAACCAACTCATTAAAAGCCATTTTCAGGAATTGGAACTACTGGACAGAGAAAAGATAATTTCTGCTTTGATAGCTTCCCTGAACGGTACTCAATTTTGGGGAGGAGGCTTTACTGAAACTGTTGCAGATACTTTAGTTGAGATAGGCAAGTCGGCCATACCTGATTTGGTTACAGCATTAAAGCATCAGGAAAGAGGAGTGCGGTTTGGCGTAACTTTAGCTTTATACAATATGACCAGAAAATACCCGTATGCCCTTAAGGGCATTAGCATGCTTGATTTATTTTTAAATCCTGAACCCTATATAAGGCGAAATCCTTATGACAGAATAGTGAGCAGTTATCAAAAAAAGGCATTTAATTATTGGGAAATTTCCATGGCCCTGATTGAGGGAGTTCAGATTAATAAAGTCCTTGCAAGTCCGCGGTCCCGTTTAGCGGATATAAAGTTCAACTATGAAACCATAGAGACTTTTGAGAATATAGACGAGCTTGTACGGCTTAAATTATCTTCCGGCATAAAAACTTTTAAAGAGGCAGGCCGCTCTCTTATAATCACTACGGAGGATAACAGGACCTTAGTCATGAAATTTCTGATAGATCGAGCCGGGTTGGATTCAGAATCCATGAGAGTTGAAAATCTGGAAGATGACGCAAGATGGATGGCCTATCTCGGGCTGGCTAAATCTGACCTATCTCTTGAAAGCTATCTTCCCGAGCCTCTGGTTTTTAATAACAACAGGTATATTTGTTCAATGAACAAAATGATTTTAAAAGGCGCGCAGCTCAGCTGCCTTGGTAAAGTAAATATAGATCCGGGTCATGCATACTATGCGATTTGCTACCTTCCTGCTGAGTCTTATCTGATTTATCTAAATGATAATGGGCTGCAGGAAAAAGAGTTTTCCCAGGCGGCATTGGTGAATATCGGAGATCTGGCGCAGCTTGCATCTGTTGGTATAGTGCACAGCGAGCCTATTAATCTGTACCATAATATCGGGCATAAGACTAAATATAATATTTCAGTTTCAAGCGGACCCGGCAGGGTGGATAAGTGGCTCTGCGCTACTGAATTTCCCAACATGAGATTATCCGGGATTGCAGACTTTGAGCATTTATTATCGGTAAAGAGTATCAGCGAGCTGCACCATGCGGTCAGCAATGAACTCTTCGCATGGGTTTTAGTTGTAGCCAGTTATTACAGGATAAAGTGCAAGTCTGAGATAGACGGCAAAGCCCTGTTTCAAAAATATATTCGAATCCTGCTGCAGAAAAGTTTCAACCTTTATTATTTGAACTTCGCCGGCACATCTTCATCAGAATTAGACCGCTGCATAGACTGGGGGGCTGCTGCTGATGAAATGACAGTTTACATGATGACAGATAAATGGATGCACGATAAAATTAATCCTGATCTTGGAAAATATAATGGTAAACTTCCTATCGAGTTGCTTGTAAGAGCAATATACATTATAACCACACTCTCTATCTTATCAAAGGCTTCAGCACTGCCCCCATCAGATTAACAAGCTGATTCAGTTCTTTATTTTTCTACTTCTGCACATATTGCCCGGCGGAAAATTGTACTTCTGTCCTTTCCATCATTAGCCCTCCCGTTGAGCTAATTTTAATCGGAAAGTTTATGTGTTCTACACACTACTGAAAAAAAACTCTTGACAGTATATTTTTAAAATGGTATATTGATAATGGTTATCATTATCATAACTAATCCAGCAACCCTTTGTTGCTTGCTCAGGCTGGGAGGTTAATAAATTTATGTGTGTAGCGCTTATCGGCGGGATGAAGAGACTTGAAAGACATTACATTAAAGAGGCAGAAATGCTTGGGATCAAGTTACAGGTTTTCAATTCTCACAAACAGGGCATACCGGCAAAACTGGGAAGCATGGATGCTTTAATTATATTTACAAACAAGGTGTCGCATAATGCAAAACATGAGGCATCCGCCATGGCAAAGGCCTCAGGGATTCCTGTGATAATGCATCACTCATGTGGATTGTGCACGCTGCGCAACTGTCTTCGTTGTCTGAAGGAATTGGAGCCAACAAAAGCTTTTTCAGGAAGCACTCTTTAATATCATACTATGAAGAGGAGTAAATAAATTTAATCGGTCATGGATAAAAAACAGATTTTACAAAAAACATCGAAAACTGAAGTTGTAAAGGACCGGCTGCTTACGCTTTATGATGAGATATTCAGACATAACGGATATGGTGAGCTTAAGGTAGAGATGCGTATTTTACGCCGTGAACAAAAGGAGGTAATCCTGCACTGCGGAAAACAGTATCGCTTTGTAGTAGATTATGATCCTGAAAAGCTAAGGAGGTAACGCCTATGGAATAAACCGCTATAAAAGACCTGTCTGGGAGGGCCGGAAGGCATGATTTATGAAAAGAAAAAGTAACTATAGCACAGCAGGATAGGCTTTCAGATTAAGAGATCATGCTGAATAAACCCAAACAGAAAGGTAAATAAATAATATGAGTAACCTTCTAAACAAATCAAAAAAAGTTCTTAATCATACAAAGGGCGAGGACGGTTTCACCTTGCTTGAGCTGCTTGTAGTCGTCACGGTGATGGCCATCATTGGAGGAGCGATGATATCATCATTCGGAAGTCAAGATACGACTGCTGCCCGTGGCGTGGCAACACAGACACTGGCAGGGGTGCAGGATGCCCTTCAGATTTATCAGGCAACAGAGGGCCGTCTTCCGTCTGAAATGGAATCTCTGGCTTGTTTGCCTTATAATCCCGCCTATGATGAAATTTTATATTCATCTCTGACAATCAATAACACTGCAACGCCGGACAGCGCCACAGTAACAGCAGCCTATAAATTTGGCGGACAGTCAGATGTATCCGGTATTGGCGGCGGCCTTGGTTCCAAGCTCGCAGGGAAGTTCACTCTCAGGGCATTGACTGCTGCAGAGGCCACTGATTTAAGCAATTCAGGCATTACGACTCTACGTTATGCAGTTACTGCAGCATGTGACAATGATGCAACCTCAGTCGATGCAACTCCTACAGTAATCGGCGGTACCAATGCAGCTCTGGGGGCCGGTCTGCTTGTTAAATCGGACATCATGAACCACGCATTTGAAGATCCACGCCCAGACACAGCTACATCATGGGAAAATCGTGGTCGCGGATTCTCAGCCCCTCTTCTTGCAGGCGCTCCTGCAATGGTATGGAATGCCGGAACCGATGGTTACAACAACAAGAAGGTCGGTGCAGCTGTCAATGATGTACTCGTTGGAGTTGGAATTGGACAGGCTTCAGACCTTGTTGGCAAGGCCAACTCGCCATTTTCCAAGGCACCTTTCTACGGACAGGTTGGCAAGGATAAGTACGCTCACTACGTAGCGCTTATCAATATCACACAAGGCGGTATTGTCCAGGCAATACTTGATGCCCGGGGTGACTTCCTGGATGAGGAAATCGCTGAATTCAGAGGTCAGAAAAGCTAAGGTATTTATCTGATAAAAGATACAGGGGCAGCATTAATGCTGCCCCGTGTCTTACCTTATGAATCCTGCGGTCCATAATTAAATGGTACATTCTATAACTAAAAATATTAATCAGTCGGGATTTACATTACTCGAACTGGTTGTCGTAGTCGCCATACTGGCGGTAATAGCAGGGGCGATTATCTGGTCGCCTGCCTCCAGAATCGGAGATACCGCTAAAATAGAAGCGGCGCGCTTTGAGATGGAGCAGATACGGCAAACCCTTCTCCGTTTCCGTCAGGACAATCAAATATTTCCAGTTCAGAATTCGGCAGCTGATATCTCATTTCTCTTTGAGCAGGGAACGCTTGTCAGTTGGAGAGTTGATTATAAAACCGGATGGCGGGGCCCATATTTAAGCGGAGGGGACAGCGGGCGGGTAGATATAGGAGACAATCTCAAGCTTGACGGCAGCGGACTTCCTTATGTAATTGACACGACAGCCGTTACATTGCAGCGGGCAATTCCAGATCCCTTTGCCTATGCACCCGTTAATAATGGGGAAATCAGGCCAAACCTGGATACTCCCTGTTCAGAAGTGGCTGCTAATAGCGCATGCTTGTTTGACTGGCGTCTCGTTGGACAGGCAAGTACTGATCAGCCAATCAGCCGTTACGGCAGACCCTATCTGTTTTTTGATCTCAACAACACCAGCCTGGCGCGTATCGTAAGCATGGGTGAAGACGGGATTTACCAGAGTGGAGTCATAACTGCATGCAGCAATAAATATACTGTAACCGGCACTAATGATGATCTTGTGCTTTGTATATTCTAGGAACTAACATGACAAACGGTATAAATAATATTAGTGGAATGAGGGGATTTACTCTGCTGGAAATGGTGCTGGTCCTTTTCCTTCTCGGTGTGCTGGCGAGCATTTCCATGGTTTTTGTTGAAAATAATGACAACCAGCAGCGTTATGATGCTTCGGTACAGAAACTTTATCAAATATATAAATCAGTTATACGTATAACATATGATGGAGAACAACCGCTCCTTTCAGGATATGTCGCTGATAATGGGAAATTGCCTGAGATATCTTCACCATATCCTCTTTGGCCCCTGCATAGGGCAGTTGATGGCACCACTGTACAGCAGCCCTACGGCGAAAAAGAGCCTTACTATCGTTACGCAGAAGCGACCGTTTATAAATCAGTTAAAGTGGCTGTTGCCGGCGGGAACAGTAAAGAACTGACAATGTTTAAGGGCTTCCGCCGCCCACTTTCTCTTGTGACGCTACTTGACTCAACTCCTGAACTGCGTGACGCATGGGGAGGATATTTTACTGTTACTGATCCGGCAGGGGCCATCGAATATCAGATCTCCCTGCAACCAGCATCAACTATAACTCCTACTTTTCCCGACCGCTCGGCAGATATATATCCCGATGATTGGAGTATCGGTGTAAATCAGATCAATATTACACTTAACAATAAAGGCTCATCCATTATCACTAATACTAATGGCTACTTTATTGCACTTTTTGTATATAAAAATACTACGAGCGGGGGGCAATCTGAATGGCCTGTTACCTATCGCAGTGCTGACCAGAAACCCATCGCTGTGGGGCCTAAAAGTAATATCCTTATGACGCATAAGGTAACTGATTCAGCTGAGATTACCATTCCAGCAGGTGAGCGTATTCCTTTTGGCACCTATCTTCTTGTTTTGATTGACAATGATAAAGTAATTGGAGTTACGCCTACGGATGGAAACGTTGTTTATGACGCTACAGGAAAAAATATATATTTAAAATTCAATATATTTCCCGGAATGTCGCCGCCGTCACTAGTACTGGAGATAGATTAATGAAAAATATACTTAAACACGTCTCTCTGCTAACAAAAAGAAAAAAAAAACGGTTATTGGCGCTTGAAGCAAACGGCTTCGGCCTGAAGGCAATGATAATAACCAAAAAAGGTGAATCTCTCCGGGTTGAAGGGACAGCAGAAACCCGGTCTGTAGTCGCCCGGCAGGCGCTTGAACAGGTAATGAGCCAACTTAAACAGGCAGGGCTTTCCTTACCGAAAGAAGCTGTGCTTGTATGTGCCGGCGCAGTTCCTGCCCTGCTGAAACTGCCCGTTCCGCAGGGGAAGAAGATTGCTCCCGGACAGATTGAAGAACTGGTCCGGTGGGAAATGGACGAGCTTACACAGGATCTTGCCCTTCCTCCCAATATCGGCTGGGTAATGATAGCCCGTGGACATATAGATGCCATTCAGCGTGATCAAATACTGGATACGCTTGATAAGCAAGAAAGCTACGCAGGAAGACACGGGGGTACGCTGCCTGCCCGTTTTGGAGAAATAGCAATAGAAAAAGGTTTTATTGATCGTGAGCAGCTGGAAGATTGCCTTGCTATTCAGGAACGGCTCCATCTCCTGGAAGATTCTCTGAATTGCGGCTGGTCAGACAGCACGACAACCGCAGGCAGTCAGCCGGGGCTTACATTATGCTGCGCAATACACGAAACTATCGGGAGGGAATGGCTTCAGGCGCTGAGAAACAGCGAAATTCGGCTGGAAAGAATATATCCTGAAGCATTGACCAGCGCGGCACTTCTGCCCCTCTCCCCTGCTGCACAATGCCTGGTGGAAATAGAGCAGGGACATATTACTGTATCCAGTATTGAACAGGGTGAGATCACACAAAGCGCCTATAGAAGGACCTGTAATATTTCTGTTAGCGAGGAGGATCTTGCAGAACTATGCCGTCCCGTTCTTACCGCGGATATGGAGGCAATGGTCATTACCGGATCACACCCTAACAAAGAATATCTAGGGACGGCCCTTGCGCAGCGGATGAATAGAAAAGTGCTTCCCCTCTCACTGAATGGAGAATTTGACTGTACCCTGTTGTCTCAAAAAGAGTCATGGTATGCGTTGTTGGGGAGCTCGCGCCATTATCTGGGTATGTCATCTCATCTTCTTGCGCCCTTTCTTCCAGGAGAACCTCCTCTGCCGGCCATGCATAAGCGGCCCATGGCCTGGCTTAATATTGCAACGGCATGTCTGCTTGTATTTATTGGTTTCTACGAAATATCTCATAGTAGATCTATGGGGAAAATAATGGCAGAGACGGAAACGCTGCAGGGTGAGGTCAGGACAATTGCGCGCGCAAATGAAAAAATGTCTAATAAAAGCGCTGAATATCAAAAACTTGTTGCTAAACGGGATGCAATGGAAGACAAAAATACCAGTCTGAAACATCGGAAAGATGCAGTTGAAAGAGTATTTATGCACAGGCAGCAGGTGATGACCGGTTTTCTTGAGGCAATAACCGGAAGCATCCCGGATGGTGTTGTGCTCGAAAGTATAGACGAGCAGGAGTGGTTTCTCTTTCACATAAAGGGTTGGGCATTGGAGCAGCGCCATATTGATATGTTCCACCAGTCCCTGTCGCGCAATATTGCGGAGTGGAACCTGTACATAAGCGAAAGTCCAAGCGCTGCAGGCCGCGGATGGAAGGATGCGGAAGGTTATGAGTTTTCCTTCATTCTGATGGAGCGGAAATCATGACACAATGGTGGAAGAAAATAAATGCCCGGGAGAGGGCATTACTCCTGTTTCTTGTAATTGCTATTTTGGCTGCCGGTTATCTGACGTTAAGGGTCAAGTCGATGCAGTCGGAGGGAAAGCGCATGAATGAGATACTGGCGGAGACAATGAAGGAGCGCAACAGCCTGCGACCGATCCGCACCGGCGCTCAGAACATGGAGGCCATGGAAAAAGAAATTGCCGAACTGACCCGGGGCATTGAAGAGACTGACCGTCTGCTTGAAGGGTTTTCAAAAGGTTTAATTGACCTTCTCAGCAGTGACGCCCTTGCAAATGCTAAAGGTGAAATTACCATACTTGCAGAAAAGAACAATATGAAGGTACTGCAAATAAACCGCTCTTCGCTCCGTATAGACAGTCTCACCGGGACAAAGAAAGCCGGGAATCAAATCGTACATGAACGTCCACTGTTTGACCTGAAACTGCAAGGAGCTTTTATCAGTGTCAACGAATTCATACGACAGCTGGCGGTATTGCCCTTTAATGCCGTGATTATGCGTTTGCAGATACAGGCTGTTAAAGCAACTCCGTCCGGCACCAGCAGATACATTGAAGCAATGCTGACAGTGAGTTTATAACATGAAAGAAAGACCTGACATATTAGAGCATTATCTTTTGGTCTGCTGCCAGCTGGGGGCATCGGACCTCCATTTGTCCGAAGGCAGCCATCCCGCATACCGCGTCAACGGCGAATTGCGCCCTGACACATCAACACTGCCTGTTGACCATGAAGTAATCAACGGGATTACTGAAAAGCTCCTTGACAGCAGGAGAAAGAAGATCCTTGAAGAGCAGCGTACGATTGATACCGGTTATACATCAGTAAAGAACATACGGTTCCGTATAAATATTTATCATCAACATGGTACAAAAGCCCTGGCCATAAGAAGACTGGAAGATGTATCGGCAAGCATAGAGTCACTTAAACTTCCTCCACAGCTTTATGAACTGGCTGAACTGAAAGACGGGCTGATACTGTTTACAGGGACAACCGGGAGTGGTAAATCCACTTCATTGGCAAGCATTATCAATGAGATCAACAACAGACGATACTGTCATATAATTACGATAGAGGACCCTGTCGAATTCGTGCACTGCAACAAAAAAGCCATGATTCACCAGCGAGAAATCGGCAATGATGTACCATCTTATGCACATGCGATCCGTGCGGCATTACGTGAAGACCCGGATGTTATCCTGCTTGGTGAAATGCGTGATGTTCCTACCATGCATGCCGCTTTGCAGGCGGCTGAAACAGGGCACCTGGTATTCTCCACATTGCATACAAATGATGCTGTCGGTGTCATAGACCGTCTTGTCGGCGCCTTCCCCGGTAATGAACAGACTGGCGTTCGCCAGCAGCTGTCGAGAGTGCTGCGGGCCGTTGTAACGCAGATGCTTGTAAAAACCGTTGACGGCAGGGGGCGTGTCCCTGTCAATGAGATATTAATTGTGGACAATGCCGTTGCCAATCTGATCCGCAACCACAAACCTGAACAGATACGTTCGATAATGCAGTCGGGGCGTGCCCGGGGCAATCAGTTACTGGACCATGCGCTGGCAGAACGGGTCAGAGAGAGGATGATATCAGAAGACACAGCCTCCAGGCTGGCGCATAACTCTGATCACTTTAGGGAGATTCTCTACGGCCTGAGACAGGAAACGCAGCAGAGATTAAGCGGAACGGGACAATTATGATCAAGACATCATCACTAATAAATGCGGCAATACAGCAGGGGCTGGTCACACCGGAGCAGATGATGATCGTGAAGAAAGAGGCCAGGAGACTGCGCCAGGACCTTCTGGAGTCACTGAGTATAATGCACAGGGTTCCGGTGTCTTCGATTTACCGGGCTTATGCGGAGCTTCATAACATGGATTATGTCACCGGGAAAGGACTGAATATTGACATGAAGGCTTTAAAATCAATGCCGACCTATCTGGTACAAAAACGGCTTATTGTCCCCATTGTTCAGGGGATAAAACATGATCATGTTATATTTCTTGCCATCACTGACCCGGAAGACCATTCCGGTATTGAACAGGCCAAGCGCGCGTTGAACAGTCCTGTGGAAATTGTTCTGACCAATCCTGAGGAACTGCGCTATGCATTGTCAAAAGCCGTAAGTAAACCATTTGCACAGTCAGACATACAGTTTGGCAGTGAAGCATTTGATCCTGTAGATGTTCTGGATCGGATATTAAAAGAGGCATATCTGCATCGCGCTTCCGACATCCATCTGGAGCCGCGGCAGGACCTGTTTCAGGTCCGCTTGAGAATAGACGGCCATCTGAAGCAATATCCTTTTGAATACAGGACAGAAGAAGGACAGGCACTTATCAGCCGCATGAAAGTGCTGGCCCATATGGATATTTCAGAACAGCGTTATCCACAGGACGGTAGTTTTACATTCAACATAAAAACCGCCAGGGAGTTCGATATTCGCGCTGCAACCATGCCTACCCGCTTTGGAGAGCGTGCCACACTCAGGATTCTTGGTTCGGAAACTGAAAAATTAACACTGGACAATATCGGCATGGGAGAAGGTACTCTTCACCATTTTCGGAAAGCTATAGAAAAGTCCCACGGCATGGTACTGCTTACTGGCCCGACAGGCAGCGGAAAGTCCACGACCCTTTACGCGGCACTGAGGGAGATTGCCCGTGAAGACATTAATATTCTTACAGTAGAAGACCCTGTAGAATATGCAATGGAAGGCATAGCCCAGGTGCAGATCAGCACTAAAGTATCCTTTGCATCCGCTCTCAGAGGGTTCCTGCGCCATGATCCTGACGTTATCATGGTCGGGGAAATACGTGACAATGAAACAGCGGATATTGCCGTTAAGTCTGCCATGACCGGACACCTCGTGTTTTCTACACTTCACACGAATGACGCTGTTTCTGCCATAGGACGGTTAGCTGACCTGGGAGTAGAACGTTATCTCATAGGTTCTACACTCTTATGCGTGATTGCCCAGCGTCTGGTACGTTGTCTCTGCTCCCTGTGCAAAGAGCCTATAGCAGCATCTGCAGAAGAAAACATTGGTATGTCTCTGCAGGAGGATGCTGCAACTATCATCTTCAGGCCGCGGGGGTGTGCACATTGCATGGGTACGGGATATAAGGGACGAACAGCATTGTATGAGACATTATGGCTTGATGAAAAGACAGGTCATCTGATTCAGCGAGCTGCAAGTGAAAGTGAGATAACCGAACACGCGACCGCCCATCTCAGGCTTGCAGACGACGGCCGCGATAAAGTCTTAAAGGGGATTACTTCTATGGAAGAGTTGAAAAAGCTCGGTCTCTGTAATGCTGCCGCCAGCCCGGACAAGGAGGTTGCATGACGGGTTTCCGCTACACAGCGCTAAGAGAAAATGGTGAAGAGATTAAAGGTATTATTCAAGCCCCTGATATGCGCTCCGCAAGAGCACAACTGAAATCCAGGGACGTTTTTGTAACATCGATAAATACAGATGATGACCCTGCTGCAATTGAAAAGAATAATGATGTGCGCAATATGTTGTCAGATCTCATGCCTGTAACAGTAATGCGTAAAATATTCTTTTTCCGCCAGTTATCCGTGCTGCTGCGTTCCGGTATGCCACTGGCAGAAAGTTTACGGTCAATCGAACGCCTGATGACGGGACGCATGAAAAGCATTGTGAAAGACATCCTTAGACAGGTCACAAGAGGGAACCGTTTCTCGCAGGCACTGGGCGCGCACCCCTCTGTATTTCCGGGGATTGTGTGTCATATGGTCCGCAGTGCGGAAGCATCCGGCGAACTGGATATTATCGCCGAACGTATTGCCGGCCATATGGAACGTAAGGCTGAACTTAAGCGTCAGACAATAGTCACCATGCTTTATCCTTCCATTACACTGCTGTTCGCTATCGGGCTGTTTATTTTTCTTGCTGTCGGGGTAATCCCGAAGTTTGCAGAATTCATTCAACGGCGCGGAAATGTAGTACCCCCCATGACACAGGCATTAATTGATGTAAGTGATTTTGCTCAGTCCTGGGGCATTTTATTGATGATAGTTTTCATGATGACCTGTGCCGCTATTGTCTATTCCTATCAAAAACCGGGGCCGCGCCGGGCCATCGACCGCATCATTCTTATGATACCGGTGTTCGGGCATGTCGTTCACCTTTCCTGCATGTCTCAACTTTGCTGGGGACTGTCTGTACTGCTGAGAAGCGGCCTTACAATCGTAGAATCACTCGGCATTGTAAAAGACCTTGTAGGAAACCGCGTTGTCTCTGATTCAATTATTTCTGCCGGCTCAAACATATCGCGCGGCGGCACACTCGAAGAGAGTTTCCGGCATGCCCATATTAGTCCATTGATTCAGCAAATGGCTTCTGTAGGAGAAAGCTCGGGAAGTCTGGACCAGATTATGGATGAAGCCGGAAACTATTTTGAAAATGCTCTTCAGGTCAAAAGCAAAGTCCTGGCGGCGTTAATGGAGCCTGTGGCCATCCTGCTCATAGGGGGCATGGTCGGTTTTGTATATATCGCGTTTTTTAGCGCTGTTTTTGCCATTTCAGGAGGATGAAAATGAGATTAAATTATTACAGAAAATATCGTGCAGCATGTTTTTTAGTGTCAGGAATTATTATTGTGTCCCTGTTTCATATAAATGCCTATGCCGAGGAGAGCGACCCGGGCAGGGCATTGATGGAAAAACTGCCTACTCTGATGAATACTATGAATGACCACTACGGGGAACTGGAGAAATATATGCGCAAACAGGGCGCTAATGATGATACCCGCGCGCCCATCACTGACACTCACAAACCCTATAACCGGGAGGTAAGGGACCCTTTTACCGTTACGCCGGAAATGGAGACTGCTATTGCTTATGGCAGTGCCCCTCTATTCAGAGCAGCTCCAGAAACAGTGCGTATCCCGAAACTTACACTAAGGGGTATCACCTACAAAGACACGCCTGACGACTCGATTGCTCTGTTGGAAGTAGCTGGCAGCGGCGTCTATATGGTCCGGGCCGGAGATCAGATAAGCATCAGCCCTGCCGGCCCCGAGGAAGTAATAAAAATTCAGAAAATGGACAGACTGAGTATCGTTGTGGAGGTTGGAACATTGGGGGGTATGATCATTGTCAGATAATATTATGCGATATATTGTTTTTATTTTAATTGCAGCGATGCTACCTGTTTCAGCTTTTGCCGGGACCTGGAGCGGGGCGGCTGGACCGGATGTTATCTCCGGCATGATTATCAGTGAACTGGAATACAGAGACGCCCGTCTTATTGACGTTATACGTGTTATTTCTGAAATGTCCGGCGCCAATATTGTTGCTACTTCATCGGCAGCTGAAACAACCGTGACTATCTACCTTAAAGACGTTTCTGTTAAGCACGTCATTGAAACTATATGCCGTATTAATAATCTCTGGTACCGGCAGGACGGTGATACCGCTACCTATCGCATCATGACTACCGAAGAGTACCGTAAAGACCTGATAGTACACCATGACGACGAGACTAAAATATTCACACTCAGCAACCCGAATGTGGAACTGGTTGCAAATGCAATTGAAGACCTCTACGGGGACCGTGTGACGCGCAGGCAGTCAGGCGGCAGCGGCAGTCCGGGGAGTGCAGGGTTCGCGGGAATTTCCGCTGAAAAAAGAAATGATGATTTTAACAGCGTAACCAACAACAGTTTCTTTAATTCCTCCGGGAATAATTCATCGAATAGCAACTCAAACAGTACCGGACAGGCCGGGAAGGTGAAGGGAGAACTAAGCATTGACCAGATTGCCGCGCTGACACCTACCGGGGGCGGCTATAATCAGATATCAGCTGATCAGCTGCAGGCGCTTACAGCGCAGGAAGCGCCTGTTTATCTGACCGCGAACTTCGAGCACAACCTTATTATTGTACGCTCCAGTGACAAGCTTGCGTTAAAAAGCATACAAGAACTGATAAAGGGGCTGGACAGGCCCGTTCCTCAGGTACTCCTGGAGATGCGCATCATCAACGTACTGGTAGATGATGACTTTACTTCAATATTTAACTATGAGATTGAAGGAGGGGCTTTTTCCGAAAGCACCATTCCCGCCCTGCTCGGTAATAATGCGCTGCCCGGCGCCGGCACCTTTGTCTTTGAGTATCTGAACGGCAGGCTGCGGGCCAATATGGAACTGATGGAACAGCAGAACCGAGTGAACATACTTTCGTCCCCAATGATATTGGCATCGAACAACCGTCCGGCGCGCCTTTTTGTCGGAGATGAGCGCGTTCTGGTGACAGGATACAACAGTGTGAGCAATAACACCAATGTAGACATAAACGGTAATATCATCAGTGACAATAGTGAGAATATCGTACCTGAAACGTCAGTACAGGAAATAGGCAATACTATCGAGATAATTCCCTTCATTAATGCTGATGGCACGATTACGCTGAATATCCAGCAGGAAAGCTCAGATGTCCGAACAAATGGAGCGATAATACCCGTGGTTTCAGAAGGCAAGGTTCTTAACTTGCCAATCGATGCCATTAATACCGCGAGGCTTCAGGGAACTATAATTGCTAAAGATAACTTAACTATTGCAGTGGGAGGGCTTACCCGCACTACCTACTCCAATAATGAGAGAAAAATCCCCCTTCTCGGAGATCTTCCGGTTATTGGAACGGCATTTACAAGTACGCAGGAATCAGAAGAGAAAAGTGAACTCGTCCTGCTTATTACGCCGCATATTGTAAGACTGCCCGGTACTCAAAGTGCTATGCTTCCCAAAGAACCGGAAAAGCCGCTGATGCGGAAATTAAACAGATACAAATGCAGCAGCAAATGTATTAAGTAAGGAGTGATTTATGTATATTAAAAAATATCTTATCTGTATGGCCTTGCTGGCTTTCATCCTGACGGGATGCGGCCTGAAGAATACACATATGGACATCCGGAACAGCAGCTTTTTAACGCAGAATTTCTGTCATGAATACAGTTATGGAAATATTTCAAGGGGCCCGAATTACGAACAGGCATTTTACTGGTGTTCAAGAAGTTCCAATGATAATATTGCCTCCGGCCATGTACTATTGGCCGAGTTGTATCTTATGGGCAATTATGTGGCGCAAGACTTCGAAAAAGCACGAAACCTTTATCGCCTGGCCGCCCAACAAGACCACCCACATGCCCAGTTCATGATGTATCAGATTTATTCTCTCGGTCTCGGGACTGATATTAATGAGCAGGAAGCGCTGTCGTGGCTGAAAGTTGCCGCAGAAAACGGCAGTGAACATGCGGAAAAGGAACTTGGGCTACGAATCAGAGATATGGATTAATCTGAAAAAAATGATTAAACCACAGAGGCCACAAAGAGTTCTGAGATAAAAGACTTCATATTTAAGGTTTCTTTCTTAAATCCTGTCTTGGTCAGATGTGAAAGAAGGATTCAGAAGCGGCTTAAACAGCCAGACAGGAAGGCCGATTGTATACGCTTTCAGTGACTATCACACTAAATCCAGAGGCACTTTTCTTTTAAACGTAAACCCTCACAGAGTGTGAACTTATTTTAAATTCAGCTTGAATCCATACCTGTCAACAAAAGATTCACCGGGGATATTATAATAGCAAGCATGAAAACAAAGAATGAAAACATAATTATGAATGAATTCCTGATCCGCCAGAGGCGCCAAATATTTGCTATAGCTATAACACTTCTTCTTATAGTACTGCTGGCCGTGGTGTATAAACATCCGGATATTTTTGGAGAGTACACAGGACACACTATATCTGTAGCTCAACTGGTTGTAATAGTTGCCTTTATTAATTTTACCGCCTTGAACTGGAGATGCCCCGCATGCAAAAAGTATCTTGGCAGAGATATTAATAAACGCATATGCAGACATTGCCGAACCAGCTTACATGAATAGAAATACTACTACGAAATCTTGACCGCCTAATCATTCCGAATATAATACCAGGAGTTCCCCCAGAAATAGTGTTCGTCTGAAGATAAGACTATAAGAGATAAAGGGAAACGGATGCTATCAAGTGGTCGTTGGTCTTTTTTAGAAAAATGGGGGAACTTTTTGCAGGCAAAGAGCTAATATAAGCCGTCATTCCCGCGAAGGAGGGAATCCATTATTACTCTCTGATGTCGGCACGGTAATTGTTGCGTCATTCCCGCGAAGGAGGGAAACCATTTTTACTCTCTGATGTCGGCATGGTAATTGTTGCGTCATTCCCGAGAAGGCGGGAAACCACTTTTACTCTCTGATGTCAGCACGGTAATTATTGCGTCATTCCCGCGAAGGCGGGAATCCATTATTGCTATATCATCAGGAATATGAAAGAGAACTTTTACATTTACATCATGGCCAGCCAAAGAAGAGGGACTTTGTATATAGGTGTAACCTCGAATCTAATGAAACGGGTTTATGAAAATAAAAACGGCCAAGTCGATGGTTTCACAAAGAAATATGGGATATACCGGCTCGTTTACTATGAGATAGCACGAGATACCGAGACAGCGTTACTGAGGGAAAGACAAATGAAAAAATGGAATCGGGTATGGAAGCTCAGGCTTATTGAGGAACATAACCCTGAATGGGCGGACTTATATGATAGCTTGACAATGTAAGAAGATTGAATTCCCGCCTTCGCGGGAATGACGACAAAGAACCGAAAATTGGGGGAACTCCTGAATATAATACCCCTTGACCTGATGCCCTGTTGACACCTATGCTATAGAACAATATGCGAAACAATAAACCATTCAAAGTCGTTAAGAAGCCGTCAACAGATAACAGCGATTCCCGGTCAGTTGCGGATATTGTGAAGGCATTGACACAGGGTGGGCCTCCAAAGAGTGACTATCGTGCAAAGTCCCTAAAAATCCATGGACTTATATGCGCGAAATGCGGAAGGGAATTTGAGCCTGATAATTTGACACTTCTAACTGTACACCACAAAGATGGAGATCATCAGAATAATCCGCCCGATGGTTCTAACTGGGAAAATCTCTGTGTGCATTGTCATGATGATGAACACAGTAGAGGGATGTTTTAGAGGGCATAACATATTTACAGGAGAACAAGAAAATGAATTCGCACGCCATGCCTAATGAAATAGTACATAACTTCTGCACAACCCTGCTTCCTGATTTCCGTACTATCATGAAGAATCTTGAAGAACTCGATAATGATCTCTCCCCTCAGGACCTTGCGATGCAGCTTATGGAACTGGGAAGAGAACAGATGTCAGAAGTCGACGATCCTAGTGAGCTGGATGTAGAGTTAATGACCGGCTATATAGAGTCATTGAATTTTGATCACCAGGAACAGGCTTTTTTTACCGTCTTCGCCGGCGGCTGCATACTTGGACTGGTCATTATAAATGAAGTGGCCAGAGAGGATTTCGGCAGGACGCTGCGTCTGATAGAGGAGTTTGCTAAAACTATTTAAGCATTAATAACCGTCTCTTTGAAAAAAATCAACTCGCCTGAAATTTCGGACTCTGGCCGAGGAAACCGGCAGGGTTATTATAAAAAACCTTTTTGATTAAATCCTCACCAAGCCCGCGTCGTCTCATCTCATTGGCACACTTAAGCGTCGCGAGAGGATCGCTGACTAAACCGAAGATATATGATGACATTAATCATGAAAGCAGTCAGCTGTTTTATGTCAAAACCATCCCGGAAGGCAGGCTCTGCAAAAGTATGTATTCCACTAAGAGCCATAGCCGTATAATCATAGATGGTTCTGTAAATCATATAAATGCGGGGATTAAAAATTTAATGTCTGGAAACCTCAGATACGGCTGATAAACTCTGCCGCCTGATCTGCTCCGTTGCGCACATCCCTTTGAATCCGGGGCATTTTCACAAGATTGCGCACCTGTCTGAGCCACCCGCCGCTTTTAAACTCCTTCAGATCTATCTGCATACAGTTCATCTGCTTCTCCACATACTCCTGTAATTTTGCTGACTCACGGAAAGCGGGGCGGGTGATATAGCCGTATGGCACACCCGCATGATATATCTCCGCAAGTGTGCTATAGCCGAGCTTACAGACTACAGCATCCACTGCATTAACCAGATCAGGATGATGCAGGTCAGAGTGAAAAGGGAGAGTAATCAAGTTTGACAGGGGCATTGAGCCAGGCTTATCAGCAGGTATAACAAAGTATATATCAGGATAATCGCTGATCATATCATAAAAACCATAGTCATCCTGAAAACCGCCCATCGTTATCATAACTGCCTTTGCATCAGCAGGACTGCCGAGCCGCTCCCTGATATAACCTGCACCGGCCTTAAAACTGCGGCTCACGGGTGGGACAATTATATCGGCCGGCTGCGCCTCGCAGTAAGGTTCAGCCAGGATATAATAATCTGCACGGTCAAACCACTCCTTCATTTGCTTTACATAGGGAAGAAGTCCGCCATCTTCGTACCCCTCATATATCCAGTCCCAAGTAAAGTTGGAAATTAATACTGAAGGGATCCCGGCCTCTGCCGCCGCCGCAATTCCTAAAGGCGAGATATCGCACAGCGCAAGACGACACCCGGACAAACGCAGTTTATCAGCCAGACCCTTCACAACAACAGGATCAAACGGCATGAAAACCTCTAGTTTTTTAACGGTAGCGGATAAGTCCTCATGATAGGGAGAGTCCTGTACAAGGCCTATATCTGTGAGTGTCTCATGATAGCCAAACTCCCCGATCTCTGCCGATGCAAAAAACCAGCATGGTACAAGGGTAAAAATCTCAAATCTTATCGAAGGGTCTAACCGACGAAGGGCCTCCATTATGGCCGTTAAGCGCGCCGCATGACCAAATCCATGGGGTGAGATGAAGCAGGCTATACTGTTATTCATGGCAATATAAAAAATAAAGGGCCTTTTGCAAGGCCCTGTTATAAGGTTACTTCATGTAGCAGGCAAATTTCTGTAAAATCCTATCCCCTGCCCTTTTTTGAGGATTCTTCCTCAAACAGCTTGTTATACATTATATCCCACTCATTTGTTCCTTCATAAATCTTTTTTGAGTAGGACTGCAGCTTTTTCTGAACCACCTCATCAATGTCCTCGGCCAGCCTTAGTTCCTTAACAATGATCCGCTTTATCTCACGTCTTACCTCACTGTCTTCGGCCAAAAGCTTTAAAGCATCCTTTTCTTTTAGCGCCTTCAATGAAATATGAGCCATATGACTTATCTTATCATCAGAAAGTTTCATACTATGATATTCCTGTCCCGGATCAACTTCTTTTTTGTCATTTCAAAAAGACTGCGGTAATCAAGGTGCCCCTTTTCTATCTCAGCATCATACTGCTGAAGCATCTCTCTTACTTCATCATTGAGCGTATCCTCTACCATAAGCTCCTGCAGCATGATCTCCTGCAGCATACTGATAACGTGATCCTCAGACTCGTTGCACTCAACAAGTTTGCGCGCAATAAGGCTCTTGATAATCTCTTTTGCCATTATCGGCAGCCATGTCTGAGGAATTCTCATTATTTTTCTACAAACGGCAGCAGTGCTATGTTACGAGCCCGCTTTATGGCCCTGGTCAACGCCCTCTGATGCTTGGCACAGTTACCTGTCATACGTCCGGCAACCATTTTACCCCTGTCAGTAAGATAATGCCTCAAAGTTTTAATATCCTTGTAATCAATAACCTCTACTTTATTAGCACAGAACCTGCAAAATTTTTTTCTCTGAAATCTTCTATATTGCAATTGTATACTCCTTATATTTTCGTGAATTAGTTAAAACGGCTCTATATCAGTTGTCTCCTGAGGCGGGATAGTCATATCCCCTTCAGAAATGCCTGAACCTGATGACGTGCTCTGATTCTTCTGTGACATAAACCTGACATCCTGAGCGACAACCTCCATCCTGCTCCGCTTCTGACCGTCCTCGGTCTCCCACTTGTTTTCCTGCAGCCTGCCTTCTATAAGTACACTACTTCCTTTATTCAGGTACTTACCAGAATTGTCAGCCTGCTTGCCGAACACGACTATATTTACAAAGGTTACTTCTTCCTTAAACTCCTCACCTTGCCTGAACTTGCGATTTATGGCGATAGAGAATTTGCATACAGAGGTACCCTGCGGCGAGTATCTCATCTCCGGATCTCTCGTAAGATTGCCCATAAGAATAACCTTGTTAAACATTGTCTACCCTTCCTCTGGAGCAGGCACACCAGCATCAGCACCCGCATCCACACTTACAGTTTCCTGTGAGGTCTCCGGTACTTCATCAGTCGGAGTCGGTTCCGCTACCGCCTCGGGAGCCTTCGGCAAAATTGCGTCTATCTGCTGTTTTTTGACCAGCCTGACGACCATCATTTTAATGACGGCATCTGTTATCTTGGTGAACCTTTCGAGTTTTGCTATTGTCTCGGGGGGGGTCTTAAATTGCAGAAGAAAGTAATTACCCTTCTGGTGCTTATTAAGCTCATATGCAAGTTTGCGGTGTCCCCAATTTTCAGTCTTGAAGATTTCACCACCCAGCTGCGTTATAACCTCTCCCATCTTTGTAACAGTCTCTTGTGCTGCACTGTCATCAAGTCTGGAATCGATTATCACGATCATCTCGTAATAATTCATGCTCATACCTCCGTTTGAGTTGTCCTTTTACTAATGAAAAAGGATAGCCCATGCTTCTTTAGCAAGGGCAAAGAGACTATTTTTATATCACAACCTGACCGAAAAATCAACGCCAAACCATGCCTGTCTGCTTCAGTCCGCTACTTGGAGACATCAAAAGTTGAGAATATCCGGTGCAGTCTTAATGACTATAGTGTATTGAGGTAGGCAATAATGGACGTAACTTCTTCCGGTAAAAGATCCCTGAAAGACGGCATATCTCTGTATGCACTGGAGAGCTGTCTTGCAATGTTGGCCGGTGTAGCAGCCCTGCCGCTTACTGGCAGATTAGCTTTTTTCATCACCTTCTTTAAACCGGGGCCCTTTATGTATTCATAACTGAGGGGGTCATGGCACCTGCTGCATTTCTGGGCGAATATCTTTTTCCCCCGCATAATGCTGTCCCGATCCGTCTTTACCACCTGGGGTGCCGGGGCCATGGCCAGCATGAAAAATACGACTGCGATAAAAAGTATACTTATTGTGAACTTGCGTATATACATTGCAGAAACAATAACATGAAACAACGTAAAAGTAAAATCTATTTCAGCTTTTATCGGTATAAGGCTCTAATTTATGGGCAAGACTCCGCTCGACAGAAGAGCATAATTATTTTCCTTTGAATTTCATACATTATCTGTCATAATCTCTATCAGGCTATTGAATG
Source organism: Nitrospira sp. (assembly GCA_016784355.1). Classification (GTDB taxonomy): domain Bacteria; phylum Nitrospirota; class Thermodesulfovibrionia; order UBA6902; family UBA6902; genus JACNKH01. The sequence goes on along the minus strand of JADHUV010000004.1, from coordinate 50,050 downwards.
TCTCTAAATTAAAGGTATTGTCAGGAGCATGCTATGAAACTTGGGCTGATTGGTTTAGGGAAAATGGGAATGAACATGGTTGAACGCCTGGTCTCAGGCGGGCATGAGGTTGTCGCATATGCACGCACTCCGGCGACAGTTCAGCAGGCCGTTGCTAAGGGTGCTGAGGGCGCATCTTCACTTCAGGATCTTGTCAACAGACTGGAGTCTCCACGCATTGTATGGCTAATGGTCCCATCCGGAAAGGCTACGGATGAGACACTGGAAGCAGTTGCAGCCATGCTTGAAAAAGGTGATATATTAATAGATGGCGGAAACACTTTTTATAAAGATTCCATAAGACATGCGGCGTTTTTAAAAGAGCTGGGCATAGCATTTCTTGATATCGGTACAAGCGGCGGCATATGGGGACTGAAAGTCGGCTACTGTATGATGGCAGGGGGAGAGCAGGAGATATATGAGAAGGTCTTCCCGATCTTAAAAACCATGGCCCCTGAAGACGGCTGTAAACTGGTAGGGCCTAATGGAGCCGGGCATTTTGTAAAAATGGTCCATAACGGAATTGAGTATGCAATGCTGCAGGCCTATGCAGAGGGTTTTGAGATCATGAACGGGAAAAAGGAATTTAACCTGGACCTGCAAGCAATATCACACCTGTGGAATCAGGGGAGTGTCGTACGCTCCTGGCTGCTTGAACTTGCTGAAAGTGCTTTTGAAAAAGAACCGGGACTGGAATCTATTCGAGGTTATGTAGAAGATTCAGGTGAGGGGCGATGGACCGTTGCAGAGGCTATTGAGCAGAATATCCCTGCGCCGGTGATTACCACGTCCCTGCTGCAGAGGTTCCGTTCGAGGCAGGAGGAATCCTTCAGCGCCAAGATGATCGCTGCCCTGAGAAACGAGTTCGGCGGGCATGCAGTAAAAAAACACGACTGACCGGAGATATAATGTCCGCAAACTATCAGGAAGATAATACGGCAGATGATTTATCAGGGGCCTGTCAGATAACGCGTGAGCGGTATGACATAAAACCCTTTACCATGGTTATATTCGGCGGTTCCGGAGACCTCAGCAGGCGCAAACTCCTGCCTACGCTGTTTCACCTCTGTCATGATCAAAATCTTCCTGAAAAGTTCTCTATTATCAGTTTCGCATCAACCGAGAGGTCAGAAGAAGATTACAGGGAACTGGTGAAGGCCTCGCTTGAAGAATTCGGCGATGAATCCCTTGAATCAGCCTGTTGGGATAAATTCAGCCGTAATCTGCATTATGTCTCGGGCAGGTTTGACCATGAGAAAGGTTACAGAGACCTTGCGGAGCAAATAAATAAGGTAAGCTTCGGCAGCGAGGCCAATATCATTTATTATCTGGCCGTGCCCCCGTCTTTTTTGCCGGATATTATGCAGTACATTTCTATCTGCACAGAGCAGACCGGAAAGGCCGATACCAGGATAATCATTGAAAAGCCCTTCGGGCGCGACCAAGCCACTGCCGCAAGCCTGAACACCATGATATCTGAGGTCTTTGATGAATCACAAATATACAGGATAGATCATTATCTGGGCAAGGAAACCGTTCAGAATATCCTGTACTTCCGCTTTGCCAACAGTATCTTTGAGCCGCTCTGGAACAGAAGTTATATCGATCATATCCAGATAACGGTTTCAGAGACCATCGGCATTGAAAATCGGGGGAAGTTTTATGAACAGTCAGGTGTAATAAGAGATATAATGCAAAATCACATGATGCAGCTGCTGGCACTTGTAGCAATGGAACCGCCCGCGGGGATGGCGGCAAATCACATACGCGATGAAAAGGTAAAGGTATACAGATCTATCCGTGAGATGAATGATGAATACATCGACCAGAACACGGTCAGAGGACAATATGCCGCAACCAGGTCCGGTGAAACCAGGTTGTCCGGTTATCTCGATGAAAAGGACACGGCTGCAGATTCCATAACCCCTACTTTTTTTGCGGGTAAGCTTTATATCGATAACTGGCGCTGGGCAGGAGTGCCCTTTTATCTGAGAAGCGGCAAGCGCCTGCAAAAGAGACTGACAGAGATCAGCATACATTTTAAACAGCCTCCCCTGAGACTCTTCAGTTCTACCTGCGAGATTCGGGAGCCGAACGTTCTTGTCCTAGGGGTACAGCCGAGAGAGCACATATCCCTGCATATTGGGGTAAAGCATCCGGGGATAGGCAATCAGCTTTACCCCGTAAATATGAACTTTGATTATTTGGACGATCTGAAAGGAGACATTCATTACCCAATGGCATATGAGCGTCTGCTGCTGGACTGTATGAAAGGGGATCAGACCCTGTTTGCCCGGCAGGACGGCATAGAAGCTACCTGGAAGGTGGTAGATCCTATAATACAGCGCTGGGAATCTACCCCTTCTGCAGCGCTCGCTAAATACCCCTCGGGATCATGGGGCCCTGATCAGTCCTCGGAACTGCTGCAGCGAGACGGCAGGGTGTGGCGTAAGGGTTACCGTACATGATCTTGCTGAATACCCCGGTCATGACTTATAATCTTTCTACAAACAATCACCATGAAAACTAAAACTATAAATAATAAAGAATTTGCTGTCTTTGACAATATGGAAGACATGTCTGATTTTGCCATGGAGCAATGGTCTGATGTCTGCCGCCGCGCAATAGAAGCCAGAGGGATATTTACGGTAGCCCTCTCAGGGGGTTCTACGCCTATTACCCTGTACCAGAAACTTGCTGCGCGAGATGACCTGCCATGGGACAAGACTCATTTTTTCATTGTAGATGAGCGCTTTGTGCCTTATGACAGTACTGCCAGTAATTTCCGAATGATCAACAGGGCCCTGCTTCTGCACATCAGTGTACCTGCAAAAAATATTCACCCGATACTGACCGTAGGAGTTTCGGCTGCTTCTGCAGCGGAAAAATATGAGCGTGATATAGCTGCCTTTTTTAAGCTACCTGAAAAAACGCTGCCTTCCTTTGATCTGATCCTTCTCGGTATGGGAGAGGATGGCCATACAGCATCGCTCTTTCCCGATACGGCATCGGTTACTGAAACGGCTCGAATAGCAACCCATGTCTGGCCGCCGGATGAGGCAATGCACGAGCGGATATCTTTAACCTTTCCGGTAATCAATAACGCGGTAAATATACTGCTGATGGCCTCCGGAAGCAACAAAGCCGCCACCATCCAGTCCGTCGTTATGGACAAGAAATGTAAACTCCCGGCCGCTCGGATACGACCTGAACACGGACGCTTTATTCTCCTGCTTGACCAGAGCGCAGCCGCCGCACTGAATGAAAAATAAATATTATCGCCTTACTACCGCTGCAGTTTTTGACTTTTTAAAGACATTGCTTTAAACTCTTACAATCATGGCAGGAAACACTATACTCTCACTCATATTAAAGGCCGGACTGGTCGTAAAGTTCGTCCTATTAATTCTGGTATTTTTCTCCGTAGTATCCTGGGCCATCATTATATATAAATATATGCTGCTGTCAAAAGCTGAGAAAGAGTCCGGTATATTTCACAGGGCATTTCAGAAAAGCAAAAGCATGGAAGACCTGTATCAGGCCACAAAAACTCTTACCTCAAGCCCTTTTACCGCGCTGTTCAGGGCTTTACATGGATTGGAAAATCCTGACAAAGATGAGGCAAGACGTGCACTTAGACGGGTCGAAGCATTAGAGGCAGCCCGCCTTGAAAAATATCTGACCTTTCTGGCAACAACCGGCTCAACCGCTCCTTTCATAGGACTGTTCGGAACAGTCTGGGGTATTATGAATTCTTTCATGGGTATAGGAAGAATAGGCGCAGCATCCCTGGCAGTAGTTGCACCGGGCATAGCTGAGGCCCTTATAGCTACAGCCGCCGGACTTGCCGCTGCGATTCCGGCCGTGGTTGCCTACAATTATTACCTCAGCCGTACAAGACGAAATATAATTATGATGGAAGACTTTTCCCAGGAATTACTGGAACATATTGCGAGGGGTAATGCAGAGAAACAGACGGGCACTATCAGAGATTAATGTTACCCCTTTTGTAGACGTTATGCTAGTCCTGCTTATCATCTTCATGGTGACAGCACCGCTTCTTCAGCAGGGCATCGATGTAAATCTTCCGCAGGCCAGCGCTAAAGAAATGGGTCCTTCAGAAAGAACCGTCATTACCATACATAAAAATGGCAAGATCTATCTGGATAAAACCGCAATTACACTGAAAGAACTTACTTCACAACTTGAAAAAAAGAAAGATTCCGAGGTCTTTCTCAAAGCGGATAAAGACGTACCATATGGACTTGTAGTAAATGTCATGGGCGAGCTTAGAGAAATCGGAATAGAAAAACTCGGAATGGTAACTGAGCCAAAGGCTCGCATGAAATGACCTCCCGCATCCATAGCGGCAAAGAACCGAACTTTAAAAAGATCGTAATCTTGTCCGCGGTCTTTCATGCAATGCTGCTGTATTTTGCAGCGACACAGCTTCAAACCACAGATCATGACTACAAGAGTTATTCGGTTAAGCTGGTATCCCCTTCCTCGTTGCAGCAAACCTCAGTCCCGAAGACAGCCCCGAAGACCGAACAGAAACCTGCTCCGCGGAAAAAAGATGTCGTCAAGAAAAGCCTGCCCGATAAGAAACTACCTGAAAAAGGTGTCTCTCTGGAGCCTGAAAAAAGTCCGCCTATTAAGGCCTCAAAAAAGATATCGCCGCGCCGGAAAACAGCTCCCAGCCCAAAAACTGATCCTGCGCCAACCCCGGACAAAAGCCTGGAAAGAGAGTTAGAGAGGTTAAGCGCTATATCAAAAATGGAGAAAAAAAGAGCAGAGAAACAGCAGGAGCAGCAAAGAGAAGAGGAGGCGCAGAATACCGTGGCCTCGGCCATCGCAGATTTAAGAAGACGTAAGCTTATATCCGTATCCGGAACCCCCTCACCTTCAAGTTCTTCCAAAAGCTCTGATATTGATGCATACAGTGCCATTATCCGTGAGGAAATCTTATTTGAGTGGATCCATCCTCCATTTGAATCCGCTCAGCTGGAGGCCATTATATCTTTCAAGATAGACAAACGGGGCCTGACCAGTTCGCTCGAGATAATCAGTTCATCCGGCAATACACTGTTTGATAAATCAGCAATCAATGCCATAATAAAGGCCAGCCCTCTTACGGCACCTCCTATTGAGCAGGAGATAGAGATCAAATTTCACCTGTGAGAATAAGAAAGGTTTCAATGAAAAAAATAACATACAATACTAAAACGTATACTAAATTCATAACATCCTTGCTTCTGATAATAATGCTCCTGATTTGTGTCGATATTGCAGATGCAAAAATCTATATTGATATCGCCTCCCCGGGGATACGGCAGCTGCCAATAAAAATAATAACAACTGGAGATGTAAAGGGCTTTGACCTGGAAAAAATAATAAAGAGCGACCTGAAATTTACAGGTCTTATCCAGTTCGTAGACCCCGATATTTCAGGTGCCGAGATAGTTGTTACAGCCGATGTTGCTATTGGCAGTGAGTTAACCGTAGTGCTTTCCATCCAGGATCTGGTAGCCGGCAAAGAAGTTCTGAAGACGCGCTATGTCACAAAAAAAGGCAACATCAGGGTAATGGGTCACAGGGCGGCAGATGCAATATATCAGATAGCTACCGGGCAGAAAGGCGTCTTCAGGACAAAACTCACATACCTGGCCGCTGCTATGTCAGGGAAAAAGGCCCTCAGAATAATGGATTGGGATGGCTTTAAATCACAAAAACTGGTTTCACGCGGCCTGATTTCCAGTCACAGCTGGTCTATGGACGCCAAACACCTTTTTTACTCAGCAGAGAGAAGGCGACAGTGGAAAATATATTCCCTGGATCTTCAAAAATCCAAAGAGGCAGTACTCTTCTCATCAAAAGGCCTGAACATAGTCGGAGGAACATCACCCGGTGGCCTCATCGCTTTTTCGTCCTCTAAAGACGGAAGTTCCGAGATTTACACTACTGACATTAAAAGTTCCCGAACCAGAAAGCTGACAAAGGCCTTTGGCATCGATGTTTCACCGGTGTTTTCGCCGGATGGCACGAAGATCGCCTTTGTATCTGACCGCGGCGGCACGCCACAACTTTACATTATGCGGGCAGATGGCTCGAATCTGAGACGTCTGACATATGAGGGCAACTACAATACCTCACCAGCCTGGGCACCCAACGGGAAATGGCTTTCCTATTCCAGCAGAACAAATGGCAAAAATCAGGTATTCATGGTAAAATCGGACGGTAAAGATTTAAGACAGCTTACTTTTGATGGAAACAATGAAAGCCCTTCATTTTCACCGGACGGCATGTTTCTGGCATTCGACTCGGACAGGGATGGAGAAAAAGGGATTTATATAATGCGCGCAAACGGAGAAGAACAAAAACGCATTACCCCTTCATACATGAAAGCCTGGTCACCTAAATGGTCACCATATTTATATTAAAAACATTTTTCAGGGGGAGGAATAATCAAGTGAAAAAAATCATCATCGTGTTATTAATGCTTCTAGCCTTTGGCTGTTCAAAAAAATATACTGCACCCGGACAATTGACTGTTGAAGGAGATCAGTCCGCACCTCAGAAAACAATGACCACCTCGCCTATGGAAAAAGAGATGGTTGAAGAGATGTCCTTCGGGCATGAAGCAGATGTGTCAGAAACTGCTCTCTCTCTGGAAGAACAGGCAGCACAGGTTTTTCGGGATATACATTTCGATTTTGACCGCTATGATATAATGCCTGAAGCCAGACCTGTTTTGGATGAAGTTGCATCTTTTTTAAACCAGAATAAAGTACTGAGCATCGTAATTACAGGCCACTGCGATGAACGCGGCACCAATGAGTATAATCTCGCACTTGGAGAAAAACGCTCAAATGCGGCCAGAAGTTATCTCGAATCTCAAGGAGTATCTTCATCAAGAATAACCGCTGTGACATACGGTGAAGAGACGCCTGTCTGTACAGAACATAACGAGGCCTGCTGGTATCAAAACAGACGTGCACACTTTATCCTTTCAAAGTAAAAGGAAATAACGCTTGAAGCAGAAACTGAAAATATACGGCAAAGGGACGTCTGCGCGGCGCCCCGCTTCTTTATTCTCTAAAGCATCGGGCGCCCTGATTCTTTGCATGGCCGCCCTGGTAATACCGGGGTGCGTATCCACTGAGGAAATCGGAGCGATGCGATATGAGATCAATATGCTCAATACAGAAGTCCGTAATCTCAAGGCCGCTACTGGAGACCGCAGCAAAGACAATGCAACTGAGCAAAACCTCCTTGAGATAAAAGAGTCTCAGGCAACTTCGGCCAAGTCAGCAGCAGAGCTGTATGTAAGAATTGAAGAACTCTCCTCTGAATTTAAGATACTCACCGGCCGCTTTGAAGAGGCCCGCTATTATTCAGAAAAAAAGGCCATGGAAATGGTCGAAGACAGGGACATGCTGCTTGCAAGGATCACGAAACTGCAGGAACAGCTCTCAGAAATGAAGGAACGCCCAACCCCTATAGCTGCACCCGTAGTTCCAGAAGCAAGTACGAAGCCTTCGCCCAAAACCATCGCTACGCTAAAACCGGATTCTGAGACTGAAAAAGTAATCCTTCCCCCTGCGGTAAAAGATGTATATATGGAGGGTTACCAACTTTTCAAGGCCGGCAATATGCCTGAGGCTAGAGAAAAATTCAATGCTGTAGCAAATAAATTCAAAACTAATGAATACTCAGATAATGCTCTTTTCTGGATAGGAGAGACCTATTATCAGGAAGAGAAGTACGAAGATGCAATCCTGGCTTATGAGGATCTTTTCAAGAAGTTTTCAGATAGTGATAAAGTCCCGGGAGCGATGCTAAAACAGGGACTCGCTTTCTATGCAATAAAAAATACAAAACTCGGGAATATAATGTTTGAAAAACTGATCAAGCGCTTTCCCGAGTCAGATCAGGCTGAACTTGCAAAGAAAAAAATGAAACTGAAGGTAGTCCCCAAAAAAAATAAGTAGACTCACCTGCCTTCTGACATCCCCTCAATACGTCTTCCGCAAAATAAATCAAAGCTGCCTCATGTCTCTTAACAACACTCAGGGATATCTATCATAATTTAAGTTTTCCCCATTTCAGGCCGATTTATCAGTATAGACAACTATAAGGAGACTGTATAAATGTCAATAATTGCATTAGTCTTGATTTGCACCGCAATGTCCGCAGCGCTAAGTGTATACCAGTACAGGGCAGCCGCTATAGAGGTAATCGAGCAACGGCCTTACAGACGCTGATCAACCCTTAACCAGGAGGTGATGGTCATGAGTGATGTAGTATGGTACAAACTATGGCAGCAATTCATTCGAGATGAAATATCAGCACATGACCTTAAGGAACTTACCCGCGACAGACAACTAAGCCTCAATGTGGAGGAAGATGCCCTGTCCTGCCGCTCTGAGAAATAACCGCCTGTGTCGGTATCTGCTGCGTAAGTAACCTGAAAAAGCCCAGCGCAATTCTGCATTCTCATCAGCTATCCATGTCACTGCATATAATCTCAGAACTCTGCTAACCACATCTTTAGCCCCTGCATGATCATTTACGGATACTGTCCAAACATACAGTGCGGTAATACGTCCGGCAATCTCAATATACCTTTGAACAAGATGCTCACGCCGCGGATGCACAATGTCAAAAACTGATTTAAGAAGGAGCAGAAAACAAAACTCGCACCCACGGACAAGCAGAGTGCTGGCTACTTATTTTTTCTGGAAATATTGCTGTATTTTGTCATTAGTTAACCAAGCAAGCAACTGCTTGATTTCAGTTTTAATAACCTTGGTTCTATCAGTAGAAACATGACTAATATGTGGCTGAACTGAGCGAAAACCAGCGCGCTGCACAATATTACGTAAAGTATCGGGCGTGAAACCATTTATGTGATCTAATGGGTGTATCTTACGATATGACATTTCATCTTTAATATCTGTCACATCAGAGCAATCTGGTGTTTCTACAATCAATATGCCGCCTGGAGCTAATAATCGGCTCAATGACTTTAGCAATATTAAGGGCTCATCCAAGTGCTCCAATACCTCAAATAATGTGATAACGTGAAAAAAATTAGTAGACCCCTCTTCCATTACTAACTCTTCAATCTCCGGGAATATGTTTAGATGCTTACCCTGTTGTCGCCTTTCCGAGGAGCGATCTATACCATACCCACTAAATCCAAATCTCTCACACATAGCCAGAAACTCGCCCCACCCGCAGCCAAAATCAAGGATACGAACAGGCGAATCACCTCTTAACTCCAATGACATTTTTTCAATTCGCAATATATGTTCTACATGCTGCTTAGCCTTATTAAAATCAGATGCGGGTGTCTGTATCGATTCCTCAAACTTTTCCATAGCCTCTTGCGTCATCCACTCAGAAAAACGTACTTCATTCCATTCATTTGAGAGTATATATCTGTGAAACATTTGCCTGCAATTGATGCACTGGACATAGCTCCATTTTTTATGTTCAATGTACGGCATAGGATTTTCACCCCACGGATCATTTTCAATAAACTCCCGTAAAGGTGCATCACCAAACAATCCGCCCGATAATTCTTTCAGATTACCGTCACCGCAGCTAATACAGTGATCACGGTCAATAAAGACTGCCTCTTTCTTAGTCATGTTATTTCCTTCAATTTCTGGTATACCGTTATCTATCGTAAAGAGTTATTCCTGCCCGGAAATTAACAGATAATTATAAACTTCCCCGTTGCAGACAGTAAAGAGAAAATATACAAGAATTGTACGATCTGAGTTTCTATAAACCTTAATCTCTTCATATTTCCTCTGTCCTTTATTTTACCTGAAAGCTCTATTTTTACTCTGTCTGCTTTAGGGGGGAAGCTTACAGTTTCCAGCAAGCCATACAAAAGACTGAGAAGCGCAGAAATTGTTAACTCAAGCGGTGGATATATTGTCTCCTCAACATACCGCAATGCTGTGAGGGGGATCTATTTCTTATCCCTGCACTATTATCCTCTTAGTGATAATCCACCTATATAATATTTATACCGCAAGGGCATAAGTCCCATTGAGACGGATACTGCACACCGCTTTATTCGGCTTTAGAATTAAGTTGTCCACATGCTGCTAATACATCCTCACCTTTAGCAATTCTTATTAAAGTCGGAATTTTAAATTTATCTAATACTTCTTTAAATTTTTCGATTTTATCCCAATTGGGACGTTCATAATGTGATCCCGGGAATGAGTTGAAAGGAATTAAATTTATATAGGCACTTTTACCGGCCAGCATCGCTCCCACTTTTTTAGCATCATCTGCAGAATCATTAAAATCTTTTATCAGAAGATATTCATAAGTAATAAATTGTTTTTTCTTTACAGGTATCTCATCAATATATGTCAGCACTTCATTGAGTGGATATTTTTTATTAATGGGAATAAGTTCATTTCTCTTTTCTTCAAAGGGTGAATGAAGAGAGAAAGCAAGGTTCACTCCGGGCATTTCCCGGCACCATCTTTTAAGTCCAGGAATATAACCAGCCGTAGAAATAGTAATTTTTCTAACAGCAATTGAAGTTCCGTATTTTGATAAAAATATTTCGCACGCTTTTTTTACAGAATCAAAATTATGTAAAGGTTCGCCCTGTCCCATAAAGACAATATTTAAGATCCTCTCTTCGCCGGGCCTGTTTTTCGCTAACCAACGCCACGCCTGCAGGAACTGGCCAACAATTTCACTCGTAGTTAAATTTCTTCTGAGTCCCTGCTGTCCGGTAAAACAAAACGAACAATTCATTGCACAGCCAACCTGTGATGAAAGGCAAATAGAATATTTATTATGAAAGGGGATAAGGACGGTTTCAATAGTGTGATTGTCTTTAAGCTTAAAAAGAAATTTTACTGTTCGATCATTTGACTCTTGAACCGTATCTATTTCAGGCAGAGAAAAATTGAAATTATTTTGAAAAAAAACCAATGAACTTTTTGCAATATTCTCATTGCATTGAACATTTTCTTTTTCCTTATAATGCCAATTAAAAAGAATTGCCGCTGCTGTGTGGTTTAAATCATTCTGTTTTAAAACCATTTGTAAATCAGAATAATTTAGATCATAAAAGGATCGTTTCATAAAATGTCTCTTGTTAATATTTAATTAACAAGCTCTATCCCTTCATCTGTAATCTTTATTTTATGTTGTTTGTATAGCCTGCCAATCGCCTGCTTAAATACTTTTTTACTTATTTGAAACTCATTTTTTATATCTTCAGGGGAACTGTTATCATTAAGCACTGATTTCCCGCCAACTGCCTTAAGATGTTCCAGAATTTTGTCAGTAGTTGAAATAATATGGCTATTTGGCTTCGCTTGCAGGGAAACATCTATCTTTCCATCTTCTCTAACAAATTTTATATAGGCCTTGAGCTTTTGGCCTTTTTGGTAATCGCCATACATCTGATTTCGGTAAACCAATCCGGTATACTCATCATTAATCGCTACGTTTACCCCCAAATCCGTATAGGCATAAATCTCCACATCTACTTCCTGCCATAGAGCAAACACTCCCGGCTCAACTGTTTCTTTTAAATGCTTATAATTTTTTTTCATTTTTCCACCTTACACCAAACACCAATGTATGCACCTGTCATATCAAGTTGCCTTGAGAGTATCTAAACTATTAATCAATTTTTTATCCCGGTTAGTTACAAAATTTACTACCAGACCAGGTCTACCAGCACGGGCAGTTCTTCCGACCCTATGAATATAATTCTCAATTTCCTGAGGCAGATGATAATTGATAACACATTCAACATGCTCAAGGTCAAGTCCCCGTGATGCAAGATCAGTTGAAATGAGTATGTCTATTTGTTTCTCCCTAAACTTTTTAAGGTTTGCTCTACGTTCCTTTTTGTCCATTTCACCCCGAAATATTGCACACTTATGATTCTTCTCCCAAAGTTGCGCTGCCAGTTTATCGCATTGTTCTCTCGTGTTGGTAAAGATCAACATTCCGCCTTTTATTCCTTTTTGAAGTATTGTTTCAAGCAGAGGAAAACGCTTGCCAAGAATCACTGTCTCATTCCGAGTAGTGAGGGTGGGGACAATCCGATGACTGCCTTTACTTTTAATCACCTTAACTCCAGAAAATAATGTCTTCATGAGTTGTTGCACAACTGGTGAAATAGTTGCAGAGAACAAAGCCATTTGAAGATCCGCAGGACAAACCTTCCTGATGGTGTTTGCATTTGGAAGAAAACCAGGGTCTAACATTTGATCTGCCTCATCAAATACGAATATGCGTACATCACTTAAACTGAGACCCCGATCTAAAAGTTTCAATATGCTGCCGGGTGTGGCAACAAGAACTTCGAAAGGTCCGGCAATATTTCTCTTTGACTCCTCCATGGTTGTACCGCCAAGTGCAGATCGAACACGCAGTCGTGTTTTATGGGTAAAGATTTTAAACACTTTTGCGACCTGCTCTCCAAGTTCTCTCGTAGGAACAATAACTATGGCACGAGGTTGCTTAGCAATATTGACGGGATGACCCTCATGTTCCAAAGTTTTTAGCGCATGAAGTATGGGTAACGCATATGCCAGTGTCTTTCCGCTTCCAGTCTCTGCAACACCAGCTACTGAGAATCCATCAAGTAATTTAGGTAACGTAAGCTTTTGAATCTCAGTAGGCTTGACTAGTCCCTTATCAGAAAGTGTCTCTTTAAGAGAAACAAGTAAATTAAAATCATCAAATGAACTCATATTTTTTTGTCCTTATAAAATAAATTGGTTAAATTCTCTGGAAAGTGGTCTTATCCGCAAAAATGGACACGTTTAACTCATAAATTGCTGTTCTTAATCATTTGAACTGAGATAGTTATTTGCCAAATGCTTCGCAGCGTCTTATAGAATAACTCAATGTATTAGAAAATACCTCTGCGGGGTCGCCCGCTGGATCGTGTCTAAACCTTAAAGTGTGGGTGGTGTCACGTCTACGCATTAAACTGTATAAGAGTGGATAGCGCATTTAAATTTGAGACACGATCCCGCGGTCAGCAAGTCATACAAAAGGATAGGATGCACAGAAAGGGTATTGAGCTCGTAATGGAGAGGGGAAATTTGTAAAATGTGTAGGTCTGACCCCACTGGAATTGCCCTTCGCTGAGATAATGAGTTATATTCCATAAACCTGATAAGAAAGTATAAGCGAATGAAGGCCGCAAGTTTTAATGTAAATTCCGTAAGAGCAAGACTCGATATTTTATTGCCCTGGCTTCAGCGGGAGAAACCTGATGTTCTTTGTCTGCAGGAGACAAAAGTACAAGATGAGGATTTTCCGGTCCAGGTTTTTTCCGAGGCTGGCTACAGTGTCGCATTTAAGGGTCAAAAATCCTATAACGGAGTTGCCATCCTCAGCACAGAGCCTCTGCATGATATCCATATCGGTTTTGATAACGAAGAGTCCTCAGGACCCCGTATCATATCCGCTGTATTTCAGAATATCAATATCATAAACACCTATATACCTCAGGGCGGCGAGCCCGACTCAGAGAAATTTCAGGGCAAACTGGACTGGCTTAAAAGACTCCTTGAATACTTTCAGGAGCGTTTCACTCCTGAACAGCCAGTACTTTGGATGGGTGATTTTAATATTGCGCCTGAACCCGGAGATGTCTATGATCCCGTAAAATTGCTGGGGCAGACGGGGTACCATCCGGATGAGCATGCACTCTTAAAGAAATTCGCTGAATGGGGTTTTGCGGATGTCTTTCGCAGACATGTAGCCGAGACGGAACAGTTTACGTTCTGGGATTACAGGATAAGGAACTCGGTAAGTAGAAATATCGGTTGGAAACTGGATCATATTTGGGCGACTTCCCCCCTTGCGCAAAAATCTACGAGGGCATGGATAGACATGAACCCGAGATTAAAAGAGCGTCCCTCTGATCATACCCCCATACTGGCAGAATTTGACCTGCACAAAGATCTATGATTATCTGAAATCTCAAAGCTCCCGAATGCTTTCACCCTAAGTCAACGGAAAATATAAATCAAAAGTTGTCCCGCTTCCGGGAACACTGCTGACATTAATATATCCGCTATGGCTCTTCACCATACCATACAAAATAGAGAGACCAAGTCCGGTACCCTGACCAACTGGCTTAGTGGTAAAGAAAGGCTCAAATATTTTATTTTTGATCTCCTCACTCATACCCGTCCCGCTATCAGAGACCGTCAAGAGCATATATTTACCCGCCGTACCGAATCCGTATAGGTCAATAAACTCCTCGTCTATTTCCGTTGTACTGATTTTAATGATGAGGGCGCCCCCTTCCGGCATGGCATCGCAAGCATTTTTAACAAGATTCATAATAGCCTGCTCTATCTGAGCCTTATCCCCAAATATTACCGGACTCTTCCCCTCTAACTGAATCTGCAATTCAATACTCTCTCCAATATAATCCGTCAGAAGTGTCTCTATACGTGTGATTGTTTCATGTAGATCTAACCTGACAAGTTCGGTGTGCTGCTTTCTGCCGAACGCCAATAGTTCACGGGCTATCTTAGCGGCATTTTCCGTCAAACTCAGTATATTGTTGATACGATCCATTACGAGGGTATCGTCCGGAGTTCCTTTTTTTATAAGAAAGGCTGTCGTATTGATAGCCGTCAGTATATTATTGAATTCATGGGCAACACCGCCGGCAAGCTGCCCTACTGCCTCCATTTTCTGGGCATGAAGAAGCTGTACTTCGAGCTTTTTTCGTGCTGTAATATTCGAAGTCACAGCAATAATATACTGCTCTCCTGCAATAACAATTAATTCAGCAGAATAAAGTACATTAATTATATCCCCTGACTTTGTCCGCAGCCTGGTCTCAAAATTACTGATTCTTTCATGTTCATTAAGCTGCTTGACGATAATTTCACGATCAGACAAAGTTAACCAGGTCTGAAGCTCTGATGAACTCTTACCAATTATTTCCTCCCTGCAGTATCCACTGGCCTTCAAAAAAGCATCGTTTACATCTAGAAATACACCGCTGTTAAGTGTGCTGATCGTAACAAAGGCAGGGCTTGAGCGGAATGCCTTTGAAAACTTGTCCTCAGATAGCCGGACTGCTTCTTCACTCAGCCTCCTTTGCGTTATATCCGTGGCGGCTAAAAGAGCACATGTCCTCTCCCTGTCCGGCACATGTATTTGTGAAATAGTTACCTGATAAATCTGCTTTACTTCATCGAGGTCAGATGAGATACTTATCTCTTTCTCAATATCATCGCCACTGTTCAGGCATTCCACTATGTCCTCCTCCACTTGCGCAACAAGCCTTCTCAGGGAAATGTCAGGAGCAATTTTCTGCGGGGTGGCGTTAGTAAGCAGAATCTCCAGATCAGGATCAACAATTATTAGTGTTGAAGGTACGGTCGTTACAATATCATCCGTAAACTCCTTTGCGTTTCTCATCTGACTTACAGACTCTCTGATTTTTTCGGCCATGAAATTAAATCCTTCAGCCAGTTTCCCCAGCTCATCGCGGCTCTCAATCTCAACCCTGCTATCCAGATTGCCATTAGCAAAATCCATTACCCCATCCATAAGATTTCTTATTGGCCCCAGAAACATCCTTGAAAGCAAGATGGCGCTTAAAAGAAATAGAAATGTACTTACTATGGTCAGACCGGTGCTTAAAAGGATAAACTGATTAATAATATTTTCTAAGACAGTCCTGTCCAGACCCTGCTGCAAAAGTACGGTTTCCGAAATAGACCTGAAAAGCTGAGAAATAATTATGCCGCCAATTGCAATAATCAGAAAAAATAAAAGCATGATATTATTTCTGATACTCGAATCTTCTGTATTTGCCTTTTTCATATATATACCGGTTGTTATAAGATTACAAATATCGCTGCAAGAAAAAATACAGTTGCTATAAAGAACCCTGCAAAGGCCATGACCAGTGCCTTGCTTCCATTGTTACTCATGAGCATTCTCGCATCTACATTCAGACCTACTGCCGCCATTGCAATGGACCAGGAAATATTATAGATTGGATTGACTATTGGAATAAGCGTGTTCTTATAAAACTCAACATTACTGACGCTAATCCAAGTACCCATTAGACCTGCAAGAAAAAATACCCAAAGGACTCCCGGAATATGAAACTTTCTTTTGTTTATACTTGCAAAGAGAGGCAAGACGACAAGAAGTCCGGCATATCTGAAGGCTTTAACGGAAAGTGCCAGAGAGGCTAGTTCCTCTTTCGGCAGACCAGAACTCAGGTACGGTATATTGTCTATAGCCGATTTCACAGACCCCGTAAATTGCAGCACTGATCCTGACATTATCGCATAAGTCTCACCACTTAAATTAAACAAAATAGCAATGAACGGAAAAATAATAAATAACCCGACAAAGGCTGCCAGGGCGACGGCAAGCAGAGATATTGATATGTCCTCAGATTCAGCATCAATAGCTGGAGCAACTATAGCAATGGCAGAGGCACCGCATATAGCAGAACCCGCAGCAATTAAACAGGTGATCTTGTCCTTCTGATTCATTTGCCTGCCAAGCCATGAGATCACTAAAATGTAAACAGCCATAATTACAATGAGAATTCCGATTATTCCAGGTTGAATATCCACAAATTGCACAAAATTCATATTCTTAACGGCGTAAAAAAAAATGCCTATGGGTATAAATATTTGTGGTGCTATCGCAAACGCAGGTGCCATTTTCCTGCTGCTCTTGACCGAAGTTCTTATGATGATCCCCATAATCAATGCAGCAAGAAGAGGGTTGGACATATTGGAATTAGTCAGAAGTTTAAAAAAGTAGGCAGAGATGCCCAGGAGTATGGCGAGGAACAGCCCCTGCCAATTATGTATCAGAAATTCTTTCGGTGTCTGCTTATTGGACATAATAGCACCCATCACATGTTGCTGAATTACTTACTGTTTTTCTCCATAATTTCAACAACCCTGGAAGATATCCATCGTTTTTCTCCCTGGTACTGAACCTTATACCAGCGTACATTTCGGTCATCCATATATTCACTCAACACCACTAAACGGCTCCCCTTGAAAACTGTACCGGCCTTAGAAAAATGAACTGCCGGGCCGCTCCTGACACTCGCGAGAGCAACATTGACCGTGACTAGCCTGTAAGGACTACTTTCTAAAACGGGCGCCGAGGGCTCAGAAGGAACCTGCTCCTCATTACTACTTTCAGCCTCAGCCCTCCTGACCGTCCCCTTATAATCCATTGCGGGTCCGGCAAGATAAATAACTGCTCCAATAACCGCAGCAACTGCCAGCGCGGCCCATACCGGAGATAGCCATCCCCGTCGAATCGGCACCATCTCGCTATGATTGAGACTCTTAACCGCATGCTCTATATGCCTCACTGCTACCCTGTGCTTCTCCTCTAGATAAGCCGCCATAAGGGCTCGGGACATCAACATATTAATCAGCCGGGGAACCCCCTTAGAAAGCCTGTAAGCACTTCGGGCCGCTTTTTTATCAATATGCAGGTTTTCCTTGCCTGCCTTTATTATCCGAAAATTTATATATTCCTGCGTCTCCTCCGCATTTAAATGGTTGAGATTTATTCTACTGGTAATGCGCTGATTCAACTGCCTGAGCTGTTCCCGGGCAAGCTTCAGCGCAAGCTCCGGCTGTCCGATCAGGACTATCTGCAGCAATTTATCTTTGTCTGTCTCAAGATTAGACAGCAGACGCAGCTCCTCCAGTGTCTCATCAGACAGGTTCTGGGCCTCATCAACTATTATAATCACACGCCGATCCTGCGCTGACTGCTGTGCCATAAAATCTCGGAGTGCCTTTATGGTCTCATGCTTACTGGCACTGTTCAGCTCAATATTCAGATCTTCAGCCACAGAGGTAAGGAACTCCTCCGGAGAAAGTCTGGGGGTCAGCACCATGGCTATCTCGGCCTTAGCTTTCCATTTCTCAAGAAAGACCTTCAGCATCGTGGTCTTACCGGTTCCCGGATCACCGATTATCAAAATAAAGCCTTCTTTCTGCTCTATGGAATAATCCATAAGCAGGAGTCCTTCGTTGTGATTTGCAGAAGGGTAGAAGTAAACAGGATCCGGCGTCAGTTTAAAGGGGTCTTCCTTGAGGCCGAAAAAATTTAAAAAATCCATTATTGAGATCCAGCTCCAGCGACAAGATTATATATGGGAGCAAGCAGTCCCATAATTATGATCATAAACATTGATCCGACAATAATAATGATAATAGGCTCTATTAATTTCCCCATTTTCTCTGCAAGATCATCCAGTTTGGCAAGAAAATACCCGGAAAGATAATCCAGCTGTTCAGGCATATTGCCTGTCGACTCACCAATCGATACCATCCTTATTACCATATTAGGAAACAGATATTTATGCTTCTGTATAGAATCACTTATCTTACTGCCGACCATTATGTCTTCCTTAATATTAAGCAGCGCCCTTCTGAAAACCGCATTATTTACCACCTTGATAATAATATCAAAGGAACGATCTATAGTTATCCCTGCAGAGAGAAGTATTCTCAGTTGTTCCGTAAACAGTGCCAAAAGTTTATTGGTCAATACAAGTTTCATAACCGGAAGCCTGAGCTTCATCATGTCCACATAATAGCGCGTATATTCATAGTGTGATAAAATTTTAAAAGCAGCAAAAGCAACCGCAGGAATCACGGCGAACATATACCAGTACTCCCGGCTCATGTCACTTGCAAAGATCATCCCGCGGGTTATCGGGGGAAGTTCCATATCCATCGCTAAAAAAAGGCCCGTCATTTTCGGCAGTACATATAACAACCAGAACAAGAGCGCAATGCCAGTGCCGACAAGCGCAAAAGAGGGATATATCAGGGCTCTTATGATCGCATTTCTCAGGTCCTCCATCCTCTGAAGATGCACGGCTATATCATTAAGACTCTCATCAAGTCGTCCGGTTTCCTCGCCGACAGAAACCAGACTGACAAATATATCAGGAAAAACATCCTGATGCCTTTCAACAGCCAGAGAAAAGTTAGAACCCATCTCTATAGTGCGCACCATATCGAGCAGTCTCTCTTTCATATACCGGTTGTCTGTGGTTTCAGCAATGTCCATAACAGCAGTCATCAGGGGGATACCTGCCCGAATCATAACTGAGAGATTACTGGCAAACTCGATAATATCAGTTGCCTTTATCCCCCTTTTGCTCACCTTCTTGAGATAAATATCAGACAGGGCCGAGGACTTCCGGATCTTCAGAACATGGAGACCGGAAGCGGCTATGCTATCATAGGCCATCTGCTCATCCAGCTCCTCCAGCGTACCGGTGACGATCTCACCCATGCCGTTCATTGCCTTATAGGAAAAAAAAGACATTAAACTATCAGCCTCGCAATCTCCTCAATACTTGTAACACCCTCAATGATCTTTCTTATACCAGAGGCCTTCAGGGTAACCATTCCATTGTTCAGGGCAGCCTCTTTAACTTTTTTAAGCGAGGCATTTTCTGATACCAGCTCCCGGATCTCATCATTGACAACCAGTATCTCTCCAACTACGGTCCTTCCCATATACCCGCTCTGATTGCACATATTGCAGCCCTTTGCCCGATAAACCTTCTTCAGACTTTCTACTACCCCGGGCTGGACATCTCCTGAGATATTAAGAAGAGCAAGATCATCTTCCGTGGCCTCGGACTCTTGCTTACAGGAAGGGCATAGTTTTCGCACAAGCCTCTGCGCAATAACGGCCAGCAAAGATGAGGAAAGCATAAATCGGTCTACATTAAAATCCTGCAGTCGCGGTATAGAAGTTATGGCATCATTAGTGTGCAAAGTTGAGAGCACAAGATGTCCCGTGATAGAAGCCCTGACAGCTATTTTAGCCGTCTCTTCATCACGGATTTCTCCAAGAAGCATTACATCAGGATCCTGCCGCATAAAGGTCTTACCCGCAAGGGCGAAATCATAGCCGGCCTTTAGATTAACCGGTGTTTGTTTTACAAAACTCAGCCTGTACTCTACCGGATCTTCCACCGTAAGCACATTCCTCTCAAGCAGATTAACTTCTCTGAGTGCTGCATACAGGGTCGTTGTTTTTCCACTTCCGGTAGGCCCGGTAATAAGGATAATCCCGTACGGCTTATGGAAAAGATTCTTCAGCCTCTTTGTGTTGCTCTCATCAAAGCCGAGAGACTCCACCCTGAGAAGCTGCCCTGTCCCAGCCAACACCCTGAGCACTATATTCTCCCCATAAATCGTGGGGGTAGTAGATATACGCATCTCGTATTTTGTATTAAGAAACGTCATGGCAAAAGAGCCATCCTGAGGAAGTCTCTGCTCGGAAATATCAAGCATGGCCATAATCTTGAGCCTTGATATTATGCCGTTTTTGGCGGTTTTGGGGATGCAGAAACCGTACTGCAGCACACCGTCTACACGATAAAAGACATTTACAGTCTCGGCCTCCGGACTTATATGTACATCCGTAGCCTTGCGCCTGATGCCCTCCATAATGAGGTTTTCAGATAACGCCGCTACCGTAGCAGCCGGCAGCACCTGAGCAATCTTAATTTCATCAATGGCTTCATTTATACGCTGCTGAATAGGATTTTCCAGGAAAAAATATGCCCGCTCTATACTCTCATGAAAGGCCTGATTATCAATCATAAAGACCATTGGCCTCTTGCCGGTCAGCTTAAGAACCATATCAATGGCATGAATATTGGAGGGATTTGTAATGCCGATCTCGATCGAGCCGTCTTCTTGAATACGTAAGGGTATAAAGCCCGTCTTCTGCGCCACGTCTTTCGGGACTAGACGTATGGCCTCCTCGGAAATGATATGTTCAGCAAGATCGACAAACGGAATCCCCGCCTGCTCGGCAAGGGTTCGGGCGATTTCGTTTGAGGAAACAAACCCGAGATTAATAAGGGTCTCTCCAAGAAGATTGCCCGTTATCTTCTGATGGGCAATAGCCACCTCAATCCGCTCATCAGTTATAAGGCCCCTGTCTTTTAATACCTCGCCTAATTTCATTTTTTCACCGTGTTGTTTATATGACGAAACCTTTGCAATACGGACATCTCAGAATCCGCACTCTGTCAGCTGATAACCCGAGGAATCAGCATAATCACAAGCTCTGTATTTTCATGCGTCTTTTTTATGCTCTTAAATAAATTACCCAGTCCCGGAATATCCCCGAGAAACGGAATTTTATCCTGCACCAAATTTTCCTTTTTATCTATTAAGCCGCCAATAATAATAAGCTGCCCGTCAAGCACACGCACCGTGGTACTCATCTCTCTAAGGTCAACCGTCGGAAGTTTTATCTCAACAGAGTTACCTGTTATCCCGATAGTCTTGGATTCAAGCTGCACAAGGTTGGTTATGATAGGTGTGATAGTAAGCGTTACTTCTCTGTCCTGATTAATAAAAGGTACGATGCCGAACATTATTCCTGAGAGTATGCTGCTTGTATCAACCGTAAATGTAGTAGTAGATACCCCGCCATTAGATGTAGTAGTCGTCTCTACACTTGAGATAAAGGTAGTGTTTCTGCCCACGCTCAGCATGGATGTCTGCCCGTTCATTATATTTACACGCGGGTTTGAAAGCGTCGTCACATCTCCCTGCTCCTGAAGGGCCTTAAGCAGAAGAGTAAGATTGTCATTATCAAATATATTTACCTCAAAACTCGGAGTACCGGTAGAGATCAGATCTGTAAAGGAATTAGTGCTTACACTCATAGGGCCGGCCCCTATCCACTCTCCCACTGCGGTCCAGTCTATGCCGTAATTAAGTCCGTCTGAAAGCTGCACTTCCACAATGCGGGCCTCCACCACGACCTGACGATTCAAGACCTTTTTTAAATTGGCAATATAGTCTCCGACTTTTTTCAGATCTTTCTTTGAGGCCGTCACCATTATCGTGCCGGTCAATCTGTTTATGGTATATGAGGGGCCCCCGCCGGTTTCTGCATCTCTGATTCCCAGAAGGACAGCGATTGATCTCTGAAGAGCCACCCAGAACTCGTATGCATCAGAATCAGAGGTAGATTTCATTGATATATTACCTCTTACTGCTGTCCCCCCTTCGCCTGAAGCAGCACCGCTGAGAATATCTCCGCCGACTTCAACCCCGTAATCCTGCTTAATGCTTAATTGATCAAGCTCATAGATCCTTGTATCCATGGCCTTCACCACAAGGATATTGTCCCGTACCTCATAAAAGTAATCCGCAGAATCAAAGATAATGGCAAGGGCATCTTCCAGAAAGACATCCTTGAAGGTCATAGTAAGAGGAAGTTCCGGGTCAGCCCCGCTTTCAAGAACTATATTAAGGTTGGCTGTTTCCGCTATCGAATGCAGCACATCCCTTAGCGGCGTATTTCTTGCTGAAACAGATACGGTTTTTGACTTAAGCGGAGACACTTCTTCTTTTACAGGGACAAACTCCGGAACCTTCAGCTCCTGCCCTGTAGAATATTTTTTACTGTCCTGTTCCGCACGTGCCATCTCGGACTTGATATGAATCTTCCGGTCAGACTCTATTTCCGGCGTAACACAGGAAACAAGCAACCCTGTAATCAATAATATCGCAAGTCTTTTCATCGCACCTCTTTCATATATATCCATCGTGTGTGTTTTCCGCTTATCAGCACCCTTTCAGGCTCAATCGTATTTATCCTGAATGTCTCCAGAGAGACCTTACCGTCTTCATCATGTATACTGACATCCTTCAGACTATCGCCCTCTTTAACCGGCTGCCCATTGATTATCGCCATCCGGCTCTCGCCGCTTACAACAATAAGAGAAAGGATCACATCATTATAGTTGATATCCTGAAGTAATTCATCCTCTTGCGCTAAAGCATCCGCCCACTGGCCATCAGGCGAATCCATATTCTCAACGTCCTGAAAACTGAACGGTCCGGATAAAACTCTTTTTATCAAAGATGCCGTCTTCGGACTGAATGTCAGTTCTGAAGGGCTAAAATCCATGATGACCTGCTCGTAATCATTCAGCCCTCCCTTAAAAGGAATATAGGCAGCGTAAAGCATCCCGAAACAAATCAGAATAATTGGAAACAGCACCCATATCTTCGTTTTGGAATCCATAATTACGACCGCCCTATAGCACAGGTACAGACAACGCAGCATCAATACTGAGATCTATGCTGCCTGTTCCTGTCTTTGCCACTGAGAAATTCCGAATCTGAAAATCCGGCAGCTTCCAGGATTCTACATACTCAGCAAATTCAATTATCATCTTATAATCCGTCATAGTCTTTTTTATCGTCACGGACAGCTCTTTGTAACCGGGTACTTCTTCAATGCTGCCTACGATGACCTCAGCATCTGCAAGATCTTTCTTAATCTTATCTACTGCCTCGAGTATTTTAAGTTCCGGATCCATAGTCTCCGCATCAATCCCGAATTCCAACATAAAAGACTCTGAAAGAGCATTAAGCGCAGCCCCCTGCTGCTTTACCCTGTACTTATTGATATTGATATCATTAAGCTCCTGCCGCACATTACTCAGATAATCATTGTACCGATATGCTGCTATCAGCGAAAACAGGGTCACAGCCAGAACGACGCCGGCAGTCACATAAGATATTAATCCAGGTTTTACATATTTGAAATAGTTCATTCTTCGTTCCTGTACTCCAGATCTACTCTAAAGGTCCTGCGCTCAATATCAACCGTCTCATTTTGAACCGTAATACCGGGCATACTGTCAAGACGCCCGACGAGTCCCTGCAACAGTTTCCTGGTGCCCGCATTGCTCTCACTCGTACTTTCACCCACTATAAGTATGGAGAAAAAATTGCCGCTCTTTGCAGTGGCACGGAGCTCAGTATACAGCAGGTCTTTATCCGCAGCATCAGACATAGCCACCAGCAAGGCCGTCATATCCGGTTCTTTCCGGTTTAAAAACTCCAAAAGCCTGGTATGCTTATCCAACCTGACTTCATTCGTTGTCAACTCCTCGGATATCCCCCAGACATCTGTCATTATTCCGCGTGCTACCTCAATAGACTCCTTTTTTGTTGAAATACTATCTGCCTCATATGCAATTGCTCCGCCAAATAAAACAACCATAATAACAAAAACAATAGATGCATAGTGCATATACCGCTTCAGCATATATAATGTCCTGTACTCGGTATTCAACAGATTATAAGATGTCTTTACCAGACAGGATGCAGCCGGCAGCATAAACTCATTCAGGATGTCACGGTCACAGTCCATGGCCTTACCCATAAGCAGACTGGCAAGTGGAACCGTGGGCAGGGTACTGAGACTCGGAGAGAGTTCAATATCACCCATGAGCACAACAGAAGAAGGGTTTATCCTGATATTCTGAAAACAGTAACTGATGGTCATATTAATATTCTGAATATCATAATCTCCAAAATAGGAGTCAACTGTCTCATAACTTCTTATAAAATAAATACTGCCGTTCTTTGTAAAGAAGGTGACCCGTTCGGAACCGATACCGAAAACCCCCATACCTGCCTCAGTATCCCCCTGGCCTGCGGTCATGGCAGCGGCCGCAAAGGGAGGGGCATAAACGGCCTTCACTGCCTTGCCGTTTTCATAAAACCTGCCTACCAGCTCATTAATCTCCTCAGTACTGACGGCATAATAGAATACCTCAAGCATCTTGCGGTTATTAATAATCTTTTCACCAAGTATGGTAAAAGTGAAAGATAAATCCTTAAGATCAACGGACCTGCGGACCTCTGACTCAACTATACTCCTAATGTATTTAGGCTTTACCCAGGGTATATTGATAATGCCGTGATTAGAGTCCCTGAAGCTGTTGCAGATAATAAATGTTGAGGCTTTTTCAGACTTGAGATACTCATCAAAATCAAGGAGGGAAACCGTAGTCGTCTTTTCAACATGTAGAATGTCTTTATTGAAAGAGGCGTGAACGACCTTTACAATGCTTTCTTCGAAGCTAACCGCAACGGTCTTGTTCAAATAATATCTCCTTAATAAAAATAATGCGAAATTTTAACATACAATCAACTACGACATCTACTGCCCAATTATATATTGTATTAAGGCCGGCCCGTTCTTTGACTTTTAGTCGAATATTTCTGTAAGTTACAGTGTTATGATTGACCTGCACACACATACCCTTTTCAGTGACGGCGCACTTCTGCCGGCAGAACTGATCCAACGGGCCAAGGTGATCGGATATAAGGCTATAGCACTCACAGATCATATGGATATGTCTAATATGGATTTCATTATCCCGCGAATCAGGGCGGCCATCAAAGAACTCACCGGTTATCTCGATATCACCGTAGTATCAGGGGCAGAGATAACGCACGTGCCGCCGGGGCTTATAGAGAAGATGGTAAAAAGGGCCAGGGAACTCGGGGCCGGGATCGTTGTGGTACACGGAGAGACCGTGGCAGAACCTGTCATAGCAGGTACAAACAGGGCAGCCATACTGGCACAAGCTGACATACTCTCGCATCCCGGACTCATCAGTATGGAAGATGCGGTCCTGGCCGCTCAGAACAATGTTGCTCTTGAGATCACAGCGCGCAAGGGCCACAGTCTTACAAACGGGCATGTAGCAAAGACCGCAATGGCGGCAGGAGCGGCGCTGGTGATCAATACTGATTCTCATGACCCTTCAGACCTTATTACACGCGAGAGGGCAGAAACGATATTAAGAGGCGCTGGAATCGCCAAAGAAAATATAGAAACTATTTTTTTAAACTCACAAAAGATTGTTGATAAAGCCGGGAGGAATTAAATGCCTAAAGTTATAAAAAGAAAGTTACCGAAAGAAAAGCCCATGGAGGCAGCAGAGGTCCAGGGTGCTGCCATGCATTCATTAGGTGCAATTAAAAAGCAGCAAAAAAACATAACCATCGCACTTGCTGCAGTAGCAGTAATCGGGATCTTATTTCTGATTATTTCCATGCGATCCTCTGCCAATACAGAGAAAGCCTATAAGATAGAGACCGAGGCCTTTGATTATTACTACAGCGCAAACACGGAGACACTCTCTGAAAAAGACAGGCTTAAAAAGTCAGCAGAACTATTTCAACAGGCTATTGATGTGAAGGCATCCCCTATAGCCCTTTACTACCTGGGCAACTGCTTTGCAGGACTCGACAAACATGAAGATGCGATAAAGGCATACGAGCTGTTTCTTGAGAAGTTCAGCAAGGAAACCCTTCTTCCCTTCCTTGTTTATCAGAAGATGGCCCAGTCCTACTTCCGGACAGGCAATAATGAAAAAGGTCTTGAAATGCTCGCAAAACTGGCCAAGATGGATAACGGTATATTCAAAGACACAGCACTTATTACAGAGGCACGACACTACAGCGAGACCAATCAGCCGGACAAGGCCATGGAAGCATACAAAGAACTCGCACTGAATTATCCGGCATCACCCTGGAGCGTTGAGGCAAGTTCAAGAATAACGGCTGAAGAGACTAAAACGGCAGCAGAATCCAAGTCAGAAGAAATACCGGCAGAGTCAGCAATCGAGGAAAAGTCGGCTAAATAGCCCTGACCAATCAAAACATAAGACTGCGAACATCATGCAGTGGAAGCAATATCCGCTTCCCTGCGATAATGATAGATTCCTGTCCAAGAAAATTGAGATCTGCTATCAATTGCGCGGAGGTGCCGGTCTTTCCGGCTATCTTAAAAAGTGTATCTCCGGACTGCACTTCATAATATTTTACAAGCGCACTTTTTTTAAGCCGGGCTCTCTCAAGGTTTACAAGGAAATCCGTTTTTGAGCCCATCGGAATTTTCAATATATAGCACAATACATTTGGGGGCGTATTTCCCCTCCTCAGTTCAGGATTAAGATCCCTTATTTCCTGCAGCGAGACACCGGTAAAATAAGCAACTGCCTCAAGTGCCAGAGGTTCATTGACTATGACCTCGTCATAACTAATGGGTGCATGATACTGAATATTATCAATTCCGAAACGCTCAGGATGCAGTGCTATTGCTGTGGCTGCTATAAAAGAGGGAACATAGTTTTTTGTCTCATTCCGAATATGCCCTGTCTGCCTGAGGGCCCAGAAGTTCTTATTGCTAAGCTGACTGAGCGCCCTTGATACCCTGCCCTCTCCGGCATTATAAGCGGCAAGTGCAAGATTCCAGGTCCCAAAACGATTATAAAGCAGGTCTAAATATTCTGCCGCAGCCAGTGTGGCTTTTATCGGATCCCGCCGCTCATCAACCCACCAGTCTATCTTAAGGCCGAATCTGCGGGCCGTAGCAGGCATAAACTGCCAGAGACCGGCAGCCCTGCTTTGTGAGTATGCATACGGGTCGAATCCACTTTCGATGATGGGCAGAAATACCAACTCCCCCGGCAGTCCCCTGTCAGCCATTATCTCAGCCATTACACTCACATATTTTCCGGAGCGGCCTATGCGTACCCTCATCATATGCTGCTGCCTTTTCGTATAATACTGCAGCCTCTGCTTTACATGGCGGTTATATCCAAGATTACTGAAAAGAACATCAACCGCACTATTGTCCGATCCGGCAACGTTATACTCCCATATCTCACGGACAACCCGGCCTGACCATCCACTATGATCCCAAAATGAGAGCCGATCATTATTCCTCACTGCCAGCACACTGTCTCCGACAAAACCGCTCATTGCAGGCGGTGAGGATTCAACAGCAGTGTACGGCATTAAATAGGGAAAGTTTTCATCTACTGCTCTGCTGGAAGGTAGGATCTTCTCAACATAAGAGGTCTCCAATGACTGCTCGCGCCAATATATACTAAGGGCAAAGATGAGAAGTACCGCGATGCCTGAATAACTAAAGAAAACACTTTTATTCTTCATAAGATTTTTTCCCAGTACATCCTTGTACATGCGATTAAAAAATATATATGTACTTGTCGAGTCAATTTACATATTTCTTTAGAGATTAATGTTTTTTTACAATATTTCATCTCTCTCTGGTAATCTTTTGAGAGCAGAATAAACAGCGCGGCAGATCAATCGTTTCCCGTGTCTTGATACATCGTTACCAGCAACAAAACACTATCAAATAACTATTGACACACCTGTCAGTGGGAGTAAATCATTTAGTCTATTATATTAAGCCAACAAATTCAGTGATTGGGCACACTGAAAAATTATTCCTATTATGCCATTATGACACGCAACTTTGTCATCTTGGCACAACCTACCGCCCCATTACCTCCCTAACCGCCTGATACTATTATATTTATATCTCTGGCACTCTTGTTGCATGTAACCTATTGAAGTGAAACGATTTTTTAATCTAAATTTAATCTTGGCCAGCCTTACGGCGATACCAGAAGATTGGCCATGCATAAAGAGGATATACTCCGCAATACGCCATACCTTCACTGAAACCGCAAGACACAACCATAAACCTCATAAAAATTCAACAATTATGGAGAGAAATTGAAAATATTTCTAATCAAAAGTTGCCTTGCCCTGACAATTCTTACTCTAACCTATAGTGCCGCCTCTGGTGCTGTGCTTTATGAAGTCATCGACCTTGGAGCTGACGGCTCTAACACAAGTGAAGCCGTTGCCATAAACAACTCCGGGCAGGTACTGTTCAACTCCGGCGCAAACGCCTATATATGGGAATATCCCTCTAATCTTCAACTGCTTTATAACTCTGCCCCTGATCAATACACGACCATTGCCGATGATATTAATGATGCGGGCGTGGTGACGGGACGCAACTATAATGACGCTACTATATGGCCCACACCCGATAACTGGGACCTTATAGGTACCAGGATCGCGGGCTCCACCTATTCTATGGGGATTAATTCCTCCGGGATCATTGCCGGTCATATAGAGCGATATAGATCAACAGTCTCCTGCGATGAAAACTGGGATAACTGCGTCTATACGCCTTACTATGAATATGAGGCCTATATTGCCTACAGCTCAGCAAATATGCAGAAGATCGGGTCTCTCGGCGGTCTTAACAGCTACGCTCAAGACATAAATAATGCCAACCAGATAGTAGGTTATGCTGAAGATACCTTCAGTTTTGAGCTGGCATTTTTATGGAGTCCTTCTTCAGGAATGCTCAATCTCGGCTCTCTCGGAGGCTTTACCAGCAGGGCATATGCTATCAATGAAAGTGCACAGGTTGCCGGATACTCACTTATACAGGGGGATATTTACCATGCCTTTATCTGGGAGTCCGCTACCGGCATGACAGACCTGGGTTCACTGGGCTCGGACTCGTATGCCTACGGACTTAATGATCACGGCATGGTAGTAGGTTCTTCAACGGTCAATAATGAAGAACGCGCCTTTATCTGGGATGAGAATCAAGGGATGCAGGATCTTCATACCCTTATAAACATGAATTCCGGCTGGGCACTGCAGCGCGCAAATGATATCAACAACTCCGGCCTGATAGCAGGCGCTGGAATCAACCCACAGGGCCAGTACCGCGCCTTTCTTCTGCGCCCAATTTCCTGCACAGACAAAGACGGAGACAACTACTCTCTGGAAGGCAATGCCTGCGGGCCCGTTGATTGTGATGACAATAGAAGCAATACTTATCCCGGCGCGGTAGACATTTGCGACGGCATCGACAATAACTGCAATGGACTTACCGATGAGGTCCCTTCTGCAGACCTTGATAATGACGGTTTTACTGAACTCGGCTCCTGCACGGGCACCGGAGATGACTGCAATGATAACGATCCCGCCATTCACCGCGGCCTTGCTGAGATCTGTAACGACGGGATAGACAATGACTGCGATGGGCTGGCAGATACAAAAGACACAGACTGCATGCAGCAGGCGGGCCGGAATTATTATGTGGCAGAAATTCCGGATCCATACGGTCTTCTGATTATCCCGGAGGGCATGAATAACCTGGGTCAGGTTGCCGGCTATTTCAGGACTCCAAGCGGAACCAATGCCTTCATCTGGAATGAAGCGGACGGGATGCTTGATCTCGGACCGGGCTCGGCCCATGCCATAAACAATACAGGAAAAGCAGCAATCAAGAGCAGCTCAGGCTGGCCCTATTACCGCTCACTTCTGGATATATATGACCCGGTTACAGGTATCGAGACACGCATTGCGCTGCTTGCCGGAGATGAGACCGGCAGTATTACGGACATTAATGATCTAGATCAGGTCTCCGCCTTTTCAGGACTGACATACAGCTACAGCAGCGAGGCCATGTTCTGGGATCCCGTAAATGGAACAACAGGACTTGGGTTTTTCCCCGGCGGTTTTGTAAGTGAGGCCTATGCTATTAATGAAGCAGGAGCAGTAGTAGGCTATAGTTCCTCAACCTATGGCACACAAAGCTTTCTCTGGGATTCGGTAAATGGCATGAGAGCTTTGCCTTATCTTCCCGGCGATTTCATCAGTAAGGCCTATGATATCAGCAACACAGGAAATGTAGTCGGATATTCCTCCGGTATCACAGCTCCCCGTGCCTTTCTCTGGAATGAGGCTGACGGCATAACCAATCTCGGACTGCTTAATAACTATAAAAAAAGTATCGCAAGCGCCGTAAACAACACCTTCGAGGTTGTTGGTTATAACGAACACAATGACGGCTCAAAAGAGGCATTTATCTGGACCGCAGCTTACGGCATGAGAAATATCGAGGATTTGATCAACCCTACAGACAGATATGCCGGCACAGATCTGGATACTGCCTGCGATATTAATGACAACAGTCAGATCATTGCCACCGGTGGGAAAAAAGCATATCTGTTATCACAGTTTGACTCACTTTGCTCCATCAACAGCGACTGCCCTGATAATTATTACTGCTCAAAAGAAGGCCCCCAATGTGCAGGAGCCGGCCATTGCAAGGCCGTACCCCTTGTGCAGGACTGCTCTAATGCATTAAACCCGGTTTGCGGCTGCAATGGCATTACATACAATAATAATTGTGAGGCAATCGCCGCGGGAGTCTCTATAAGTGCTTTAGGCGCGTGCATATCAGATGCGGATGGCGACGGCATATTCGGAGACAGTGACAACTGCCCTTATACGGCCAATCCCGGACAAGAGGATTCCGACAGTGACGGTGCCGGAGATGCCTGCGACAACTGCATAGACATTCCGAACCCTGAGCAGGGTGACATTGACAATGACGGCATAGGCGATATCTGCGATGCGCTTACCTGTACAGATTATGATAAAGACACATACTTTGCCGAGGGCGGTTCCTGCGGACCTGCTGACTGCGATGACAGAGATCCCCTTCTGAATCCCGGCGAGGCAGAAGTATGCGACGGCATAGACAATAACTGCAATGGCCTGACCGATGACGGCATCAGTCCTGATAGCGACGGCGATGGCTTTACAGCCATCGGCTCATGCTTCGGCTCAGCTGATGACTGTGACGATAGCAGCACAAACGTATTTCCCGGCCGCAGTGAGATCTGCGATGGAAGAGACAATGACTGTAATGGTCAGACCGATGACGGCTTATCCACTGATTTTGATAAGGACGGCCATACTTCTCTCACCTCCTGCCTCGGTACACGGGATGACTGCAATGACAATAATCCCGCTATCTACAGCGGCCATGCCGAACTCTGTGACGGAAAAGACAATGACTGCGACGGCATTATTCCAGCGGATGAAATGGATGCAGACTCAGACGGCATCTCGACCTGCAAAGGTGACTGCGATGATACAACTGCTGCCGTAAAACCCGGCGCTGCAGAAATATGTGACGGACGTGACAATAACTGTAACGGACAGACCGACGAGGGCCTGAGCACCGACAGCGACGGCGACGGTCATACGACACCGGCATCCTGCCTTGGTACAAAAGATGACTGCAATGATACCAGCGCCGCTGTCAGTCCCTCAGCACCGGAGATATGCGACGGCATCGACAACAACTGCGACGGTATCAACGATGTAGCAGATACTGATGGTGACGGATTCGGACTCTGCGAAGGTGACTGTAATGATTTAGATCCTGCAATTAACCCTGCTGCTGTAGAAAACTGCAGTGACAGCATTGATAATGACTGCGATGGACTGATCGATTATGTTGACCCGAATGCCGTAAATTGCAATCCTGAAAATGACATGGATATGGACTCCATTATCAATGCCCTTGATAACTGCCCGGCCGTTGCCAATATGGACCAGGCAGATACGGACGGCGACGGTATAGGCAATGTCTGCGACAACTGTGTCGAGCGTGCTAATCCCGACCAGCGTGATACCAACTCCGACGAAGACGACAATCTCTATATTCCTGGACGCCAGCATTACGGCAATATCTGCGATCCCGACGTTAACAATGACGGCATAGTCGCGATAAACGACTACATCATATGGAGAAACTATGCCGGACAATTAGTTGATGACTCAAATGCAGATATGGACCTTGATGGTGACGGGGCTATATGGATAGGGGATCTTAACGTGTGGCGCATGCATTACGGCAGAACGCCAGGGCCGGGGGTTACGGAGTAAGGAGATAAGGCACTAAGGTACTGAGGCACATAGGCACAAAAAACATTAGGGCAGGCTTAGAGTTTAATAGACTCGATTGCCTGCCCTTAATATATAAGAACCCTGCCTTGCCATTTCCCTGCAGGCGGGAATCCAGCAAACTGTAAAACTATTAATCACCGATTAAACGCATATACGATAATTCGTACCAGGTGATGGCAAAGTCAGGGTCTGGTTCACCTAACCCTACAACTCAATACATGCACTCCAATACCTCTAGCGCTAACTATTTGCCAAATAAGGCAAATATGCCATTCTGACATTTTTTTAGTGCCATATTGACATTTACCCTTAAATGTGTGCTTCGTTAACCCCTTGATTAATTGTATTTTGTATCTAATGGCATTGTACTTGCAATTATCCAATCAGACTTACTGAAATAATATTTTTAACATACCGAATATACTCGCCTTTCTATCAGGAAATATAACCTGATATTAGGGATTTCTGACTTTAGTTGATGAAATGCCATAACTGCTTGATTATTAAGAATAGTCAGGTTTAAGAATAATAAAGTGTAAATTTTATTAACAGTTTTTACATCTTTTGAGGGGGTTTGTTATGAAAAGAGTATTAGGCATGGTATTAATTTTTCTTGCATCAGTACTCGTATATCCGTTTAACATGGTAGATGGTGCAGTGCGTTATGAGGTAATTGAGATCGGTGAAAATATCTCAGTACGGGCGCTCAATAACAACGGAGAGGTAGTAGGAAAATCTGACCTTGGGCATTTTTTATGGAGTGAGACCTCCGGCATGACACTGTTGCCGATATCTGACGATTATGTCATTACCGATCTCAATGATAACGGTCAGTTTTCCGGATACAGAAGGTCGTCAGCTGTATTATGGACAGATATAAACACACCTGTTAATTTAGGATCCAATTTATACAATAACCCTGATGCCAATTCATCCTATTCAGTTTTATATGCAATAAATAATAATGGTGCAGCCGTTGGTTATGATAGCTATTCATGGTACGATGAGCGACCCTGCCCAGTCGGGATGGTATGTACGATGATGATAGTTTCATATTCATATGCCAACCCGCTTATTGCATACGGTCAGAATAATTTCCACTACCTTGGTACTCTGGGAGGTACTCGCGCAGTAGCCAATGATATCAATGACAAAGGACAGGTCGTAGGGTACTCAATGACAATGCCGGATTCCAACTTTATTAATAACCATTTTGCGTTTCTTTGGAGCGGTTCAACCATGAAAAACCTCGGCTCTCTTCTGGGACACTCAAGTACTGCCAGGGCGATAAATGAATCATCCTGGGTTGTTGGGGAGTCAGACAATCTTGCCTTTATCTGGGACAGTGCAAACGGGATGCGTCCGATTGTGAATCCGGGACCACGTTCTGATGCTTTTGATATTAATGACATGGGAGAGGTTATTGGAAGCTACACAGACGGATCAACCGGTGGCATGTACCTATGGAATGAAGCGCGGGGAGCACGGGATATGAATGACCTGATAGAACCCGGTGCCGGATGGACTGTAAGCAGTTTATATGACATTAACAATGCTGGAGTAATTCTGGGGTCGGCACGGAATACTGATGGGCTGCTGCGCAAGGTACTCTTTAAGCCCCTGCCATGCACAGATAATGACAATGACTACTTCGCGATCGAAGGCGGAAGGTGCGGACCTGTTGACTGCAATGACAACTCAGCTGATGCCAATCCCTCTGGCACAGAAGTCTGCGACGGCCTCGACAATGACTGCAACGGCCTGACAGACGAAGTACCGGGCGCAGATAATGACGGAGACGGCTATACAATATTCGGCTCCTGCGAAGGTACCGGAGATGACTGTGATGATGCAGATGCAGACGTTTTTACGGGTAATGCAGAAATATGTGATGATGCAATAGACAATGACTGCGATGGTCTAATTGATAATAATGATTCAGACTGCAGCACTTCTGCAATACGCTCATATGAGATACAGCAGATACAGGACAGCGCCTTAGGCAATATTACACCTACTTCTTTAAATGACGACGGACTGGTATCAGGCTACTACAAAACAGGGGCAATTGCTCATGCCGTTGTATGGGATCAGGGATCAGGACCGCAGAGCCTTAATTACAGCAATGCACTTTCTGTCAATAACCGCAGACAAGTCATCGGAACAAAAACCTCAGGCTGGCCTTATTACAAGACCTCTCTTCAGGTATATGACCTTTTATCTCAGACAACATCTGATATTGCGCTGCTGGACAGTGACACATCAGGCGGCGCATGGGACATAAGTGAAGCCGGACAGGTTGCCGGTTACAGCGGTCTCAGCTACAGCAAGGAAGCCTTTGTCTGGGATAAAATTAACGGAACCAAAAGTCTGGGATTTCTACCAGGAGGCACATTAAGTGAGGCCTTTGCTGTCAATGCTGACGGCAACACAGCAGGCTACAGTTCTTCAGCATCAGGCACACAGGCGTTTCTCTGGAACACAACGAACGGAATGCAGGCACTTGCCCGCCTTTCCGGTGACTATCTGAGTAAGGCCTTTGATATAAACGATACAAATGATATCGTGGGATACAGTCAGGGCGCGGCAGGTGAAAGGGCCTTTATCTGGAATTCAGCCGAGGGCATGAAAGAGATAACCCCTCTGAGTAAATATTATAAAAGCCGGGCACTGGCTATTAATTCAGCCCGTGAAGTAGCCGGATATACTTCTTCAGTCAATGGAGAAAAAGAGGCCTTCCTGTGGACAGAAACAGCCGGTGTTCTAAATCTTGAAAGCCTGCTCGTACCGAATGCTCTACTGCACGATATAGACCTGGATTCTGCAGAAGATATCAACAGCAAGGGACAGATTATTGCACTTGATGGCAATTCCGGATACCTTCTGACACCAGCGGGCCTTCAATGTACAGCTAATGCAGAGTGCCCCGCCGGATATTCCTGCAAGACACCGGATGGACAATGCGGCGGTCAGGGCACATGCAAGGTCAATCCTGCCTATGCCTGCAGCTCAGCATCAAACCCGGTCTGCGGATGTGACGGCATCACGTACACTAACCCCTGTGAGGCAGCAGCGGCAGGAGTATCCGTAGATACCACCGGTGCCTGTACGGGCAATAATGACCATGATTCTGACGGCACCCCGGACGACACAGACAACTGCCCGGATACAGAAAACTCCGACCAGGCAGACACTGACAACGACGGCATCGGCGATGCCTGCGATAACTGCGTAGAAATCCCAAACCCGGATCAGCGTGATACAAACGCCGATGAAGATGATAACACCGCCGAGGCAGGTATCCAGCACTACGGCAATATCTGCGATGGTGACTTTGACAACAACGGCATCGTTGAAATCAGAGACTTCATTTTATGGAGACCATTTGCCGGTCAGCAGACTGATACACTCAATGAAGACATGGACCTCAATGGTGACGGAGCAGTCTGGACAGATGACTTCATTATATGGAGAGGTTTGTACGGAAAAAGACCGGGACCAGGAGTTACAGAATAGAGCACAAAGTGAATGTAGGGGCAGGTTTCAAACCTGCCCCTACAGATAGATCAATGTGATTCATCAGAGGGGATGCTGGCTTGCAAGAGGCCGGTGATAATGCCTAAAAATGCATGATCACCGGCCGGGCTGGGAACTTATTTATTAAAATTTATTATTATATTCAGATCAGACCTGAATGAACTTACTTATTTAAATTCTCAACCCTTTGGAGGCATATATGCGCAGGGCCCGGTTAATTACTCTCAACACTCTAATCGCTCTCATTCTCTTTCTCACACCTTCAGCAGTTATGGCGGCGCAGATAAGCGTCGTATACCTGTTTCCGTCCGGTGAGATTACACCGAGCAGCACGGTCTCTCTCAGTATTAATGCAGTAACAGATACCGCCAGTGCCTCATTTTTTAAGCCTACTGAATTTACAGTAAACGGCTATGAAATGACCGTGGATATGTATGTGGCCTCAGGCTTCTTTCCTGTACAGGACTACATAACCGCTAATATTAATATGGGCGTACTGGCCGCAGGCGGATATGAGGTAACGATCAACCTGCACGGCGATA
Organism: Nitrospira sp.; assembly: GCA_016784355.1. GTDB lineage: Bacteria > Nitrospirota > Thermodesulfovibrionia > UBA6902 > UBA6902 > JACNKH01. The sequence continues at coordinate 13,422 of JADHUV010000004.1, read as the reverse complement.
CCGAGGGTAATATTGTAGACAGCATGACCGGGACCTTCAGCGTAATGGCTACCCCCGAAGACGGCAGTGCATCAGTCAGGGTTGCCTATGTCTTACCTGAACCCTTTTCTGTTACTGATCAGACACCCTCTTCCATAGTGATTTCTTTTGACCGGGATCTCTATCCTGAAAGTATCAATACAAAATCCGTACGGGTCATCAGCAGCAACGGGGACGGCATCTTCGGCAATGGAAATGATATAGAGCTGAATATTCCGGCTCAGGCCCTTGTCCTGGACAGCCCGGATCAGCTTCGTATAGACCTTTCCGGACAGGCACTTTCTCATGACAAATATAGAGTCCTGCTCGCAGGAGATGTGACCGAAATGAGTAAACAGGATGCCGTACTTTTACTGGAGGACGTCTTTGGTACGGCTGATACAGATTCATTTATCTACTCAAAGATATGGCAGGACCTTGAGATGCTTCGCCGCATGTATCCCGTATTAACCGGCATACGCAAGGTAAATTACCCCATCGGAGACGGCCCGACCCTGGATATGGTCTATTCATACCCGAACCCGTTTTACCATTTTTTGAATAAATGGGGCGACTGTTCCGCAGGCTGTATAAATACCCACAAACGCGTCCTGCGCGTCAACCCTGACATAGGATGGATCGAGGACTCAGGCGCACCCGGTCCGGATCCTGCACCTTCAGTGCTGCTGGACAGTTCATACAATATAATAGATGGAGAATTTTCCGGAATCCTTCCCTCAGGAAATGGTGTAGACGGGGGCGACTTTATATATGAGTTTCTCTATATCTCACCATCTGCGTCCTGTACAGATACGGATGGAGACACCTATTATGCCGAGGGTGGAATATGCGGCCTTGCTGACTGCAATGACAGCCGGGCGGATGTCTTTCCGGGAGCACCGGAGCTGTGTGATGCAGCTGACAATGACTGTAACGGCCTGACCGATGACGGGCTTACCTTTGATGCAGACAACGACGGCTATACCTCCCTTGACTCCTGTGAGGGCTCTATAGATGACTGCAATGATGCTGATCCGGCTGTTTATCCCGGTGCGCAGGAAGTATGCGACAATACAGATAATGACTGTGACGGTCAGCTTAATAACGGCCTGTCTTTTGATACAGACAATGACGGTTTCACCTCACAGACCTCCTGCGAAGGCACTTTAAATGACTGCGATGACAATCAGGCCTTTGTATTCCCCGGCGCACCTGAAATTTGCTCTGACGGCCTCGATAATGACTGCAACGCCCTGACGGACGGCAATGATCCGCAGTGCAGTACTGCGCCCCCGTCCGGCCCGCCGACATATACAATCATAAACCTCAATGACTATCTTCCGGGATTTACCGCAACGACGCTTAACGAAATAGGGGAAGTGGCAGGATATGACGGAGCAGAGGCATACCTGTGGGATGCGTCCTCCGGAATGACACAGATAAGAGACGGAAGTCCTCAGACAATGAACAATCATGGACAGCTCATGCTTAAAAGCATAAGCGGCTGGCCCACTAACAAGACCCTTCTGGATCTCTATGATATAACTGCCGGGACAGCTGTAACAATCGGTCTCTTAGGCTCTGACACCGCGGGTGAGGCATATGACCTCAATGATGCCGGTCAGGTTGTCGGATACAGCGGTTTCACCTCTGCGCGCAAGGCCTTTATCTGGGATGCTGTAAACGGCATGCAGCCCATGGGTTTTCTTCCTGGAGGTGCGCTCAGTCATGCTTATGCCCTTAACAGCGCCGGGCAGGCAGTCGGCTACAGTTCTTCAGCAATGGGGACGCAGGCCTTTTTGTGGGATTCGATAAACGGGATGACCGGTCTTGGAGTCCTGGCGGGAGACTTTGCCAGCAAGGCCTATGATATTAATGACAATGGAGATATAACCGGCTACAGCCAGGGGGCAGCCGGGGTCAAGGCATTTATCAGGGATGCAGCCGGTACTATGACGCCCCTAAGCCATCTGCCCGGATTTTTCAGGAGTTATGCCAATGCCATTAATACCGCACGCGAGACGGTCGGATATGCCGAAGCAACAGCCGGTGAGCAGGAAGCCGTTCTCTGGGTTGAAACAAACAGCACACATAATTTAGAAAATCTAATCGATCCATCTGATGTTATGTACGGCTCAGATCTGGATCGGGCAGAGGCAATCAATGAAATCGGACAGGTGCTGGTCAAAGAAGGCGCCTCCTCCTATCTGCTGACCCCTACAGGACTGCAATGTGCGGACAATCTTCAGTGTCCCGCAGAGTCCTATTGTGCAAAACTCCCCGGAGAATGCGGCAGCATCGGCACCTGCAGGCCCAAACCTCTCGATGCCTGTTCCAACTCGCAAAATCCTGTATGCGGCTGCGACGGGATTACTTATGCTAACTCCTGCAGTGCCCTGAAAAACGGTATATCCATTGACCAATATGGAAATTGCGGTGCCGATGCAGACAATGACGGCATCTTAGACTCATCGGATAACTGCCCTGATATCGCCAACCCGGATCAGGCAGACACTGATTCTGACGGACGCGGTAATGCCTGTGATAATTGCGTAAAGGTTGCTAATCCGGATCAGCGCGATACAAATGCTGATGAAGATGACAATTTATTTATAGCAGGCATTCAACATTACGGCAATATCTGCGACGGCGATTTTGATAACAACGGGATAGTTGAGATAAGAGACTTTATCCTCTGGAGACCCTTTGCGGGACAGCAGACAAATCCAATTAATGAAGATATGGATATGAACGGCAATGGAGCAATCTGGACAGATGACTTCATTATATGGAGGGGATTATACGGCAGGATGCCGGGACCGGGCCTGTCTCTCGAATAGGCGGGGGCGGAGAAGTAAAAAAAGGCACAAAGGGGCATAGGCACAGACCTGCCGGCAGGCAGGGGGGGGCACAGGCGCAAAAGCCCTTGCATATAAACAATAAATATCATATTATGTACTAAGAAGGCATGAATAAATATTATAAATTATCCGCTTTGTGTGATCAAAATTATAAACACGTTCCCCTTTTCAAAGGAGTCTCTATGTATACCAGATTAATGATAACTATCCTGTCATTTTTGACACTAATATTACTAGGCGCGTGCCAGCAGGCACAGGAAACAAGCTCCACAGCTTCCAAAGAAATAAATATGGATCCGATCAAAATAGGGATAATACTTCCCCTGACCGGCAGCCACACATCCTTCGGCGAGATTGAAAAAAACTCCTTTGAGTTGGCAGCCGAAGAAATTAATAATGCCGGGGGTATTAATGGAAGAGAGCTCACACTTCTGTTTGAAGATACTCAGGGCAAACCGGATGCCGCCCGTGCAGCAGTTGAAAAACTGATAACACAGGATCAGGTCGTCATGCTGGGAGGGGGCTACAGTTCCTCTGTTACCTATGCTGTAGCCGAGGTAGTGTTGCGCAAGGGCTTTCCATTTCTTATTAACACTGCAGCGGCTGATAAGATTACTGAGCCCATATCTTTTACCTCTAGCGGTCAGCTTCTTGAAAGTCTGCAGGCAAGACTGCAGGCGGCAGCAGATCCTGAAAAAATAACTCAAATCAAAAAAGATATTAATGATATAACCCAAAAGGTACAAGACGAATTAACCTTACTCAATGACCGCTTCCCCATCTTCAGGCTTAATTCCCCGGTCAGTGAGTACGCAAGCGGAGTGGAAAGCTTTCTGGCGGAAATAGTAAAACCTGAAACCGCTGTCATACTACACGAAAATACCCTCTTCGGTACAAAGGGTGCAAAAGCCTTTGAAAACAGCTGTAAAAAACTCGGAATCAAGGTGCTCCTGAGCGAAAGCTATGATGCTGGTACCATGGATTTCAAACCGCTTTTAAGCCGGGTTAAAGAAACCAATCCATCAATTATATATATGGTCTCCTATCTCATGGATGCCTCAAGGCTTATGAACCAGTCAATGGAGTTGAAAATGAACCCTGACCTTTTTATAGGCGGCGGTGGTGGTTTTACCATGCCGGAGTTCAGGGAAAATACGGGTAAGGCCTCTGAAAAAGTCATTTCCTCAACACTCTGGCATGAATCACTCTCAATACCAGGTGCGAGGGAATACTATGACAAATATCTGAAAAAATTTAATACACGCACAGAATACCACGGTGCAGCTGCCTACGCCGCGACTTATGTTATTGCAGATGTGCTTAAAAGGGCAGACTCTCATAGTCCTTATGATATTAAAACCGCACTCTCAAAGACAGACATGATGACAGTGTTCGGACCGGTCAAGTTTACTGCATACGCCCATAAAGTCAACCAGAACAGACATGCAACCTATGTAGTGCAATGGTTAAATGGAAGAATTCAGATGATCTGGCCGCCTACACTGTCTAAAGTAAAATACTCCTATCCGATAGACTGGGTACGGGAACGCTCCTGACATACACCTCGGTTTCAGGGCTTTCGCCAGTAGAGAAATTTCACCTGTATAAGGGCGTAAAATGCCTCACATTATACAAATGATTATTGACATTGCGATTGCAAGCTTTTAAGATACTTTTAGTCACGTGTTAAATAAAAGCGCCATAATAGCAAATGCCAAAAAGTTAACTTCCAAGGGACAACTTGATAAGGCCATTGCTGAATACCAAAAACTCCTTGAAGAGAATCATGACGGCAACCTGTTTAACACTGTAGGAGACCTGCAGGTCCGTAAGGGTGATGAAGAGGCCGCCATTGAATCATACACCTCTGCTGCTTCTATATATAAAAAAGACGGTTTTTACCCCAAAGCTACAGCCCTTTACAAAAAAATACTTAATATAAGACCTACAGAGGTAAGTGCATTAATCGCCCTGGCCACGCTCGATGCAGAGCGGGGCTTAAAGGGAAATGCCATCGAGTGTTATCTGAAAGCAGCAGAGATATATTACAGAGAGGGGGCAAAAGAGAAGGTGCTGATGACCATAGACCGCGCCCTGCAGCTTTCCCCTTCCGATATAGAGACCAGACTAAGGATAGCGGATGTTTACCTAAAGGCCGGTACAAAACAGAGGGCTGCAAATGAATATGCCTCTGTAGCTTCATCCTGTGCGGAAAAGCAGGCTTACGACCAAGCCAGGGAACTTCTGAAGAAAGCCTCCGAACTTGACCCTGAGAATGTTCAGACATTTATCGGCCTTAGCCGCTTAGCTGCCCTGACAGGGGATGAGGAGGCTGCCTTTCAATATCTTGTACAGGCTATGTCTCAGGATGGGTGCGACAAAAAATGCGCTGAACTGTTTCTGGAAATGGCAATACAGACCGGCAATCAGGAGATCGCTGAAAAAATGTTAGGGGCGCAGCTTCAGAAAAACCCCTCCAATATTTTTATCAGTAACCTCCTGGCCAAAATGCACATGGAAGATGGCAATATCGATGCTGCCTGGGTACTACTGGCACCGGCAATAGATCGCGAACTGAGTAATGACAACTCAGAAGCCGCACTGGAAATGTTAGAACCATTTGCCGAGCTTAAGTCCCTGCCAGTGCTTCAGCGGCTGGTAACCGCATATCGGGGGCTTGACAATACAGAGGGACTGAAAGAGGCCCTTTATAAATGTGCCGACATTCATGAGCAGCAGGGCAATGCAGATAGATCACTGATTTTCTATAGAGATATCCTCGCGATTGATCCGGATAATCAGACGGCCCTGCAGAAAATAGCTGACCTGACACCCGCAGAAGAAGCTGAACCGGAACCAGTCAATGAACCTTCAATTCCTGAGACCGGGGATGAAGAAGAAGCCGTCCCTGAAAGCACAATTACGGAAGAGACACCTCAGGATATAGCAGTCCCCAATCCGGAACAGGCAAGCGTAGAGGAACAACTTGAGGAGGCCAGTTTTTTTGAGCAGCAGGGGATGAAGGATGAGGCATTGAGCATCTACCGCGCCCTTATCTCAGCGACTCCGAATGAAGATATTCAGCGCCGTATTGATGACCTTGAGTCTGCGACCACGAATCAGGCAGTATCAACAGAGGAAACGCTTGCACCAACACCTGATATGAATGTTACATCCGAATCTACACATTCAGAGCCAGCAGCCGAAATAGATTCAGATGTCCTGTACAGAGAGGCAACAGAACTCAGGCAGGAAGGCCACCTTGATAAGGCCATAGAAAAATTCAAGCTGGCCTCTCAATCACCTGATAAGCAGCTTCTGTGCCGCCGAATGATCGCCTCCTGCTTTACTGAAAAAGGCTCTTATCCTCTTGCCATTGCCGAGTACATTAAAATACTGGAACAATTAGACGCTGGTGACATCAGCAATAATTCCATAAAGTTTGAGCTGGCCGAAACATACTCACGTTATAATGATTATCAAAAGGCTCTTGAAATTTTTACAGAAATCCATCTCGCAGACCCAGAGTTCAGAGATGTAGCCTCAAAGCTGGAGGCGGTCAAGTCACAAATTAAGGCCGCCCCTGCAAAATCCAAGAAAAACAGGGTATCATACATATAACGCGCTGCAATATATAGTAATTTAAGTTCCTCAGCGCCATAAATAAAACTATGGATCATCTTGCATTTTACAACCTTGCGGAGCACCCTTTCTCAAATGCCGTAGACCCGCGTTATTTTTATAACAGCACCCAGCATTCTGATGCACTGATCCGTTTAAAATTCGCTGTCGACACAATGAAAGGCCTTGCTGTTGTAGTGGGAGATATCGGTACAGGCAAGACAACGCTGGCCAGAAGAATGCTGAATGAGCTTGATGAAAATCTATATGAGGCAGCACTTCTTGTTGTATTGCACGCTGCCGTAACCACCGATTGGCTGATGAAAAAGATAGCGATGCAGCTGGGGGTAGAAAACGTAAGCGATGACAAGATAGAAATACTCGGACAGCTGTATAAAAGACTTCTTGAGCTGAGCGAATCCGGCCTTAAGGCAGTCGTGCTGATGGATGAAGTGCAAATGCTTCAATCCAGGGAGATCATGGAAGAGTTTCGCGGGATCCTTAATATGGAAGGTCCTAACGGTAAATTAATAAACCTTGTTCTGTTCGGCCTTCCGGAACTGGATGACGTCCTGGCCCTTGATGAACCACTAAAGCAAAGGGTAGCTGTAAAGTTCAGACTCTCTGCTTTAGATGCCTCTGTGACAAGCTCTTACATCAAACACAGACTTCACATAGCAGGTTCTGATGAAGAAATATTTCTGGAAGATGCAATACTGGCAGTACACGAGTATTCCGGCGGAGTTCCCAGGGTAATCAATACGATGTGCGACAATGCCATATTTGAAGGGTATCTGCTGAAACAAAAGCCGATAACCCGGGAAATCATAGATTCGGTCGCTCTTAGCCTGGATTTGGAAAAGTCCACCTAGCGCCAATACTATTGTCTGAGCCAATCAGGACAGTCGCGGTGCCGGTCAAGCCGGAAAATAACAAGTTAGAAAAGATTTTTAGGCAGGAGAAATTAATTGTCTTAATGTCTTTAGATTCGCCAGATCATCCTCTGCCGTCTCCTTAGGTGTCTCCAGTATAAGAGGGATACCGGCAATGCGCTGATCCGCAAAGAAATTTTGAAGACCCTCAAGACCTATATGCCCCTTACCCAGATGCTCATGCCTGTCTATACCGGTTCCTGCTGCAAGCTTTGAATCATTACAATGGATCAATTTTAGCTTGTCCATGCCAATATACTTCTCCATCTCATTAAACATCCTGTCCACTTCATCGCGTAATCTGAAATCATAACCAGCTGCAAAGGCATGACAGGTGTCCAGGCAGATTCCGGAAACTGCGCTGCTCTCGCAGGCATTAAGTATCTCCGCAAGATCCTTGACAGAAGAGGCAATATCTCCCCGTCTCCCCGCTGTGTTTTCCAGCAAAATCCTGGCCGAACCTGCTGAGCGTACTGCCTCATTCAAAGAACTTACTGCTCTTTTCCTGGCAGCAACCGGGTCTTCAGCACTTGCACTGCCCGTATGAACAATCACATAATCCACACCGAGCAAGCTGGCATTCTGCAATTCAAAAGCGAGCAATTTAATCGATTTTTCAAGACCTTCTGCAGTTTTGGAGGCCAGATTTATCAAGTACGAGGCGTGGATAAAAACCGGGGATAGTTTATATTTCTCTCTCAGGTTTTTAAAGCGTGCAACCTCTTCCGGCATAATCGGACTGCATTGCCACTGCCTCGGACTATGCGAAAACATCTGCAATGTGGTGCATCCCAGAGAGACCGCCTGTTCAATCGCACGGGACACGCCGCCTGCAATCGAGACATGTACGCCTGTCCTGGTCTCATATTCCCTTTTTTTAGTAGTGTCCATTATTCCTTTATAAACTAACAACGGTTACACCGCCGCCGCCTTCCCTGCCAATACCTTCCCGAAAATTACTGACAAGCGGATGTCCCTGTAAAAATTCTCTTACAGCCCGGGCAAGCACACCCGTTCCAATTCCATGAATTATTATAACCTCTGTTATTCCAGCCAGAGAGGCATCATTAAGATATCTTTCTATGCGGGACATGGCAGGATCTACCCGGCTTCCCACTATATTAAGCTCCTTATCGAGATGTACAGTTTGATCCAGATCATGCCTGAGGGGAGACCGTGTACCAGGCTTTTCCACAATACCCGCACCCTGCGCAGATGAAAGGGCCTCTACCGGCAGGGTAATCTCTTTCCCTGAGGCCATGACCCGGCACTTACCGCTCTTCTGATCCACATATGTTATAACACCGTTTATACCGAGGCTCCGCATAAATACCCTCTGCCCCGCATTTACCGAGTCCAGCACTTCGAATTCAGCAGGACGGCTTTTCTGAAGCCTGTCCTTAAGCTCTTTATGAGAGAAATCGATCTTTTTTGCCAGCTCTCTCGCCTCTGCCGCAGTACTTTTTTTAATATCCCGTAAAATATCATGTGCCTCCGCCTTGGCACTCCGTATTATTTCCTCTGCACTTTCAAGTCCTTCAGCCAGGGCTTCCTGTTTACGCCTGCGCATATCCTCAAGCTCTTTTTTCAGGCCCTGCTTCATCAGCTCTGCCTCATGCCTTAGTTTCTCCGCCTCGATAAGCCGTTTATCAGCCTCAATACCCTTTTGCCGGAGTTCTGATATCAGGGTCTCTGCAACTGCCCCGCTGTCCTTGGCCAATTCTCTTGCCTCTCTGACTATCTCCGCAGGCAGTCCCAGAGTCTCAGCAATCTCAAAGGCATGCGAGGTTCCAGGCTCACCGGTTTTAAGCCTGTATGTCGGCACATGCCTGATCACGCCATCAACCACTTCTTCTCTCATCTGCATAGCACTGTTCATCATGCCCGGTTGTGTATGAGCAAAGGCCTTGACCATGCCCAGATGGGTCGATACGAGGGAAAGTGCACCACTGTTGACCAGTCTTCTGAGAACCGCACATGACAATGCACCGCCCTGCTCCGGGTCAGTCCCAGTACCAAGTTCATCAAGAATAATCAGCGAGCGTTCCCGACTCTGACTGACAATTGCTGATATCCGTGTTATATGTGCTGAAAAAGTAGAAAGACTGTTGTCTATAGATTGTTCATCTCCGATATCGGCAAACACGTGCTCCAGATACGGAATGCTGGTCCCTGAATCAGATGGTGTGTGAAGGCCGGAAAGGGCCATAAGGGTAAGCACCCCGGCCGTCTTTAAAGTCACGGTCTTTCCACCGGCATTTGAGCCGGTAATCACCATACTCTTACAGTCACGCCCCAACTCAATATCAACCGGAATTATCTCATTATCACTTCCGCCTGATATAAAAGCCTTCCACAAAAGCGGATGTCGCCCGCCTGTAATTCTCAGAAATCCCTTTTCATTTATCTCCGGCGGTGTCATATTCATGGCCTCAGAAAATCCCGAGACCGCAAAAATAAGATCCATTCCAATTATAATCCTGTAATCAGATTCCATCTCTGTGATATGCTCTCGCAGGTTATACGATAGTCTCTTAAGAATTCGAAACTCCTCAAGCTTTTCCTCGGCTCGAAGCGACTCAAGCTCATTTGCCGCCTGCTGTACAACATAGGGCTCGATAAAAACTGTCTCACCAGTATTAGAGATATCATGGATAACCCCCTGCACCCTTCCTTTAGCATCCTGCTTAACCGGTATGACCCACCTGTTATTACGCTGCGTAATAAAAGTGTCCTGTAAAAATGGCTCCAGATCACTCTGACCAAGCAGTCCCTGCAGGATTCCCTGTATTTTAGATTCAGTTCCCTTGATCCGCTGTCTTACCTGATAAAGCTCATTAGAGGCCGTGTCCTTGAGCGTTCCATCTGTATCAACAGCAGACTCTATATTCTCCCTTAAACTGCGGGGCACCTGCAGTGCACTGACAAGATCCCGCAGAAGGGTGTATTCATTATAAGAGCCGAATACCCGCAGATTCTCTGAAGAAGTAAGCAGGGGCAGAAAGCTCCTGATATCTGCCGGTATCAGTACCGCATCTCTCGGCCGCAGCTTTTGAAACAGCAGGACAAGATCCCCGAAATGCTCTATCCCGGGACGCTGTCCGCCCGCAAGATACCGGCGAGCCTCAGAGACCAGATCAATCCGTTCCCGTATATGCGCTATGTCGCCAAGCGGAGATATGTCCGCCACAACTGACGCACCGGGTGAGGTTACTGCATAGCACGAGGCCATCTCCATAATACGCTCATACTCTAAAACACGAAAGGTTTGTTTATCCATAGTTATGAAGGATACTAAATGTACTGTTTCTTGTAAAGTTGAGAGGTGCAGCGCCTACCGGTTCAAGATAATCCCCTGCAGAATATCCAGCGGCAGCGCCCCATGCTCAAGCAACCTGTCATGAAAATCCTTTAACCGAAAATCCCTACCTTGAACTTTTTCCATCTCCCCCCTGAGCTCCAAAATCTTCAACTCCCCAATCTTATAGGCCAAGGCTTGCCCCGGCATAGCAATATACCGATCCACCTCAGTCATGATCTCATGATCATCCAGATCGGTATTATCCCGGCAGTATTGAATGCTTTTCTCGCGAGACCACTTAAAATAATGAATTCCGGTGTCTATCACAAGCCTGACAGCGCGCCATAGCTCAAAGGTCATACGGCCATACCTTGAGTAATCATCTGAATAACACCCCATCTCATCCGCAAGCTTTTCCGCGTACAACGCCCAACCTTCTATAAATGCCGTAGACCCCTCATGTCTGCGAAACTCCGGCAGATGTTCCAGCTCCTGCATAATAGCTATCTGCAAATGATGCCCGGGAACTGCCTCATGATATGCCAGGGCCTCCATCACAAACTTCGGTCTTACAGAAGGGTTATAGGTATTTGCATAAAAATAACCGGGTCTGGAAAAATTTCTCGGGGGCGGATAATAATATGCCGCCGGCGCTGCCTGTTCCCTGTACTCTTCAATCTGCTTTATATCATACTCTGCCTTCGGAAGCCTTCCAAAATACTCGGGCAGCCGTTGATCCATTTTTGCAAGTATCTCCCTGTACATCTTCATGATCTCTTCCCCGGATTCAGGGAATAGCTCTTTGCGCTCTTTAACTGCTTCGGCAAACTCCGCAATATCTCCGCTGAAGCCTAGTTTTTCAAGTATTCCTTTTATCTCAATACTTATCCTGCTTACTTCGCTCAGACCTATTTCATGTATCTCTTCAGGAGTCATATCGGTTGTGGTGTGATACCGCGTATAGTAACGATACATCTCCTGTCCGCGAGGCAAAGACCATAAGCCTTCATCTTTCCGGCAGTGACCCGCGTATTCCTTCCGGATAAATTCATAAAGTTTTTTATAAGCAGGCGTAACGCTTACACCAATAGCCTCGCTCACGGACTTCTTAATTCTGTCCCTGGCTTCCTCCGGAATACTTTCATCCATAGTAATTAAAGGGGCATTCAGCGGATGATTCTCAACATCCAGTTCGGCGAAGGTCTTTAACTGTGCCTCGACATGAGCAATGACCTCAAAAAATGATGTGTAGTTTTCAGATACCCCCCTTTTCATATTCTCTATTACCTGATCAATCTGTACCGGAAAGGCATGGAGTCTGCTGACATAGTTTTCAAAATCCTTCTCAGTACCAAAAGGGTGAAAGGCCGTGATCTGCGGAAAATCAATATGGGGACCGCTCATATGATCGAGCGGCGCAAGGTGAGTATTAAATTCTGAAAGCTTCAGACTAAATGAAAGCGTACGCTTAAAAAGATCCAGGTTTAAACGATCTTCTGCAGACAGTGCGCCCGGATCAATATTATCTGCCCGCCCCGACATATCCCGCACAAAGGCATTCTGCGCCTGCACTTCCCGCTCGGAACAATCCTCTATTTTGTCATCATAACGATGATCGCCTGTATAGGTGGCAAAAGTAGGATTATGCTTAAGCACATATTCCCAGTATTCTTCCATGTATTTTTCTAATCTGGAGACGTCTTGATTATCTGTCATTGGTTGCTCCCTTTATTTATATCTATTTATTTTAAATATGTTTAAAGGACAATTCGTGAATTGTCCCTACACAGCCCTGTCAAACATATTATCACACGTAGGGTCAATTCATGAATTGCCCTTACATGTCCAACCGGCAAAATCAGGGCAACATATCCGCCTGTAGGGGTAATTCACGAATTACCCCCCAACCTGAATAAACCTATCAATAAATCAACCAATCAAAAAGGCCGCACATATAATAATGGACGGCCTTCAGTAATATGCCGGTAGCAGGCACCAAGATAATTAATACTATGTATTGGCCACAACCATCCCAGACCTGAAAGATCTGACAGATAGTCATTATATGAACCATCAGTTAAAATAAGGTTTCTACATATCCACAATTACAAAGTTACGGAGAGGACTTTCAGGGAATGTGCAATATTAACAGAACGCAAACTTGAAATTTTAAACATTGGAATAGTCGGCAGCATGTAATACCAAATGTTTAAGCTGTGAATGAGTCCCAATATTATAGCTGTAACCTAATATCTGTTATCTTGAAAAAATAATACAGAGTTCAGCCGTCCAACAGTTGTAGTCAAAAATTTCGCTTAATGCATTTCCATTGATTTTAAAAAGTAACGCAGGGTAAGATATAAATTCTTACCAAATAATTTATCAGTACTAACAAAGCATCACGTTGCAGAAAAGGGGCAAAGCAAGTAACGTGTAATTTTAATAAGTTAAAACATGATTGATATTCAATATTGGGATATTCACCAGTTGCGGTTATCTGTTATTTGACCTGTTGTCCAATTCCAATACTGCAACTTCAATCTAATATCTGTTAGGTAAAAAACAGAATGAAAGCAAAACAAATCACATCACTGTCATTGAAGCTGGCTGGCATATATTCCATTATTACCGCGATTCCGTTACTTAAGGTATTCACGGAATATTCAATGATGAAGAGAACTATGTCTGG
>JADHUV010000023.1 GCA_016784355.1 Nitrospira sp. | reverse complement strand
AGCCTTGCTTATAACCGGGGATATTTCTCCATCTTCTGAGGGATGCCCGGAATATAACCTGTACATTGCATCCTCACGATCCACAACAAAACAGAAAGTCTGTTTTTCAGATACGGCATGATTGCGCGCATACCGTAAAGTCGAGGATATACTCTTGGCAAGATTCTTAACCTCAAGACTTCCGGTACTTCTGCCTATATAGACACCAACAATCCCGGAGGCTATCGCAATTATAATCAGTACAACCAATATCTCAAAGAGCGTAAACCCACGGTCATCATGAAGTCGTCGGGCTATCCGGTCAGATCCGGGCATACAATTCTCCTACTTCAGTCCTTTCCAGCTGACGACATCCTTATTTTCACCCTCTCCACCATCAGCATTATCTGCTCCAAATGTATAAAGGTCATAATCCCCGTGAGTACCGGGGGACTCATAGTGGTACTCTTTTTCCCAGGGATCTTTGGGGATCTCTACTTTTTTCAGATATGGACCATTCCATTCCTCTGCTCCTGAAGGCTGAGTGATAAGGGCCTCAAGCCCTTCAGATGTGGTAGGATAGCGGCCTACATCTAAACGAAATAAATCAAGAGCGGTTCCCAGAGATTCTATCTGAGAGTACGCGGCATTTGTCTTCGCCTTGCCTAGCTTACCAAACATTTTCGGGGCAACAAGGGCTGCCAACAGACCCAGGATAATCATAACCACCATTATTTCTATCATTGTAAAACCGGCCCTGCCCCGCAATATATTTTTTGTCTTTCTATTCATAAAACCCTCCTTCATATTGTATATTTTACATTAACTGCCTTCCACTTACAGCGGAAGTTCATTAACGCTCATTATTGTCAAAAGCATTGTTATCACGATCGCTCCAACTATTATAGCCATTACCAGAATCAGCGCAGGTTCCAGGAGGGAAAGCATTCTCTTAATAGTCGTACGCACCTCAATATCGAATCTATCAGCTATTTTAATAAACATTGTATCAAGCTTGCCGGTCTCCTCACCTACGGTAATCATATGCACCGCAATCGGCGGGAAAATGGCAGAATTTTTCAGTGGTTCACTTAAACCCTTTCCTTTTCGGGCAGACTCTTTCACCGCATTGATAGCCGCTGCAATCTTTTCACTGCCGAGTGTTCCCTGAACTATTTGAAGTGCAACCAGTATAGACACTCCGCTGCTGAGAAGGGTTCCGAGGGTTCTGGAAAAACGCGCAACAGCAACCTCCCTGAATAACTTTCCGAATAACGGCAGCCTGAATTTCTCCTCATCCCATATCACTCTACCCTTTTCAGTGCTCAGGAAACGCCTTATGCCTATGACAAGTGCACCTACTAAAAGCAGCATTAGCCACCAGTAATTTAAAAGCGTCTCACTGAGCGTCAGTAAAATCTGAGCCGGCAGAGGCAGTCCTTCACCCATCCCGGTAAACATCTCTGTAAAACGAGGCACAACAAGGGTAAGCAGGACTATCACAGCGGTTCCAGCCATTGCACTGAGCAAAGCCGGATATATCAAAGCCGAGCGGACTTCCTCAATAATAGCCTGACTATTTTCAAGATAATCAGACAACCTCTTTACTGTTGCCTCAAGAAATCCACCTGCCTCCCCGGCCTTAACCATATTCACATAAAAAAGCGGAAAGGCTGCAGGAAACCTGGCAAGTGCGTCAGAAAATGACTTACCCCCACGCACATGAGAGATTAGGTCCAGGATCATATCTTTTACTTTTTTTTTCTCAGTCAATCCTGATAATATTGAGAGCGATCGGTCCAGCGGGAAGCCTGCCTCAAGTAATACGCCAAGCTGATAAGTAAAAGACATAACGTCTTTCTCCTTGATCCCTCCCTCAAAATATGCGCTAAACCTCTGAAAAAAGCTCTCACTTTCAGAGGCCTGCTTTACCTTCAGAGGGAAATGCCCCATCTCCTGAATACGATCAATCGCAGCCCGTTCACTAGATTCTTCAACCGTACCGGATATAATGCCTCCGTCTTTTGTCGTGGCCTGATAAGAAAAAATGGCCATTAAAAGCTCTCCTGTGCAACACGTATAACTTCCTCAATTGTCGTAACACCTTCCCGGACTTTCTGAAGACCGCAGTCCCTGAGGCCCTGCATTCCGCCGGCAAGGGCCTTTTTCCGGATTACATCAGCGCTCGCCTTTTCCAGTATCATATGCCTTACCTCTTCATCGACCGGCATAAACTCAAAGATTCCTGTCCGGCCGCGATACCCCGTATGTCTGCAGTCCTCACAACCGGCACCGTGATAGATGGTACACCCGGAAAGTGCCTCTATTTTATCAATCATTGCCTGAGGCGGATTATGTGGTTCTTTGCATGTAGGACATATTACCCTGACGAGCCTCTGTGCAAGCACCCCTATCATGGAAGAAGAAACAAGGAAACTCTCAATTCCCATGTCCAGCAGTCTGGTTACCGCTCCCGGAGCATCATTTGTATGCAGAGTACTAAAGACAAGATGTCCTGTCAGTGCAGAATGTATCGCTATTTCCGCTGTCTCCACATCCCGGATCTCACCAACCATTATAACGTCGGGATCCTGCCTGACGATATGCTTCAATCCTGAGGCAAATGTCAGACCTATCTGAGGCTTTACCTGAATCTGGTTAATGCCATCTATCTGATACTCAATAGGGTCTTCGATGGTAATAATCTTCCTATTACTTGAATTGATCTTATTCAGTGCTGCATAAAGTGTAGTAGTCTTACCGCTTCCAGTAGGTCCGGTAACCAGAATCATGCCGTAGGGGCTAGTGATTTTTTCATGAAAATCATCACGCGTCTGTGCAGGAAAACCGAGATAGTCCAATATCACCAGTGCGCTGCCTCTGTCCAGGATTCTCATTACTATACTCTCACCGTAAATTGTGGGTATCGAAGATACTCGAAGATCAATATCACGTCCCGAGACCCTGAGCTTAATCCTGCCGTCCTGAGGCAGCCTTCTCTCCGCAATATTAAGCCGGGACATTATCTTTATCCTTGAAATAACCGCCGCCTGTATTCTCTTGGGAAGCACCTCAACCTCGGTAAGGGCGCCATCAATTCGGTATCTGATCTTTACACTATTTTCAAACGGCTCTATGTGTATATCACTGGTTCTGCCCTCGACTGCCTTTGTAATAAGCATATTTACGAGCTTCACTATAGGGGCCTCAAAAGCCATATCCCTAAGGTGATGCACATCTTCGCTCATCTCAAGGTCCTGAACCTCATCATCATCCTCCCGCATACCCTCCATAATACTCGTCATATGGACATTACTTCCGAAGAACTGCTCTATAGCCTCAGCAATATCCTTTTCACTGCTGATATATATATTAAGGGGTTTATCAGAAAAGACCTGCAGGCTGTCTAGGACATACTCATCAAGAGGGTCTGTCATTGCTAACTTAAGCGTACCGTCTTCAACTCCGAGGGGAACAAACTTGTACTGCTTCATAAACTTTACTGTGGGATATGCATATTCGGGAATCTCTTTGGGAAATTCAGAAAACTTCAGATACTGCAAACCTAGTTGCTGACTGAGGGCCCTTAAAAGTCCCTCTTCACTTACAAACCCGAGTCCTACAAGAATCTCACCGATTCTGCGGGTATTCTTTATGTCCCGGGCTGCCTGTTCCTTAAGTGCTATATTCAGTTTTTCAGCGGTTACAAGCTCAAGCTCCAGCAGAATATTGCCTATCAGTGCTGTCTTTTTTATTTTTACCGCTTCACGAACCATTGCCTTCCGGTTACTCAGATCCAGATACTAAGGATTCCCTGTTTACAATAACCTGCTTCAGTTCCCTGAGTTTTCCCACATAATCATTTGTCAACTTCTCGGCCTCAAGAATACTGGAAATGACGTGAGGAGTTATGATTATTACAAGCTCTTTCTTTCTGACTTCATCAACCTGATATCGGAAAAGACGGCCAAGCACGGGAATCTTGCTGAAAAACGGCACTCCCTGATAATTTTTATCCGTAGTCTCTTCCATGATACCGCCAATAATAATACCCTGTTTGTCAGGAACCACAATGGATGTCTTGGCCTTGGTAGTGGAAAAAGAGGGAAATGAAGTCCCTTCAGATCCTACCGTGATATTATCACCCTTTGAAGACACTTCCTGCTCTATATCAAGAACAACCGTTTTTTCCTCGCTTATAGTGGGCTTGATCTTTAATTTTATACCAACCGTCCGATACTCAATATTCTGGGTCAATGTATCAGTGGTCGTGGTCTGAGTCGTACTTGTAGCAGTCGGTATCTCAGAACCCACCTCTATACTTGCCTCTTCCTGATCTCTGACCAGAAGCCGGGGACTCGATAGAATATTCACTCTTGACTCGCTGGACAAGGCATGAATAAGCGCTGTAAACTTCTCAGGTCTGAAAAGAAGATATGAAATGCCACCTGACGGACCTGAAGCAAGGGCTGGAACCGAAGATACCAGTTGCGGGATATCTGTTGTTCTGTTGCCCTGGGCAAGAGCCGTAATATCCCTGCCTGAAACAGACAGATTATGCAGAGCAGACCACTGAAAACCAAGTTTTTCAGATTCAGATAAAGTAACTTCTGCGATAACGGCCTCTATTAAGACCTCTCTTGGATATACATCAATCTTTTTTATGGTCTCAACCATTTCCCTGTAAATTCCTGGTGGTGCAAGTATTACAAGCGAGTTAGTAGGCTCAAAGGCAATAACCTCTATACGACTTAGTCCGCTCGATTGTTTCGACGATCTCGGTGATGTAACACGCGGCGGCGCTGTCCTTTTACCCGCTGTCGCGGCAGCAGTACTTGCTGTACGTTTAGTAGTACTGGTTGTCGCCTCGTAAAGTGTACTTAAAATTGATGCAATACTTTCCGCCTTAACATTCTGCACCGGATGTACAAAAACATTTTGTCCTGTCATTACTTCTTCATCCAGCTTTTTCATCCAGCCCTCAATAGATTTAAGCATAAGCTCACTAGATGAAAAAACAATAAGACTGTTGATCCTCTCGATAGGCACGAGGGCAATCCCTTCTTTAGTGATATTCAGTGCATTTAAAACCTCTGTCAGTTCATTGGACAGAGATGCAACATCAGAATACTTGGGTTGAAAAAGTGTCATCCTTGAGTTTTCAAAGGCATTAACATCGATTTCCTTTAAGATCTGCAGGAGACGTATAATGCTGGACGACATATCATTTATTATGAGAAGGTTGTGACGCGTATTAGGGATAATACTGCCCGCCGCAGATAAAAGAGGGGTCAGCACCGTATTAATCTCAGTAACCGGGACATAATCCACAGAAACAATTTGAGTAACCGGCCTGTCGAGATCAGGAATATCAGAAATATCCTTGCCGGTACGAACCTCAAGCGGCTTCTGTTTTGCAGTAGAGCTTGAAACAACCTTATAAAAATCACCGGACCGAACCAAAGACATTCCATTTGCCTCAAGCACAGACTCAAATACATCTAATACTTCGCTGACCGGAATTTTCTTAGAGGAATGAATTGTTATTCTTGCATCAAGACCGGGACTAAGTATGAAATTTTCACTCGTTATAGACGCAACAGTGTTTAAGACGTCCTTGAGATTGGCATTATCAAAATTCAGAATTATATAGTTTTCCTGATTTGTCTTGACTGCCGGTTTCATGGTAGGTTTCACAGGCGGTTTTGCAAAAAAAGACTTTATCTGATTCGGTGTAATCGAACCTGGTGGAATATCCTCAGGAAGATCAGGAAGCATTCCGGGATTAAACATACCGGCACCTGGAGGAGTCAAATCACCCCTTGCAGATTGTGCGTCCTGTGCCGAGACGGAATCGAATATTACCAGTATTGTGAGCAGCGTAATGCCGCATACTATCAAAGAGTGTTTTATATTCATAACTTGTTTTAGAATCAAGAAAAATTATACCAGATTAAATCTCTCTATAGCAATAATCAGAAGCCTTCCAATTACAGCAGACTGCCCTCCTTCCAAATTGTAGGGAAGCTCAGTCTAAACTCAGTCCCTGTACCGGGACCGCTGCTGACATTTATTTTTCCAAGATGCTCAGTAATAATCTGTTTTACAAGCGGCAAGCCCATGCCAAACCCGTGTTCCTTGCTGCTGACAAAGGTTTTAAAAACATTATCAATATCTTCACTTACTATACCGTATCCTGTATCCGCAACCGTAAACAGTACATTTCCATTCTCAGTAAAAGTTTCGACCTTCACCGTACCGCCCCTGGAAGTGGCTTCCAGCGCATTTTTCAAAAGATGAAATATCGAAACTCTAAGGAGTTCCCGCTGCATATTAATGATCAGAGCATCAGTAGACAGCCTTACCAAAAAATCTATTCCTTTAAGCTCTGCCTCCTTTTCTAGTACATGCAAGACGCTTTCTATAACTCGATTAATATCCTCACGTTTAAACTTTGACTGCCTGTTTTTAAACATGGTCTCAAAATCTTTTACTATCTGCTCAAGCTTTTCTGCGCCCTCTACAATAAAAAACAGACTCTCCCGGATAGTTTCAGAAACTATTTCTTTAGCAAGCAGCCTTTTGCATCGCCCACCTATCATGGCTGAAGGATTTCTGATACGGTCAGCCACTGTCAGCGCCATCAGACTCATGGTCCTTTCCGCACCTATAGTCTCAAGTTCACGATTCATTTCATTAAGATCAGCATTCATCGCCTCAATCTTTTTAAGCAGCAGCTCCGATTCTTCCTGTGCACGTTTTCTCGCACTGATATCACGCTGAATCGATACCCAGTGTATAAACTTTCCATCTTCACCTGCAAACTGATATCACGCTGAATCGATACCCAGTGTATAAACTTTCCATCTTCACCTGCAAAAGGGACTATATTACATTCAACCCAGAACTCAGAACCATCCTTACGGTAATTGATAAGCTCAACCCTCACTGCAAGACATTTCTTCAGGGCCTCATTGATTTTTGTTAACTCAAGGCGATTTGTTTTCGGTCCCCTGAGCATGCGCAGAGTCCTGCTGGTTGCCTCTTCATAACTATATCCGGACATCCTGCAGAAGGCATCGTTAACATACAAAATCTTTCTACCGCGCAGTTCTGCCGGTTCTGCCTCCAAAATTACTATTGCATCGTTGGCATGTGACACCGCGGACTCCAATAGTCGAAGACGATCTTCCGACTCTTTCCTGTAGATCGCCTTTTCAATTGTAACGGGCAAAAACCTGAGGAAATTAGCATCGTTGTCTTTAATAATATAATCATACACCCCTGCTTTCATGACCTTTACAGCCACATCAATATCCACTAGATTGGAGACAACTATAAGCGGGGTATCCAGCAAAAACGTTAATAGATCAAAGACAGTACCATCCGGCATCAAGTAATCTGCAACAACTATATCAAAGGACTCGCCGGCAAGCCTTTGCCTGGCCTCCAGCACTGAACGCACCACAACACAGCTGCATTTAAAATTTTCCTGTTTTATTAACTGTGTCAATGAACAACTGCCAACATCTTCGCCATCAACCAGAAGCGCTTTCTTTGTAATCATTTCCCTATTCCCTATTCCCTATTCCCTATTCCCTATCACCTATCACCTATCACCCATTCCCTGCAAGAAAACAAGAAGAATATCAGGATGATCGGATATTATAACCTACATTTAATTCCATTTATAACTTGATGCCCCTGCCCATTTATTATAAAATGATATTCACTATAGATTCATATACCTTTCAACAGGAGTAATATAATGCCGGCCCATAGCACTATACTGAAGGTTTTTTTAATATTACTGATACTGTCAGCATTTTCCTGTGCTGTAAACCCGGTGACCGGTCGGAATGAATTAATGTTTGTCAGCGAACAGCAGGAAATAGCTATCGGTAAAGATGCTTCACCCTCCGCTAACTGGGAGTTCGGAGGTGAATACCATGATCCGGCGCTGCAGTCCTATCTGAATCGCATTGTCAAACAGTTGTGGACCGTTTCAGAGCGCAACCATCTTCCATTTGAATTTCATATTCAGAACTCATCCATTCCGAATGCCTTTGCGCTGCCCGGATATGTTGCTATCACCAGAGGCCTTCTGGCCGATATGGAGAATGAGGCCCAGTTTGCTGCGGTGATGGGGCATGAGATCGGGCATGTAATGGCCAGACATACTGCACAACGTATATCCAAGGGAATGCTTCAGCAACTCGGCCTGAGTGTGGGGGCAATAGCACTTCAAGGCAGCAGCGGCAGCGATGCCCTGCTGCAACTCGGCGCGATAGGCAGTAGTCTCATGCTTCTTAAATACGACAGGGAGCAGGAGCTTCAGGCCGACCGACTGGGTGTTAAATACATGTCAGAAATAGGCTACGATCCTCGCGAAGCTGTTGAGGCCCACAAGGTACTGGAGCGTTCTGCAAATAATTATATGAGCAGGATGAAGGTCTCAGCCAGAAGCGATACTTTTATGTCTGAACTGCTTTCAACACATCCTCGTACATCTGTGAGGCTGGAAGAAATTAATGAAATGATCAGCGTTCTTCCTCCTTACGCTCTACGTGGAGATGGCAAATCCGCAAATGCATTCAAAAGAGCAAAGGACCAGCTTAGCAATAAAAGCACAGCTTATTATACTTTTGACGAGGCCGCACAGCATCTTCAAAAGAAAGAATATTCAAAGGCAGAAGGAAAAGTAAAAGAAGCAATAAGGCTCAATGGATCTGAGGCTATTTTCCATAACCTGCTGGGTGAGATCAAGCTTATAACAAAGGATTTTATAGCGGCTGAGACCTCATTTAAAAAAGCTGTCTCGCTATACCCGAATTTTCAACCTGCGGTCTATGGACTGGGGTCAGCTTATTTCTTCGGAAATAAATATTCCAGTGCAATTGAACAATTCAGGTTTAGCATATCTCTTTATCCACAGCATGCACTTTCTCACTTTGGACTAGGGAAAAGCTATTATGAGCTGGCTGATTACTCCAAGGCTATTCCGTACCTCAAGGCCTTTGCCGGTTCAGCACCCGATCATGACGAGATACACGGCCTGCTAGGTATATGCTTCGACCGAACACAGCAGATGCAGTCTGCTGTCATTGCATATAAAAACCAGCTTCAGGTCGCCCCTGACACCGATCTGGGAAGACATGCAAGAAAGCGCCTTGCAGAGATAAACCCAATACTTTAAACCGGCAAGATAAACATTACTTCCATACTCCGCTTATCACTTCACCGCACTTAGGGCATTTACCTTCATTAAAATAGCATTCTGTGCTGTAGCCAACCCGTTGAATGAGGAGTTCAGCACATTCAGGGCAGTAAGTATTTTCACCATCCTCCCCTGGAACATTACCAAGATAAACATAACGCAACCCTGCCTCAACTCCCATCCTCCTTGCCTTTAAAAGACTATCAATAGAAGTTACGGGCCTATCAAGTATTTTGTAAGTGGGATGAAATCTCGAAATATGCCACGGCATAGCGAAATCTACAGATAAGATGAAATCAATAATTCCGCGCAGAGACTCCTCTGAATCATTATAGCCGGGTATCAGCAGTGTCGTTAACTCTACCCAAATATCAAGTTCCCTCATTAATCTTATGGTATCAAGGACAGGCCGAAGACGGGCACCACATACTTTTCTATAAAAACCGTCATCACCCTTAAGATCAATATTCGCAGCATCCAGATAAGGTGCAATTGTCTTGACCGCTTCAGGCCCCGTATAGCCATTGCTCACAAATATATTTTTAATACCCCGTTCATGAGCTATAACTGCACAATCGTAAGCATACTCAAAAAATATGGTCGGCTCAGTATAGGTATAAGATATACTGCTGCAGCCGGATTTCTCCGCAGCAGCTACAACAAGGCCTGGTTCAATATATTCTCCGGGGATTACATTATGCTCTTGTGCATAATGAGCAATTTCAAAATTCTGACAATGCATACATCTAAAATTACACCCTACAGTGGCTATCGAAAATGAAGAGGTCGAGGGTAAAAAATGAAATAACGGTTTTTTCTCAATCGGATCAGCACTCGAAGAAACAAGTTTTCCATAAACCAGACTAAATAAATTCCCGTTCTGATTCTCCCTGACTCTGCAAATACCCGTATTGCCTTCCGAGACAGTACAGCAGTGGGCGCATAGTGAGCATTTAATATTGTCGCCCTCAAGTCTTTTATAAAACATCGCCTCTTTCATAACGCTAATTATATCATAATGAAATTCAGCTATAGAAAATAAAAAATACAAAGGCTACAGTCAATTATAGGACTAGACTTTGAGAAGCCTTTCTTAACCAGTGTTCAGTTCATAGCAACGATAGAATACAAAAAAAGAACATAATAAACTGTTCACAAATTGTATTTTTATGTTCCAGATTTGTATTTTTCACTTGACAAGTTAATATTTCTTCATTAGATTATATATAGCTATGTTAAATAAGCTTTTCACATCAAGCATAAGAGCTGACATCATGTCGCTATTATTTAACAATCCTGAAGAAAAATTTTATGTCAGGGAGATAGCCAGACTTGTCAATAAAAATCCATCCGGCGTAAAAAGAGAACTCGATAAACTTCAAGACATGGAGCTTGTGTCCAGTCATAAAGAAGGCAATCTCAGATATATCACTGTCAACAGGAAGTCTCCTCTATTCCCCGAACTGAAGGGACTCATAGCAAAATCACTAGGTCTTCCCGGAGCCTTAAAATCTGTTCTAAATGCTGCGGATGCCAAGACAGCATTCATCCACGGACCATATGTAAACAATACAGATCTTCCATCGCTTGATATATTAGTAGTCTGCGACACAAATACTATAAAAAAATCTCTCGGCGAAATCGAAAAACGGTTTGGTAAAGAAATTCACCATACCATAATGAGTGTCTCAGACTATAACAACCAGAAGAAGATTGGCGAGAAAAAGCTAAAAAAAATTATCAATGCCAAGAAGATACTGCTTCTGGGAAGACTTTAACAACCTCCCTGTAATGGGAGAAAAAAAGGAGGTGACACGGAATGGTTGCAAAGAAAAAACCGGCCGCAAAGAAAAAGGCTGCGGCTAAAAAGAAACCTGCTGCGAAGAAAGAAGTCGTCGCAAAGAAAAAACCGGCCGCTAAGAAAAAGGCTGCAGCTAAAAAGAAACCTGCTGCGAAGAAAGAAGTCGTCGCAAAGAAAAAACCAGCTGCTAAGAAAAAGTCTGCAGCTAAAAAGAAACCTGCTGCGAAGAAAGAAGTCGTCGCAAAGAAAAAACCAGCTGCTAAGAAAAAAGTCGTTGCAAAGAAAAAGGTCGTTGCAAAAAAGAAATAGCAACAGGCTTTTTACAGAACTATATTCAAAGCTGTCCCGGTCAGGATTATTGGGACAGCTTTTTTTTATTTTTTAGTACCCTGAAATATAAAAAAAGGCGATTACTACAAAATGTAGTAATCGCCTTTATACCTGTATTAATTTAATATTATTTACAGACCTGAACTTCTGCGACCTCGGAAACAGGATAAGAATGCTGTGGTTTCGTCACTGCCACAATTTCCCAGGAATCCTTACACAATAATATTTTTCTCAAAAGCTTAACATGAAGTGCATGGCCGGACTTATTAGCAATGATATGCCCATATATAGGAATACCGAGCAAAGACATGTCACCTATGGCATCTATTATTTTATGCCGAACAAATTCATCCTCAAACCGTAACATATGTTCATTTATAACCCCCGTATCTCCCAGTACAATCGCATTGTCCAGAGTTCCTCCCTTGGCAAGTCCCCTGGAACGAAGCATCTCCACATCTTTCAAAAAACCAAATGTCTTTGCCGGAGCCAGTTCACTCTCAAACTTCATTGATGCCATATCAATTCCAAGCTTTTGTTCACCGAAAGCAGGATGAGTATAGCAAACACGGTATGTTATCCGTCTTCCTTCGTAAGGGGTTATCGCAATTTGCGCGGCACCCTCATTTACAACAATAGGTTCCAATATTCTAAGGACAGACAGGAATTTCACCTGCTGTGTAATCCCGGTATTAATTATCTCTAATACGAAAGGAAGAGCGCTGCCATCCAGAATAGGTACTTCCGGTCCATCAAGTTCAACATATGCATTATCAACATCCATTCCAGCCAATGCAGCCAGCAAATGTTCAACAGTTCCAACCCTTGAACCATTAACACCAAGTGTAGTAGCAAAAGTTGTGTCAGATACCGAACTCACATTCGCCTTAATCCTTGCATTATTTTTATCAGTTCTGATAAATATAATGCCAGTATCTACAGGAGCGGGTCTCAGTCTCATATTAATCTCACTTCCGCAGTGCAGACCGAGTCCGGTTATGAAGATGTCCGACTTTATTGTATTCTGTAATCTCATATTTTGTTAAATACCAACCTGCCGCTTAAGGTTAGCCTCACCATTTCACTATATGCATATCGAGGCCTCTATAATTCCATGCTCTTTCGTTATTATAGTATGCAATTTAGATACCAGGGAATGATTTGTTTATAATCAAGGGGTTACAGCTCATAAGTGTGTCATAAATGCATCTACAGTGTCACATGAGTGCACAAATCAGGCTTCGCCGCCTACCACCATCTCAGGAATCCTCACCGTAGGCATTGCATCAGATACGGGTACACCCTGAGCATCCTTACCACATGTACCAATTGCAAATCCAAGATCATTTCCCACCATATCAATAGACTGCAGAACCTCGGGACCATTACCAATCAGAGTAGCCCCCCTGACAGGTTCTCCAATTACACCGTTTTCAATCAAGTAGCCCTCCGATACATCAAATACAAACTCTCCGGTAACAGTATTGACCTGTCCTCCACCCATCTTTCTAACAAAAAAGCCTCTGTCAACAGATGCAATAATCTGCTCCGGACTTCCCTCACCAGGGGCAATCAAAGTATTACTCATCCTGGTAATGGGGCGGTATTTATATGACTGGCGTCTTCCGTTTCCGGTTGAGACAATCCCCTGCTTCATCGCTGAGAGTCTGTCACACATATAGGACTTGAGTATTCCCTTTTCTACCAGAACAGTTTTTTCAGACAGTATACCTTCATCATCAAAACGAAATGATCCGCGCTTGCCCTGAATTGTGGAGTCATCAATAATCGTTACCATAGATGATGCAATCTTTTCTCCGATCTTTCCGGCATAAATCGAAAGACCCTGAAAGACTAAATCCGCCTCAAGACCATGCCCCACAGCCTCATGAATCATTGTCCCTCCAGCCTCAGATGATATAATAACAGGCATCCTGCCGCCCGGCGCCTTTGGAGCAGATAAAAGACCAACTGCCTTACGAGCTGCCTCAATAGCAATCTCATCAAAGGGGTTCTCCTCAAAGATCTCGAAACCACTCAAGCCCCCGATGGGCTCATAGCCTGTCTGTAAAATATCTCCATCTGCCGCTATTACCTGTATAAGCGCAAGAGTATGTATCCGTTCATCCTCTGCAAGAGTACCGTCTGAAGCTGCAATACGTACATTTTTCACAGTATCTCTGTAAACCAGAGATGCCTGCCTTATTTTGGAACTGACACCTTTTGCCGCCTTGTTTGCGCTCTCAAGCAGCTGTATTTTCCTGCTTATATCTACTTCATCAGGTCTTTGCTTAATCGGAAAATCAATAGTTGGTTTTTTTATTGTCAAATCAAAAGTAAGACAGCCTTTCCCTTTTTCCCTGACAGCATTGCTTACCGCACTGGCAATAGACATTAAAGAGTCTTCTGAAAAATCATTACTGTAAGCATAAGCTGACTTGTCACCAAAGATAACCCTTATACCTATTCCTGATTCACTGCCGGAACTCAGCTTCTCTATCTTGTCATCTTCAAGCTGTATTGTTAGCGGTCGTTCATGCTCAATATATATATCCGCATAATCTCCGCCTCTGGACAGTGCTTTTTTAATCAGCTTTTGCAGGAACTCTTCAGGCAATTTATTCATTTGTAAGCATTCTTTTATTTTAGTAAACTATATCAATTAAATAATGTTGGCAAGGCATTGGTCATTATCCTTCCAGCACATGAACATACTTATGATAGCAGGAATCTATTTCTGAAGACAAAGTATTTAATAACTTTATCAGGGAGAGGGCATTATGTCAAAAACCGGTGTGATCGCTGGAAGCGGTATGTATGAAATAGAAGGTCTGAAAATTAAAAGCAAAAAGAAAATAAAGACCCCCTATGGCGACCCATCGGCTGCCTATGTTACAGGTATGATCGGAAACAAGGATGTTATATTTCTGCCCCGTCATGGTGACCACCATAATATTCCACCACACATGATAAATTACAGGGCAAACATCTGGGGCTTTAAAAAACTCGGGGTAGATAGAATCCTGTCTATCAGCGCTGTCGGCTGTATCAAGAAAGGATTAAAACCTGGAGATATAGTAATAACTGATCAGGTACTGGATATGACCCGCAACAGGGTCTCTACATTCTATGACGGAAAGGAAGGGGTAGTGCATATTGATTTCACAGAACCTTACTGTGATGAACTGCGCAAGTTAGTGATCAAGGCCGCAAAAAAGCAGAAGGTTCCGATAAAGAAGGGGGGAACCTACGTTGCGGTGGACGGACCCCGGCTGGAAAGTGCCGCGGAGATAAAAGGATTTGCAATACTAGGCGGGGATATCGTGGGGATGACAGGCATGCCGGAGGCCTCACTTGCGCGAGAGGCTGAACTCTGTTTTTCCGGGATTTCAGTAGTTGCCAATTATGCTGCTGGAATCAGCAAGACCAAACTAACCGTTACCGAGGTAATGGAGGAAATGAAGGGTGCTACTGCAATGTTGAAATCTCTTTTAGCAGAAACATTAAGCAGTATGCCGGATGCCAGAAAATGCGTTTGCGGAGAATCGCTCAAAGAAGCTACAATATAGCCAATCATCATTTATATACTATTATAAAATGGAGAATATGCCCGAGCTTTCATTAAAGACGTTTAAATATCTTAATATCATATTTGCAGTATCTATAATAGTTGCTGCATTACTATTAAGCCGCAATATAATTACGTACTCCCTTGCGGAAAAAGAGATGCTTCCAGCATCTACTAATAACAAAGTAAAGACAAAAAAAACTGTTCTCAGAAATACTCTTATGCAATACTCAGACATCCTGACGAAAAACCCTTTTGGCGAACCGATGACGCTAAGGGCAATTGGTCAGGTCATCGAGGACAAAGAAGAGAAGGCTTACTCAAAACCGCATGACCTTATCCTTGTGGGAACCGTTACAGGACCGGACTATCTAAGCTACGCTATATTCCAGGAAAAGAACTCCGGCAGCGGGCAGGAGGGCTTTGCGCTTGGCGAAGAAGTATTAAATTACGGTAAACTTAACAGCATAAAAAAAGACTCGGTTGAATTGAAACATAACTCAATAATTGAGACCATTATGATCCCTGACGAAAAAGCCTCCAAGCAATCTGCGGAACAAACCTCTACTAATAAAGAGACCGGTGCTTTTGCCAGAAAAGTGGGAGAAAAAGAATATGTTCTGGATGCCCGCAAGGTTCAGCAGTCTATCGAAAACCCTGAAAAGATCATGACAGACGCAAGAATGCTTCCGAATATCAAAGACGGCAGGCAGGAGGGCTTCAATATAAGCGAGGTCGTAAAAGATGGACTCTATCACTCTCTCGGACTGCGTAACGGTGACACACTGCTTAAAATCAATGGCCTTGAGATATCTAATCCGGAAGTGGCAATACAGGCAATGACAGCATTGAGGGGAATGAACAGGCTTACACTTGATATAATAAGAAACGGCAAAAACACCTCTCTTTCATATGAGATAAAATAAACAATTGAAAGCTAATAACCTATATATAAATGATTTGAAAGTACTGCTTTTTCATACATGGAGCAGTGCAGTCAGGATAGGGAATGAAAATTAAAAAACTACTTATCATTACACTCGCGTTAGTGCTGAGCACACTGTCATTCAGTTCGGCTATATCGGAAGCTGCCTCCAAAAAAGATATGATAACCTTTAACTTTGTAAACGTAGAATTACCGGCGGTTATCAAATTTATTAGTGAAATAACGGGCCACAATTTTCTCTTTGACGAACGAATCAAAGGAAGTGTCACAATAATAGCCCCGACCGAACTTACAGTTGATGAATCTTTTGCACTGTTCACCTCGGTTCTTTCGCTAAAGGGCTATACAATTGTCCCTGCCGGCACCAAGACGTACAAAATCATACCATCTTCTCTGGCAAAACAAACCGGTAGTGTAGTCTCTGACAGCAGCCTTCCTGTAAATGAAGGCTATATAACAAAACTCATACCTACAGAGCATATCAAGGCTGGAGACACCATACCGTTTCTGCGGCCCGTGGTCTCAAGAGACGGACATATCTCAGCTTTCGGTCCCGGCAACCTTCTGCTGCTCGTGGATTCCGCAAGCAATATAGATAAAATTCTCGCTATCCTCGCAGCAATAGACAAACCAGGGGCACTTGAAGAAACCCCGAAAATATATGTTTATTTCCTGGAGAACGCAGACGCGGAAGACCTGGCCAAGGTGCTTCAGAATATATTGAAGGGTGTCCAAACAGCGGGCAAGGCAGCAGAGCGCAACAAGAACTCACCTGCTTCCCTGGCAGGACCTATTCTAAACATAACTCCTGACAAATCCACTAACTCCCTGATCATAGTAGCGCCAACTTCTGAATATTCAAATATTATCGAGGTTGTCAAAACCCTTGACCGCAGAAGAAAACAGGTATTCGTAGAAGCAATGATCATAGAAGCCTCCATAGACAAGCTTAAAGAACTGGGTTCAAAGTGGCGGGTACTTGGTTCACACAACGGACAGCCAATCGGTATTGGCGGTTTCGGCAATATCAGCAATTCCGCTATTCAGTCTATAATCTCCGGGCTGACAGGGTTCTCCGGCGGAGGGATGGGTAATTTCCTGAATGTGCCCGTATCGACAATTTCATCCAATGGAACTATCTCTACCGCAACTCTTACCGCACCGGGGTTTGCCGCACTATTCAGTCTTAATGATTTCAGAGATGCGGTCAATGTATTATCAACCCCCCAGATACTTACCTCAGACAATGAAGAAGCCGAAATAATCGTAGGTGAAAATGTCCCGTTTATCTCCAAGAGAGAGCGGGACGTAACCAACACTAATACAGTGTTAAACTCAATCGAAAGAAAAGACGTCGGTATTACTCTTAGGATCACGCCACAGATAACAGAAGGTGATTACGTAAAACTCGATCTCTACCAGGAGATATCGGCACTCAAAGAAAGTACCGAAAATATATTGGTATCTGTAGGGCCGACTACCACTGTAAGATCTACAAAAACAACGGTCGTGGTCAAGGATGCCCATACTGTCGTTATCGGTGGACTCATGCAGGAACGCGATGAAGAAGGCATAGCCTCTACCCCTGTGCTCGGAGATATCCCGGTAGTGGGCTGGCTGTTTAAAGTCAAAAATACTGCGAAGACAAAGACGAACCTTTTAGTTTTCCTATCTCCCCATATAGTAAAAGACTCTCCGACGCTTGCAAAGATCACCGATAAGAAAGAAAGGGAATTCAGAGAAAAAGAAAAATTTTATAGCCAGGATGAGCTGCTGGTCAAGTTCAAAAGTGATGTTTCAAATGACCGCGCCATTGCCATAATTAAAGAGCAGAAGGCAGAACTGATCAAGCACATGAAAAACATAAATGTATTTCATATTAGGATCAGGGCAAGTCAGGAAGTCGAGGATGTAATAAAGCAGTTCAGTGCTCTAGATGAAGTATTATATGCAGAGCCGAATTACCGGATCAAGATACAGAGCAACCCTGACAGGAAGCGCTAACCTGAACTCATTACATACGGGATCTGAATATCAGATGGAAAATATAGCCACAATAAAAGATGAGGACATAGACTTTTCAATTCTGAATAATGTCCCCCTCTCATACGTAAAAAACAATCTATTCCTTCCGATTCGTAAAGAGAAGGATCATCTTATAGGCGCGGTTGCCGGCAAGAGCGGCATATACGCACTTAGAGATCTTGCAAGAAGTTTCGATCTTAAGCCGCTGCCTTTGCAGGCAGATAAAGAGATTATACTGGATGCAATTAACCGCATTTACAGTCAGGCAAGCAAAGTAGATGAGGTAATGGGAGACATCAAAGGGGAAGACCTCTCGATGATAGCCACCGAGTTTGAGTCGCCGCGGGATCTGCTGGAACTAACTGAAGAGGCCCCGATTATCAGGCTGCTCAATGCCGTACTCATGGAGGCTGTCAAGGAAAAGGCCAGTGATATTCATATAGAACCCTACGAAAACGGTATCGATGTACGTTTCCGGGTTGATGGTATTTTAAACAAGGTTCTAAGCCCTCCGAAAATAATACATGATGCGCTGATATCAAGAATCAAGATAATTGCAGATCTTGATATTGCTGAAAAACGACTCCCGCAGGACGGACGTATAAAGCTGCTTGTCGGGGGAAAAAATGTTGATATAAGAGTATCAATAATACCCACAGCACTTGGAGAACGTGCGGTTCTCAGACTTCTGGACAGACAGTCCAATGTAATCACCCTTGAGATGCTGGGTATGAGCGAAAGTACTATTTTAGAATTAAGAACCTCGCTTTCCCGTCAAAACGGGATTATACTGGTGACCGGCCCTACGGGTTCCGGCAAGACGACCACACTCTATGCCTCGTTACTAAAACTTAATACTGAAGACAGAAATATCATTACAGTAGAGGATCCGGTCGAATACCAGCTAAGAGGGATCGGGCAGATGCAGGTCAACCCCAAAATAGGCCTGACCTTTGCTGCAGGACTGCGTTCTATCCTGAGACAGGATCCCGATATAATGATGGTTGGTGAGATCAGAGATATGGAGACTGCGGAAATAGCAGTTCATGCCTCTTTAACCGGACATCTTGTTCTAAGCACACTTCACACTAATGATGCGCCCAGTGCTATCACACGTCTGATAGACATGGGGATTGAGCCGTTTCTCGTGGCCTCATCGTTTGTGTGCGTTATGGCCCAGCGCCTGGTTCGAAAATTATGCCCTGACTGCAAGGAGAGTTATATACCTTCAAAACAGGAACTGGACTTTCTCAATACCAGAGAGTCCCTTACACTATACAGGAGCAAGGGATGTGACAAATGCATTGGTAAAGGCTATATCGGCAGAACAGGAATATATGAATTACTGCAGATCACTCCAGGGGTAAGGGCTATGATCACTGCTGGTACTGATGCTCAGGCAATCAAAGCCGAGGCAATAAAAAGCGGCTTTAAACCTCTGCATGCAAATGCTATTGAAAAAGTATTGCAGGGCATTACCACTATCGAAGAGGTCCTCAGGGTAACACAGCAGGACCTTGAGACCCAGTAAGGCGGGACTGTAAATGCCAGCATATAAATTCACTGGATATAACCAGTCAGGGACAGAGTCTTCCGGTACAATAGAGGCCGACAGTCTGCGCAGTGCTGCGCTGAAAATAAAGGCAAAAGGAATCCTGCCTGGAGATATAACCGAAGCTGAAGCACCTGCAGGAAATGGACTTTTCAAAAAGGTAACCCAGTCTGAACTTGCCGGCATAACCAGAAATCTCTCAACGCTCATTTCTTCAGGCGTTCCCCTCGTCGATGCTATCAATGCTATATCTTCGGAGCAAAAAGCAGGCTGGAAACACGTTCTCCTTCAGTTAAAAGAAGGGCTCGCTTCCGGGGCATCTCTTTCCCGCTCAATGCAGGCACATCCTGAGGTCTTCCCGGATTTTTATACCGGACTGATCACCGCAGGCGAAAACAGCGGCAAGCTGACGGAGGTCATGGAAAAGCTGGCCGATTTTCTTGAAGGGGATATAAGCATTAAAAGCAAAGTCAAAACGGCACTTATGTATCCTATTTTTATGGCCGGCATCAGTATTCTTATTATATTGTTTCTGTTTACATTCGTAATCCCGAGAATTACAAGAATATTTGAGGACACCTCTGCAGCACTGCCCTTTATTACACTTATACTTCTATGGGTCAGCACCACCTTCCAGAAGTTCTGGTGGCTTATCCTTGCCGGTTTTGCCGCAGCAAGCCTGACTCTCAGAAGATTGAAAAACAACAACAGAGAGTTTATAGACTCAATGTTACTGAAAGATCCGAGCGGCATACTCATGGGTCTTTACATGCTCAGATTCACCATGACTATGGGCTTCCTCCTTTCAGGCGGAATGCCTATTCTTAATTCCATGCAGCTGACAGCAAAATCTACAGGCAATGCCGCACTTGAGAAAAAGATAATGAACGCCCATAAGATGGTATCACAGGGTTCAAAACTCTCTACAAGCCTTGAAGGCTTCCCCCCTACCCTGCTGCAGATAATCTCTACGGGGGAACAGACCGGCCGTCTCCCCGAAATACTCCAAAAAACTTCAGCATCGTATGAAGCAGATTTCGACAGGCGCCTTCAAAGGGCTATCAACCTGCTTGAGCCAGTGCTTATACTGGCTATGGGACTGATAGTCGGCTTTATAGTAATTGCAGTACTATTGCCTATATTTGAACTTAACCAGATATTAAACTAAAGCCGGCAAACGCCGATATATACCATAATTTCCAATCCTACAGTTTTTATCTTCCAGTGTCGATAAGAACTCAAGAAAATTATAAGTACTATATATATTACTCGGTGGATGCTTTGCAGACAATAACTCATTCCAAAATCCTTATCGCTGAAGATGATGCGGTATCACAGCAGATGCTATACTTGATACTGAAAAAAATGGATTATGAGGTCATACGTACTGATAACGGAACTAGCGCCCTGGAAATCCTTTCCTCGGATTCCCCTCCCCAGATTGCAATAATTGACTGGCTCATGCCAGGTCTCAACGGAATAGAGGTTTGCGAAGCCATTCGCAGCATGGGAAAAGAACCCTATATATATATGATACTGCTAAGCGGTAAAATTGAGAAAGAAGATATAATAGAAGGTATAAGTTCAGGTGCAGATGATTATATAACTAAACCCCTTAATATCAGTGAGTTAAAAGTACGTTTAAATGCCGCTAACCGAGTCATTAAACTTGAGAACATACTCAGAAATAAATCTGATGTGCTGTTAAATCAGCAATACGAACTGGAAGCAGCCATAAGTAATCTGCAACTTGCTCAAAGCCGCATAATACATCAGGAAAAGATGGCATCCGTGGGCCAGCTCGCTGCCGGCGTTGCCCATGAGATTAATAATCCTGTTGGCTACATTACCAGCAATCTCGGTACCTTACGCGAATATGGAGAGTCCCTCACCGAGTACATTACTTTTCTTTCTGATAAATTCCCTGTAGAGTCTGCCTCCGAGATTATAGAAAAATATACTAAACTCGATATCAAGTATATCCTGGAAGACATGGGGCAACTGATAAGTGAGTCTCTAAACGGTGCCGAGAGAGTAAAAAAAATAGTTCAGAATCTCAAGACTTTTTCACGGGTAGATGAGTCAGATTGCCAGTTATCTGATATAAATGAATGCATAGAGAGCACTCTGGACATTATCTGGAATGAGCTGAAATATAAAGTTGATCTAAAAAAAGAGTACGGCGAAATTCCCCGCACAATGTGTTATCCGCAACAGCTAAATCAGGTATTTATGAACCTCCTTATAAATGCGGTTCAATCCATAGATAATAAAGGCGAGATAGGCATAAAAACATGGAGTGAAAACAATTCAATCAATATCTCGATAACAGATACAGGCAGCGGAATACCACCGGATAAGCTGCAAAAAGTATTTGAGCCATTTTTTACGACAAAGGAACCCGGCAAGGGCACAGGACTTGGTCTTAGCATATGCTATGAGATCATCAAAAAGCACAAAGGTGAAATGACTGTTCAGAGCGAGATTGGTAAAGGTACTGTATTTACGGTGCAGATACCAGTTATGGAGGAATCAGACAGTGGATGAGCCTATTAAAATCTTATGTGTAGATGATGAAAGCAATGTACTTCGGTCACTGAAAAGACTTTTCCATAGATTCGAATATCAAATCTATTTCGCTGAATCCGGAGAAGAAGGACTACAGATAATGTCCTCTGAGCCTGGCATTCAGTTAATAATATCAGATTACAGAATGCCGGGCATGACGGGTGTTCAGTTTCTCTGTAAAGTCTATGAAAAGTGGCCGGAGACCATAAGATTAGTACTTTCCGGCTATGCAGATATACCGGCCATAGTAAGTGCTATAAATGAAGGACACATATATAAATTTATGGCAAAGCCCTGGAATGATGATGAACTGAAAATCGCTGTGTCCAATGCCCTTGATAAGTATTTCATGCAGAAGAAAAATATTCTCCTGACTAAAGAACTCGCAATAAAAAACATGGAACTTAAAGGCATTGTAGATAGAAAATCAGCAGACCTTATTATGAGCAGCAAGATACTCACATTTTCACAGCAAATCCTTGAAGATTTACCTGTGTCTGTAATAGGACTCGACCCGAATGGAGTCATATTTTTATGCAATGGAAAAAGCTTTTCTATATTCAATCCGAAAGACGGCATCATAATAGGAGAACAAAGAACATCTTTCTTCTCAAAAGAGATCAACAATTTCATTGATACTATAATTGCAAAAGGGGCAAACGCCTTGCTTCTGATGCAGAACTGCACTAAAATCAAAGCAAATGGCATTCACATTAAGTCAGTCGATGGCCTATCAGGTATTATCCTGACCTTTGATGAAATTGCAGCTGATGAAAATATATAGTTATTAGGATACACGTATGACGATAGAACCTGAGATAGAAGAAGAGCAACTTACCATTTTACTAGTCGATGATGAAGCCAATATACTTACATCGCTGAAAAGATTGCTAAGGAAAGAAAATTTCAACGTATTGACAGCAGAATCCGGTGCTGCAGGAATCGATATCTTAAATAGTACGGAAGGGATTGCACTAATAATATCTGATCAGCGAATGCCGGGTATGAGCGGAGTCGAGTTTCTGGAGCAGGCAAAAAAAATTGCTCCTGATGCTACCAGGATGATACTGACAGGATATGCAGATATTAATGTCGCCATTAAGGGCATCAATAAGGGCGAGGCATATCGCTACATTACAAAACCATGGGTAGACAAAGAATTTATTGATATAGTTAATGATGCAGTGCTGCGATTTGCCCTCATAGGTGACAACAAGCGACTGAATCTTATTGTAAAAGAGCAGAACCACGAACTGAAAAAGCTGAATACAGAGCTTAAGTCCCTTGTTTATCAACAAACCGCTGAGATAAAGCAGCAAAATAATGAGCTTAAGTCACTCAATACTAACCTGCGGGCTAATTTTAAAAATTCAATCGGGGCCTTTTCCAGCCTTCTGGAAATGCGAAATGCAAAAACCGTTAATCACTCAAAAAATGTTGCTGCAATTTCATTCAAGATCGCAAAGTCCATTGGCTTATCAGGCGAAGCAATTGAAACACTAATAGCCGCTGCATTACTTCATGACATTGGAATTATAGCCATTTCTGATGAGGCTCTGCGTAAAGGTGCTGCCGTACTTTTGCAAGAACAAAATCCGGAATATCTTAATCATCCCATAAGGGGACAGACAGCCATCGACTCTATAGAGAATCTTAGAAAGGCAGGAATACTTATCAGGCACCATCACGAAAACTATGATGGGTCAGGCTTTCCTGACCGCCTTTCCGGTACAGAAATACCAATGGGTTCCAGGATAATAGCAGTAGCTGATTTCATTGAAAACAGAATGAAAGAACTGCCTAAAAAAACTGCACTGGAGAAGGCACTTCAAGAGTTAAGTCAAAATTACGGCAGCAGATTTGATCCGAGTCTTTCCAGTACTGTTGAAGAAGCAGTCAGGGAACTATATAACAAAGCAGGATCCGAGACCGATATGACAGAGGCAGTCCTGAAAATCAATGACCTGAAGCCCGGGATGCTTCTTTCAAAGCATGCGAAATCAGGCACAGGGCAGATTTTACTGCCAAGTGGTACTAAACTAAATGATGCCAGCATAAAAATACTGCAGCGCTATAATGAAATCGACCCGGCAGAAACAGGTGTGTCTGTGTGGATAAAAAAGTTAAATAATCAGGATAATGATTTACCTGCTAAAAACCAGAATTTATAGCGAGGGGTAATAAATTTGAATAATGCAATATTAATAGTTGATGATGATATAAGGGTATTATCTTCACTTAAACGATCACTCAAAAAAGAACCTTATGAAATCTGTACCGCCGAAAGCGGAAAAGACGGCATGAGTCTGCTACAAGAAAGGCCGTTCAAGCTTGTAATATCGGATGAACGCATGCCGCAGATGTCCGGAACCGAATTTCTGTCTCTGGTGAAAAAGGACTTCCCTGATACTGTCAGGATAATGCTTACAGGGCATGCGAGTATAAGTGCCGCAATAAGCGCGGTTAATAACGGCGAAATTTACCGGTTTTTTCTGAAACCATGGGATGATATTGAACTGAAAATGTCTATCAAGTCGGGGATAGATAAATATAACCTGGAAGATGAGAACAGACGCCTTCTAAAAACCATCAAAAGCCAGGTTCTTGAAATTAAAATACTTGAGCGACAATTTCCAGGTATCTCAAGGCTTGAGCACGATGATGCAGGTAATCTTATAGTTCCTGAAACATCGAAAGCTGAACTTGAGAATCTGTTTCGGGAATGTGAACTGGAAGTTCAACGTAAAATAAAATAGCAAACCCGGTTTAACTCAGATATCTTCCGTATCAAATTGCTCACGATTTTTCTCATACCGCATCTGGAGTATTTCCACTAAAAGAGCAAAGCCCATAGGAAGGTATATATAGGTCTTTGGGACGTGCGTGTGCATGCCTTCCATAAATATCGTTATCCCGATTGTTATGAGAAACGAGAGTGCCAGAATCTTCAGGCCGGGATGTTCCATCAGTGTAAGAATCTATTTTCTAAATACACCAAACAACTTGTCCAGCGCTGATTTTTCCATTTTCGATACTTCCTCCAGCTCACCGGCATCCAGCCATACACCCTCGCACTCCGAGCACTTATCTACCTCAATCCCCCTGTAATTAACGGCGATCAGTTCCATCCCGCATCTGGGGCACCTCATCTGGTGCAGGGCCTTAAGCCTCTTTATTTCCTCGGCTTCAAGTGCCAGATGTTTTGCCTCCTCGAGTTTTTTAAGTCTCACATACTCCTGCCGGGCTACATAATCGTCTTCCTTCTCACTAGGCTTATTCGACATATATACCTCCTGAAATGTTAAAGTTGACGTCATAACATTAAACAACAACGCCTATATAAAATACCTTATAACGGGCATTAAGAACAGCTGTTTTTATCTGTGTCTGGAACGGCCCGTAAAGGCTTGACTACTTATGGAAATAACTACATCCCCTTACCTATTGGCAGCCTTATTCTGCCTTGTCGCCTTTATGTATTCCTCAGTCGGACTCGGAGGCGGCTCATCGTATACCGCGCTATTAATCGTCTTTGGCTTCAGCGCACTGACAATTCCCATGATTACCCTGTCACTTAATTTATGCGTCACTTCAATAGGAAGTTATAATTTCATTCGTAACAGGCATGCCAGACTCAAGCTTATCCTGCCCTTTCTAATATCTTCCATCCCTATGGCTTATCTGGGAGGAGCGCTTAAATTACCAAAACATATTTTCCACTGGGTGCTGCTGATATCCCTGATCTTTGTGGCGCTCAGAATATATCTATGGGAAGACGCTACTATTAAATTAAAGCTTACTCAACAAAGAAAAGTCGTTATTTCCTTGATAGCCGGATCAATACTCGGCCTGATTGCAGGTATCGCCGGTATTGGCGGCGGCATTTACCTTGTACCATTAATAATTATTTTAGGATTAGGCAGCAAAAAAGAGGCGGCGGCATGCGGAGCCATATTTATCTGGCTTAATTCACTGGCCGGGCTTATCTCCCGTTTCCAGTATAATACAATCGATCTCACTAACTACATCCCGCTAATCATTGCGGTCTTAATCGGAGGAGCTCTGGGTTCCTATATGGGTTCCTTTAGATTCGCACCTAAGACAATGGAAAAAATGTTAGGGTTAATAGTAATACTGGCTATTATATTTTTGCTCAAAAAAGTCCTCGCCTTTTAATTTCACCCAAGCCTGATAGTCACAGCAATAACCTCTCAAATAAAGCAATACTTCTTTTTCTCAGTAAACTATAACCAAAAAATACTATAATATAAGTTATCTATTTAAGAGACCAGGAAAACCAGTGACTACATCTATCTCACGCAGAAAATTTCTCAAACTAGGCTTATACGGCAGCCTTGGCTGTCTTGCGGCAAGCTATCCCTTTCTGATAGAAAGAAAACTCCTGCAGGTCAATGAGTACAACATCCCCGTAAGAAACCTGCCTGCTGAATTCAACGGCTTCAGGATAGCTCAGCTTACGGATATACATTACGGCAGCTTCATGACTCAAAAATTTCTTTCGGAGGTAATTAACAGGGCCAACTCACTTAAAGCCGATGCAATCGTATGCACTGGAGACTATGTCACCGAGGGAGATAACAGCAATGTTATAAAAACTGTCTGGTCCCACCTTAACAGGCTGCAGGCCCCTGCGGGTGTCTTTTCAGTCCTTGGAAATCATGACCACTGGGTTCAGCAATCTGAATCCCTGGAACTTCTTATAAAGAGCGGGCAAAGCATCAGGCATAAATCAGTTGCCATACTGCACAGGGGGAAAAGACTATGGATTGGCGGGGCGGGTGACTTCTGGACTGACTCTCCAGAGATTGACAGGACTTTCCGGTCTACACCCGAGGACGAATGCAGGATACTGCTGGCGCATAACCCCGATACAGCAGACAGCAGATTTTCCACGAGAGTTGATCTGGTGATCTCAGGTCACACTCACGGAGGGCAGGTCAAAATCCCCTTCGTGTCACCTATTGTCCTTCCTGTTCAAAACAAGCACTTTACAAGCGGCCTTGTCCAGGCAAGAAAGGCTGCTGTATTTATCTCCAAAGGCATTGGTTCTGTCATGCTCCCGATAAGATTTAACTGCTATCCTGAAATCGCGGTGCTAAATCTAAGGCAGGTATAGCTATATTATTATTGTTAAAATAGGGCTATCCAGCAAAAAATAGCCATCAGACAGTATAAAAAACAAAGATCAATATGAACGACTCACAATATACATACTCACCGACTTCTTCCTTTGTGCATAAACTGGAAGATGTCAGGACAAATGATCACACGGGATATGAACGTATCATGAAGGTTATAAACCGTCTATTGGCAAACCCTGATGATGCGGACGGTAAGATGCATGGCGTATTTAACGGACGCTTCAAAAAATATGTTGGCAAAAGCGGATACCGCGTGATTTACTACTGGTGTGAGCAATGCAAAAAAGAAAACAAGCGTATGGCAGAAAAATGCGACAACTGTGATATTATTCCTGATCAGAGTGTGATATTTTTCGATCTATATCATAAGAAAAACAGCAAACGGCTCTAACTGAATCAGCCGGCTTTATCTAATTCTTGCATCCCGACTTGCTCATACACATACTCACACACTCGCCCCGTGAAGAATCCCCGGCGGGATACTGAGATATACACTCGGATGTGCAGGCTGAACAAAAGTTATCTCCACTGAAAAATCTGGCACACTGAGTATCTGCTGTAGAATCAATATTTTCAGTGCATGACCGCAGCATGTCAGGATTATCCCTGCCAAACATCTTTTCACACTGAGCCATCAATTCTGATATCAGCATACTTACACATTCCGACTTACTTGCAGGGTCTTTGGCATCAACAACGGCCGGCGTAAAACAAAACATTATTAATAAATATACTATGAGCATTTTCATAATACC
The DNA here is from genome assembly GCA_016784355.1 of Nitrospira sp. Classification (GTDB taxonomy): domain Bacteria; phylum Nitrospirota; class Thermodesulfovibrionia; order UBA6902; family UBA6902; genus JACNKH01. The sequence goes on along the minus strand of JADHUV010000023.1, from coordinate 10,499 downwards.
CGTATTATATAGAATATAATCACTATGCTTCAACTTCATTTATGGTCCAATATATAAAATCATGTCTTCATGTTATAATTTCAGCAATTAAATTATGTTTATCATACAAAAAATAAAGCATACTGATCTAAAGCGTGTACTTGCCCTTTCTATCCTGTTTATTTTATGGGCTTTTATTCCATCAATTACACTTGCAGCCGAAAGCACAACTGTTGAGATTACAGCAAAGAGACTTAATGTAAGAAGCCTGCCTGACTCAGGTTCTGAAGTCATTGACAAGGTACTTATGGGTGACCATTTAGATGCCTCAGTTTATGACAACACTTGGCTAATGATAACTACGAAAGGCAATCGACCGGGATTCATTGTATCCCGCTTTGCAAAGGCAGCATCAGGTGCCCTGCCTACTGCTGACGAGCGCCAGCAAATCCTGGTTGAAATAACCGCAAGACGTCTCAATGTAAGAAGTCTTCCCTCTTCATCCGCAGGCGTAGCAGGAAAGTATACAGAAGGAATGCGCCTCAATGCAGTAGTATTTGATGATAAGTGGTTCATGGTGATAACCAGCCTGAATCGACCGGGATTCATTGCCCGCAGCTTTGCGAAAATCATTATGGAAGAACCCGTTAACAAAGCAGTGGAAATACCTGAGGCTTTACCTGAAAAGATATCTAAAGACACCCCCACTGCTTCATCAAAGGATATATTTACAGTAGTAATCACTGTTGACAGCCTGATTATCAGGTCTGCCCCGGATAAGGACTCTGCGATACTCGGCCATTTCAAAAAAGGGGAACAGGTCACAGCAACACCCTATAATGATAAATGGATGACAGTCAAGCTGAACGATATTCTGCAGGGCTACATATATTCGAAGTTTACTGAGCTTAAAAACCTCACCTTTATCACTGAACCGGAAAAACCGATCTTAACACCTGCTTCAACACCCGCAACTGCAAACAACTGCAATGCCGAAACTATAAAACTGGATCTTCTTATAGGAGACGTAACATTTAAGTGTGATGAGAGTCTGCTGCGCAGAGGCTTTGCAGGATGTGCGATTACCATAGATACAGATGTCACATCAAACTGCCTAGAGGAGATTGCTGTAACAGTCTTGTGTGAGACAGAGATCTCATATTTCACAGAGACTGAACATGAAACCACTGAATCAAAAGACACCGCCTCAAAGACAGTAAAACTCTTGAATGGCCAGGGAGAAACTACCTTACAATTATACTGGTCATCTCTCTCACCGGCACTTGGCGCGAAACTAAATAATGTCTCATGCATAGTTACGGATGTTCAGGACAGGTAGCCTAAACTGATGCCTGCTGCTCAGACAGGATTCGGCCTGCTGCTGAAGGGCCTTATACTTGCAGCGGTTATGACGGTCATATTTCATCTGTGCATACTAATGATGTACAGGTTTATGCCATGGTCAATCTTTTTATCTGTTATATGTACAACTTTATTTTTCCTGATATTCTGGATAAATATGAGATATGACCGCATGCTGGATTTCGTAAACTCAATATCAAAAACCGTAGAGTTCGGCTTCAAACACTCCCACCCATGGATCATCAATTTTTTCAAAAACTATATCAGACCCATAAACCCTTTTTTGGGTGCAATGGGAACACTTGCCGGCATCCTTACGATCATGTGCGGCCTGCCGGCCCTTATTCTGCATTTTACAATTGATCCTTCCCGAGCAGGCATCCCAGTTGGTTTATCAGCCATGACCGTAGCAATCATAATTGGAATAATTTATATCAGAACAAATCAAGACGAGTTCACTTCTTGGAAAACCGGTGTAATGTTCGTTGCCGGTTATCTGGCAGGGTCAGCAGGGGTTGGGCATGTAATGTCGAGGTTATGATTTAAGAATCACCCGCATCCCATATTGCTTTCAATTGTCTTACAAATAAACTGCTCCCAAAATATCCTGTCCACTGTCTCCGGCAGATCACTTTTCAGGGCCAGATCTTCGACTTCATCCATTAATGTCTCTAAAACAGGAACGACCTCTCTGAGGTAATCAAGCCTTCCAAGCTTTACATCAATCAGAAACCGGGCTTCCTTAAGAGGAAATGTTATGCCATCGTCTGTCAATATCTCTTTGATCTGATATGCCGCCCTTAGAGCATGAGAAATAGCCTTCCAATCTATATTCCTGTTTTCAGCGGCCTGCCTTGCCCGGACTCCATATTCATCGTAAAACTTTTTCAATATGGGTATGACATATCCTATGCGAGCCGATTCCTGAAATGTCTTGCCGCATACCTGATACTGCTTGACCCCGCCTGGCTGAACAGCGTCATCATGGCAGTGTTCATTTCTTGGCAATTCACCCCATATCTCCCTCATTTTCTTTTCCGGACTTTGTGCCTCAAGAATCTCAATGACCTTGCCAACTGCACTTAGGCGTGATCCCTTTATGCCGTATTTAGCTGCCTGTCGCCGCGCATAATCAACGAAGGACCTCATGTTTTTTGTATAAAACTTTTTTCGGTTTTCAACCATAAAATCCCATGATGCTGATTTCTCAAGGATCATATCATCCGTAGCGTGCAGCATGTCCAGCGCAACGATCTGTCCCTCACATGCAAGCTTTATAAAATAATGAAGTGAGTAATACTCATAATCGATGTCCTCATGCGTATTTCTACTGAGATCAGAGCCGGTCGTAAAACTCCTGCTTTTGGGAATCATGCCAAGCAGAACCTGCTCCCGGGACGGAAGGAATATCCCCTTATAATCCATGTCAGACCCTGAGGTAGCGGTACCGTACAAATGAGAGCCGAACTTCATACTTACCACGATACTCGTTCCCTTGTCTAAACCGAACTCTTTCATTGATGGCATTTCAGTAATTTCCCTTTAAATTAACTATCTGTCTCAAAAAAGCATAGCATGATACTGTCAGTTTTTGCACTGCTTAAGGCCCTCATTCATTTGACTAATAGCGACTATTTACTGTATATTTCTTTTAAATCTTTTCTCAAAAATTTGTACTATTTCGAGCAATTTCTTGGAGGAATCGTGAACATAACCGAAAAAATTCTTGCTGCCCACGTAGGCAGAGATGAAGTCTCAGCCGGTGAACTTATCAATGCCAAAGTAGATGTCATACTTGCAAACGATATCACCGCACCAATAGCCATAACCGAGTTTAGAAAGACGGGAGCCAAAAATGTCTGCGACAAAGATAAGATTGCGCTTATACCTGATCATTTCGCTCCTCAAAAAGACATACAGGCAGCAGAACAGTGCAAGATGCTCAGGGAATTTTCCAAAGAGCATGACCTGAGCCTCTATTTTGAGGTAGGGAAGATGGGGGTTGAGCATGCCCTCCTTCCGGAGCAGGGTATCGTTCTTCCCGGTGATCTCGTAATCGGCGCTGACAGCCATACCTGCACCTACGGGGCTCTAGGCGCATTTTCTACCGGAGTAGGCTCAACAGATGTAGCCTCTGCAATGGCCACTGGTGAATGCTGGTTTAAAGTACCAGAGGCCATGAAATTTGTATATCACGGCAAACTTAATAAGTGGGTCAGCGGTAAGGATCTGATACTTCACACTATCGGAGACATAGGCGTTGACGGCGCACTATACCGCTCTATGGAGTTTGAAGGTGAAGCGATAAATGCAATGTCCATGTCAGGAAGAATGACGATGTGCAATATGGCAATCGAGGCCGGTGGTAAAAACGGTATCATGGTTCCGGACAGCACGACTGTAGAATATGTAAAAGGCCGTGCAAAGAGAGATTATAAATTATATACAACTGACTCTGATTCATCATATGTGGATGTAAGAGAGTATGACGTATCGAAGATAATGCCGACTGTCTCATGCCCTCACCTGCCTTCCAATACAAAGGTTGCCGCAGACCTTTCTAATATAACCATTGATCAGGTTGTCGTAGGATCCTGCACCAATGGAAGAATTGAGGACATGCGTGAGGCTGCAGAAGTTATCAAGGGTAAGAAGGTCAATTCTAATGTAAGACTCATAGTGATCCCGGCTACACAGGAGATCTTCCTTCAAGCCATGAAGGAAGGCCTTGCAGAGATATTCGTCAATGCCGGTGCTGTTTTTTCTACACCCACATGCGGACCATGCCTCGGAGGACATATGGGCATACTTGCAAAAGGTGAAAGAGCAATCGCAACTACAAACAGAAATTTCGTTGGCAGAATGGGCCACCCTGAGAGTGAGGTCTACCTCTCAAATCCGGCCGTTGCCGCCGCATCAGCAATCATGGGAAGAATCGCAACTCCCGAGGAGGTACAATGATCTTAAAAGGCAAAGTATGGAAGTTTGGAAATAATATAGATACCGATGCGATTATACCCGCCCGTTACTTAACAACATCTGATCCCGCTGAACTTGCTAAGCATGTTATGGAAGACGCAGATGCAGAATTCCCCAGCAAAGTCAGCAAAGGGGACATGATCATTGCTGAGTCCAATTTTGGATGCGGATCTTCAAGGGAGCATGCCCCTATTGCTCTTAAGGCCGCCGGAATACAGGGCGTTGTAGCAAATAGCTTCGCTCGAATCTTCTATCGTAACTGCTTTAATATAGGACTTCCAATCTTCGAATCTGAAGAGGCGGTGAAGGGAATACAGGAAGGCGACAACATAGAAGTCGATGCTGACAGCGGTGTTATAAAAAATCTGACTAAAGACGAGGAATACACAGCCAAGCCAATCCCTCCTTTTATGCAGGAACTGATTGCTGCAGGTGGTCTTATTGAGTGGACGAAAAAAAGGCTGGGGTAAGACAAATTAATTTTTAATTGACCCAAATCTAAAAGCAGGCCATAAGGCCTGCTTTTTTTATACACTGACCAGCATTACCTATTACCTCATGCTTTTTCTATTAATGTGCGTAAGTAAATACTGCAAAGTTTGTTTATCCCTCGATCAAGAGGCTGTCTCATAATGAAAAATGAATGAACTGTCATTCTGAATTCAGTTCAGAATCTGGTTGTTCTGGGGATCCTGAATCAAGTTCAGGATGACGGGCATGACTGGGAAATTAATTAAATTAACATGTTATAGAAATATGTCATTTTGAATTTAGTTCAGAATCTGGTTGTTCTGGGGATCTCGACTCGAGATGACTGGCAGATTTAATTCAAAAGCCAGTCTTCCCACCCTGCACAATGTCCTGCAAAACCCCTTTCTTCAGCAACTTTATTTTCCGGCCCTTAACCTCCAAAACCCCCTGTTCGCTCATCTTGCGCAGTATTCTCGATAAGGTCTCAGGAATCGTTCCAAGCAAACTTGCAAGCTGTCCCTTCGATATATCAATCTCAAGATTTTCCTCTTCACCGGATTTTTCTGAGAGATAAAGCAGATATGCCGCAAGCCTTCCAGGTACCTCTTTTAAGGAAAGATCCTCGATCATTCTTGTAAAATGCTGGAGCCTGAAGGCAAGATTCGCCATCATATTCATTACAATAGAAGGCTCTTTTTTGATTATTTCCAGAAATTCAGCCCGTGGGAAAAAAAGAGCAGCCGACTTTTCCATTGCCTCTGAATGGGCAGGATAAGGAGTACCGGCAAAGGCCGATACAGCACCTAACAACTCTTTAGATTCAACAATATGCAGAATCTGCTCCTTACCATCAGGAGACAGTTTATATACCTTTACCCTTCCCCGGCAAAGCACATAAAAGCCCTCGGCTTCATCTCCTTCGGTAAATACGTTTTCTCCCTTCCTGAACTCTTTTTCAACCAGGATTGCATGCAATATCTCTTTAGCAGAACCCGGCAAATTTTGGAAAAGAGCTATATCAGAAATTTTTGCTAAACATTGAGATTCTTTTATTTTCATAATAGAAAGTAATAACATTATTTTTACCTGCCTGTCAAAAAAAATGATTTTTTTGACATAGGTCAAGGAATATGTGCTATATAGATGATATGATAGTCGCATGTCATGAACAATACTTTTATTAATTAACACTAAATATGGAGGTAGCAATGTTTTGTAACCAGTGTGAACAAGTATCAAACGGTACCAGCTGTACAAAGATTGGTGTCTGCGGCAAGCAGTCGGATGTCGCAGAACTGCAGGACCTGCTCATTCATTCACTGAAAGGGCTTTCCCTTTTTGCCATGGAGGGTCGCCAAAAAGGCATAGTAGATGACGAAGTCAATGATTTTATGATGAAGGGCCTTTTCTCAACCCTGACTAATGTTAACTTTGAGACTGAGCGCTTCATTGCCTTAATCAGCAGGTCTGTGGAGCTGAGAGAAAAGCTGAAGAAAAAAGTAGCCGCTGCAGGCGGCAAGGTCGATTTCAATGTTGATGCAGCGACTTTTATCCCGGCAAAAGAAATCGAGTCTCTCGTCGCCCAGGGACAGGCAGTAAGTCTTGACCATAGCAATGTTGATCCAGATATAAACTCCCTTCATCAGACCGTACTGTATGGCCTGAAAGGTGTTGCAGCTTATGCGGATCACGCAAGGATTCTTGGACAGCAGGATGATGCAGTTTATGAGTATGCTCAGAAGGCCTTAAGTGCGATGCTTAATACATCGCTAACGCTTCAGGACTGGATCGCTCTTACCCTTAAGTGCGGTGAGATCAATCTAAAGGCCATGGAACTCCTGGATACTGCCAATACAGGCACATACGGCAATCCGGTACCAACAGTCGTGCCTCTGGGTGTAAAGGCAGGCAAGGCAATTCTGGTCTCCGGGCATGATCTTTATGATCTTGCGGAAATCCTTAAACAAACTGAAGGTAAGGGAATCAATGTATATACTCACGGTGAGATGCTGCCGACACACGGCTATCCTGAACTGAAGAAACACGCCCATTTTTATGGTCACTTCGGCACTGCATGGCAGAATCAGCATAAAGAGTTCGCTGAATTCCCGGGCGCAATAGTGATGACCACTAACTGCCTTCAAAAACCCAGAGACTCGTACAAGGACAATGTATTTACACGCAGCCTGGTTGGCTGGCCGGGCATTGCCCATATAGAAAACACCGACTTTACACCTGCTATCAAACGCGCCCTTGAGTTACCGGGCTTCCCTGAAGATATTGAAGGTAAGACCGTTATGACCGGATTTGCAAGAAATGCTGTTTTAGGCGTTGCTGACAAAGTAATAGATGGTGTTAAAGGCGGCGCAATACGCCATTTCTTCCTGGTTGCCGGTTGTGACGGAGCTAAGCCGGGCAGAAACTATTACACAGAGTTCGTTGAGAAAGTGCCTCAGGACTGCGTAGTGCTGACACTGGCATGCGGAAAGTTCCGGTTCTTTGACAAAGACCTCGGCAATATCGGCGGTATACCCCGCCTTCTGGATGTCGGACAGTGCAATGATGCATACTCCGCTATACAGATAGCCGTAGCGCTTTCTAAAGCCTTTGGTGTAGGAGTCAATGAGCTGCCCCTTTCCATGGTGCTTTCATGGTATGAGCAAAAGGCAGTAGGTATATTGCTGACCCTGCTTTATCTCGGCATCAAAGATATAAGGCTTGGGCCAACACTTCCAGCCTTTATTACTCCAAACGTCCTTAACTTCTTAGTTGAGACCTTTAATATCAAGCCAATTACAACACCGGATGAGGATCTTGCTGCAATTCTTAATAAAGATGCGATTCCTGCATAAACCCGGTTAATTGAAAAAGGGGGAGCTTTGCTCCTCCTTTTTTATTATCTCATAAAGACCGTCTGTATAAATATTTTCCATTACATGACCGTAGTTTAAATATCCTGAACCGGTAGGTTAGAATACTTCATGACAACTCCCAACGCCACTCAACCTGCTATACAACCGCCATCCGCCAAATATGGCTGTCTCACAATAATTAAAATCCTCTTACTGCTGGTGCTGATTACAAGCCTCATAGGACTTTGGTGGGTCAAGCATAATATTTATGCCTCAAAATATTCACCCGTGACACTAAGCGAATCAGAGCAGAAAAACCTTGAGCAAAAGCTTTCGCTTCTTGATAAAGATAACTCTATTAAGGCTGCTCCATCTGAATCTCTATTTAAAAAAGACGGCCTGAAACCTGAAGCCTACAGTGAAAAAGGGCTGCCGCATGAAATCAACCTGACCGAAAGAGAACTTAATTCCATAGTGGCCGCTAATCCTGAGATGTCAGACCGCGTAGCCATTGATCTTTCTGACAATCTTGTCAGTATAAAAATGGTCATTCCAGTAGATGAAGAAATAGCCCTGCTCGGGGGGAAAACAATTCGCCTTAATCTCGGCATGATTCTATCCTATGCTGACAATCGCCCCGTAATAACACTTAAGGGTGTTACAATAGGCGGGATACCGGTACCCAATGCATGGCTTGGTAATCTCAAGGCAAAAAACCTTGTAGAGGAATTCGGCGATGAGAGCGGTTTCTGGAATCTTTTTGCCGGCGGAGTAAAAGATATAAAGGTCGAGAAGGGAAAAATCCGTATTGTACTGCATGAGTAAAACATATCATTCTGCAGAATTTTTATACTGAAGCACTTAACATCATTATGCCCATAGGTAATATTTAAAGATGATTTATAATTATTCAACCGCCCATTCACTAAATACTATATTCAAAATCTTTTTAAGTATTTTTTTATTTTCCAGTCTCTTGACCTCCTGTAATACATTACGATCACACAGCAGAGCAGACAACCTAGAGGCAATTAAGACTGAGGGCTCATTTCAGATTCGTGTAAGGTCAGGCAACAGCACAATCGATGATGAGATCCACCGTTCAGCCGTTTATATGTTCAGCCGTCATCTCTCTGTCTCGCCCGCAAACAAGACAAATAAAGCTCATATAGATATTATATTCAACAGCCGGATTAAAAGCGGACAGTCACCATATCCCAAAAATCTGTCCTATGGAAAGACCTGGTACACAGGCAGTAACATGCCGGAAATATCTGAGATATCTGCAAACATCAATTCTACCGGACCGCTTGACAGACTCAGCAGTACCATGACCCTGCGTATTTATGACCAGGATGGATCTGAGCTCTGGACAGCCAGGCATGAACTGGAAATAGCTTCACCACTGATCAGACGCGCTGATCAGGCAGCGTTACATAATCTTAAGACAATATTCAGTGAATTTGAAAAGGAATTCATAATAAAGCCGGAAACCGTCCCTGCTGCACAACAGATATCAAATAATAGTTTACAAAAACTCCCGGACGAGAATCAGTCTTCCGCAGATACTATAGAATCGCTGAGTTTACATAATGGAAATGTAATGCCCGCAATGTTAATCATTCAAAGTAATGAACCCGATAAACCCAACGCAGTGAATGAAGAACCTCAGACAGAATCGCCGGACTCGGCAGAACAGTAATCCTGGTTACCTTCTTTCCCAATCCACCGTACAGGCAGTATTATCCTGAAAACAGAGCCCACGCCCAGAGTACTCTGGACATATATCTGGCCCATATGCTCTGAAACGATCTGCTTGACAAGCGCAAGTCCCATGCCATACCTCTGTTCTTTTGTACTATACATTGGATCAAATATCCTGCTCATATCCTCTTCACTGATACCATGTCCGGCATCAGCAATTTCCAGTATTATATCGTTCTTGCTTTCATAGACAGAAATTGCTATTTTACCGCCGCCGGGCATGGACTCTATAGAGTTTTTCACGAGATGAGAAACTGCTATTTTAAATAAATTCTTCTGTATATTCAGCTTAACAGGGTAATCAGAAGATGTGAAAGAAAGCTCTATCTTATTTTGCAAGGCCTTTTTTTCAAGCACCGGCAAAACACTTTTCACAATATTATTCATATCCTCACACACAAACATCGATTGTTTAGATTTCAAAAGAGTATGAAAATCAGTGACTATCATATCAAGCTTGTCGGCCTCCTCTACAAGGCTTTGAAGCTTGGTCCTTACAGGCGGTGTAAGTTCCTCCTTATCCAGCATCCGTCTGCAGGTAAGTCCTATAATTGATGACGGGTTACGGACCTTATCAGCAATAGTAAGGGCCATAAGACTCATAGTTCGTTCTGATATAAGCGTTTCTATCTCCTTGTTATATTCCTCAAGGAGATATTTATATTCATGCTCGGTCTGAAGCATTTTATTAAAGTGAATTGCCTTGTCCACAGAGTGCACAAAAAGTTCAGGATTAAAGGGCTTAATGATAAAATCAAAGGCCCCGATCTTTATAGCCTCTATTACCTTATTCATATCAGCATAAGCCGTCATTAATATCACAGGAATATCAGGATCAAGCTCATTAATTTTCTGCAAAAGCTCTATACCAGACATCACAGGCATAACTATATCTGTAACGACTACATCAACACGATTTGCCAGCAGCTTTCCATAGGCATCCTCACCGCTGACAGCCCCCTGTGTCAGGATAGATGTCGCCACAAATAAACTAAACAGGGAGCGGAGAAGAGGCGACAGATGTCAAAGTATACGGAAGAATACAAAGCAGGGATAGTGAGGAGAATGATGTCACCAATATCTGAGTCGGTG
>JADHUV010000069.1 GCA_016784355.1 Nitrospira sp. | reverse complement strand
TACCCCGTATCGTATTCCCTTACCTTCTGCCCCCAGCACAAGACACAGGGGAAACGGCAGTTTCGTGGTATTGATATCCTGGCCGTCTTCAACGACAGTGCCGGCGACCCAGTATCCGGCTTTTTTGGAATCCAGCAGTGCATGTGAGAGGTTATTTACCTTTGATACCGGTACGAAATTTTCACCTCCTGAAGCCACGTGAATAACCGTATCATTTACCGGGCAGGATTCATGTTCAGGAATGACAAGTGCGATGCGTCCGAAACAGGCCGATATTCTCATGATTGAGCCGAGGTTGTGAGGGTCATTCAGGCCGTCCAGCAATACTATGGTAAGTTTTTCTTCTATTCCTCTGCGGAGCAGTTCAGGAAAGGGGGTATATTGATAGCGGTTGACCTCAGCAACAATACCCTGAAGGCGGTCGGCCTTTTTTATGCGGATAAGATCTTTTTCGCTAACGGTGTACACCGGAGTCTTGACCTCCTTGATCTTATCTATAATATCTGAGGCCCTGAAATTATCCTGAAGGTATATTTTTTTAATGCTCCCTGGATAGGTGCAGAGTCTCTCCATGACAGAGTTCTTCCCGTATAAATACATACTGTTTTTCGCCACGTCTTGTATCTCCTTGATTATCTCTACTTTTAATGGTATTAAAGAGTTTATATTATAGCGTATTGATGATCAGGATTCACTGTCGTGTCTGCAGTCATTATTGTTCTGGAATGCAAGGTTGTGTTTTAGTCTGATTTAGATTAGTATTTCACTTGATTATTAAACCAGATAAGGAGGAAGTACATGGATGAACAGCCATTTGATTTAAATCGTATTCGTCCGCCCAAGGTTAATCCCAAGGCGGTTGCGTTTGTAGTAGCAGGTATTATATTGGTGATATTTGTATCATCCCTGTGGTTTACCGTAGAACCTGAGGAAGTAGGTGTTATACTGCGTTTTGGTAAGTATGACCGTACGGTTAACCCTGGATTGAATTTTAAGTTGCCTCTCGGGATAGAAGAAGTTATTAAAGTTCCGGTGGAGCGGCAGTTAAAACTGGAATTCGGATTTCGTTCTTCCAATCCTGCGGTGCGGACACGTTATGCGTCCTCAAATTATTCCGAAGAATCCCTGATGCTGACCGGTGATCTTAATGCGGCGGAGGTGCAGTGGATTGTGCAGTATCGTATTAATGATCCGTATAAATACCTGTTTCGGGTGCGTAACTCGGTGCAGACCTTCCGGGATGTAAATGAGGCCATGATGCGGCAGGTAATCGGAGACAGGACTGTTGATGAGGTATTGACTGTAGGACGTCAGGAAGTAGCAACGACTGTTGAGGTGAAACTGCAGGAACTGGCAGACTCCTATGAACTTGGCATTAAAGTTGACCAGGTCGTGCTGCAGGATGTCAATCCTCCTGAGGCGGTGAAGCCGGCATTTAATGAGGTTAATGAGGCTCAGCAGGAAAGGGAAAAACTTATTAACCAGGCCAAGTCTGAGTATAACAAGGTAATTCCGAAGGCCCGCGGTGAGGCTGACAGAGAGATTGAAGTTGCAAAGGGTTACGCTCTTGAGCGCGTTAACAATGCCCGTGGTGAGGCGGCAAAGTTTAACTCCGTGTTTTCTGAATATGAAAAGGCCAGAGACGTGACCAGGCAGAGGATTTATCTAGAAACTATGAATGATGTAATGTCAGGTGTAGGGAGAAAGCTTATTACGGATGAAAATGCCTCAGGCATACTCCCCTTATTTCAGTTTGACAAGGGAGGTCTGACAAAATGAATAACATAAAATCAGCTATTACAGGAATAATTATATTTTTGGTTATTGGTGTAGTCACCTCAGCAGCGTTTCTTGTTAAGGAGACAGAGCAGGTGATCATTACCCAGTTTGGAAAACCTGTCGGGCAGCCGATAGTAGAACCGGGCATTCACTTTAAGATTCCGGTTGTGCAGCATGCTAATTTCTTTGATCGCAGGTTTCTTGAGTGGGATGGTGATCCAAATCAGATTCCTACGAAGGACAAGCGGTTTATATGGGTGGATACCTATGCGCGCTGGCGTATTACTGATCCGCTGCTGTTTTTTCAGCGTGTTCGTGATGAGCGTGGCGCACAATCAAGGCTGGATGATATCCTGGATGGTGAGACCAGAAACGCCATTGCAAGGCATGAACTCGTGGAACTTATCCGTTCAACAAATCGTGAGGCAGTGGTCAGTCAGGAATTGACCGGCAGTGAGGTTGCAGAGCAGTTGGCAATAGTGAAAAAGGGCAGAGTCAATATTACACGTGAGATTATAGATGCGGCTGCTCCCCGTACCGTTGAACTGGGAATCGAGCTGATGGACTTACGCTTGAAGAGAATCAATTATGTTGATGAGGTGCAGGCAAAGATCTTTGAGAGAATGATAACGGAAAGAAAACGTATTGCTGACAAGTTTCGTTCCGAAGGACAGGGAGAGGCCTCCAAGATTTTGGGTGACAAGGAGCGTGAGCTGAAAAAGATCGAGTCGGGTGCTTATAGAACGGCCCAGGAAATTATGGGTAAAGCTGATGCCGAGGCTACTACGATTTATGCAAGTGCATACAACCAGAGCGAACGGTCCCGTGAGTTTTATAAGTTCATTAAGACGATGGAGACTTATAAAACCACTATGTCAGAAAAAGACTGGCTTGTTCTCTCGACTAAAGGTGATTTCTTTAAGTATCTGAATGATCCGTCTGGTAACTAAGCATTTGATTTATCTCTTACAGCCGGGGGCATTGCCCCCGGTTTTTCTTTAGTTCTAAGTATATGGTAAAATCCTCTCTGATATGAAAATAGCATTAATTATTCCAAGAAATGGCGAGCCTGATGACAGCAGTTTTTATGATCTGAAATTTGTCTCGAAGTTCTTATTTTCAAAAAAATCTTTTGCTTATCTCCTCGCTATTCCTACACTGGCAGCATTGACACCACCTGAACATGAGATCAGGGTTTTCGATGAAAACATTGAAGAGATTGATTACGAGTGGGGACCTGACCTGGTCGGTATAAGTGTCAGGACTATGTTTGCAAAACAGGCTTACAGTATTTCTAATGAATTCAGGACTCGCGGAGTAAAAACAGTGCTCGGCGGCATACATCCCTCGATGTGTACGGAAGAGGCAATGGAACACTGTGATGCGGTGGTCGTGGGTGAGGCGGAAGAACTGTGGGCTGGACTGCTGAAGGATGCTGCAGCCGGAAGTCTGCAGAAGGTATACCGTGCAGAGAGAAAAATAGATATGCATACAACCCCGCCGCCGAGATGGTCTGTTCTTCCCCGGGACAAGTACCTTGCAGACATAGTGCAGACGACCAAGGGTTGTCCGTTTCACTGTGAGTTCTGCTCAGTATATGCCTATGACGGACAGGGTATCAGGAATAAGTCTGTGGATCAGGTGCTGCAGGAGGTAAGGGGTGTGACATCGTCTGTCGGAGGGTACCAAAAGAAGGCGATTTTTTTTGCTGATGACAACATTATTGCCAATAGAAAGTTTTCCCGTGAGCTGTTTCGTGAGCTGAAAAAGCTTAAGATAAAATGGTCTTGTCAGGCTTCTATTAATATATCAAAGGACGAGGAGACACTGAAGCTCATGCGCGAAAGCGGGTGCGGTTCTATGCTGATCGGGCTTGAGTCGGTATCTGAGCAGAATCTTGCCCGGATGGATAAAGGTATAAATAAAAAGCATGATTATCTGCAGGCTATCCGTACCATACAGGCGCACGGTATACTTGTAAACGGTTCATTTATTGTCGGGTATGATTTTGATACAAAGGAATCTTTCGATGAGTTAATAGCCTTTATTAATGAGGCAAAACTTCTTATGCCGCTGATTAATGTACTTACGCCTTTTCCCGGTACAAAGCTTTTTCAGAGGTTAGAGAAAGAAGGGCGTATTCTTCATAAGGACTGGAGTAAATACGATTCAAAGCAGGTTGTATTCAGCCCTGCACTTTTGACCCCAGAGGAACTGCAGCAGGGGTACCGGAAGGTTATCAGTGAAATATATTCCTTTGAAAGTATTTATAAAAAGTTAGATCATTATATGAAAATCGGCTTTTGGGCCACTTATAATACCGAAGATCCTATGAAGTTGAAGCACCAGCTGCTGTTTGCTGTACGGCTCCTTTCTCTGCTGCCGGGAGGTGCTCCTGGACGTGCCGGATTTATATTTAAAATACTGCCGGATATATTTAAGGGCAGGGCCAGGGTATCAACTATTCTTAATTTGATGGCCTTCAATGATTTTGCTTGTTCCCAGAGATCCTGAGTTACGAAGTGATTGAGCGCATGGCCTGATTGATTGCTTCTTCTGCTGTATTAACACGAATAATTCCGTCTATGTTTTCCCAGGTCTGAAGTCCGATGAGCGGTTTGCCAGTCTTAAGTGCTATGGCGATCTCAGAAAGTGTTCCTAATTCTCCTGCCACAGCGATAACTGCATCTGCAGACTTGACTACGATGACATTTCTGGCGTGTCCCATTCCTGTGACTATTGGTATCTGTACATACGTATTGGCCTCACTTTTGTCATTGCCAGGCAGGATGCCGATGGTCGTGCCGCCTGCCTCAATAGCCCCTTTTGATGCCGCTTCCATTACCCCCCCGAGCCCCCCGGTGATAAGGGTTGCACCATTATTTGCAATGAGGCGTCCGAGTTCTTCCGCAAGGTCGTAGATAGTACTGTTACAGGAACCTGCACCTATTACCGATATATTCATAGTAAATATGTTATCTGAGAATTAAGAGAAAAGAAACAGTCGCTGTTAAACTCTGGGAATTTTTGATAAACTATGGCGAATTTAAGGGAATTCAGGAGGCCGTATGACAGAAAAATATAATAATGCCGCAGAATGCTGGAAGGCAATACTTTCAGATGCGGAATCAAACAGAGCACTTTTGAAGGATATTGAGGTTTTTACGCACGACAACAAGGCTCCCGTCAAGGTGGTATTTGGCACTTCCGGCTGGCGCGGAGAGATAGGTACGGATTATACGTTTAATAATGTAAGAATAGTGACAAGTTCGATAATTAAAATGTTCAGGGAAGAGGATGTCTCTGTAATGAAGGCTATGGGGGTCGCTGGATTTCGGGAAATATGTTCGATGGGCATTATAGTGGGACACGATAATCGGTTTTTAGGGCCTGAATTTGCAAAGGAGGTTTTAAACCTTCTGCAGGCAAACGGTATAAAGACGTGGTATGCCGGAGAGGCCACAACTCCTGAGTTTTCTGCCGGGATAGAGATGCTCGGGGCAGCCTGCTGCATAAACCTTACACCCTCACATAATCCATCAAATTACGGAGGCTTCAAGTTTAATCCTTCGGACGGCGGGCCGGCGGGGCCAGAGATTACAACAAGGATCGAGGCCCTGGCAAATGCCATGATGGAGGATGCCTCGGTCGTTGAACCGGCACCTGCAGTAGAGTCTGAGACCGTTGATCTTACGGATTATTATATCAAGTATATTACTGAGCGCAAGACCCTGGATCTGGATAAAATTCGGGCTTTTATAGCCTCGGAGGATTGTTTTATCTGTATAGACAATGTGCATGGTGCTTCAAGGGGGCGGCTGCAGCGTATCCTTGGGGAAAGTGAAAAGATTAAATACCTCAGAACCGATGATGATCAGCTCTTTGGCGGTCTTGCCCCGGAGCCTTCAGACAGTAATATGAAGGGGCTAGTCAGTGAACTGCAAAATAGCGGTGCAAAGTTCAGGTTAGGTGTGATCCTTGATCCTGATGGTGACAGAGTCCGGCATGCTGATAATCATATGATTATTTCGATGAATTACTTTGGTGCAATGGCGCTCCATTATTTGAAGGTTTACAAAGGAATTGATGGTGTAGTGGCAAAGTCGGTCGGTACCAGTAATCTTGTTAATGCTATTGCCGGTGGACTAAATGTTCCGGTCAGGGAGACCTGTGTGGGGTTTAAAAACTTTCGGCCATATATGCTTTCTGATGCAAAAGAAAGGGCTGTAGTAGTGTTTGAGGAATCAGACGGGATATCTGCTTATAATCATACTCTGGAAAAAGATGCCCTGTTCGGCGTACTGCTGGCAATCGAGATGATGGCGGTTGTCAGAAAAAATATCAGTGAGTATTTGAAGGATATAATGGATGAGTTCGGATATTATTATCCTGACCGTTCCGGCATTGCTGTAGACAGGACGCTTGCCGGTGAGGTGCTTACAAAGAAACTCTCAGCAATCAGGGAACAATATACTGAGGGGGTTATTGTAGACATAAATGGCGATCATCGAACTGTGACGGATGTGATAACGGTTGACGGCACTAAGCTGGTATTTGATGATGGATCGTGGTTGATGATCAGGCCGTCTGGAACAGAGCCGAAGGTAAGGTTTTATATCGAGGCCAGAACCGAGGATGGGAAAAAGGCCGTATTTGAGGCTGCTGCAAAAATGACCGAGTCCGCTCTGAGTTGATCCCATGTATGCTGTTAATATTTTTAATTTCGTGAAGGTAAGGGCATGAGTTCGGAATGGAAGGACCCTGCAGGGTTTAAGAATAGGCCGTTTAAGGGTATTAAAAAGGTTTTGAAAAAACCTGTATCCGATATTGGTAGTAGTAAACTCACTGAACCTGTTCCTCAGGAAAACCTGACAGAAGATGGTGTCTTTGCTGAAGCGATGAGGCAGGTAATCGAGATTCCCGAGTTTAGGGAGCTCTCGATAAGTCAGGGGAAATCTGTTTCTAATTTATCCGATCGATCAAGTGATGACTCAGCGTATTTGCTTGATCAGGTGCTGCATGGCCATGACGGGATTGACCTTCCCAGGACTCAGGAGCATATCGAATGGGTCAGTCAGGGGTACAGTAAAGAGATCCTGCAAAGGCTTCATCAGGGGCACTATGCGATCCAGGATTCTTTGGATTTGCACGGCGCTGTGCTGGAAGAGGCCGAAAGTGAACTTGATTTTTTCATGAAAAATGCTCTTCGGAGAAGTTACCGTTGTATAAAAATCATATGCGGACGAGGGCTGCGTTCATTCAATGGCCCTGTGCTTAAGGGGGCTGTCGTGAAATGGCTTCTCTATAAATATAGAAAATATATTACAGCATTTGTCTCTGCGCGTCAGTGTGATGGGGGGCTTGGGGCTATTTATGTACTATTTAGGTGAAAATGGTCATATTAGCTTTTAGAAGTGATACCGTATTGAAATAACGCATAAGCCTGTCCATCTGCATTAAAATTTAAAGGTGACATGGATGCTGACATGGCGCATAACTTGTCGAATAAATTGTTTTTTTGTCAATGTTAGTGTTAGTATTTTGCAGTATAGAGGCTCTATTATGTTTCTGCTGAAATAATAGTTTGTAAGTCGCCGGGGTACAGGCGCATAGTATTTATTGTAAAAGAAGTATGATAAAATGTCGTAATCGGGAATATTTAAATGCATGCAGTTAGATGAGTTTTTCGGGTTTTAAGAGATGAACAATATTTATGAACGCATAGAGGATAAGAAAAAGGATTATCAGGAGTATAATTTTTCTGATCAGGAGAATGATGCACTTAAGACCTTTTTTGATCTGGCGCAGGAAATTGACAGCATTGCAGATTTTTACGTTCTTTGTGTAAGCATTCTGAAGAGTTATTTTGATCTAAATGTAAGGCTTTACGTTGTTGATCAGAAGTCAAATGCGCTCGTGCTCGTTGCCAGGACAGA
This sequence comes from Nitrospira sp., assembly GCA_016784355.1. GTDB lineage: Bacteria > Nitrospirota > Thermodesulfovibrionia > UBA6902 > UBA6902 > JACNKH01. The sequence continues at coordinate 894 of JADHUV010000069.1, read as the reverse complement.
GGAGGATGGACGGAAGATGTATTCTGCTCCGCCTGCTAATATGCAGCCGACTCAAGATCCTTATTATACAGATGGAAACAGTCTGGTACTCACTATAAGGGGCAAAGAACCTCTTGCAGAGAAGCTGCCTTTTGCCGTTGAAAATGACGTGCTCGGGCTGCTAGAGATATACCCTGTAAAAGAGCTAGGCGAGCACAGGGAGCTTTTCTTTCAGAAGTATGCCAATCGCATTGGCTTTAATATGCATAACCGCTATCTTGTTACCAGAAATATTGAGCACCTTAAGTTTATTAAAAGTCTGGTGGCTGATATAGAGCATAATATCATAGTCCCGAATATGGTTTATAAGCTTTTTCTTCGCGGGCTGCGTCGAAAAATTGAAAAAAATACCGAGCTTGAAAAAGATTTTTTCAATAAATCTACGTCAGGCCTCTGCGATGAGGCCTGTATGCATAATTATCTTAAGGAACTTAATGATATTAATATAGGTTTTAAGATTGAGCTGGAAAGTATTGAAAAGCATTATAAAAATATGAGTCTTTTTATTGAGACACTTTTCAGGAAGAGTCATTTTGATCAGGGCAGGCTGACAATACGTACAAAACAATGCAATATGAAAAATGATGTGGTCATGCCCCAGTTAGAGAGGTATGCAGAGCAGTTTAAGCGCATGGGCATTGAGATAGAGGATCGTTTCAGCGGTATCCCAGACGCCGAGATTATTACTGTTGTCGATGTCGGGTTAATCGCGCAGGTTTATGCGAATCTATTTTCTAATGCGATCAAGTACACCGAAGAATGCGAGACAGGAGATGGTACTCGCAGAAAGTATATCTCGTACGGTCATGAAAATATAAAAGATTTTTTTGGTGCGGCGAAAGACGGCGTCAAGTA
>JADHUV010000068.1 GCA_016784355.1 Nitrospira sp. | reverse complement strand
GGATAGACTGGAGGCGATCGCAAACATCACGAATAGCGGTTTTTTTTAATTCTCCATTAAAGCGATAGCCTGGATGTGGCAGGAATAGAATATTAGTTGAACCAGCACCAGACTGCACTTTACATGGTATAAGCTGAATATTTGCTGATTTTTTCCCATTTCTAATTTGTGATGGATACATGTTTTGATTGTCGGAATGTGCTTCAAGAATATCATTATAGGAATCCAGATTGAAAAGCTTTTTTAGTAATAATTTGTAATGCATGTAACTGAGAGCCTGAGAAGTCAGGAACAAAATGTACTTAGGCTTTATGATTTCAATCAGCCGTCGCAGGTGCCCTTGTTCAAGACAATTCGGGATTTCTTCTGAAAAGACATTACAGGGGATATTTTTTTGTTTAAAAAATATTTCGCCTCTATTGTAGGGTTTTGGCGAGTTACAATATGAAAGATTGCTCCAGAATATATATTCATAAATGTGCTTTGATACGATGTCTTTACCTTCGCGGTGTTCCTTTTTAATTTCATTTTGCCCGTATATACCTAATTTTTCATTAATGAAATTAAAATCGGATGTAAGTCCGTTTCTGAAAGGGTTGCGGCCAAAGCTTTTCCCAATAAGTTTTTTCCATTCTTGCACATAGTCTGTAAAGGTATTTTGTTTATATAACTCCTCCCAGTGACCCAGTTCAGACTCATTCCAGGCAGGGTTAATTCCTATGACCATTATCTTGTACTTTTTAATAGGCGCCTGATGCGGAAGCGGAAGCGGTAAGTCTGGACGATAATGTAAGTCGCTGCCATATTTTTTTTCCTCAAGAAAGCGGTGAACCTCACAGATGTTACATTGCCATATTGATTCGCATACATTTAGAATTTGTGCGGTTTGATCATTCTGCATTGATTCCTCCCGAAATATGTAATTTCATTGCAGTACGCAAAGAGTTGTCATAGTTTATACAGTCGGGGCTTAGCCCAGACTTTGACGTACACTGTTCATGCAACTTTCATATTGCGATTTCAACTGACTATAGTCCGTTTGCAATGGTATTTTGGCCAGTACATATTTGCCCTCTTTATTTGTAGAACGGTTATACAGGCCAACAGGAGATTCTTTTATTATCTTCTTAACGCTATCTTTAGCGATCTTATTCCTGCCAAATAACTCAATCTGCCACCCATCAGGGTAGTACTTGAGATCCAGAGCTACAATGTCCTGATTCACAGCGCCCTGCTTCACAGCAATATCAAGATACAGGGTCGATTTGCTATAAATATTTAAATCATAGTTACTCAAGTCTTCATTCAACCGGGTTAAGTATTCACTTATTTTGTTCTTCCACTTTGATGCCGCGTTTATTAAGTCTGCAATTTCATCATGATGATCAATTAAGAACTGCTCTTTTTCCGTGATATCCATGTTCCCCCTCCTAAAAGCTTCAATAGCTGACATAAAGTCAGCTAAATATCCAAGCCACTTCTGAGATGCTGTCGTCAGGTGATTGCCAATATTTTTTTTTATATATGCGAAAAGCTTCCAATACGTCACACACTTAAAATGATGACTCACTTTTTCATCTCTGAGAGATAGAACGATCTTAAAGCATTTCTTTTGACTTGCTATCTTATCAATATACTCACCGTAGTCTTCTAGGTCATTGTTCAGGGCATGAAACAACTTGTTTTCAATGCCAATAACCATGGTGTCTGTTTGTATAACAATATCAATTCGCTTGTTCTTCGGTGTCGTTACCTCACGATCTATGGAAATATTGTCCGTCGCCCCGTCGTATGTTTCAATTTCGTTCAGTAGTCCCCGTAAAAATAGATCTGAAAGTCCGTGATCATTGCTAGGATTGAAGTAGTAGGCCAAGATATTGCTGCAAATGTTTTCTTTGTGGGAGAATGCACCAATAGTAAAAATGCTTTCATTCTTTAAACTGCAACGTAGCAACTTGTAATTAGCAAGTAACTCTTTGTATGTATCTAATTCGTAAGTTCTCATATTTTTAAGCAATTTAACATTACCATAAGACTTCTTCAATTACTGTACGAGTAAAAAGATCTGCTATATATTTATTTTTGTAGGGGTTTTTCCAGCTAGCAAATAGGCTTCAATATGTGCAAAGCTTTTGATAACTTCCAAATTATCTTTCCAATCGCCATATGCATTGTCATCCCAGTTGTCAACAAATAAAACCGCGACTTCTGTTTTTTTGTAACAACTTCCCTGCATGTGCTGCACAAGTTTCTCAATTGCCTGCCTGCATGTTATATGACCACGAGCATACTTTTTTCCCGTAACTGAAAGGGAAACAAATACCGCTAGACTATAGCAAGGCCCCTTTTTGGTACTTGGGTAGATATTTATGCCTCCAGTGCCACCCATGACTCCTCCAATTACTGTAGGAATATCGCCGACTCGTATTCCACCCTCATCTTTTGCACCGTTAACATGTTCCTGAATAGTTCTTGCGGCACCCTCAAATTCACCCATTATTCCTCCTAGAGTTAATTTATCTAGCACACTTGCGGCGAATGTGCTATCTGTTTAAATAGTATGCATTTCCAATTCCCCACGCTAAATGCAAATGAATATTATAAATAGTTACTACAAGACATATTTCGCCCTTCGCGGGATAGACATTATAGAGTTTTGCAAAGTTAAAATAATCATCAAACCACTCCACAGTTTCGCTGAAAGAATACACCACAATTACGGCATATTTTGCATTGAACCTCTTTGCCTCAATCACCGCAGATGCAGTATGATGAAGCAGTTGGTAACGGATGCTGTCAGGTATTGACCCTGTAAGTCCGAGCTGCTCCTGAAGAAAGGCTAACCTTTTCCGTTTGCCGTCTGATGCGTTTTTAAACCATTCCCCCAAAGTAGGCCCGAACGGTTCAGACACTTTGCCTTCAACAGCGATTGATACCAGATCTCCTACCTGTGTCTTCGCCAGAACCCAGCAGTCGTTTTGTGATGGTCGGGTCCCACCGGGTAGTGGTACCTGATGTTCAGGTATGACTAGTAGAGTTTCAAGGTTCTCAAAGACAGGTTCCTGCGAAAGTACTTTTGCCATCTCATCCGGGATACCATTGGCATCATTCCAGCAGTGCGCCAGTGTTCTAGCAGAGTAGCCCTTCTTCCATTGCTTTTCTGGTTCGGCCAGAAATGTTTTCCAGTCTTCAGCCTTATCGGAAGGTAATAATATTTTACTTCTCTTCATCCATGTCCCCTTTCAGATACGATTGATTTTACAGTAATTCGCCCTCTTATTACTATTAATAAGTATTTAGTCAGAACCATTCACATGTTCCCCGTTAATTTAATATTCAGTGTAATCAACTTCTGTTATATCGTACTGCATTTTATCCTGCTTCAAGCTGCCAATTAAAATAAGATCAGAATCATCTCTATTATGCTGTCTGAATAGCTCAAGCATATACGGCATGATGATGACATTGATATTATCCAGATCCTCTATCTTAACGTATGCGATCTGATCGCCGCGCATAGTTTTATGATACGTAATATCGCTCACTCTGCCCTGTAGTATCGTATCTGCCTCCATGGTTAAAAACTGTTTTGCCTCTTCAATATTCTCCGCAATGTTCTGGACAGTAAACGCGGGGCTGAATGAGGTCAGTTCGCCGGTGAAAATATATTTGCTGCCGGTTTTCAGTTCATCTGAATTTTCCAGCACAGCAGGATCAATGGTTATAAACCAGTTGTTATGATCTTTCAGGGTTATATAACAATTGTCATCTATTGAATCAATCGTCTCAATGGTTCCTTTAATTGTAACTTTTGACATTTGCCAGTCCTTTCCGGAGTACGATTTTCATATATTCAGGTATAACACAGTCGGCGCACTTCGTCTCTTATTTCCTCTATTATCCATATGAAGTCTTCTTCTGATATTGCATCTATAAGTACATTGTGCTTTTCATATCTGAGGTCGTCATCAAAGAACGTTCTGTAAGCCAGTGATACGCTGATCGCTCCTGCTTTGGCAAGTTGTGCCTTCAGGTCCTCAAGGCTCTCAACATTAATCGTATCGCCGAAAGTCACAGGGCCCAAAGCCTTGGTTATCATAACTCTGTTTTTTACCATTTGTCAGCTCCTTTCTTTATTACAAACTCCACCATTTCTTTGTGTTCTGTCGTTTTTAAAAAGCGCAGAATATCAAGACCCTTACGACCTCCAATTCTGCGTATGGTCAGGATAGCCTCCTGCTGCAGTCCGAGGTCATCGCTGTAAAGAGCCAGGTCTTGAAGTGACTGAAGTGTTGCTGAAAGTTTTTTCTTTGAGATTACACCCATTGCTTCATGCACTACATCAGGATCTCTGTCCTGCAGCATCTGCATTACTTGTTCTTCTGAATACTCTTCAGCGTGCTCATAGCCATGTTTGTAAAATTCCCTGTCCATAGTGCTCATGAGTTAAGTATATGTAAGTTTACTGACAGCTATATGGCAGTGGATGTGTGGTGTTAGACCATTTTTGGGAGTTGCTTGAAACGGCGAATATCCTATGTCGAACAAGGAATGTCGAATGATGAAGGGGGAACGCATGATATCTTTCTATGAAGCACTAAAATCAAACAACCATCTAGAGCTGCATCTCATCCTGATTGTCGCTTGCAGTCTTTTTTGAAGGTAGGTTAAAATTACCACTGATAACTTCTTGCTATATTTATATAAAATGGCATAGCCGCCGTGGCTCAATCTGGTAGAGCACCTCATTCGTAATGAGGGGGTTAGGGGTTCGATTCCCCTCGGTGGCTCCAATTTTAGATGCGATGCTGAATGCAAAACAGAGAGTATGCTAAATGAATGAAATAATTGATTGGCTTATAGGTATTGAGAAACTTGCAGGGGATCTGTATGACGGTGCTTCACAGATGTTTGCGGGGGATGAAGCGTTAGTAACTTTATTGGGGGATCTTGCATCTGATGAGTCATGGCACTATCATCTGATGGGCAGTGCTGCAGAGTTCATTCGGCGGAATCCCGAGATAAAAAGTGATCTCGTGCTGGACAGCGGGATAATGGATAGTATTGAGCAGCCTTTAAAGCAGAGTTTCCAGAGACTCACAGACGGCACGCTTACAAAGGAAGATCTGCTTCAGTGCATAGTAGACACCGAGTATTCGGAATGGAACCATATTTTTGTCTACGTTGTAAATACCTTGAGTCAGCAGGGGCGTCAGTTTATGTTTGCGGCCTCAAAGATGCAGGACCATATGGATGAGATTACGCAGTATATACAATCCCTGCCTGACAGTGCTTACTTTTTTGAGAAAATCAATAAAATCCCGGCCGTATGGAGACGGAAATTTCTGGTCGTGGATGATTTTGAACCTATCCGGACTGTTATGAAGGAACTGCTCGCTGAAGATGGAAACGTAGATCTTGCCGGCAACGGCAGAGAGGCGCTGCAGAAGATCAGCGCTTCATATTATGATGTCATTGTTTCGGATCTGGATATGCCTGTGATGGGCGGGCTTGATTTCTGCCGGGAAGCAGAAAAAATTGATAAAGATATAAAGCGTAAGATCATTTTTTGCTCGGGGCGATTCGAGTCTGACAGTATGCAATATATAACGGATAACAATATACAGTATCTGAAAAAGCCCATGAATATTTTTGATATACGTCAAAAGGTTAAGGATATTTTGTCCAAGATAGAATGTCCCTCTTTACAATCTAAATAAAAGCATTTAAATTTAGATAGTTATATGTGCTATCTTAATGTATCGGGACAGGTGTGGTGCTTGATAATAATCTGTTGACGTTTTCCAAAGACTGTATCAGTAACTCCTGCGGTCTCATATTTGATTTTGACGGGGTTATAGCGGATACCGAGTATTATCATTATCTGGCCTATGCAAAATTGCTTTCTTCTTACGGTGTGTCTCTCTCTTCTGACGGCTTCATTAAGTATATGGGCAACTCTGAGGCCGAAATTTATGCGATGCTTGAGGCAGATTACGAGCTGGTCCTGGATTTTGATTCAGCCATAAAGAAACGTCTGGGATATTTTTTTAAGCTTATTGAAGAGCATCACCTGGAGCCGTTTCATCAAACTCTCACTCTTTTAAGGTATGCCCTGCAGGAAGGCAAGCCGGCCTTTATAGTATCTTCCCAAAAAACAGAGGTGATTAATAAACTCCTCGATATGTGGTCTCTTCGTACAAGTTTTTCTGGTATATGTACGGTTTATGATGCCGGGATGAAGAAGAAGGATATTCTCCTGAAGTTAGATGAGATATTATCTATTGATCCGTCCTGTGCGGTATTGGTTGAGGATTCTTCTGAAATAATTCGATTCGGACATAACCTCGGTATGAAAACTATTGCTGTTATACATAGGTTGAATGCAAATATAGAAATCACTGCTGATGTAGAAATTCAAGTGTGATAGTCGGAATATGTATTTTCAATCCGCTCGCCATCTTCCGGTTTGACCGTGAGAGTCACATTTTTTATAGCTCACTTTTACCCATGCCGTACATGCCAACGCAGATTTCGATATATGAATAATTTACTTGAATCTTTGAAGAGATTTCTCCAGATCATTCTTCACTTCATCTCTTAATTTTTTTGGCGAAATAACTGCTACATTAGGCAACCAGCGGTAGGCCAGTGCTTTATGTCATGAAGGCCGTTTACCTTAAACCTCACCTCAAGATTGCCGTTAGGCAGTGTCTTTTCCTCCTGACTTGAGTGCCACATCTTGCGGCTGATATAGGGGGCAGTCCTTATCGAAATGCAGAACTATATTATATACTCTGCCGCCAATCCAGACCCCGAACGTCGAGGAAAGTTCGTCCTCCGGAGTTACTTTTCGTGGCAGGAAATAATCTCCCAGCTTTTTTAAGGCCAGGATGCGGTCAAGTGCAAAGGTGCGCATTTCATTTCGTAAGTGACAGAAGGCCCTTAGCATCCAGCTTCCATCGGCGTAGAAAAAGTAATGAGGATCTATTGTTCGAATGGTTTCTTCATGCGTATATAGCGATTTGTAATGGATCTCCACACTCTGAAAGTTGATGCAGGCATGATGTATTTTCTGTAATACACCTTCTACTGCACTGGAGGGTCGCTCCGGCTTGAGAATGATATGATTATTTATGGGTTTTTGAGTGATGGCCAGTTTACTGGCAATGCTCTCAAGGCTGTCTTCCATGCCCGCGCCGAAATTTTTCAGAGCACTCTGGGCAAGTGCAAAGGCCAGTTGTTCCTCGATAGTCAGATTCGGCTTTCTGAGATTAAAGCCTTGCACAAATCTATAAGAGCTTCTTACTCTGTCAAAGTGAATGGGAAACCCTGCCACCTCCAGGGTCTGCAGGTACCGGTGAACTGTGCGCTCGCTGACCTCCAGTTCATCCATAAGAGAATGAACTGTAATAGATTCGCCGCGGTCGAGTTTGTTTAAGATAGTTATTAAAGAATCAAATTTGTATGACATATCGCCCCCCCCCCCCTTGCCATTAATGTTAATTCGAGTATCTTAGTATAGCAGACTGACAGGGTGATGGCATTATTGAGCAGCATATATTTCAGATTACGGCTTATTTATATAAGAGGCGGCAATTGCTTAAGATGACGGGATATCGGGCGGTCAGGTTTCCTGCAGTTCGTATTTCTTTAATTTTCTCCAGAGAGATACTCTGTCTATTCCGAGTGTCTGTGCGGCGAGTGTTTTATTGCCGCCCGTTTCTTTTAAGACCCATTGAATATATGAGATTTCCTGATCTTCAAGTGTTGGAATCTGGTTATCTCTCCTTCTAAATGTCAGAATGTTCAGTTCTCGAAGGTCTTCCGGCAGGTTGCTGATTTCTATGGCATCACCCGTTGCCAGAGCAACCCCCCTCTCCAGAATATTTTCAAGCTCCCTGACATTTCCGGGGAAGTCATAATTTATCAATAAGGAGAGAACTTCCTGACTTATGGTTGATACATCTTTTTTCATGAGAGTAGCAAATTTTTTTAGAAAGTAGTAACTCAACAGCGGAATATCATCTCTGCGTTCAGACAGAGGCGGTATATAAAATGAGACAACATTCAGCCGGAAATAGAGATCCTCCCTGAATTGACCTTCTTTTATAGCGTCTTTAAGATTGCGGTTTGTGGTAGCAATGAATCGTACATCAACTTTAACCGGAGTTGTTGCGCCTAACCGTAAAACTTCTTTTTCCTGAATTACTCTGAGAAGTTTAACCTGCATTGCCGGTTCCATTTCAGTGATTTCATCGAGAAACAGTGTCCCGCCGGAAGCTGTTTCTATAAGGCCCTGCTTCATCTTGTCTGCTCCGGTGAATGCGCCTTTTTCATAGCCGAAAAGTTCACTTGTAAGGATGCTTTCAGTGAGGGCGCCGCAGTTGATTGCAAAGAATGGCTTTTCTGCCCTGGAACTGCTGTAGTGAATGAATCGTGCAAAAAGTTCTTTGCCGGTTCCGCTCTCTCCGCTGACAATGACATTGCAGTCAGTCGGGCCGATCTGTTTTGCCGTGTCCAGAAGAGCCTGAATTTTGCTGTCTTTACTGATTATCTTAACTTTACCTTCAAAGCTTTCTATATGCTCCCTCAGTTGAGCATTTTCTTTTTTCAGCTTAACCTTTTCAATGGCTTCTTTCACAACCTTTTTAACTTCGTCCATCTTGAATGGCTTGGCTATATAATAGTATGCCCCTTTTTTCATCGTTTCAATAGCAGATGGAAGTGAGGCATAAGCGGTGATTA
>JADHUV010000022.1 GCA_016784355.1 Nitrospira sp. | reverse complement strand
AATCCTGAAGTCTACAGGGGGAAACTAAGTTGAACATGTTACAACCTGGTGGGTCGTACTCCGTACGCCCATGCCTTTTAAAAACCCGTCAGAAACCTTCAGTGCAGAGAAGGAGACCGCAGGGTTAAATATTAATTCGTGTTTGAGCGTAGCGAGTTTGAATTAATATACCGGAGGTTGACTGAACGAAACGTCTCGGAAGGATTCGTAGGGCGGCCTTTGTTGGTTACTTATTTATAAGAATGTTCCATTCTTCTGATGTAAGGAAGTTGATGATTATATTGACTCATTTTTCAACGAGTCCTGCATCCATTGCCGAGCAAATAAGTAACACGGCGTGTGGGGACGGAACCCCACAACCTTTAATAACTTTTTCAAACTTAAATTAATCCTGACAATAAAAAATTCTATATTAAAGCCAGTTAAAAGGACTGTTAATTTAGAATTAATCACCCCTATAATAAATCAGCACCCCCGGACTAAACTGAAACAACCCCGTAGAAACCTCAAAAACCTCCTTAAGATTCCCTGACCCCACACTCCCCTCTATTATCTTTCCTGTAAACCCGACCGGCAGACCCGTTATAACAACAAGCGCACCCGGTACCTTACCCCTGAAACCCTCCTGATAATACCTCGGAGCGGCATAATCCCATGTGAATCTCAGTGAAGACTCCTCAATATCCGCAAAAGGCGGATCAATACCGGAATCACCATCAAAGATAATCTCATCATGGGTGTAAAGATCCAATATTGGAACTGTGACAGCAATATCAAGCACCGGATCATCTGACGGAATCGTGCGGACAGCAACCTTCCCCGGCCTGATTTTATTGAGGAACTCTCCAGTTGTCTTTAGATTAGCCAGGGCCATATTACTCAGAAGCGGATGATAAGCCTGAGAAGCTATAATCAGAGATGAAAAAACTATACATGCCGCTATATACTTCTTTACTTCAAGCACTCTGATTCTCTGTAAACCATAGGATGCCATGAGTGCGAGCATAGGAAATGCAATAAGGACATAACGCGATCTCTTAATCTGCATTACTACAATCAAAATTAACAGCCAGCTTATGATAAGAAACTTAAGATCCTTTCTGCGAAGCGCCTCAATACATGAAAAAACAGCAGCAATGGAGATAAGAGGGTGCACCTGATATAAAAAAGTCGAGACAAAACTCTCACCCCAGCGCTTGAGACCGGGGGCCTGATATTCCTGAAGCAATGAAATCTGAGACAAAATTACCTGTGATTTATAAAACGCTGGAATACCGACAAACAGCAGTGCAAGAGAAAAAACTGCAATCCCCCGCCATAAAACAGAGGATCTCTTCATCTTACCAATGATTGCTCCTTCAAGCCCCCTGGCTCCCCCATCCAGATAATACTCATATTCAGGCGGCACAACCAGATATATTAATAAGGCTATCCCGAGTGCTGAGAGCATAAGCCAGGCAGAGTATTTGGAGTATACTGCACAGAATACTGCCAGGGCCGCAAAAAATATCCACACACCTCCCTGCTTAACCGCCTTTATAAAGGTATATATAGAAAGCGTAAGCAAAAACATCACAGACACATCCACCATCATAAGCGGCACCTGTGAATAAAGATATGGAATGCCCAAGAGCATCAGTCCGGCGTAATAACCATGATCCCTGTCCCATAACTCCAGACCGATTTTATATGTCAGCACCACTGTAAGCGCAAACATGGCCGAGTTGAAGACCTGTATAACTACTCTCAACTCACCTGCATACCTGAACAAAAGCCCGTACACAAAGGGTATGAAAGGCAAATCAGTCCAGGGCTTTATCCCTGTCCCCCATTGAGACAGAAAATCCCAGGGACCATAAAGGCGAATATGTTTTGCATATCCGAAATAACGTGCGGTATCTACCAGCACCTCCGGCACGGACCAAAAGAACATCGATCCTGCAAAGGCAAATAGAAAAAGATGTCTAACAGGTTTTTCTTCTATGCAGCAAATTCTGGAAAACAAGTATGCAGCAAATAATGAAGCACTGAATATGCATACAAACAAGAACATATCAACGCCTGCAAATGCCCATTCCCAACTGGTAAGCCGGTTATTATCAAACTCACGAAAAATAAATTGCAGGTTAAAGATAATTAAAAAAATTCCAGCTGTTAATGGCAAAATAAACTTACCTGAAGTCCTTGATGTTTCTATCATAACTACTTAGAAATCAACCCTTAGCAGCTATAAGAGCATAACTTGCAAGGTTATTCTCTTCAAAAGTAACATTATTTTTTGTGCCCATAGCAATCATATATAAACCAGTCGCAAGATCATCTCCTGCTCCAAACTCCAGTATTACTTTACCTTGAAAAAGGTTTTCGATCCCAGAACACCCTGATAAGTTTTCGATAAACCGTCCTACAGCATTAATAACATAACCGATATTATACTGAACATGCTTCTTTTCATCTCGCAAAAAGTTATACCTCCTGAAAATCATTCTTTAAGCAACTGCCTTCTATTTGAGTTAATAAAGTTATTATTCTATAAAATAAACCATCCAATAATGTACTAATTCATTTTCAGCCATGTCATATTATCGATTACAAATATTGATATAAAAAATGCTCGCATCCATTTATAGACATCCCCAAAAAGCAGACAAAGTATTAACTCTGCCTGCTAAGAACAATATATATTCAGATAACTTGCGTCAGCGCGGTTAAATCTATTCAGAATTACTTATACCCATACACTTAGAACAAACAATATTCATTTTCTCCCCATACCCTCTCTTAGAAAATCCTTCTCTTAAAGCTCTATATATTTCACCATGCCAAATACCATCGCTGTTTTGAGCAATAGCATTACCAATATTGTCATGCTTACGTATGCAGCACGGCTGAATGTCACCATTCCAACAAATAACCATTGTATGCCATAGCCAGAAGCATGACTTTTTAGTAGCTGTATAATCGAGTCCATTATGCATGAGCTTTTTTCTATTTTTATTTTTTACATCTAATACTATTTCATAATCATCAAAGCCTAATGAACTGTATATTTTTTGTACAAGTGGGACTTCATGCTGATTGTGTTTAAAGATTATAAACTTCCATATAAGTCGGGGGCGCCTTAACCCAAATTTCTGTTTGGCTTCGGATAATGCCTTCACATTTTTCAGAATCGTATGAAACTGTCCCCCTACTCGATATTGCTTATATGTCTCTTCAGAAGCTCCATCCAGAGATATTAAAATAGAGTCTAACCCGGATTTCACAATACCATCAATTTTATTTATATCCAGTTCAACCGACATGTTTGATGGAAAATGGACCGCTACGTTTTTACTGTGCGCATACTCGATTAATGATATTATGTTGCTGGCAAGTAGCGGTTCTCCATCATAACTCATACTTATGCCTAACAGCGTATGGGAAAGAGGATCCAGAATTTTCTTAAAATTATCGAGAGTTAAATATACGCTATCAGGAAACTGCTTAGCTAATAGTGAATTTACTTTTGAGGATTTACAAGCAGGACATTTCAACTGACATACAGGTGATGGTTCTATCTTGATATATGGAGGCAGACTTCGAGTATCTGCACTCCTATTTTTCATTTCCACTATATTTAACAAAAGGTTTGTAGCTTTAGGAATCGTAAGATACGGCAAAAAAGTCTATAAATGACGCTTAAAATATTCTATCCGCCTGAATAAATTCAAATATCTCATGGCCGTTCCCCAAAGTACTAAGAAAAATAATTATAATCTAGTCTACGCCAACCGATATTCATGAATTATAAAGAATGAATTAATACGACAGTATACGACTACCCGCATGCGTCAGAGTAATCCAGAAATAGAAGATCAGAAAACCAAATAAGACTGTTACTGCAATTGATTAAATATTATAAGCTATGTTACTGAAGAATTGCGAATTGCGCTCAATCAGTATAAATATTGACTGAACCTTTCGCCATCCACCTCTATCAGTCCATAAACATAAGTACAAAGTGGGTCATATCAATATTCGCAAAGGACGATTTCTTGTTACTCAGGAAGGAAAGTGTGCTGAATCACATACCTTCACACCCTAAAACAAGTGACAATTTATGTGTAAACTGTGGTAATCGATTACACACCACAAGGCAGTATTTTAAGGACTATTTTTTTATTTATTTAATACATCAGGAAAAATGCGTCCTACTTTCATCAAGTGACTCTGCTCACATAATTCCGTAACTCCCCGTACTGTCTAACAATTCACAAATGCAATTTTTATTTATTTTTAGGCACATGACTTGCATTGTAACCCCTGCAACTAAACGGAGAGGAGGTATTGTTTATAAGATAGAAACAAGAGTAAAAAGTTGATCAGCAATACGGCTGATCACGTCTGACAATGGCAAACCGTTTGAAAGGGCGGGACGCAAAGCCACTGGCCTAAGTCCGAGAGGATAAGGAAGCAGAGCTGCCGGGCGATAGTGATTAGCACCTCTCGCCGGCCTCAAACTCATGGAGGTCTTAAATGCATCAAAAAGAAAATGGCCGTGCTGTAGCACCTAAATCTATCCCTCTATACCTTATATCACTGGTTACAGCGGTAGCCCTATTGCTTCTCTTAGCAGCCCCGGGGTTTTCTCAGAGCACTACAGTCGATGTAATACCTGATGAAACAGTAAGCGGCAGCGTAGAGCTTAACCCGGGTTATATTGGAGGCACCATAGACCTCGGCGGTCTTAATATCAATCGTATTTATTTAACCGCAAGAAGTACTGACTACACTGCATCATATAATGTACCTTCTGAAGGCAGCCATTCCATGACAGTCAATGTACCTAAGGACACAAGCCTTGATTATACGCTCTCAGGCTATGCATACATGGATAGCTACGCTACCAGGATGTACTTCAAGAACAGAAGTACAGTGGTTCATGAAGGACAGAAATCCCAGGTCGATATAATTGTCGATTCCGGCTATATTGCCGGAGAAATTATCACTAACGGATGCACCCTGACAAGAAGCGATATCTCGGCAATTCTAAATAATGGTGCCGATTATACAAACACCAGAACTACCTTTTCAAACTCGAATACTTTCCGAATCCCTGTACAGCCTAACAATAATATAGCAGTCACGGGCAACACACAACTCTCCACCGGAAAGACTATCACGCTAGCCAAAAAGTATGTCAATGTATATCCGGGACAGACTACTGTAATAAGCTGGGAAGTTTCCTGCGTTGCCGGAGAGCTTAGCGCCATACAGAATGATATGAATTATCATATACCGATGACCTACGCCTACTCTTATCTCTATGATCAGGCAACATATGCCCTCAGCCGCTACGCTCGTCATGACGGCAGCTACCTGTTTGACAACATAGCACCCTTAACCTGGCGCCTGTACAATTATTTTTACTGGAACTCAGGACGAAACTTAATCACTAAGAGTACGAGCAATATCGTTACAACTGGCGGACAGACAACAAATGTGATCATTGATGAGTATCCCGGCTTCCTTCAGGGCAAGGTCACACTGACCGGTACCAATACGATGGCAGATACTGTATCTGCATACATTTACTCATATGGCAGAAATGCTCTCTATGCTTCAAACGGCAGTACTTCCAGAGCACATATTGACAATGCTACAGGTGAGTTTAATCTGGCCCTGCCTCAGGGAGAATGGAATGTATTTTATTCCTATTATGCCTTCCGCAAAGCCGACACAGGCACTGGATCTCTGAACTCAAGCCTTTACATGTATGACTATGCCAATTACAACAACACCATGTTCATCAACAGTAATGAAGTTAAGACTGGACATGATTTAACCTTCAAAACAGGTTCAGCCACGATTAAGTACTCCAGGTCAGACGGCGGCTCATTTGTTAATCCTTACCTGAATGCACGGTCTATGAACTATGATGCAAACGGAAGACTGGCATCTTACATCTACGCATATGCTGGAGGTGACTATTATGGCGACAAAGCTACTTTTGTAGGATTCCCCGGCACATACGAAGTAGAAGCCTGGGCATATGTTGACGGAACACTCACAACATTCGGTAAAGCAACCATCGAAATCGTTGCGGGCGTTGAAAAAATAGTTGATCTCGGCGGTCCTTCCCTTAACATTGATACTCCGCAGCCGGGTTCAGTCTTCGAAGAAAGTACTGTTACGGTAAGTGGTACAGCCACCGATGATATTGGGGTTGCATATGTAACAGTTAATGGTGCCAAGACAGAACTAGCATCAACGAATAACCCCGATGATCCCAACGAAGTAGAGTTCAGTGTAACCCTTGAGCTTAAAGAAGGAGAGAACGCTATTGAGACCATAGCAGTTGACACATCTGACAATGAGTCAGCGGATTCCCGCACAGTGGTTTATGAAAAAACCTCTGTTGCGGCCCTCATAGACATTAAACCTGGATCCTGTAAAAACCCGCTTAACATCAAATCAAACGGTGTACTTCCCGTAGCAATTCTCGGAAGCGAGAATCTGGATGTATCGCTGATTGATCCTTCGTCGATCAGGCTTGAGGGAGTGGAAGCACTGCGCACATCTATTGAAGATGTAAACGGCATAGACTGTTCACTCGAAAGCCCGGACAGTTACCTGGACATAACCCTTAAGTTTGATACACAGGAAATTGTCTCGGCAATCGGCAGCGTTAACGATGGAGATGTTATAACCCTCTCACTCAGCGGTTACCTTCTTGACGGCACTGAACTGACAGGGGAAGATACTGTCACCATGCTCGTAAAGGGTAAAAAGAAAAAATAATAACCCTTACGCTGCAAAAATATACCCCGGCAGGAATTCAGCCTGCCGGGGGTTTTTTATGATTATTTACGGTCTCCCCCGCTTACCAGGAAATTACTTTGTCTGAAGCAAATATCTCATCCACAAGCTCATCATAGGAAACAGCCTTAGAAGCAAGTTCTATCACCCTGAGTTCACTGTCATCTGACTGAAATTCAATAACCTTTCTGGAAAGATCATCCTGCTTATCATTGATAATATGCAATATCTTCACAGCACCACCACCCTGTCAGAATCATGATTCATAGAGGAATTATCAAACTGGCTTCCGCAGGAAATATTATCAGATATCCCCTCTTTACACAATCCGATTCTCATGGTTGAGTAATCACAATAGCTCATATTAATATTGTCTACCTCTGCAAGTCCGCTTATTTTTTTATCTGCAAGAAGCCTGACGCCTTCATCCATGAAAAAAACTGCTACTTCATGTCCTTTTTTCAGGGCAGCCATTGATATACCCTCAATCTCATCAAGATGCCTGTCCGTATTTACCAGTATTCCAAGTTTCATTATGTTCTCCGGGGCAGTAATATTTTACCAAAAAAAACAGGCCCGGAACACATTTTCCGGACCTGTCATATCATTCAAAAATTACTTAGCAAGAGGATACTTGGCTGCGTCGAGATTCGCCCACTCACCAATAGAGCCGACATAGACCTTAACATTCGGATATCCAAGTACACTGTTCAGTACAAAGAAAGTATTTGCTGCACGAATACCGCCCATGCAGTATGCGATTACTTCTTTGTCCGCTGTAACGCCTGCTGCCTCATATGTTGCCTTAAGGTCTGCAGCAGAACGGATTGTAAGATCGCCATTCATATTAGAAGGAAAGAAGTTCAGGTGAACTGCTCCGGGGATGTGACCGTTCCTGGGAAGACCCATGCCCATGTCATTTGTTCCATTGAACTCATCGGGCATACGTGCATCAACCAGCACTGTACCTTTATCATTAAGCTTAGAAAGGATGTGATCGGCATCTGCCCTGAGTGAATCATTTGAAGCCGCTGCCTTGTATGTGCTGGCAGTGATTGCAGAAGCATCACCGGTTGTTGCTCCGCCTGCTGCCTCCCACTGTCCAAGTCCGCCGTCAAGAATACTTACCTTATCATGACCGAAATACTTCAGTGTCCAGTATGCGCCATAAACAAAAGGATTCATGCCTGCACCATAAAGGACAATGTTATCATCATTTTTGATACCAAGGCTGCCCATAGTTGCCTCAAATACTTCTTTGTTTGGTGCAGTTCCCATACCCATGGAACCCATCAGGCCGCCAAGGTCAAGAAATGTTGAACCGGCAATGTGCTTTCCTGCGAAGGTCTTAGGATCCTCGCCCTGATTCTGTACATATACTGGCTTGGTGCTGCCGATATTAGATTTAAGAGATTTTGCATCTACAAGTGATCCTGCCTGAGCACTCTGAAGACCCGCAAAAAGAGATACAAGAAACATCACGGCCACTACACTCATCATTAATTTGCTGCGTTTGAACATTTTTCCTCCGTTATTTTTCGTTTGCATCAGTTATACTTCCTCCTTCGATGTGTTGAATTTGTTAGATGGTAAAATTCTTGCAGTAACTATAAAGCAGAATTCTACTCCTATTAAAGTACAGAAGCACATTGTGTGTCAAGTGCGAATAAAGGTTAATACAGGTAATTATATGAAAAACTACGTTTATACAGTAAGTTCTGAAGATGCCGGCAAACGACTCGACACATATGTATCCGGCATCAGCGGACTACCTCGTTCCGGAATACAAACTCTTATCAAAGACAAAGAACTTACCGTTAACGATAAAGTTGAAAAATCCAGCCATAAGGTAAAACAAGATGATATTGTTCAATTTTCCGTTCGTTATAAGCCGGTAGAAACGCTTGATCCTGAGGATATACCTATTGATGTAATCTGGCAGGATAATCAGATACTGGTCGTCAATAAACCGGCCGGCATGGTTATATACCCTGCCCCCGGAAACTACAGCGGTACATTGATGAATGCCGTGGTGAATGCTTGCGATTCACTGTCGTCGATCGGGGCGCCGCTACGACCCGGTGTCATCCACAGACTGGATAAGGATACATCCGGCGTTATAGTAATCGCTCGTACTGATGAGGCCTATCATTACATCATAGATCAATTTAAAACGCGACAGACGGAAAAACATTATATTGCACTTGTGCATGGACGTCTCAAAAAAGATCGGGATGTTATCAATAAAAATGTAGGCAGATCTCTTTCAGACAGGAAAAAAATGTCTGTTAAAACAGGTTTCGGTAAAGAGGCTATCAGCGAGTACGAGGTACTGCAGCGTTTCAGTACGGCTACACTTGTAAGGGTCAAAATAATTACGGGCAGGACCCACCAGATACGTGTTCATTTTGCATCCATAGGCTTTCCTATACTGGGAGACAGCACCTATGGTCAAAAAACCTCCATACGCCTGGGCAGCAGGACAATTGTTTTCCGCCGCCAGATGCTCCATGCTAATTCACTTAAACTGAGGCATCCTGAGACTAAGGAGATTACCGAGTTTATCGCACCAATACCTGATGACATTAACAAAGCAATACAAGATCTTTCGATCGATGAGACTTAACTCTACTGGCGTTAGACAATACACATTGTAACTATGAACAGGAATCTTAAGATATTCCTCATCTCTTCAATAACAGCCGGGACTCTCTCCGTCGCCGCTATATCCTTTTTTAATCGCTATCCCACCGGAGCAATTGCTGGAACCATAACAGGACTTATATCAGGGTTAGTCTGCACGTTTATTTTTGGCATTATGCATAAACACTATGTTATGAAATCTTCAATTCCGGACTCCTCACCATCACTGGGTGTTTATCACAGGCGCATGATGACAACGTCTATTACATATGATGCACTGTTTGAATTGTCCCTTCAGGCCGCTGCTGTTTTAGGAAAGTCTTCAATCAATAAATGGACAGACTCAATGGGGAGATTATCATAAAGACAGGCATAAACTGGAAAACCTGGGGAGACACAATATGCTTTAAGCTAAGCTCTGCAGGCCCGAACCGTACCACCGTTATTGTAACAAGCAGACCGACAATAAAAACCACCATCGTGGATTTCGGAAAAAATCTTGAAAATATAATAAAGATTACAGGCTTCTTAACTGAAAAAGATCAGGCCTCGAGTTCTTCCTCTGTTTCTGCTTCAGACTGAATCTCATCTTTATAACCGCAATCTTTATTCAAACAAAGAAGAACTTCCTCTTTCTTATTCTTTTTTTCCACAAGAAACTCGGCCTTACAGTCAGGACAGGCCTGTTTTACCGGTTTATACCAAGTAGCAAATTTGCATTTCGGATAATTCCCGCAACTGTAAAAAACTTTACCCTTACGCGTCCTTCGCTCTAACAGGTCGCCACCGTCATCAGGACATTTTATTCCGATGCTTATCGCCTTGGTGGTCTTACACTCAGGGTATTTACTGCAGGCAAGAAACCGGCCGAACTTCCCGGCCTTCAGGACCATCTCAGAACCGCATTTCTCGCATTTTTCATCACTGATCACAACCTCTGCCTGCCCCTCATCAGTCTCAAGAGGTTTGGTTGTCTTACACTCAGGCCAGCCGGTACATGCAATGAAATTGCCATGCCTTCCCCATTTAATGACCATGGGTTTACCACAGTTTTCGCAAATTTCATCGGTGGGCTTTTCCGAAGGTTTCACCCTTTCTGCCTCTTCCAGCGTCTTTTCGATTTCTTTGCTCAATGGACCATAAAACTCCATGACCTTGTCGACCCACTTAAAACCGCCGTCCTCGATCATATCAAGGTCACCTTCCATCCGTTCGGTAAACTGGTAATCCATCAGGTTGGCAAACCATGTCGTCAGAAAATCGCTGACTACCATGCCCAGATCAGTCGGTTTAAATCTGCCCTCGTTTTTCTCTGTATATTTTCTGTCTATAATTGTAGAAAGTATGGATGCATATGTACTCGGTCGGCCTATGCCCTTGGCCTCTAACTCCTTTACCAGCGTTGCCTCGGAAAATCGCGGGGGCGGCTGAGTAAAATGCTGTTTGGGTGTTATTGCATTGACCTTAAGCTCATCACCCTCATTCATTGCAGGCAAAATTCCCTCTTCCAGTTCATTATCGCTGCTCTCGGTGTAAACCTTCATAAATCCCGGGAATTTAACAACAGAACCTGTCGTCCTGAATATATATTTAGCAGCTGCAATATCAACAGATGTCTGCTCGAGCTGCGCAGGATTCATCTGACTTGCAACAAATCGATTCCATATAAGCTTATATAAATTACGCTGATCCCGGTTCAGATATCCCTTAAGACTGTCCGGAGTTTTCAAAGCAGATGCAGGGCGAATAGCCTCATGTGCGTCCTGGGCAGACTTTTTAGTTTTGTACACGGGCGGAGTTGCAGGCAGATAATCCGGGCCAAATTCACTCTTTATAACGGCCTGTGCCTCCTGCTGCGCCTCTGCTGCAACACGAACCGAATCGGTTCTCATATAGGTAATAAGACCGACAGAGCCTTCAGCGCCAAGCTCAAGCCCCTCATATAACTGCTGTGCAACAACCATTGTCTTTTTGGCCGTAAATCTCAGTTTACTTGAAGCCTCCTGTTGAAGAGTACTTGTGATAAACGGAGGGGAAGGCATACGCTTGCGTTTTTTCTTATCAATCTTTTTTATAATGAATTTTTCATTTTCAAGATCGCTGAGAATGGCATTGGTCTGCGCCTCATTCCCTATCTCAGCCTTTTCGCCATTAATAAAAAAAAGCTTGGAATCAAACGGCGGCGGCTCATTACCCTCAAGATTGGCGGTTACACTCCAATATTCTACGGCTGTAAAGGCATCTATCTCCCGCTCCCTGTCCACCACTATCCGCAGTGCAACAGACTGAACCCTGCCGGCACTAAGCCCCCTTCTTACCTTTTTCCATAGTACGGGAGAGAGCTTATACCCAACCAGTCGGTCAAGCACACGTCTTGCCTGCTGGGCATCTACAAGGTTCTTATTGATTTTCCGGGGGTTTTCTATGGCCTCTTTAACGGCACGTTCTGTAATTTCATTAAACTCAACCCTGAAGATATTATCGGCATTGCCGCCAAGCTCTTCAGCGATATGCCAGGCAATGGCCTCACCTTCACGGTCAGGGTCAGGAGCAAGATAAATTGTATCGGCCTTCTTAGCAGCCTTTTTCAGCTCCTTAACTATCTTTTCCTTGCCCTCAATAACTACATAAGTAAGCGCAAGATTATTCTCTATATCAACACCAAGATCTTTTTTGGGAAGATCTCTGACATGCCCGACAGAGGCCCTGATATCAAACTCCTTGCCAAGAAATTTGCTTAAAGTTTTGACCTTAGTAGGTGACTCAACTATTAAAAGGGCCTTCATATAATATTACTCCCTGAAATATCTGCCATATTCTCTTCAATGCCGCACATTAGAAGCTTTACATATTTATTATCTATAATTTCCATAAAACCTTTACCTGTTAATTAAGCATAAAGCATTTACCGTCCGTCTGCCTGATCGCGCCTTTAAGCTCCAGGGACATAAGCAGCGACAGCGCTTTACTTATATTTATCTCCGAAGCCCTGACCAATGTATCAATATGCTTCGGTTCCTCATTAATAAAACTGAAGATTGCTGTTTCCTCAGCACTCAATTCAGGAAGCTTGCGCTTAAGTGCCTGAACATCACATTTCATTAAGCCTCTGAGCTGTGAACCCAACTCATCGATAACCTCATCAGCACTCTCAACAAGCCTGGCTCCCTTTTTTATAAGGTCATTTGTGCCTTTCGCATTTACCGAGTTCACATTGCCGGGGACCGCAAAGACATCTTTATTCTGCTCAAGGGCATAGCGTACTGTAATAAGAGAACCGCTGTCAAGAGCCGCCTCCACAACTATGACACCAAGTGAAAGGGCACTTATAATCCTGTTACGCCTTGGAAAGTTTTCCCTGAGCGGACTGGTACCAAACGGAAACTCACTGATAACAGCGCCTGATTTCATAATATTTTTCATTAATCCAACATTAGAAGCGGGGTAAGGCACATCCAGTCCGGAACCAAGCACCGCGATGGTTCGGCCGCCTTTAAGTGCCCCCCGATGACATGCCGTATCAATCCCCCTGGCCATACCGCTGACCACGGTCAGACCGGAAGAGGCAAGCTTCACTGCCATCTTTTCAGCAAGGTTCATGCCGTACGCACTTGCACGCCGCGATCCCACCATTGCAACAGCATACTTATCGTCTGCCTGAAGTCTACCCCTTATATAAAGGATAAGTGGTGCGGCATGTATTCTTCGCAAGGATTCCGGGTACTCCGGGGCATTTATATGGAGTATCTGAATATTATTGGCAGACGCAATATCCATTTCTCTCTGAATCCTATCCCAGTTATTAAATCCCGCTACAGCCAGTGCCCTGGTTTTGCCAATGCCATCTACACGAGTCAGTTCCGTATATGAGGCATTAAATACCCCCTCAGGAGTACCAAACGCCGCCAACAGCCTTGATATCAAAACAGGACCAAGCTCAGGCAGAAAATTCAGGGCAAGCATATACCGTAAATCAGACATGAGTATACCCGCACAAAACAAGTGCATTGTAATTATTTAATTTTTAACTAAAATAGAGCCCAAAAAACTTCTTACTTCTTATTTCCTAAGCCTCGCCCGCATCTTGAGCCTTAGTGCATTGAGCTTTATAAACCCCTCTGCATCCCTCTGGTCATAAACAGATTCCGCCTCAAAAGTCGCCAGTTCAGCACTGTATAGCGACCTCGGGGCCTTTCTGCCTGCGACTATGCAGTTACCTTTATAAAGCTTAAGCCTGACCGTCCCGGTAACGTCCTCCTGCGAGGCATCCATAAGACCCTGAAGGGCCTCACGCTCCGGAGTGTGCCAGTACCCATAATAAACCATCTCGGCATATTTAGGTATCAGAGAGTCCCTCATATGCATAACCTCTCTGTCAAGGGTAATGGATTCCAGCGCCCTGTGAGCTATATGAAGAACTGTCCCCCCGGGTGTCTCATATACGCCTCTTGCTTTCATCCCTACATAACGGTTTTCAACAAGATCCAGCCTTCCTATACCATTTTTTCCTGCCACTTCATTTAAATGCTTTAGCAGCTTTGCAGGAGAAAGCTTCTTACCATCTACTGAAACAGGATTTCCATCTTTATATCCAATTTCTATATATGTCGGTTTTGCAGGCGCCTTTTCCGGTGAGACAGACATAGTAAACATGCTCTCCGGAGGCTCCGCCCATGGATCTTCCAGAATACCGCCCTCATAACTGATATGAAAAAGATTCATATCCATGCTGTAAGGTTTTTTCTTTGTAACCGGAACAGGAATCTTATGCTTTTTTGCATAATTAATAAGTGACTCACGTGAATTAAATTCCCACTCTCTCCAGGGAGCAATAATCTTGACGTCCGGCTTCAGCGCATAACAGGTCAACTCAAACCTGACCTGATCATTTCCCTTACCCGTTGCGCCATGGGCCACGGCATCAGCCTGTTCCTTTATGGCTATCTCTATCTGCTTTTTTGCGATCAGCGGCCGTGCAATAGATGTCCCGAGCAGATATGTCCCCTCGTAAACTGCATTTGCCCGAAGCATTGGAAACACGTAGTCCCGTACAAACTCCTCTTTCATATCCAGCACGTATGCCTTTGAAGCGCCGGTATCAAGTGCCTTTTGCTTTATCCCGGAAAGATCCTCATCCTGACCAAGATCAGCACAGTACGCAATGACCTCACAATTATAAGTTTCCTTCATCCACTTAATCGCAATAGAAGTGTCCAGTCCGCCTGAATATGCCATAACCGCTTTTTTAATTTTCATAGTCTATAAAGATATCATATGGGGAGGGGGATTTTCCAGTTTTTTTAAAAGACAAAGGTACTTAAAGAATAGGGACAAAGGGGCAGAGGCACAAAGGCACTTAAAGAATAGGGACAAAGGGGCAGAGGCACAAAGGCACTAAGAACAGCCGATCAATGCCCCTCTGTGCCTCTGTGCCTTTGTGCCTTTGTGCCTTTGTGCCTTTGTGCCTTTGTGCCTTTGTGCCTCTGTGCCTCTGTGCCTGTCTTTATCCACTTAATTTGATAAATACCACCGTTTCTGGTAGATTCCAAAAGGAGGTATTAATACAACTATGAAAGGCATTGCATATTTTCTTCTAATTCTGACCGTCCCGTTAACCCTTTATCTTATCTCAGGGGATAAAGTGATATATTACCCCCCTGATGAACAGCACCTAGAAGCACAGGAGGAACTGGCCTGCCTTGGATGTCACGGGGATGATGAGGCTTATCCGCGGTTAGACAAACACCCGCCTAAAGATGAGTGTTTCATATGTCACAAGCCCAAGCCGACTCCAGGTAATGGGCAATAACATACCCCTGAATATTACCGGCAGGCAGCTGACAGTTGTAAGTCAGTCTAATAAAGACGTCAGCTTTAAGGCAGGGACTATAATCAAGGCGCAGGTCGTAAGCATTGACCTGCAGAACAATGCAGTACTGCGAATCGCAGGCGGCACGCAGGGGGGGCTTCAGGGAACACTTTTAAAAGCATCATCTAATGTTCCTCTAATAAAAGGCCAGAATGTTTTTCTTGAAGTGACGGGCAGCAAGGAAAATATCCAGATGAAGTTCCTGGGCGAATTGCCGGGCAAGCCTGGACAGATCGCACAAACGGGGCAGCTTCAGCAAAATGTGCCCGCCAAGTTTCTCAATATGCTTGCACAGCTTTCCGAGTCCCGTCTTCAGAGCAGTGAATTAAAGCAGCTCACAGAGTTCCTTAAATCCCTGCCGCCCTCCATAAAGTCCTTAATCCCGGAGTTCAAGGACATTGAAAAACTTCTTACAGACACAAAGCATCTTGATGGGAAACTCCTCAAAGCCTTCGTTGAAAAGTCGGGAGTAGCCTTTGAGACTCGCCTTAAGATTGCGGTATTGAGCGATCCAGGATCCAGTCTGCACAACTTAATTGCCCTGCAGAGCGAGGGGGATCTGAAGGGATTTCTCTTAAAACTTAAAAGACTCATGAACATCCCGGAAACAACAAAAGCACTAAAACTGGCAGAACTGAACCCGCAGGAAGTCTCAAAGCTGGTAGATAAATTTATCAAAAACATAGAATTTTTCCAGCTTTCATCCAAGATGAACGATATGTTCTCTACCTTTATGCCCGTACTCTGGGATGATATTAAAGATGGGGAATTCATGTTCAGAAAATATAAAAAACAGGGGGGCAATGCCTACGCCTGTGATATAAACCTGGATATGGAAACTCTCGGGAAAATGTCTGTATCAGTGAGTATTTATAAAAAGGCATACTATGTAACCTTCCTTTCTGAAAGAGAGGATGTGGTAACACTCCTGAATGCCAACAAAAAGCTTCTAACCGAGCGTTTTTCTGCGCAGGGACTGAATCTCAGCGCTATAAATATTGCACAAAAGAAAGACATTTATCCCGGCAAGGCTCAGACAACCGGGATTAATGTAAAAATATAATATGAAAAAGCCACAGGATAAAGCAGCAGCACTAAGGTATACAGAAGGGAAAGATACCGCTCCAAAACTTATTGCAAAAGGACGCGGCAAGGTAGCTGAGAAAATCCTCGCCATTGCAAAAGCTCATGACATACCGGTTAAGGAAGACTCTGAACTGGTTGAATTTCTTTCCATGCTGGATCTGTACCAGGAGATCCCGGCAGATCTTTACAAGGCCGTGGCCGAGATACTGGCCTTTGTGTATATGCTGAAGGAAAAGAAAAAAGGGGGCGGGACTGCCACCGGATATTAGATCCGCCCGGAAACCTGTATAGCATAATCTGAGAATCAGGAGAATTTCATGAATCAAATAATCCGCTCAATAAAAGAAAGACGATCTGTACGGGCATACAAGGACAAAGAGATACCTAAAGACCTGCTTACTGCAGTGATCGAGGCAGGCAATGAAGCCCCTTCAGGTATGAACAGTCAGCCATGGAGGTTTGTGGTAGTTGAATCCAGTGAATTGCGCAACAAAATGCTGGCAGCCGCCCTGCCAAATGCAAAGACACTTCTGGAACCTCTCAAGTCGTCCAATCCTGAGCGTTACCAAATGATCATGAAGCGATACGATGAACTGCAGGATCCCATTTATTATTCCGCTCCGGCAATTATATTTGTAATCGGCAGCGGACCCTATGCAGATATGTCCTGCCCGCTTGCCTGCCAGAATATGATGCTCGCAGCACATTCACTTGGACTAGGATCCTGCTGGGTCGCTTTCGGATCTCTGATTACCGATAGCGATGATATAAAGAGTGTCCTTGAATTGCAGGATGATGAAAAAATATATGGACCTATTCTGGTTGGCTATCCGGATGGTAAGACAGAGGCACCACCAAAAAAGGCGGCGGTTGTTAAGTGGGTTAAGGGGGGTAGATAATTTATAATTAAGAACCCCTTTTAACTGGTATGAACTGCCCCCCCCCTGTAGACTTCAGGATTTTCATTCAGGAAAAAGGAAAGAGAAATGATTACTGTCTGAGGTCAGGACGGCCGAGTTTAATCATTTCCCTTTTTTCTGAATGAAAATCCGTCTCGGAAGTCTACTGCGGGGTGCCCTTCTTTGATTATTTCTTGGGCAAGCAAGCGAATGCTGCTTACTGTCTTGTCAGTAAGCTATCCAATTAAGTAAATACTCCTTTCATTCAAACCATCCTTCAGGATGTGTTTAAAAATTCGCCGTGCGGGGGCGACTCCCCGCATATAAATAGATAATTCCATTTTGTTGTAAAATTCAAGTTTAGAATAGGTTATAAAGGCTGTGGGGTGACGGCCCCACACGACGTGTTCATTTTAATAACTTAGAGTTATTGAATATCGGACAGATATTATAGAGCTCACTATGCAGTGAGCATCATTCGCTTGCTCGCCCAAGAAAACGGAACCAAAAGAAGGGCGCCCTACAAAACCTTCCGGGCGCTCCGATCAGTCAACCTCCGGTAAATTGATTGCATTCCTAAGCAAATGCGCTGAGAAATAGCAATGTAAGGTAATTGATTATATGTGCTAATTAACATTCGCACTGCATTGTAACTCGGCCGTCCTGGCCTCAAACAGAAATCAATTTTTAACCCTGCGGTCTCCTTCTCTTCACTGAAGGTTTCTGACGGGATTGAAAAGAATAAAGGATTAAAGGGGTTCTTAATTATAAATTAACAACCCCTTTAATCCTATCAACAATCTAATATATAATGTACTTATGTCTCAAAAAACCATTGCAAAACAATTATTAAAACCCGCACTGACAATCATCGCACTCATCACCCTTCTCTCCTGTTCAACAATAACCGCCCCATACCGTGCAACCAAGACAATAGTCAAAGGCACCATCCAGACCGTAAAGGGCGTGGCTAAAACAGTAAAGGGTGCATATGAACTAACAGCAGGAACTACCAGACTTGTTTACAGCGTTGGGGAATTTACATTCAATGTTGTAAGGGCACCGCTTGACTGGCCGCTTATGAATAATGATATAGAAACAATAGACGGCCTGCCGGTTAAAGAAGCCATAAGAACCGGACGTGTAAAAAATGCTCCATATACAGTTAAAGGCAAGCGGTACTACCCAATGTCAGTAGCCAAGGCGCAAACATACAAAGAGACTGGAATTGCCTCCTGGTACGGACACGAAACCCTGCGCCAAAAAGACGGACACATGACAGCAAACGGGGAAAAGTTCAGCCCCTATGCCCTGACTGCCGCACATAAGCACCTGCCGCTTCCTATGAATGTCAAGGTTACCAATCTAAGCAACGGCCGATCCATCGTCGTCAGGGTCAATGACCGGGGACCATTTCCAAGTTCGCATAATCCAAGCTCCGGCAAGAGAATTATTGATCTAAGTATGAAGGCTGCTAAGAAGCTCGGTTTTTATGATAAGGGCACGGCAAGGGTAAAAGTCGAGGTAATCAGCTAGAGACTTTTATACAATAATCTGAGCACTATAGAAAACTCCTCATTACTCTGAACACCATTTAACAAAAAAAACCCCTGCGTATCCTTAGGATACAACAGGGGAATCTCTATTATATCTAATCTATTTTCAACTTCTGTTCTTTCTTCTTTGCTGATTCAGACTTCGGGATCCTGATCTCAAGTACGCCCTCTTTAAAGGATGCCTTTGCCTTGTCAGTTTGAACCTCTGCCGGCAGATTGAATGTCCGGCAGAATGATCCGCTGGAACGCTCCATACGATAATAATTTTTCTTCTCTATCTTTTCCTCGTGCTTCTTCTCTCCGGAGAGCGTTATAGTATCATCCGTCAGACTTATCTCTATATCTTCTTTTGATATACCCGGCATATCAGACTTCAGCACGATACTATCCTTTTCCTCAAAGATATCAACTGTCGGAACCGGCTCTACCTCCTCCAGAAGCCTTTCCATCGAGGGCCACATCCCACGACTTAAAGGCCTCCTGAAAAAATCCGTAAACATATCCTCCATGCGGCTCACGGGCGAAAGCCATCCTTCATGACGGATCGGCTCTAAACTGCTATTTACGTTCTTACTTAACCTTTCAGCTGACATAACCTTACCTCCTTTTACTATATTTATGTACAAACAACAGCATTAGATAAAAATCTATACCTCCTGATATGATCTATATATCAAAGAGTCTCGCGCATGTCAAGACCTTTCTTAAGTGCACCGCTGCTGTGGCAATCAATGAGTAGAAAATACTATAATGACTGCTCATCAACAATCATTAATCGCCCTTTTTGATGCCATGTTATAATTCTTTATAAACCTGCTGATCGTAAACGGCACTATTATGAAAAAAAAAGAGAGACCAAAAGGCAGAGGAACAGAACTTCGTCCAACTAAGGCACGGGTAAGAGAAGCATTATTTGATATCCTCCGGCCAAGAGTCGAGGACGCGATATTTCTGGATCTGTATGCCGGTACAGGCGCCGTAGGCATCAATGCCCTTAAAGAAGGTGCTGCCAGCGCAATGTTTGTGGAAGAGAGCAGGCACTCGGCTAAAGATATATTTGAGCTCCTTCAAAAAACGAAACTGATCGACCGGGCAGAGGTTATGCAGAAACAGGCCCTTACCTTTATAAAATGGGCCGAGCTTGACGGCTCAAGTTTTGATATCATCTTTCTTGACCCGCCCTATCATAATGATGAGATAAATCTGATACTGCCTGCCCTCGCTGAAAGCCCTCTCTTAAACAGGGACGGTGTCATAATAGCCGAACACTCTTCAAAGATACAGCTTCCGGAATCTATACATTCCCTCGAAAAAATAAAGGACTACCATTATGGTGATTCCGTTTTAAGTTTTTACAGACAGGACTAAAATCAGTTTTTCCCACATACCTTTTTCAGACCGTTCCAAGTATAATTAAAACTTAATTTGAAATCACTCAGGAGTCTTCAGTGTCCAAAACAGCTATTTATCCGGGAACATTCGATCCATTTACTAATGGCCACATAGACCTGGTTCAGAGGTCCCTTAAGATATTTGATGAAGTCATAGTAGCGGTGGCCCCCAGTCGAAAAAAAGCGCCGCTGTTTACAGTTGAGGAAAGGCTGGCAATGATAACGGATTCAATAAATCATCTTAAGGGGGCACGAACTGAGGACTTTAACAGCCTGCTTGTGGATTATTCCAGAGATTCTAAGAGTATCGCAATAATCAGGGGCTTAAGAGCCGTCTCAGACTTTGAGTATGAGATGCAGATGGCTCTTATGAACCGGCGACTTGACAGCAGTATTGAAACAGTCTTTATGATGCCCAGCGAAGAGTACACATTCCTCTCTTCCACGCTTGTCAAAGAAGTGGCATCTTTTAGGGGTTCCGTAACCGGACTTGTACCGGAAATAGTTGAAAAAGCATTACATCATAAATACGGCCATCCTGACAACTCGTGATGCTCCATACGATCAGGATACTCTCAAACATTTATTTAATAACCTTCCAGCTCTAGCACGCCATGGGATACTTAAAAATACTGTGTGCACTTCTTATCTGGAGTTCTCTGGGCATCTTTGTAAGAATGATCGATCTGCCTAATACCGGCATCGTCTTTTATTCATCCATTACGGCCGGAACGCTTCAGCTTATCCTGCTTTACTATAGACATAAAATAAAAAAGCCGATCAAGGTAGATTTGCAGCCGAAAAGTCTTTTAATACTCATTATGATACCCGCGGCCTTTGTTGCAAACTCCCTGCTCTTTTACTTTGCCTTTAGAAATACCACTATCGCTAACGCAGTACTTACTCATTACACCGCACCTGTATTCGTGGCACTTATGGCCCCGATCCTGCTTAAAGAACACATACACAAATCCACCTGGGGGGCTATCATCCTGTCCTCTCTCGGACTATGGCTTATATTGGGATCTTCCGTAAGTGAAAATGCCGGCAATATCAGCAATAAAGAAACGCTTGGTATTATCGCGGGGGCGATGTCAGGGGTTGCATACGCATTCCTGATCATTACTATCAGGAAAATAGCCAGCAAATATTCCTCCATTATTATCACTTGCACACAGAGCTTTATTGTCGCTCTGCTGCTTACCCCTTTTGCCGTAAACCTGGATGTACCTGCAGCCGCTATCCCTATGCTTTTAACCCTCGGCATCGTCCACTCTACAATTGCTCCGCTGCTCTATGTACAAGGCTTCAAAAGTGTAAGGGCCCATGAGGCGGCCATTCTAGGATATTTTGAGCCGGTAGGCGCAACCATTCTGGCTATTATTTTTCTGCATGAAATACCCGGACAGACAGCCCTCGCTGGTGGGGCAATGATTCTGCTTTCCGGATATATCATAATGAAGAACCGGCAGGCATAACACCTGCTTTAGCAAGGCCGAAAACTGGCTCAGCATACCTAATAATATATCTGCATCTTATCTTTCAAAGAAGTAACAGTCCGCGAGACTGTCATACTAATTGACGTCGTTATCTTATTTGATATAATGTCAGCAACAGCCTTATATAATCTTTATTAATTAAGAAGGCATAGAGCTTGATTAAGTACTCAATAATAAAAAACAGTGTCGTTTTAAATACTATACTGATATTTTTTTTTCTTTCGATATCGTATGACTGTTCAGCGGCAAAGGCCGGCGGGGTATTGTCTGAGGCCGAGCGGACATGGCTGAAAGAGAATCCCGAGAGCCTCCGCCTTGCCGTAGAAAAGGATTATCCCCCCTTTTCATTTATTGATAACTCCGGGGCCTTTAAAGGCATATCAGCCGATTATATTAAGCTTATTGAAAAAAAACTGGCTATTTCATTCAGTCATTCTGAGCCGGCCGGCCTTGTCGAAATACTGAAAAAGGCTCAGGAAGGTTCAATAGATATTATAACTTCTTTGAAAAAAACCACTGAACGCTCCGTCTATCTAAATTTTACTGATCCATATATTACGGCGCCTGTCGTTATTATCACCCGTCAGGATAAGTATAAGACCCTGACACTAAACAGGATGAAAGACATGAGTGCAGCAGTAAGCAAGGGATACGCGATACATGATTTCCTTGTTTCCCAATATCCGGATATCCAGCTGCTTCCGGTTGATAATGATTTGACAGTCCTTGAAAAAGTTGCCTTCGGAGAGGTCAATGCCGCGGTACTAGACATTGCAAGTGCTTCACATATTATCACTATGACCGGTATTTCAAACCTTAAAATAACAGGAAGAACAGAATTTAATTATAACCTTAGCCTGGCATCAAGAAAAGACCTGCCCATGCTGCATGAAATATTACAAAAAGGACTTTCCTTG
This sequence comes from Nitrospira sp., assembly GCA_016784355.1. GTDB lineage: Bacteria > Nitrospirota > Thermodesulfovibrionia > UBA6902 > UBA6902 > JACNKH01. The sequence continues at coordinate 17,724 of JADHUV010000022.1, read as the reverse complement.
ATAACCAAACAGGAACAACGTGAAATTACTGATAGGTGGATTAATCTGCAGAGCTCGGAATTCCTGATAAGCGACCGGCTGAAAAATATATTTATAGCCCTGCTCGGCACTATAATTATCATTATAACCGCAGTTATTCTATGGAACAGTCTTTTAAGGCGTCGTGTAACAGAACAAACTCTTGCCCTGCAGGAAGAACTTGATCGCAGGGTCATTGCTGAAAAAGCACTGACCCTGCATAGAGACCAGCTGGATGAGATAGTGATACGACAAACGGCAGATATTAACTTATCCAACAGATCCTTAAAAAATGAGTTGATCGAACGAAAAAGAATCGATCATGACCTCAAGCAAAGGGAAAGACAACTTTCTGAATCACAAAAGGTGGCACGCCTCGGCAGTTGGGAGTGGCATATACCGACCAACACCATCACCTGGTCGGATGAACTATATAACCTCTTTGGCGTAAATCCAGGGGTATTTAACCCAACCTTTGAAACCTTTATAGCCATGGTGCACCCCGACGACCAGGAAATATTGCATAAGGTGGTACGAGATTCACTTTTTGAACATAAAGACTATAACCTTGATATAAGAATGGTGAGACCTGATAACACGCAATGGATCATGGAGGCCCGTGGGACAGTGACGTATGACGAGACAGGAGAACCTGTTTCTATTTCCGGCACGGCACAGGATATAACAGAACGGAAGCTCGCCGAGCAGCAACTTCAGGAAAGTGAACAACGTTATAGGCATATCTTTGAAAATAATCACGCCGTCATGCTGATTATAGATCCGGAGTCAGCTGATATAATTGATGCTAATGCAGCAGCCCTGAGTTTTTACGGCTATACATGTGAGACAATTTGCGCTATGAAAATTACCGATATCAATGTCCTGCCGGAGGATCAGGTTCTCGCTGAAATAGAGAATGCCTGTATGGAGCAGCGGAATTATTTTTCATTCCGGCACAGTCTCGCAAATGGGGATATCCGGGACGTAGAGGTATACAGCGGGCCTGTATATATGCAAAACAAGCAAATGCTTATCTCGATCATACACGATGTAACCGAAAGGAAAATACTGGAAGAAAGGCTTCAGGAATCGATAATACGCGATGAACTGACCGGCCTGTTTAACCGCAGGGGATTCCTCACCCTTGCAGAGCAGCAGTGTAAATTGTCAGACCGCACGGGCAATACCCTTGCACTGATGTATATTGACCTTGATGGGTTCAAATCAATAAATGACATATATGGGCACAAAGAGGGTGACAATGCCTTGATCGCGATGGCCAAAATCCTCCGACAGACATTCCGGGAATCTGATATAATCGCCCGAATCGGCGGAGATGAATTTGTCGTACTGCTAAACGAACCCTCGGCACCGGATTCTGATAACGTCCTGAAAAAGAACCTGCTATCTAATACAAGAGAGTACAATGAACACTCCGGGCTTAATTATCAGATATTATGCAGCCTCGGAATATCGCACTATAGTCCCGATATGCCCTGTTCAATCGATGATCTTCTCGCAAAAGCCGATACACTTATGTACAGAAATAAGAGGAAGAAAAAAAGCTCCTCAGAAGAAGACGAACATGTCTACCCTACAGAACACAGGGCCTTCAGACGTTTTAAAGCCAGGGGGAATCTCATGGCCTCCTTCAACCATTCTGAACAATTCAGGGTGCAGGAAATAAGCGTCGGCGGGGTTTCGATCCAATCACCTGAGAAACTGAATGCCGGCAATGAATATCAGATACGGCTTTTCCAAAAAGACGGTAAACAAACAGAGGCAGCATGCAGGGTAGTATGGTCTTCTCAGCAAAATCCGGACGACAGTGAATCCGGATTCACTGCAGGTTTGGAATTCCTCCATATAGATATACAAAACAGACAGATACTTGAAGAAATGGTATCGGCGCTATTATAAAACAGCGGCATAAAGGGGCATAGGCACTGAGTCGCTCAGATAGCCGCGTTTCACGATTCATTGGAAATAGTGTAAAATAAAACCCGCAATATTTTAATAGCGAATATACCATGAAAAAACCTTTTTTTTATTCAAAGCCTGTAGATTCAGTATTAGACCTGATCGGCAATACGCCAATGGTGCGCATAAACAGACTTGTGCCCGAAGGTTCAGCAGACATCTATGCCAAGATCGAGTCATTCAACCCCTGCAAATCAGTAAAAGACAGGATATGCCTGGCCATGGTGCAAGCAGCGGAGAAAGATGGAAAAATCAGGAAAGGCGATACCCTTATAGAACCTACCTCCGGCAATACCGGCATAGGGCTTGCCTTTGTGGGAGCGGCCAAGGGTTATAAAATTGCACTTACCATGCCTGAAACCATGAGCATGGAAAGACGTAATATGCTGAAGTCCTTAGGTGCCAATCTCATACTGACCGATGGGACACGGGACATGACAGGAGCAATGGAAATGGCAAAGACACTGGCAGAGGAAAAGCATTATCACCAGCTGCAGCAATTTGCCAATCCCGCAAACCCTGAGGCCCACAGACAGACAACCGCTCAAGAGATATTAAACCAGCTTAAGGACGTAGACGCATTTGTAGCCGGAGTCGGAACAGGCGGCACACTTACCGGGGTAGGTGAAATACTGAAACAGGAACTAGGTGCGCAGGTCAGGGTGATCGCTGTTGAGCCGGCTAAAAGTTCTGTACTCTCAGGGGGCAATGCAGGATTACACGATATCCAGGGAATAGGAGCTGGTTTTATACCTGACACCCTTAACCGTTCAATTATTGATGATATCATCCAGGTCACGGATGATGAGGCCATAGAAACAACACGGCTCATTATGAAACAGGAGGGCATACTCTGCGGCATATCATCAGGCGCAAACCTGTTTGCCGCGATAAAAATAGCTAAGCTGCTGGGTGCAGGGAAAAAAGTAGTAACCATGTTTTGCGACACGGGCGAACGCTATCTCAGCACCAGACTCTTTGAATCTGAAAATGAGTCCAATATCTGATATGTCAGACACTGTGCATACAATAAACCACCTGAGCAGTTCCATCCTTGACACTATAGGCAATACGCCCCTGATCCGTCTTAATGATATGATACCGGGCCTTAAGTCCGGCATAAATATCTATGCAAAACTAGAGTGCTTCAATCCCGGAGGTTCGGTCAAGGACAGGGCTGCCTACCAGATGATAAAGGACGCTGAAAAATCCGGCATACTTACAAAAGACAGGATCATTATTGATTCAACCTCGGGAAATACCGGCATCGCTTATGCCATGATCGCTGCAGTCAGGGGATACAAGGCCAGGATCGTACTTCCCAAAAACGCCAGCATTGAGAGAAAAAAGATAATAAAGGCATTTGGTGCAGAAATCATATACTCAAGCCCTTTTGAGGGATCAGACGGTGCGATCAAGCTTGCAAAGAAAATTTACGCAGAAGAGCCGGAAAAATATTTCATGCCTGATCAGTACTCTAACCCCTCAAACTGGAAGGCACATTACACCACTACCGGTCCCGAGATCATAGAGCAGACTAACGGCGAGGTGACTCATTTTGTTGCCTGCCTCGGGACCACCGGAACTATAATGGGAACAGGCCGGGCATTGAAAGAGCACAACCCTGATATCAGGATAATAGCGATTGAGCCGGACGATGCAATGCACGGCATAGAAGGACTGAAGCACATGGAAAGCTCCATAGTTCCGGCCATATATGATACGGGATTTCCGGATGAAACAGTATTTGTTGGAACAGAAGAATCTTACGATATGGTCAAGACCATTACTACCAAAGCCGGACTCGCCATAGGACATTCTTCAGGGGCAGCCCTGGTTGGATCTATAAGAATAGCTGAACAAATTAAGAGCGGGACCATTGTAACCATATTCCCTGATGGCGGCGACAGGTACTTAAGCCATGCAATATAATAACGTTTTATTAAGTTACAGCCCTGAAAAATAAATGTACTTAATGCAGGACACAAAAAAAAGTATCCATGAACATGCTGAAGGAGAATACCCTTTTGAGTGCTGCGGCATCATTACGGGCAGCGATCTAAAACAGAACGTCCACAGATGCAATAACCTTCAAAATAAGATGCACACTGAAGATCCTGAACGATTCCCAAGAGATGCCCGCACCGCGTATTTTATCGAGAGGTCTGAATTTAACAGAATAATAAAGAATGCCCTTTCCAGTGGAGAAAAGGTTCTGGCATTTTATCACTCCCATCCTGACCATGAGGCCTATTTTTCAGAGGAAGACCATGCTGCCCAGACCGTTTTTGGAGAACCGGAATATCCGAATGCTCTTCAAATTGTAATATCCGTGATAAGTGGCAAAGTCGAAGAGATAAGTGCCTATCAATGGGATCCGATTACTCAGCATTTCAAGCCATCAAACGACATAGGCTCATAACCGCTTCAAATAAATCTAACGAACCGGTTCAATAGCTCCTTCATTTTCCGATTCAGCCTCTTCTGTATCCTGTTCAGTTTCTGCAGACTCCTCCTGTACAGCAGGCGGCATAGCTGCCTCAAGCTCATGAATATGGCGCTTCAACAGTCTTACTGACTTTGATTTCTTCCACCATAGAGGTGTGAATAAGGCCATACCGGCAAATACACCAACTATAAAAGGTACGGCCAGGATCTCAGCGACCGATCTAGTAAAATTCCATTGAAGAAAATTCAGTGTAAGCTCGGTTTGGTTCTGTGTGGCAAAGATTATAATGGCTACAGCGATAAGTAATGCAAGCAAAAGAAACAATTTCATGTAAAACCTCCTTAGCGATTATAATCGAGTAGAGACGGAAAAATAAACCGTAACCCTTATACGACAATCATTATTATCTCACATATTTACTTGCACGTCCCCTTTGCACAGCAAAAAAATATGATACAATCTAATTGATTACAAATCATCAACATTAAAAAAGAGGTGAGGCATGAAGATCGTACTTGCAACCGATGGCTCTGATCATTCTGAATCTGCCGCTAAATTTCTGTCTAAATTAAGACTGACACCGGAAGATGAGATAATTATTATACATGCAATAAGTTGGGTTCCGATCATGCACGAATGGGGTGCGCTGTTTGAGGATTTCAAGGAGATCAGAGAGGAAATAGTCCCCAGAATTTTAGATGCTGCCGAAGATGCACTGCAGCCTTGCCAGGCCGCTATCACGCGTGTGTTTGCAGAAAACTACCCGGACAAGGCCATTATAGATACTGCCAAAACGTCAAAGGCAGATATGATCGTAATGGGAGCCCGCGGAGTAAAGGGGATAGTTACTCACATAGTCGGCAGCATAACCAAGCAGGTGGCAGAACACTCCAGCATACCTGCACTTATAGTTAAAACCATAAATAATACGCCCGACTCCGGATTCAAGATACTCTTCGCCACTGATGGATCAGAGCGTGCAGTTGCTGCATGCAAAGACCTTCACAAGTTATCGTTTCCAGAGGGTTCAGAATGCACTGTTTTACACGTTGTCAGTTCTGCCATGGCTGATATACCTGAAAGGTTTTCCCTCGAGATAGACGGCCGGATGAAAAACATCGTTGCCAGTTCAAGAGAATGGGAAACAAAACAGGCAGATGTGATACTGGACTCAGCCGTCAATGAGCTTACAGGATCATTTTCATCTATTAACCGGGAGATCCGGTACGGTGATGCCCCCGAGGAAATACTTAATGTGGCGCATGAGATCAAGGCGAATCTGATTATTGTTGGTACAAGCGGCAAGAGAGGTCTTAAGGGGGCGCTCGGCAGCGTATCTCGACATATATTAAATCATGCCGAATGTTCCGTAATGATTGGATAATAAAAAGGCAGCAACCACTATGCGGCTGCCGCCTTTTATTAAAACTTGATCCCGATTATTTTTTATAACGCCTTGATGCCAGCCTCAGGCCAGCTATGCCAAAACCAAGCAGCAGAAATGTAGCAGGCTCGGGAACGACCGGAGGATTGATAATTGTCTCCTCGATCTTCGCTGCAAAAAAGTTATCTATAAAATCCTGACTATTAATATCAGCAATATTAAATGTCCTGCCAATTAACCCACCAGAAAGAATCTGAGCCTCAAGACTGCTGCCAAAGCCCGCATTGCCAAGGTTTGTCAGCGTGGCCGCATCATCAAAATTCAGAAAGTCAGCATCTGAAACATCCTGAGCAGGATCGCCATATTGTGATTTTGCAGGTGTATCGCCTGCATTTATAATCATGTTCACAAATGCCTTGTTTGCGAGAACATCGGCCGCGGTATTATCAACCTCTGTCTGCCACCCAGTACCGGCAATATTTGCAGGTGGATCAAGACTTGTCTGATCAGCCTCGCGGTTAGCAGCATAAAATGGCCTGTCAGAGTCCTCATCAGTAACGAGAATGAGATTTTTTCTTGCATCATTTCTGTAAACAAGATTTCCAGATCCGCCACCAATATTAGTCCTTAACAATGTGTTATTTGTCGCGGTTCCAAGGGCGATTCTGATAGCCTCAAGTCCTGCCTCCGGGTTTACGTTATGGTTATTCTGAAAACCGCCTACCGCACCGTTTACGCTGATCTGCCCAAAAGTAGCAGTAGTAGCAGCACCGCTCGAAGTAAAGTCCTGCACCAGCTCAGGTGCTCCGCCATATAATATAACAGCAAAACGCGCATCAATAGCTGCAAGATTCAAGCCGCTTACAAATCCAGTCAACCCACTTTGCACCGCAGCAATCTCTCCACCCATTGAACCGGTAGCATCAACGATAAATACAAAATCAGATTTAACAACTGCAGCAGATGAAGGCACTACACCTCCAAGCAGTACTAGTAAGGCCAGCATTACTATTCCCGTGAATTTTTTCATCTTCTTCCCTCCGTTAAATATGTTTTTATTTGCAATATACCCTGCAATATTGCAATTTCTATACCATTATTTTTTTAAGCTATATTTATAAGTGGTTAGGTTTATACTGCAATCAATACCAGATTAAAGTGTCAAGGGACTCGACAAAACAATCAATATCCCCTCTTTTCAAGTAAAGATTCTCGACAATTTACACATACCGGGAATGATATTATGAATGGCCATAAAAAAAGGATCGAAATTTCAATAGTTTAGACAGCAATACAAAGTCGGATAACCTTACATATTAAATCCGTTGACATAATGTAATCGCAGATCAGAGAGCGTCCAAATCCCATCCTTCAAGACTGGTACGTATAGCAGATATATCTCGTTTTTCCTCAATGGCCTTAAGCACTTTTCGATATCCGGATATATCGCCGTACATAATACAGCCGACAATGGTATTGCCATTCAGGACAAGCTTCCTGTAAACAAATGAATCCTGATTTCTCAGAACGATTGCTTCGAGCTTTGAGTCCGCATCAATATCACCGGCGGCAGCCAGGTCTATTCCAACAACCTTCAGCATATTGGACATGGTAGTACCCTCATATATGGCATCGCCACCAGCCATATTAGTCCCAGCTACCTGACCCTGCTTCTGAGCTGCAGGCCATATTCCATAAAAACTTTCTTTATGCTCTATCAGGTCTCCGGCCGCGAAAATTTCAGGCACCTCTGTTTCCATGCGGTCATTGACAACTACCCCTTTACTGACGGTCAGACCGATTGCAGCTGCAAGCTCGGCCCGAGGCCTGACTCCAGCCGATACAATTACAAGACCGCCCTCTATCAGAGTCCCATCTTCAAGTAAAAGCCCATCAACAACTTCACCGCCGGTTATCTCTTTTGATTTTGCATCGAGATAAAAACTGAATCCAAGTTGCTCCATCTGTGCCTTCAATACCCCGGCACCATCAGGATCCATCTGCCTTGGAAGCAGTCTCGGGAAAAACTCTACAACAGTGACCTCATAACCCCTTTTCCTGAGACTGTTGCCGGCCTCAAGCCCAAGCACTCCACCGCCTATAAGTATGATCTTCTTTGAGTCCATTCCCCCTGCATATTCCAGTATGGCATCCGCATCCTGCAGAGTTCTAAGCGCAAACACGCCTTTTTTATCAACTCCCGGTATGGGTGGAATAAATGAAATACCGCCCGCTGCAATAAGCAGTCGATCATAATCAATAACATTCCCCTGTTCCGTTATCACCTGTGAAGGATCTTTCTTTATCTCAACCACCCTGCTGCCGGACATAAGCTCTATCCTGTTATCCCTATGCCAGTCTTCACTTTTAATGGTAATATCCGCAAGACCGGCATCTCCGGCCAGGTAATCTATCAGCCTGATGCGGCTGTAAAAGGGTACGGCTTCCTCTGTTATTACTGTTATCGAGCCTTCGGAATCAGCCTTTCTGATAGTTTCAGCCGCTGTCATACCGGCTACGCCATTGCCTATTATTACGTATTTCATGTGCGTACTCTCCTTATATATTCATTTACCATAAACGCATTAATTATTCATCCTCGGCCCTGCAAAAAGAGTAATAAAAAATATACCTATACTGCAAAGCACAATGGTGGGGCCGGACGAGGTATTAAGATACAGGGAACCAAGCATACCGGTAATACCCGAGATCATACCAAACAGGCACGAAAGGGCCAGGAGTCCTTTCATACTTTTAGCCATATTTCTGGCAGAAGCAGCCGGAACTATTAACATGGAAGTAACAAGTATCAGGCCCACGATCTTCAGGCTCACGGTTACAACTATGGCGATAATAACAAAAAGCATATACTCAAAGAGCCGGACATTTATACCATCCACCCTTGCAAGGTCACGGTTAAAGGTCAGCTGAAGCAGCGGTTTTAAAAAAACGATAATCAGTGCTATGGTCAGCACACTGACAGCCATCAAAAGCACAAGATCCGTTTTGGAAACTGCCAGTATATCGCCAAACAGGTAATTAAAGACCTCTGCCCGATATCCCTTGAGCATTCCCAGTATAAGCATTCCCGTTGCAATGGCACCGGAAAAAGCAACCCCGATAACTGTATCATGGGAGAGTCCGGATTTTTCGGACATAAAGGCTATCATCAAGGCAATCATTATCGCAACTACCATAGAAGAAATCGAGAGATCAACACCAAGCAGGGCTCCTGCGGCCAATCCGGCAAAAGCTGAGTGAGAAATCGCATCGGAAAAAAAAGACATCCTGCGAAGCAGCACAAAATTACCTACAAAGGGACAGAGTATGCCCACCATTAAGGACGCAAAAAGTGCCCGCTGAATAAAAGGATATGTAAGAAACTCACTAATCGTGGTCATGACAGCTATGAATATACCCCCCCATCATCTCACCATAAACGCTCTTTATCACCTCATCGGTCAAGGCGACCTCAGGCTTTCCAGTGCATATAAGTCTGCGATTCATACAAAGCACATTATCAGCATAACGATAAACCACATTCAGATCATGCGAAATGAGAAGCACCGTAAGTCCGGTGTCCCTGTTAAGCCTTCTAACCAACTCATGAAAACGCTCCTGTCCTTCTATATCGACGCCGGAGGCCGGCTCATCAAGCACAAGAATTGCAGGATTATTAACCAGGGCCTTTGCTATCATCACACGCTGCAGTTCACCTCCCGAAAGGCTGCCCACCTGCCTGCGCAGCAGATCTCCTGCTCCCACTTTCTGAAGCAGCATATAAATATGTTCCTGCTCTTTACGTTTCATATTTAAAGAAAGAGAATAAAACGGCGGCACAGAAAAACTTAAAAGTTCATAAACTGTAAGAGGGAAGGTACGATCAAAATCAATTTTCTGGGGTACATAGCCAAGCTTGATATCATCAGGCCTGCCGTCCTGTTCCCTGCCAAAAAAAGATACAGTGCCAGGCCCGTAAGGTATAAGTCCCAAAATAGCTTTTATAAGTGTTGTTTTTCCAGCGCCATTAGGGCCTATAATCGCGATAATACTGCCCTGTTCCACTGCAAAGGAGACGTTTTCCACCAGGTGCAGGTCGCCGGCCTTCACACATAGATTATCAACGCTAAGAGCAATCACTTGCCGAGGGGTGCAGCCTCCGGGCTGATATGGATTCCGGGGCTCTTCATTACGGGCCTGCTCAGCACCATTTTAAGCACCTCCAGATTAGCCCGCATACGTACTTCATACCACTCGGGATACAGAGCACCGGACTCCAGAGTATCAAGATTATACACCTGTATATTAAGGTCATTTGCAATGGCCTTAACGATTTTAGGTGATATCTGAGGTTCTGAAAAAATTGCCTTTATTCCGAGTGAGCGGATAGTTTTTATTACATTTGCTATGCGTTGAGGAGAAGGGTTTTCCTCGGGTCTCTGCTGTATCACCGCGACCTGCTTTAGCCCATAGTCCCTTGCAAAGTATAAAAAGGCAGAATGAAATGTCACAAACTCTTTCTTCGGCCAGGCTGCAATCTCAGTCTCTATCTCATTGTGAAGAGTCTTAAGGCGTTCTGTATACCTGGCCGCATTGTTGATATATATTTCGCTATTAGCAGGATCCACCCTGACCAGGCCATCCAGTATATTACTAACCTGCACTATCGCATTTTTTGGCGAAAGCCATACATGAGGATCCCCGTTAATAACTTCAATACCCCTGCTGGAATTCACTATGACACGCCCTTTTGAATCCGGGTGGGCCCCATCCATTTTGTTTTCAGGATCCAGCACCTTGCCTAGCCAGGCTTCCAGCTTTATCCCGTTAGTAATAATTATCTGAGCATCATTAATTTTCTGTATGTCTTCAGGACTGAGAGAGTACTCATGAGGACCGACCCCGTAAGGAAGCAAGTTCTGCACGCTTGCAGAATCTCCCGTTATGTTTTTCACATAGCTGTAAAGGGGAGCTATAGTAGTCAGAACCCTCAGACCGGCACCTTCGGACTGCCGGTTTCCATCAATAGCACTGGCACCCGCTTTTGTACTACTGTCCTGCTGCTGACACGATATAAGCATCAGCAGCACCTGCATAATTATTATTATCTTAATTGGCGAGTTCACGGATAAGATTATAACATAATATTTATGCATTCACCGATATGCCGAATGCTGTTGTGTTATCATTACCCACAATGAATATTATCAATTTTCTTCCGGCCTTAAAACACTCAAATTTTCGTCTCTTCTGGGCCGGGCAATTAATATCACTTACGGGAACATGGATGCATCAAATGGCCCAGGGGTGGCTGGTGTACAGGATGACTGACTCGCCGTTTTATCTCGGATTAGCAGGGACAGCCGCCTCAGCGCCTATCCTGCTTTTCACGCTGGCAGGGGGCGTGCTGGCAGACAGACATCCAAGGAGAAAAATCCTGATCAGCGCCCACCTTATACTTCTGCTCCTGACCCTTACTCTTACACTTCTCACATATTACGAACAGCTGACGGTATGGCACATACTGATACTGGGATTCCTCATTGGAACAGTACACGCCTTTGAGATCCCGGCACGGCAGGCCTTTCTAATAGATATGGTCGGTCCGGATAATCTGCTCAATGCGATAGCACTTAATTCCACCGCCTTTCATGCCGCCCGCATGATAGGCCCGGCTATAGCAGGTCTTCTTATAGTGCAATTCGGGCCTGCATTATGTTTTTTCATCAACACCCTTAGTTTCAGTGCCTTTATATTCGCGCTTGCAACAATGCGTCTCCCGCACAAAGCAGTCAGCTCTGCCGAAAAAATCGGAATCAAACAATCTTTACGTCAGGGCATCAGCTACATATACCACAACAAGGAAGTATACCCGCTCCTACTGCTCGTCGGCACAATGAGCTTCTTCGGTTTTCCATATATATCATTTCTGCCGGTGTATGCTCAGGACATACTGCAAACCGGCCCGACAGGCCTGGGAACTCTTATGGGATTTGCAGGGGCAGGCGCCTTTACCGGAGCAGTATTGCTGTCATTCAGGGGCGGCAGCACTCGCAAAGGCCTTATCATGGCCGGCGCTGGCATTACCTTTTCAATAGCTCTTATAATTTTTTCGATCTCAAAACTCACATGGCTTTCATATACAATGCTTTTTTTCATCGGATTCGGGGCTATCAATCAAATAGCCACGGTAAACAGCATTATCCAACTTTCAGTGCCGGATGAGATGAGGGGCAGGGTGATGAGCGCCTTCACTACCATGTTTCTCGGGATGGCCCCGCTTGGAAACTTCACTCTCGGAAGCCTCGCGCATTTCACAGGAACACGCACCGCACTTACTACCGGAGCGATCCTCTGTCTTTCAGGGACAATACTGCTTCTATTGAAGAAAAGGGGAATATTAAGGATGTAGCCCGATGAAATCATAGAAATAGAACATCTCCTGGAACAGGCACTGGACATAGACATACTCTTCCATTAAGGGCCTCAGGCTCAACATAAGAGTCACCGGTTCCCTGCCTGATGCTTTATAGATGGAATCTATATTTATTGCCTTTAAGAAAGAAGCGAGATACAATAATTGCTCAGGTCTCTTTTATTTGTCCTAACCCCTTAACCATAATAATTGTTGCCGCTAAGTACATCTATGTTAAACAGGCTGACATTTGCTCTGCTACTCACTGCGCTGATTACCCTCAACAGTTACGCACAGACCGAACCATCTTTATACAGAAAGCCCAGAGTACCTAACCATGAATATGCCAATGTAGTCATGAATAATTATTCAGAGGCTAATAACATCGCTCCAGTCGTGTTTAACCACTGGCTTCACAGGGCAAAGTATACATGCAAGGTATGCCACGTAGATATAGGCTATGCCATGAAAGCAGGCGGCTCAGATGTTTCAGAACATTTTGATGTCGATGGACCATCCTGCAGTATATGTCATAACGGGGAAGATGCCTTTGACTCTCTCAGGGGAGGACCGGACACTTGTGAGTTTTGCCATTCATACGAAAAAAAAGTAGCCTTTAAAAATAGTTTTTATAAATATACCAAGGGCTTTCCCCGCGGAAAATTCGGCAATGGCATTGATTGGATGAAGGCCGAGAAAACAGGGATAATCAAACTGCAGCATAAAGTGGACGGGATAACAGAAAAAATCCAGAAAATGTCCCGCTACGGTGAAATTGAGCTGAGACCTAAGAATCGCAATATGCCGCGTGTAATTTTCTCACATGATAAACATGCAATCTGGAATGGCTGCGACAGCTGCCACCCCCTCATATATGAAACACTGGAAGGCCCCGTGACGTTTTTTTCAATGAATGACATCTTCGCTGGAAAATACTGCGGGGTCTGTCACGGCAAGGTATCCTTCCCTCCTTTGCAGTGCCAGCGCTGTCATAGTGACTTTATTCCCTGATAAGCAGTTCATACTTCAGCCCTTGCATCTTTCAATGATAAGTGTATGATATTACTCATGTATCACCAGTGCATAAATAAGTTTTTTATACATAATGTTTAAAAAGGAGCTCTCTCATGAAAAAAATCCTGATCGCCATACCACTCCTGCTTATTATCATCATACTTGCTGTTGGTTTCTCCCTTAACACCATAATAAAAAGAGGCATTGAGACTATAGGCCCCATCGCAACCGGAACAACAATAAGCCTGCAAAAGGCTGATATATCTCTCTTTACAGGCAAGGGACAACTTAAGAATCTGCTTATAGGCAACCCGGAGGGCTTCAAGACAGACTATGCCTTCAGGCTTAATGAGATTCGTATAGCACTGGATGTGAAGTCCATCTTTTCCGATAAAATCATAATCAATGAGATCTACATCAATGCTCCTGACATTACATATGAAAAGGGCGGTAAAGGCGACAACATAAAAACCATCCTTGCCAATGTTCGGTCTCTGGCAGGATCAAGCGGAGGCACCTCAAAAGGCAAACAGGTTAAGGCTGAAGCAGGGAAAGATAAGAAAATTCAGATTGGACTCTTTACCCTGAAAAACGGCAAGGTCAATATCAGTGTTGCAGCTCTTAACGGCGAGACAATATCAACAGACCTGCCGGATATTACCCTCAGAAATATTGGAAAAGATAAAGATGGCACGACCATGGCTAAGGTGATGGAGCAGGTCCTGGCCGAGGTGAACACCAATATCCTGACATCTGTAGCAGGCCCTCTGAAAGACATTGGAAAAACTATCGGACGAACCATGGAAAAAACAGTCGGCGGTGCAATAAAGGGCCTCTTCGGTAAATAAAACAAAGCTATTCGTAAAAGAAAAAAGGATCATCCAAGCAGGACGCTATAAAAATATGAAGGGCAGGACTTACATATACGGCAAATGTAAAAACTACTTATGACCAGATAATCACGATCTCAGCGCTTTTAGTGACCACTGGATGAATGGGAGTGATACTTTAAGCGTTCAGGAGTTTACCATAGGGGTAACGCCTGAGAAACTCCATAAACTGTTCCACGGTATGCGGCGGTTCTTTTGACTTCTTGGCCACCATAGAGAAGTCACGGACGAATTTTTCTTCCTTGAAATTTGCAACCTTCAAGCTTCCATACATACATTCCTTCCGGGTTGCCCATCTTGAAAGTATTGATGTGCCGAGACCTTCCTCTACTGCATTCTTGATCGATTCAGTACTGCCCATGATCATAGTGATCTTCAACTGCGACTGAGTTATGCCATGTTTGGACAGGTATTTTTCAATCATCTGGCGCGTACCGGAACCCTCTTCTCGTACAATCAAAGGCTCCTTGGCAAGCTCAAGTATCGATATGCTGGACTTTTTTGCAAACGGATGGTGAGGGGACATTACAAATACCATCTCATCAGGTATAAGCTTTTCGATCTTTAATTTCTGCTTATTGATCTCCCCTTCGACCAGACCTATATCACAACTGCCCGCATTAAGATACTCAATAACAGTCTTTGTGTTGGCAACTCTAATATGTACACCGACCTTCGGGTATTTTCTCTTAAAATCTGCGATCACTGAAGGCAGAATGTAGTTTCCAATTGTGGAGCTTGCGCCAACGGAGATAACCCCCTTTACCAAACCGGTCACACCTCCTATATCCTTCTCCGCTGCCTCGTACAGTGAGATGATTTCCTTGGCATACTTATAGAGCATCTCCCCTTCCTTCGTCAGGGCAATAAGACAACCGGAGCGATTAAACAATTTAGTCCCGTAAGTTTCCTCAAGGGCCTGAATCTGCAGACTAACGGCAGGCTGGGTTAGCCTGATTATCTCTGAAGCGCGGGAGAAACTTTTCGTTTCCGCAACAATACAAAACACCTTTAATTTATGATCATCCATGAAGAATAACTTATCCTAATTGCACTATAAATGTCAATTATGCCGATCATTCTCTGTCCAATATTATAAATAGATTACACTACTGAAGCACCTGATTAATAAACTTTTTTTGTCTCCATTAAAATAATGCGAGATTACAAGACCGGCGTTGCCGGTAAGATGCGATTTCATGTAGCGCTCTTGACAAACTTTAGCACCAATGCATTATAATATTTTTCATCTTTTGATATCTGAACTCCGCTGACAAGAGAAGCATAAGCTGAACACGAGGCTGAGTACTGTCTTATTAAAGATAAATCACCAATTTTAAAGGAGGAAGTATGAGGATTTTTATCACCGCCGTATGTCTCATCGTTATGGCCATGCTGCCGCAGTTTGCATCTGCAAACCCGCCAGCCACCATCGATGAACTGGCAGCACTGTACAATATTGATAAATGTGCAGACTGTCACGAAGACATCCACACAGACTGGAAAAACTCGTGGCATGCACAGTCACTGACAGATTCAAGGGTATTGCGCACCTGGAGGACCTTTATCATTAATGGTCTGGACAAGTCCCAGCACCCTGCAGCCACAAGGCCGCTCTTAAAGCTCGCTTGTCTGCGTTGCCACGCACCCCAGACAATGGTTCTGCCGGATGAAGAAATCACTAAGATTGCCGAACTCGTTATTCAGGCCGTTGATGATGCAGACGAAGGCATGAGAAAAGCCGCAAAAGACAAACTCTCCGGCATCAATATCAACTGTCTTGTCTGCCACAATGAAAAGGGAGCAGCAGACGGAAATCCTCAGGCCATGACTATTTATGGTCCCAAAGGAAATAAGGACACGCCTCATAAAGATGAAATCGGATACGAGACAGTTCAGTCAGAAATGTTCACGACAACTGAATTCTGCACACAGTGCCACACCGGTTGCGACCAGGTTCCAGAAGGTACTGACTGCTGGTCCACAAAGACCGCATATAAAGAGTATCAGGCAAAGGGCGGAGATAAGACCTGCCAGCAGTGTCACATGGAAAAAGTTGATGAAGTCCCAAGCCACCGTTTCCCCGGTGTCACTGAAAAAGATTTCGTAAACAAAGGTATTGATCTGAAGGTTGATGCATGGAAGACCACCTTCGTCAATCATCTTACTAATGAATTATTTCCTGCGGTAGTTGCAAAGGTTGATTTGAAAAACAACACACCGCATGAAATACCCCATGGTTGAGTATACATACCTACTACGGCACTGGATGTGACCGTGAAAGACCAGAATGGCAAGGTAGTATTCACAGATACAAAAGAATTCGCAGTATATGACCTCCACTTTGAAGATCAGCCCGATGGCTTTGCAGGACTGAACGAATGGGATATCACCAAGATGTCACGATTCAACACAGGACTGCACCCGCTTGAAGAAAAATCAGAAGTTATGGTTATCAAACTTCCCGCAGGAACAACGGAAGCCAATATAGAAGCAAACTTCAGGATTATCCATGAAGAGGGCAAGGAAGATGTTACCAATTCAGCAACTAAAAAGGTGACATTCTAAGTATAGAAACTGTTTTCGCCCTGCCAGGCAACCCTGGCAGGGCTTTTTTTTGAGCGGAATCTTGAAAAAAACCTTCCAAGCAAGTACAATTGACGAGCTGCACAAAAATAACCTTTATCGGCACTGAAATGAAAAAATTATTAGCCACATTATCTATTTTAATCGCACTGTTTTTAGCAGGCTGCGGAAAAGACGCCGTCAAACAATCAGATGACTCTGTTTTAGCTACCAGTGTGATAAGCAGTATCAAGACCATTGAGACCGCATATGAAGCCAAAGACTCTGATATTCTTTTAAATCAGATTGATAGCAGCGAATTTGCGCCGATAGCGGCAAACCTTATCTTTCAAAGTGCAGAGCTTAAGCTCACCACAAAACTCATCAAGATAAAAGGGACAGAGGTACATGTAAACATTAACTGGTATAACCAGTGGCAACTTACCGGCAACAAGATTGAAAACGGTGGGGTGTCAACCTTAGTGTTTAGCTCAAACCCTGTGAAACTGATTCGTATTACGGGAGAAAACCCATTCATAATTCCCGCTCAGAGGCCTTTGCAAAATTAATGGTTATACTATAGACTGTTTAAGCTAAATATTTAAGCCGAAGTGGCGGAACGGTAGACGCGCTAGGTTCAGGGTCTAGTGTCCATTAGGGTGTGGGGGTTCGAATCCCCCCTTCGGCACCATTTTTCCTTTTTCTTTCCCCTTCGTCATTTGTAATTCGTCAATCGCTACTCGTCAATTTGCTTTAATCCGTAAAAAGAAAGTGACAAGTGACGAATCCCGAGTGATGAATGACGAAGTAAAAAATAAAAGCCACGACAAGCAGACGCGCCAGGTTCAGGATCTAGTGTCCTTTAGGATCTGGAGGTTCGAATCCCCCCTTCGGCACCATTTTTCCTTTTTCTTTCCCCTTCGTCATTTGTAATTCGTCAATCGCTACTCGTCAATTTGCTTTAATCCGTAAAAAGAAAGTGACAAGTGACGAATCCCGAGTGATGAAT
>JADHUV010000003.1 GCA_016784355.1 Nitrospira sp. | reverse complement strand
AGATAGCTAACAGGATCAGACTTGCCTCAGTAGATATGCCCGGCGGCCTTGTAAAATCAGGCGGCGGGGAAATTCTCATAAGGACAAAAGAAAAAAAGTATATAGGAACTGAGTACGGAAACATTACTGTGCTTCAGAAAGGTGACGGCACTGAGGTCAAGCTAAGCGAGATTGCGGTCATTAAAGACACCTTCCGGGAGACAGATGAGTATTCCAGATTTGATGGAAAACCTGCTGCAATGGTGGCAGTGTACCGGGTGGGCGATCAAAAACCTATAGAAATATCCGACCTGGTCAAGGCCTATGTAGAAAAAAAGCAGGCCTATCTCCCTGACTCCATAAAGCTTTCTGTCTGGAATGACTTTACCGAATACCTGAAAAGCCGTAGAGATCTTCTAATAAAAAATGCCCTGATTGGTCTGATCCTTATATTCCTGGTACTCGGACTGTTCATGAAAATACGACTTGCCCTGTGGGTAATGCTCGGCATCCCGATATCATTTATGGGTGCCCTCCTTTTTATGCCTTACTTTGATGTCTCAATCAATATGCTCTCACTTTTCGCCTTTATACTGGCCCTAGGCATAGTAGTTGATGATGCAATCGTTGTAGGTGAAAACATATATTCTCACCGGAGCATTGATAAGACCTTCAGTGAGGCCGCGATAGCCGGAGTACTTGAGGTTGGAAGACCTGTAGTATTTTCAGTACTTACCACGGTTGCCGCCTTTATGCCTCTTACTGCAGTCAGCGGGACGATGGGTAAATTCATAAGGGTTATCCCGTATGTAGTTATCCCGATACTTCTGGTCTCACTGATAGAATGCCTGTTTATCCTTCCGGCGCACCTGAGTCTGGGCAGCGGAAAGCCCGTTAAGATGAAGATAGCTGGAACTGTCACACGTATACGGGACGGTTTTGCAAACTGGCTAATGAGCTTTGTTAATGGACCTTATTCGAGATTCCTCGCCTTCTGCCTCAGAAACCGCTACGCAACACTGGCAACTTCTATAATGGTACTGCTAATCACATTTGGACTTGTAGCAGGCGGGGTGGTCAAGTTCGGATTTATGCCCGATGTTGATGGAGACCTTGTAACCGCATCGATCAAGATGCCTGTCGGCACCCCTGTATGGCAGACCGAAAAGGCCCAGGCATATGTGTCGGCCAAGGCACATGAGGTAATCAGCCAGTACGATAATGACAGAGATGGAAAGGATTCCATGCTGAGACATATGTATGCCACTGTAGGCAATACGCTTAACCTGGACAGTCACGGGGGCGGTACCGCAACTGGCACACATCTCTCGGATGTTGCACTGCTTTTGACCGAGTCTGAAAAAAGAGGAATACCCTCAGCAGAGATAGTAAGCAAATGGAGAAAGGCAGCCAATCAGGCACCCGGGGCAGAATCAGTCACGTTCAAATCAACACTGGTACGCTTCGGTGCAAATATAGACATACAACTGGCACATAAAGACTTTGCTGTCCTGGATGCAGCTACACGTGAAGTCAAGGAAGCACTGAAGGGCTATGAAGGAGTCGGAGACATAAGCGATAATTTCACAAGTGGTAAAAGAGAACTTAAACTGAAGTTGCTGCCAGAGGCCAGAACAATTGGTATAACCGAAGAGGATCTCGGCAGGCAGGTCAGATCAGCATTTTTCGGAGCAGAGGCACTGCGGATACAGAGGGGCCGCAATGAAGTCAAGGTCATGGTCAGATTTCCCGAAGACCAGAGAAAACACATAGCCGATCTTGAGCAGATGCGCATACGTACAAAAGACGGCGGAGAGATACCGATTCTGCAGGCGGCTTCCATAGAGGAAGGCCGTGGATTCAGCGAGATAAACCGTACAGACAGAAAGAGAGTTATAAATATCATCAGCAGCGTAGATAATAAAGTCGCAAACGCGGGAGAGATTCTGAACAACATTACCAAAACTACACTGAGCAGGCTTGTGCAGGACTATCCCGGCCTGAACTATAACCTTGAAGGAGAGGAAAAAGAGAGGAAGGATTCCATGGGCACCATGATCAGGGGATTTCTTCTGGCACTGTTTGTTATATATGCCCTGCTGGCAGTTCCTTTTAAAAGTTATCTTCAGCCCTTTATTATCATGGCCTCCATACCTTTTGGAATTGTAGGCGCGATACTGGGACATCTGATAATGTTTAAAAATCTCAGCATACTGAGCATCTTCGGCATAGTAGCCCTGACCGGAGTTGTGGTAAATGACTCCCTGCTCCTGATCGACTTTGTAAACCAGAGAAGAAAGGCCGGACTGAGCCTCAATGATGCGGTTATGGATGCGGCCAAACGCAGATTCCGTCCGATTATTTTGACATCACTTACCACATCTCTCGGACTGACGCCGATCATCCTGGAAAAAAGTGTTCAGGCTCAGTTCCTGATTCCCATGGCCATAAGCCTGGGTTTTGGAATACTCTTTGCAACGGGCATCACCCTCCTGCTGGTACCCTCACTTTACGTGATACTTGAGGACTTCCTCGGTCTGTTCAAAAAGGTTCCGGAGACTAAACAGGCATAGGCCTCAGTAAAGACCTTTTGTGTTATCATTTGTTCTTATGAAAAAATGGAAAGACAACGTATATTTTATTCTGGTCGAACCTATGGAAGCAGGCAATATAGGGGCTGCCGCACGGGCTATTAAAAATATGGATTTTAAGAACCTCCTCCTTATAAATCCGCCGGAAGTAACAGGCAAAGAGGCAGGATGGTTTGCGCACGGTGCATCTGATGTACTGGAAGCTGCGGTTTCATATAAGACCTTGAAAGAGGCAATCAGTGACAAGAGCTATATCGTCGGCACCACCCAGAGGACCGGACGCAAGCGAGGCGGTTACCTCCCCGTAGATCAGGGCAGCACACGTTTATTTGAGATAGCGCAATCAAATAAAGTGGCTATACTCTTTGGACGTGAAGACAGGGGACTTTATAATGAAGAAGTCGAGCAGTGCGGATTCATGATGACCATTCCCACAGGAAAAGCCCAACCCTCTTTAAACCTTGCCCAGGCCGTTCTTATAATCGCTTATGAAGTCTCGATGTCGGGAAGAAAAAAAAGACCACCATCTGAAAAACTAATACCGGGCTTTTTGCCTGCTGATTCACCGAGCTTTGTAAGCCATGAACAGATGGCACTCTTATTTAATCGCATGGAAAAATCCATGGCCCTGATTAATTACCTGCCGGAGAATAATGATTACCTCTACAACAAGATCATGAACAAGATGAAAAACTGCCTCGGCCGTTCAGGCCTTTCGGAATGGGAATACAATATGTTTCACGGCATATGCGACAGGATTGAGAAGAAGTTCGAATAAAACCCAACATTCTCTTTCCTGCCATATTCAAAGCAGTTAGCGATTATTGTCGAGTCTGCGCTCATACGAAAATTACGTAACTCAGACACGACAACACTATTCCCTCCGATGCATTGAAATAAGCTAGTTCAGTAAATCATCTTTCCAGTATTTAGTACCCTTGACTGTTGCCTGAAGAGCTAATCCGGTTTTCGTCAACTGATATATCGTGATGTTGTCAATTATAGCTTCTCCGCCTACAGCCCCGCCCTTTTCATCTGCTTTAGCTGCCGCGTCCGCCTGTGCGCCTAATGCCCAGCCATGCTCTATAAAGCGCGTCATTGCTGCTTCGTTGTGAAATACAAAAACTACACGAAAATCCTTGGCACCCATACCTAGACCAACGCCGACCTCTCCCATTTTCATATAGGTATGTTTTCCTGTCTTATTATTTTTGACGACACCGTGTCCGCCGCCAAAACTTGCAAAGATCAAATTGATATTAACATTGCTGAATACAGCATATCCCGGTGAATTCGAGATCTCAGATTCAGCACTTGCCTTCTTCTTATATAGTTCTGCCAGCACTTCATTTTTCATTTTAAGTACAGCCTCTCTTTTATCAGACAGCGAGTCTCCGGTACTGGCACATCCGGCGATGAGCAGTGTTAAAACCATATAAAGTAAAATTGGTGCATATTTCATAGAGACATCCTCCAGGTTATCTTCTCTGTTATTCTGCATCACATATCTGAATTTACAATCATAAACATATCATATGCCGATATTTAATATGCAGTGGCAGATCTCCCATTTTATATTTACCAGATAAATGGAGACTCGACACCGCCATTTTGCCGGGTTTCATCAAAATCCCTTCAGCCTCAGCGTGCGATAGATCTGATCCCGGGGGACTGCGGGTACTCCGGCCTCGTCGGCATAATGCTTCCAGCGGGATACCGTTTCGCGCACCTCGTTGAAAATGGCATCGGCGCGGCCGCGCTTCATTGAGGCGGCCCTGGCACAGGCTTTGAAATCCTCCAGCTTAAAGCCGTCACGCTTACCGTTGAGGGTCATCTGGTGGCTGGACGTCCACGCACCAACAGGATTGTAGCTGTAGATCACGTCAAAGGCCGGGGCCAGTGACCAATTGCCGGCCTTGTCCATCAGAAAGGCGATGTTCTTGACGTGGTCGTCCTGGTTGCGGGCCACGATGTTAAACGCCATGCGGCGAAATTGCTGTTCGATGTCGCTCATGGGCAGACCCAGCTGCCGGATGACCAGCAGCGCCTGTTCATAACTGTAGGCGCCGGCGATATTGAAATCGTAATGCGCCAGCGCACACAGTGACTGCATATGCAGTTTTTCACCCCCGGCGAGCCGATCGAAACGGCGGGTCATGAAATGGCGCCGGCCGTTTTCCTCTAACAGCCGGCATTCGCTGATCTCGATGCCGCAGTTGCTCGCCATCAGGTAATAGGCATATTCAATCACACCATAACCTTGCGGGTCCTCAATCTCCTTGTCGCGGTTGCCGCTGACGCCGTCAAATTTCAGCAGCCAGTATTCAAAGCCCTTTCCGGCTTTGACCTGGCCGGACCGCACTTCATTCGTTTTTGGGTTCCAGGCGATGACCGCCTTTGCCCTGGCTCCGCCTGCCGAGGTGCCGACGCGCAGGATGTCGATCATTGCCTGCGCCTTCAGTGCCTCGTCCCCGTCCTTATCAAAATTGACCTGCAAATGGTTACGGTGAGTCAGGATTGACGAGGCGAGTTCCACCAGTTTATCGATCCGGATCCGGCCGGCCGGCCGCGCCGCAGGACCGGTCGCGGGCGCAAATTCCAAAGCGCCCATGCCGCGCTCGCCGGTATAGCACAGCCGCTCGATCACGTTGAAGGAATCCGGCCTTCGGCCCTGGCCCGCCAGCCAGGCGTCAATCAGCACATGGCCGAACTTATCCGGCAGCGAATCGGCCAGCAAACCCGGCAAGCCGTAAAAGGTCTGGCGGGACAATTCAGAAAAGCGATACACGCGCCGGGATAGCGGCATCACAAGCGGTGCAACTTGAATACCGCTTTGCGCGAAGGCCGCATCGTATTCAAAGCTGGCAATTTCCTCCCCGTCCTGCAGTGAGACAGCTCCGATGGTTTTGCCCCACAGCCTGACTTCGGCCAGAGTACTCATGGCTTCTCATCCCAGCGCCATGGTTTGTCTTTCGCTTTTGCGGCACGCAGACCAGAAGCCCGTTGACGAACCTTGCCCTTGCGCTTGAGCAAATCCATCGGTCTGGCTCCCGACTCCGGCAGCAGGCTATCCAGCCCTGATGCGGCGTCCAGCACCCGCAGCACACGAACCAGGGTGGACAGCTGAGACGTGTGCCCTGCCTCCATACGCTCGAGAGTGCGTTTTGCGATACCCGCCTGTTCGGCCAAGACCGCCTGGGTCAACTGCAATTCAAGCCGACGACCGGCAATCCGCGCTCCCAATTCGGCCAGCACAGCATCATCTGTAAGTAAGCCGGTGATTCTCATAGTAGTAATATATTACGATTAAGTCTCTAAAAATGCAACTATATCGTCATATTTTACGAAATATATATCAGTAATTCAGTTTAGTGGAAGCGCAATGAATGGCGAGACGATGAATATTAAGAACTTTTTTCGCAATATATTGCGATATATGCTGCTTTTTTGAATGGACGCGCTCCGGTTACCATAGATGCCGATGTGCAGATGGCGGAACTGCCCGGAAAACGCACCCTCGGCCTATGTGTAGCGGAGTGGATTCCCGGACTTTGGTGTCGAGAAAGTTGTCGAAGAAGAGCGACAAAGGAACGCGGCCCTTTCTGTCCTCTTGGGCATGAATGGCCTTCCTCAATTAGTAATTGGAGAACTACAATAACCTATTAATTTGCGTTGAATATCAGCTCTTCAATGGAAATACAACTTCCATTAAAAATCGATCACTTACAATGGGATTTGCCGGTCACTTAATCTGGGATTGTCCGGTCACGATATTTGGGATTTACTGGTCACTTCTTTTGGGATTACGTGGTCACTTGCGTTGGGATTATGCACGTACTGGCATCGTCCATTTTTTTGAGATATTACGCATTTGAGGTCAGACCTTATAATCAGCCTTAAACAGCGGTTGAGGGATTATTTGCAAAAAATGTCCCGGCCAGTTCACGTGCTTCATCCATACTGCCGCTTGACTGGATCCGGCTGGCCAAAGCATGTCCAAATTTATAATTTCTGGAAAAATAGTGGGTAAAAGCCTTCAACCTGCCCAGGTGGTATATAGGGCGGTAATCCGTGATCAAAGCTTCTATAAAGGCATCGTATACATCGGGCAATGAAACTGTCGATTTCGGTATATCGAGGTCGTATACAGTCCTGGCAATTTCTGAAAAAAGCCAGGGTTTTATTATAGCCCCCTGCCCGAGCATCAAGCCGTCTGCCCCGGATACTCTCAGACATTTCTCCGCATCCTCTGCCGAATAAATTCCACCATTGGCAATAACAGGTATCTTAATGCATTCCTTTATTTCGGCTATATATTCCCACCGCGGTTTCCTTGCAAAGGATTCATGCTTAAACCGGGCGTGCACCGAAAGCATATCAATGCCTTCATCTTCCAGCATTGAGCAGAACGTCTTTAATTTACTGCTGTCGAGATCACTGCCAAGGCGAATTTTTGCACTCAAAGGTAAAGCAGTACATTTCCTGGCTTCGGCCACGATGCGGCGTGTCTCATCGAATCGTTCCATCAGCTTTACGCCTGCGCCGAACTTTCCGACCGCTGTAGACGGGCAGCCCATATTTAAATCAACCGCATCAGCCTTAAATGTATGAAGGGCATCAATCGCCCGTCCTATTTCATTGTGATTGGAAGTCAGGAGTTGATAAGAAAGCGGACTTTCCTTTTCGGCTCTGATCAGGTACGGTGAGATGCGTGGATTTTCTGAGGGTAATTTTTTTACCGATAGCATTTCGGTCGACAACAGGCCGACCCCACCGAAGTCGATCATAATCCGCCGAAGCGCGCTGTGAGTAAGGCCGGCCATAGGCGCAAGGAGAAGCGGGGGATTGATCTGCAGATTGCGAATCTGTATTGCTTGCGACTTTGTTTGCACGTTCATTTCATCTTTTATCGACATATTTGTATCTCGCTCTCTCTATCCCTGGTGATCTCACATACCTGGCTTATATCCGAAATGAGCTATCAGGATATTATGTCATTGATATGTTTTTTCAGCTGTATAATTCCACTGCCGGTACATCAGTATAGCACTTACTGCCCTTCTACCTTTTTCAAAAAGTATTTCAAGATCTGCAATTATCCCGTTTATCAGGTATACGAGGTGATAGTTATGCGGCTCATTCCATTAATTGTGCGATGCCCTGTAAGATTCCTTCGATATGACATACAGAGACAGAACAGTCACGGCCATTTCAATGCTCGCACTCTACTATTTAATTTCAGATGGCCTCGCTTTAATAAGTCTTGACAATTAAAATTCCACCCGTCATAATGAATTCAATTGTGATAATCATTATCATAATGCAAATGAAAGGGA
Source organism: Nitrospira sp. (assembly GCA_016784355.1). Classification (GTDB taxonomy): domain Bacteria; phylum Nitrospirota; class Thermodesulfovibrionia; order UBA6902; family UBA6902; genus JACNKH01. The sequence continues at coordinate 113,043 of JADHUV010000003.1, read as the reverse complement.
ATGATGCACCCGCATAAAATTCCAGATTATAAGCAATATTCAATGGAGGATTTACGTGAAAAGAAAAAAGTTATTAATCTTACTGTCTGTACTGTGCCTTGTATTGCCGGCAGCGAATCTGTTTGCCGCTGAAGTTGTGGTGTACTCCGCAAGAAATGAGCAATTAATAAAACCGCTGTTTGATGTATATACCCAGGAAACCGGGGTCAAAATTACCTATATTACTGACAAGGCAGGACCATTGCTTGAAAAAATCAAGGCAGAAGGAAGTAATACCCCGGCTGATCTCCTTATAACAGTAGATGCCGGCAATCTCTGGAATGCCGCCCGTTCCGGGATATTGCAGCCTATTACATCCAGTGAACTGGAGATGAATATCCCTTCTAATTTTCGTGACACTGACAACCGGTGGTTCGGGCTTTCAGTGCGCGCCCGTACGATCGTATACAGCAAAGAGAGAATAAAACCCTCTGAATTGTCAACATACGAGGCTCTGGCCGATCCCGAGTTAAATGGCAGACTATGCCTTCGCACATCTAAAAAAGTATACAACCAGTCACTCGTTGCGATGATGATAGCCGAGCATGGTATCAAGAAGACAGAAGATATCGTAAAGGGCTGGGTTAATAATCTGGCGGCTAAACCGTTTTCAAATGATACGGGAGCAATGCAGGCCATCCTTGCAGGGCAGTGCGATGCGGCTATTGTCAATACATACTATTTCGGAAGACTGCTTAAGCAGGATCCTCAGCTTCCTCTCAAACTTTTCTGGCCCGATCAGCAGGGAAGCGGTGTGCATGTAAATGTTTCAGGAGCAGGAGTGACCAAATACGCAAAAAACAGGGATGAAGCGGTAAAGCTTCTTGTATGGCTCTCCTCAGCAAAGGCACAAAACCTTTTTGCAGACTCAAACATGGAGTATCCTGTGAACCCTGCAGTAAAACCTCATCCCGATGTTGCGGCCTGGGGTGATTTCAAAAAGAATATTATTAATGTATCAGAGGCAGGGGAACTGCAGACAGAAGCCATTAAGTTGATGGACCGTGCAAGATATCAATAACAAAAAAGACAAGCAGAACGTATTTCCCTCCATCCGTTTAATTACCAGAATAGACGGGTGGTGGGTTTACGCTTTTGTTATAGCGTTGATGGCAGCGGTCCCTATAACCGTTGTTTTAAACTCCCTGTTTTCACCAACGGAAGGGATATGGGATCATCTTATTGCCCATGTACTGCCGGAACTCCTGCTCAATACATTCTGGCTTGTAACTGGCGTAACCACAGGAACGCTAATGCTTGGTGTAAGCCTCGCATGGCTGACCGCTGTCTGTGTGTTTCCCGGAAGCAGAATATTTGCATGGGCCCTGCTCCTTCCACTTTCTATGCCTTCATATGTACTCGCTTTTGTATTTTTGGGACTCTTTAATTTTACCGGACCGCTGCAGACAGCTCTAAGAAACTGGCTTGGGGCCGGCAATGTTTATTTCCCCGATATAAGTTCTACCGGAGGTGTTATAACGGTAATGTCACTTGCGCTGTATCCATATGTCTATCTTCTGGCGCGTAATGCATTCATGACACAGGGCAGCAGGGCACTGGAGGCGGCAGGTTCACTGGGGCATGGAAAGGTTAGCGGATTTTTTAGAGTGGCGCTGCCTATGGCACGGCCCTGGATAGCTGCCGGCGTTCTTCTTGTAATCATGGAAGCTCTGGCAGATTTCGGAGCAGTCTCGATATTTAACTATAATACTTTTACAACTGCCATATATAAAGCCTGGTTCGGCTTTTTCTCACTGTCAGCAGCGGCTCAGCTCTCATCTATACTGATCATCATAGTATTCGTGATCCTTCTGGTAGAACAGCGCACCCGCTCAGATATAAAATTCACAAGGTCAGGAAGAGAATCCGCAGCAACACCGAAAATAAAACTTCACGGATGGCTAAAATGGGGGTCTTTCGGGTTTGCTTTTTCTGTTCTGTCTGCGGCATTTATTGTTCCGGTTATACAGCTTAGTATATGGGCGCTGCAAGTGTATAAGATAGAATTTAATTACAGATATCTGGAGTTTATTGCCCATTCGCTGCTTCTGGGAATAATAGGCGCCGTTACAGTCTGTTTATTCGCACTGATACTTTCTTATGCCAAGAGACATCATCCTGACGGTATTGTTAGCTTTTTCACCAGAATCGCTACACTCGGATATGCCATGCCCGGGACTGTTCTGGCAGTAGGGGTATTTATTCCCGTTGCTTACTTAGACAATATACTTGTCGACTTAATGAATACCCTCATCACCACAGAACTCTCGTCCATATTAAAAGGAACCGTACCCGTTTTAATATTTGCCTACCTCATACGCTTTATGGCTGCAGGCTTCGGTTCCATAGACAGTGCTATGCACAGGATTACAAGAAGTATAGACGAAGCGTCAAGGCTGACCGGACTGAGCGGCCTTAAAATGCTCTCCGGCATACACCTGCCGATCTTAAAAAACGGGGTCATCACCGCTGCCATTATTGTATTTATAGACATAATGAAAGAAATGCCGATCACATTAATGATGAGGCCGTTTGGATGGGATACGCTGGCCGTAAAGATCTTTGAATTGACCTCAGAAGGGGAATGGACACGAGCATCACTGCCCGCTCTCACTCTGGTCCTTGCCGGAATTGTCCCGGTTATTTTATTAAGCAGAAAAGGTGAAAAATAATGAGCCCTATACTTCAACTGCAAAATGTATTTCAATCCTATGGTGATCTTGCAATCATAAAAAACATGTCCTTCAAACTCTCCAAAGGCAGTATTGGATGTCTTCTGGGACCCAGCGGATGCGGCAAGACTACTATCCTGCGCGCCATTGCGGGTTTTGAAGAGATCATGGACGGACGCATACTGCTAAATGATACGGTCATCAGCAGCAAAGAAAAAAATCTGAAGCCGGAAAAGCGTAAAATCGGGATGGTATTTCAGGACTATGCACTTTTCCCTCACCTGACCGTATCAGAAAACATCGCCTTTGGCTTAAGACATATCGACAGAACTGAAAGAATACTTCGAATCAATAATCTGCTCGACACCCTGGCTTTAGCTGATATGCGGAACAAATATCCGCATGAACTTTCAGGAGGGCAGCAGCAGCGGGTTGCCCTGGCAAGAGCTCTCGCCCCAAAACCGGATCTTATTTTAATGGATGAGCCTTTTTCAAACCTCGATGTAAATCTCAGAGAGAAGCTTTCTATGGAGGTACGAAATATTCTTAAGGCATATGGTGCCACCGCGCTTATTGTAACGCACAATCAGCTTGAGGCCTTTGCCATCTCAGATGAAATAGGCATTATGTCCGATGGCCATATGCACCAATGGGATACCGCGCATAAACTGTACCATCAGCCTGCAAATGAGTTTGTGGCTGACTTTGTTGGTGAGGGCGTACTGCTTCAGGGCGAAGTCCTGGATAAAACCCGGGTCTCTACAGGTATTGGAATGCTGAACGGCAGATTCCATCTCCAATGCAATGCTGGTCATGCCGTTAATGTACTTATCAGACCTGATGATATCCTTCATGAAGATGACAGTCAGATAAAGGCAAAGGTCCTGGATAAGACCTTCAGGGGGGCAAGTATAATGTACAGTCTGCTACTGGAAAACGGGGAAAAGGTCTTAAGCCTCGTGCCCAGTCATCATCAGCATGATATAGGAATGAAGATAGGAATAAAAGTCATGCTCGATGACATTGTGCTTTTCCCCAGGGACAGGCAAGGGGAGCTCAATATTACGGGCATGAGTTATTAAGAAAAAAATATTACTTATCCCGGGCAGGCGGCCGGATCTTCGCGAGCACTTCGCTTGTGCCGCCCCTAAGTACTTTTAGAAGTTCGGTACGGGCTGTATCATGCTCAACCCCATGTTCCATAAGAAAAAGTAAAAGCTCCCCGAATCTCTTTCGCCTCTTCAATCCAGCCTCAGAAACATCCCTGCGGTCGGTAAAAAAGTCCAGGAGCGTTGAACCGCACGGACAATTGCGGAAGACCTCTACAACAGTTGCTCCATCATCATCACTGCTTTCTTTAAGACCGGCGGAAGATTCAGAAATACTCTGAGTCTCAAAAAGAAACTGGGCAGCAGTATCAAACGTTCGTCCGCAGGTTGAGCATTTTTTGGGAAAAGCTGACTCGGCAAGCTCTTTAAGTCCCTGAAAAAGCTCTGCCTCAAAATTATTAATTTCACTCACCCGTCAGCTCCCATGCAATATAAATTGACAATAAACCCTTTTCAAACTTTTCAATTTTAACAGAAAAACAGGGAAAAGAACTATTAGACCAATGCCTGCACACATTTATGCCGGCACTTTTCTGACAGGACGAAGAAAGCCATTTCACCCTCGACTCGAGAACAATTTTACGAAATTTCCCAATACACAGCAATATATTTGGCTGCAGTTGCAACGTGTAACTACAATTATCGGGAAAAGTGACAATTTAAAAAATGAAGGAAAGCCGTGAAGAAATTACTTTAAAAGCGGAGAAACAGAAAACTATTTTTTGTGCAAAATTAAATGTATACGTCAATAATATCTGAAATTAATGCAGCTGCCTCAGAATCAGATTTTTCCTCAGCGTCTGACGTTTTATTCTTATCAGTCGAAGCATCAACGAGCTTTATATACGACTCAACCGCTATTCTCACCCTTGCTCGGACCTCTTCCTTCAAATCCTCAAATTCAATCTTGTGTTTCTTAGCATCCTTCACTCCTGAGATGCTTATAATTAAGTAACTATTTCAAAACACTCTATCCTTCAAACAATCTCAAACCTCAAGAGTTTAAAAAATATTTCCGAATAGATATCAAATATATCATATTAATTTATTGGCGCAAAATAATATAGGTTAATTAAACGTGATAGACAAACAACCGGAAAGTGCTGAGATAAACATACAGGATACCTGTTCAAAAGCAGAAAACAATAAGCTATCTGCTACCGGAGAATTATTTATCAGGTATTTTGAAAAATTTTATCTGGAAGTAATGGGGGAGTCTTTCAGTACTGCCGTTGCTGATATAAGTTTTGAAAAATTATTTACATCCCTGTTTAACATTAATAAAACTGAGGCGGCAAGACTGTCAGGTAAAAAGGTCTTAACCGAGCTTATTAAACATTCCTATAAAATAGAAGCTGTACTTTCCAGAACTTTTCTGCACCTGACCAGAGATGTTATAGATAATCTCATCAAACGAAACAGCAATTTTACTGAACACAGTAAAATCATGACACACATCGTTACTCTCTCTGATCTTATGATTGAGGCATATTTCGATGTCAGCCGGATCAATATCGCACATAAACCTGATATAGATCAGGAGACACAGGAATATAAGAACCTTTTAAAAGTTTTCAATAAATATATATCAGAGGCAAAAGGTGAGAATGACGCTGAACTGGAAATACACTCATATTACCGTTCCATCCCTATCCAGGTAAGTGCAGAGGTCAAGTATGTGGGATCAGACAGTGTAAGTTTCATCATTCACCCCTATGAGGCAGTATCTCTTGCACAATTTCGTATAGCTCATTTAATCAGTCCTCATCACAATGCCACTATTCGTGCTTATGCCAAGAATATTGATATTGAGAATAAAACTGTGGAATTATCGCATTTTCAGATTATTGATGGTCCAATTGAACAGAGAAACTATATCAGGGTCGAACCTCATTCCTATGTGAAAGTAGCAATTTGCATTGGAGAAACCTCTATTTCCGGGCTTCTATATGATATATCAGAGGCAGCAATTGCTGTGTATATCAGGAATGCTGATCTTGAGCCATACGTTAACGATACCAATGTATCTGTGGCCTGCATCCTTCCAGATATCTTTGAAACCAAAGACCTTATTTTAAAAGTGCCAGGCACAATATATAAAACATATAAGGGCATCAAGGGAGATAAAAAAGCGCACAGGATAGTCGTTAATCTTACTCTAACTAACCAGCTGAAAGAACAAATATCTAAATATATTTCCCACCGGCAGGTGGAAATCCTCAAGGGCCTCAAAGAACTCAGTTAAGATGGCAGTTAAAAGGATTCTGCCTTTGGACACAATCTACTCGTCATAAAAAACAAATTCTACCCGCCTGTTTTTAGACCTTCCCTCAGGTGTCGCATTTGAGGCAATCGGTCGGACATCACCGAACCCCCCTATATGAATACGCGTTATATCAATCCCCTTTGTCTCCATTATATATTCAAGGGCAGCATAGGCCCGCGCAGTGGAAAGCTCCCAATTGTTCCTGAACTTGGTGCTTGAGATAGGGATATTATCGGTATGTCCTTCTACCGCAACCTGTTTCGGATATTTATTAATAACACTCACAATTTTATCAAGAAGCGGCTGAGCACCGGCTACAAGGTCCGCAGTACCAGGATTAAAAAATATTCTGCCGGTTACACGCATTACAATACCGCGTTTAGTAGTCTCAACCTCTACACCATCGTCCAATTTTTGCTCTTTTACTGTTTCCTTGAGTTCACTTGTTAGAAATTTATTAACCTGTGAGGGAGCAATACCCGAAATGACAAAAGCGGTCGGGGGAGCAGAGTTCGTGACAGAAACAGCGCTGTCTGAGCCCTGAAATAAACCTGAACCAGATTTTGTACCTCCCAGGGCCTCGTTCAAGGAACCAAGAGCATCCTTAAATTTAATTACATCCATCTCGGCAAACGATAACATCAGAATAAAAAAAGTCAGCAGGAGTGTTGCAAGGTCAGCAAATGTAGCCATCCATGCAGGAGCGCCTGCATCCGCAGCTTTTTTTTTAGCTTTCACCGATGCCTGCCTTCCTTGCCTTCGGATCCAGAAATGCTACCAGTCTGCCCTTAAGGATATGCTGATTAGACCCTTTTGATATGCCTTCAATGCCGGTCACTATTATATTTAGAAGGATTTCTTCCTGCCTTGTCCGATCCTCAAGTTTCTCAGCAATGGGATTAAAAATCATAAAAGCAAGAACCGCGCCATAAAATGTAGTTAACATTGCAACCGCCATGGCAGGGCCTATAGCAGCAGGATCGCTCAGGGATCTGAGCATTGCTACCAGTCCTATCAGGGTTCCTATCATACCCATTGCCGGGGCAGTTGAACCCATAAACTTAAAAACTTTCTGACCGACTTCATGTCTGGTTATAAGCGAATCTATCTCGACATTCATGGTATTAATAATATCCTGGGGATCTATTCCATCTACAGCCATCGTAACCCCTTTTTTAAGGAATGCGTTATCCATCCTTTCTTTTTCAAGGGCCAGTAGTCCCCCTTTCCTTGCCTTGGCAGAGAGAGAAACTATTTGTTTTATCCTTACTTCAGGAGACTCTGTCTTATCAGTAAAGGCATTCATAGCAACAGAGAAAGCGCCAAGTACAACAGACATTTTCTGCATGATAAGAGTTGCCATGATAGTTCCTCCAACCACTATAAGCAGTCCCGGAAAATTGATGAAGGCAGACAGGGTGCTGTCAATCAAAATAGAGCCGATTATAAGAGCTAATCCGCCAACTATACCTATTATTGTTGCTATATCCATAATTTAACTATATTTAATGATTTGAAAAAAGTTATCCTGTTTACCTGGAAAATCATTTTTTTCAAAATAGATCTATTTTTAAAGCTAGTTATTATATCGTACTTTTCGGCAAATTCCTTTAGGAAAAAATTATGTTTAAATCCATACAGTTAATATATATATATGTGTGTGTTCTCATATCTATATCCAATAGGCTTCTAAATAGAAATAGGATATAAATTCATCTTGTTTTTTTATATTTTACAATCCTATCGAGATGGTACAACTTACACGTTAGCGTACCAGGCAAGAACAATAAATATTGTCGGGCATGAAAATAACACTGATGCATGAGCAAACTATTGCAAGTTTGCTCATACTGACTCACTTAGCTATACAAGTAATGAAAAACTGTCTCGCCCGGTCAGGACACCCGGATTGAGAGTGCAAGATGTTTGATTACAAATATGACAGCTCACGATTTGGAATCCACCCTCAAATTAACTTAACCACCTGCAAGCGCCTCTTCCAATTTAAGAATATCTTCAACCCGCTCCTCTGTAATTGGATGAGAAGATAGAAGAGAATCTCCGGGATACCGGGTCATTTTCTCTGTTATGCGCACAAGTATCTCCCTGTACGACTCTGTATCCCAGCCCTTCTGATGAAAATACCTCACTGCATATTCATCGGCCTCGCGCTCAAATTCCCTTGAGTACCCGGCCTGTGCCAATAGCGTAGGAAGCGATGCTGCAATGGATGTAATCGAGGCAACATCTCCTACAAAAACGGATACCATTATGAAAACTCCTGTGTTTTGAATAATACCCCTGAGGCCATGACGCTCTTTTATGTGAGCTGCTTCATGAAGAAGGATACCGATAAGCTCCCTCTCATTTTCTGAAGCCTCTACCAGTTCGTCCGTAACTATTATCAATCCGGAAGGCAATGCAAAGGCATTGGGCCCTACCACCGGGCTTTTCCTGAACTCTACCCTGCACTGTTCATCTCTGCATACATCAGCAAGAACCTCTTCAAAATCGCGTCTAAGTTTATCGATTCTTGATTGATCCAGTTCCGATGGCTTCAAAAACCGGTTCTCCAGAACCTCAAGCGTCTGATTGCTTACCTCATTAAGTATGTCAGCACTCACAGCAAAGGCTGCCTTTTCAGCGATCGCAGGTATTCCAAAAACCACAAAGAACCAGGCAAATATTATTATTCCTGCGATAGATACAAGAGCGGCCTTCCAGCGACCCTCAATAAAGTGAACCAGCCTGAGGATCTTCTGCTCACCTTTCAATTCTTCCAGAGCAGCAACGGCATCCAGATCAACTGCCTCACACATTGCTCCGCCCGGCAGCCTTATAAGACGCGGTGTGTTTCCAATAGCCGGGGATATTTCGCAATCCACAAGAGGTACGGTAAAGACAAAGCCGGTATCTACCCCCCTGATTTCAGCCTTTTTCCCGTATAAGGTAAATATTACAGTCCGTGAGATTGAGGTTTTTCCATCAAAGTAATTTGCATCAAACCTTATCACAGGCCGATCTCAAGATCAAAGAAATCTGTTGAGGCCTCACCTAAAGCCCCCTCCTCCGGCCTGGAGGCTGCCTGAAATTCATCAAGATTGCCATCGGTCACGACCTTCAAATTTTCTAAGATGTAACGAGTCCTTCGGATTTGAGCCCAGGGAATAAGCAGGCCCAAAGAAAATAATATGGCGGCCACGTTCGTCACACGTATCCACATCAGGCTCTTTCCTTTCAGGGTGCTTTGAAATGAAAGGGACCCGAGGCTGGATTGTATAAAACAGTAGTTTGTCATCCATGCATAAATATACTGCTGAATAAGGGTGACAAACATAAACAAGGCCATATAAAACATAAACATAAAGAGCAGTACCATACCATTCTGAACACCAGTATAGCCTGTAAATAATTCACTTATAGCTGATTTACCCGCAAAGGTTACCACCCCTATAAGTATGAGCACACTGACAGTAAAGACAGAAACCTGGGCATACTTCGCATAAAAGGAACCCGGCTTTCCCCTGAACTTATTTTCCGTCGTACCAAACTGCATATTGCCAAAAAAATATTTCTTTTTTGCATAGGCCCAATAAGGCATTATCAGGCCAAGGGTAAAGGGAATCAGAAAGGGATATAAAAGATATGTTACATAACTGTCAGAAAGACTGCCTCTGAAGCCGAAGCTCACATTACGATACACAGAATTACGGCTCATGAACCTCAATGATTTATAAACAAGAAACGGTATAAATAGAGAAAATACCAGCACGACCATCGCACTGTACAGAGGATTAAAGACCTCGGTCATGGCATATATGACAGCTCCACCGCCTACTATCAAATTCCCCTTAAGTATCGCAACCGGGTTCGCAGTATAATCAAAGACATGACCGTCCAGCAGGGTATTACGATAGAAGTACTGTCTGTTACGGACCTTGGCCCAGGCCGCATAAATTCCCAGGGTAATGATAGTAAGAAATGTATTAACTATCCATATGCGGAAGAACTCTCCTGCAGAGCCCGTAAAGCGGATATCGTAGGTTCTGGTATCAGCTATATACGGCCCCGCCACTGACTCATCCTGATCGGGATTAGCCTCACCTGTAACCTCCCGCTCACACTTACGGCATAAGCGCTCTTCACTGCCGTGGGCATCAATTTCACTACCGCATATACTGCACTTGTCATCCTGAAAACCCGGTTCTTCTCTGCTCATACAATCTCGGCCTGCAAATTTTCCAACCGCTTTTCAAAATCCTCTGAACGGGTATCAAAATCAGTATGAAGCACCTCTAACTCCTGAAACAAGGCGTCTACTGCAGTCTGTGATTCATGCAGAAGCTTTGAGAGTTCCCCGATCCGGTCTCCATTTCCTGCTACAGAAGCCGCCATAAGTTCCTCATTAGACTTTTCAATCCCTGCCTCCAAAGCTATGATATCATTTTCCACCTGATCAATTTTCTTCTGAAGTTTTCCAAGCATACGTGATTTTTCATTAACCAACTCCGCCCTGAGCCTCCGCATTTCCTTCTTGCTGTACTGCGGCTCCTTCACGGCAGAAAAACCGCCCGGCAATGACTCTTCCTCATCAGCCCAGCCAACCCGATCAAGAAAATCCTGATATGTGCCCTCAAACAGGGTCACCCGGCCACGGTCAAATACGATCAATCTAGTTGCCAGAGAATGCAGAATCATCTCGCTATGTGTCACCAGGATCACCGCACCGCCAAAGGCATCAACGGCCTCTACCAGGGACTCGGTGGACTCCATATCAAGATGATTTGTGGGTTCATCCAGCATCAGCATATTTGTCGGACTCACCAGAAGTTTCCCAAGAAGCACCCGACTCTTCTCCCCGCCGGAAAGAACACTTACTTTCTTCAGCGCAGTGTCGCCTGAAAACATCATCGCACCGCATATGCTTCGGGCCTTTCCGCGGCTATGATCCGGGTGTGAGTTCATGATCTCCTGCTCCACTGTGTTTTCATGATTAAGACGATTTATATTTGTCTGCCCGAAATATGCGACCTGCAGACTGTCATGTCTGACCACAGATCCTGCATCAGGTTTCAACTCACCCGCAAGAAGATTAAGCAGGGTTGTCTTACCCCTGCCATTTTTTCCTATGATCGCGATGCGATCAGATTTGCCTATAAAAAAACTGAGTCCCTCAATAAGACGCGGACCTTCTGCTGAATATCCAAAAGAAAGGTCTCTGGCCTCAATCAGATGTCTCCCGGTAAAGCGCGCCTCATTAAATGCAAAATCAAGGTTCTGAATACTTGATAGTTTTTCCTGCACCTCATGTTTCTGCAGCGCTTTCACCCGGGACTGTACGGCCTTAGCCTTACTTGCCTTTGCCCTGAAACGGTTAATAAACTGCTCTGTCTCCATTCGTTTTTTATCGTCATTAATCCTTGTACGTTCATAAAGCTCTTCTTCCTCAAGAAGTCGGGCATACACGTTATCCGTTGACCCGGCAATCTTTTTCAGACTGCAGCGATGCAGTGCCATTGTATGAGTAGTGACACTATCCATAAAGCTCTTGTCATGAGTGATAATGAGCAGCTCATTTTGCCAGTTACGCAAAAAACCAGAGAGCCATCTGAGAGAAAGAATATCCAGATAATTGGTAGGCTCATCAAGCAGAAGAAGATTGGGCCCGGAGACAAGCACCTTAGCGAGATTCAGACGCACCTGATACCCTCCTGAAAGCATCCGGGGATCAGTATCAAACTCTTCTTTGGAAAATCCAAGACCCATCAAAACCGTCTCAGCCTTAAATGACTCATCAATCCCGTCATCATTATCCGGAAGACTGCTGCAGGCCTCCTTTATGACACTATCATGTGTAAAATTGATATGCTGGGAAAGATGCCCTATCTTATAATAATCCGGTATAGTTATGGTCCCGGAATCCTGATGCTCCTGCCCCAGGATCATCCTGAACAACGTAGTCTTTCCGCTTCCATTTCGCCCGACAAGACCCACACGCTCACCCGGATTCAGGACAAAACCGGCCTGTTTAAGTACAGGCTGCAAACCATAATATTTTTCCAATGCATTAATTTGTATCATAAAAAAACCACCTGCTAAGGATATAACAAACTGAATTATTCTAACCGATATGCTACATAAAAGCGGAACAGAAATCACCACCTGTCTGTCCACTTGTGCCGCTATGCCTATATTCTCACCAGAATACAAAATATTGATATTTCAATTAGTTACATTTAATTAGTTGCATTATTTAAATAATTTCACTAAAAACGATGTAAAATAACAGTGTAGCCTGGTACGTTGACTACAGGAGATCAATATGGATATTGTTGCAATCAGTGGTCCTGAAATACCGGACAAATCGCGAAGACTCAAAAAGAAAGATGACCTCATAGAGGTCTCAGGTGCGATGTCCCAGCTTATTGACGATGAAACCCACCATGAATATTTAGGATGGAACGTGCAAGACAGGGTATCCATATCTCGTGAAGCCCGGCAGAAATTCAAAGACTCCACACTATAAATATATTTGTACGCTGAAAAACGGGATCACTTCTGTGTTGAATTGTGAGCAAGCCACGGAAGCGGATCTTTGGAACGACCCTGGTGACGTATCTCGAAATAAAGTGTCCCCGAACTGCTTAGCGTGCCAAGCTCTGTGCCCTTAAGCAGCATGTCCCCTGTTTGCAGAAAGAGATCTTTCAGATTGCCGTATATACTGTGATACCCCTCACCATGATCAACAATCATAAGCATATCAAATCCCTTAAACTCCTGAGCATACACGACCCTGCCGCCGGCTATGGATTTCGGTACTGCCATATCAGTAGAAGCGATCTTCAACCCGTTGCTATTGATGGTCATACCTGTATCAGGATCCTCATTTTCTCCAAAACCTTCAATCACCTGGCCTTTTACCGGCCATGGGTGCTCACCTTTTAATGCAATAAAACCCTTGCCAGTGATACCGGCAGGAATTTTTTTCCTTTGCAACTTACCGACCGTACTCTTTAGTTCAGCCGAAGACCGGCGAAGTTCCTTCAACCTTCTTTCATTAGCAGTACGCTTATCCCTGACATCATTAAATATCCTGCTCTTTTTCTCCTGCATGGAAAGCAGATCATTTTTTTTATACTGAACATTCTTTTTATTTGCCTGCAGCTGACTTTCAAGCTTCTCAAACTCCTGCTTCTTCTCCCCCACCGCTGCCCTCTGGCGGCTATATTCATCAAGTTCCCGGCGGTTATAACTTGCAATCAAGGTAACGTAACGACTTTTTCTAAGCAAATCCTGATAGTCATCAGCAGACACAAGCAGCATCGCATTATTATCAAAACGCCGCTTGTAAAACTCCCTTATATAAAGCTTAAGCTCTGCCCTTTCACTCTCCATGTTCCTGTCTATCTCCTCAATCTCAACCGCGAGAGCCTTGCGCTTATTCTGCAATCTCAGGATCTGTGCATCATAACTTCTCACCTCCTTTTCAGTCATCTTTATACTACGATCCAGCTCCCTTACCTTGGACTGCAGCGATTTCTCCTGTTTTTTTGTATCACGAACTGACTTCATACTGGATTGTATATTTTGGCTGATACCGTTAAGCGAACCATTTGATTCAGAGGCAAAACTAAATGCAGAGCATGCAATAACAACATACATCAGAGCAAATACTGCAACCCTTGTAATCTTTATACTTAACATAGTTGAACCATCTTTCAGTACCGTATTTTTCCTACAGCTATAAGACTTCCCATAACACTCATCAATGCCCCTGCTGCTGGAATCAGAATATATATTGCTACCGGCATTACAGAAAGATAACTGTCTATTGCAGGCATAAAGGATGCTGCACCTGATGTGAGAAAAGAATGAAGGGCAAATATAGTGCCCGAACTGAGCAGACCACCAAAAAAGCCTATGACAAACCCCTCTATAAGAAAGGGGAGCCTTATGTAACTGCGGGTTGTTCCAAGCAGTTTCATGGTTTCTATCTCATCCTTTCTACGGTAAAAAAATATCTTAATAGTGTTGTATGTGATAAATGTCGTAGCTATGAATATTGCCGCACATACCGCGAGGGCGCCCGTCTTAAGTGCCCGTGAAAATTCATGCAGTGCCATGAGCCATTTTTCACCATACTGCACATCTTCAACACCTTTAAAGGCATTTATTATCTGCGCCTTTTCCATAACGATATCCGGCTTTAAGAGATCCCCTCTGAGAGTGAGAGAAAACGATGACGGCAGGGGATTTACATTGAAATCATCCATGATAACGGCATTACCCCCCAGCGCACGACGCACATCCTGCAGGGCATCTTCCCTTGATGTAAAGCTGACCTCGCTTATATCTTCATCACTATCAAAGCGCTCTTTAAGTTTCAATTTCTCTTCTTCCGTTATCTCATCATAGAGATAAACCACTACTCCGAAATTTCTCGTCCAGTGCTGAACCGCAGAATCGATATTCATGATCAGTATCGCAAAAATGCCGATTACCGACATGGCTATACTGATAGATAAAATGGTAAGAAAATTTATCCATTTTTCCTGCCAGATGCTCTTAAGTGCTGTTTTCAGGGAATAACGTACAATATTCATCCAGCAAATTCTCTTTCTACAATCTTGTTATTGATATGAAATACACGATGTCCAGTGCCCTGATAAAGTTCTTCATTATGTGTAACGATCATCACCGTTGTGCCCTTTGCATTGATATCCTTAAAAAGTCCCATTATGGTATTTGCGTTTTCACGATCCATGTTACCGGTGGGTTCATCGGCAAGGATGATTTTGGGCTTGGCCACCATAGCCCTGGCTATTACCACTCTTTGCTGCTCACCTCCTGACAGATTCAGGGGATAGGAGTTTTTTCTGTGAAGCAGGATTATATCCCTGAGTACATTATTGACGGTTTCCCTTATGGCAGCAGGACTGAGTTTGTGTGCCGTAAGCGCAAGAGCTACATTGTCAAACACGGTCTTATTCGGCAGAAGCCTGAAATCCTGAAACACTATACCTATCTCCTGTCTCAAAAGTGGAATTTTTTTCTGCTTCAGCTTTGTCACGTGCCATTCCCCGACTATAATCTCACCTTTATCAGGGCGTTCAGCACCATAAATCAGCTTTAAAAGAGTGGTCTTTCCTGCACCACTGGGTCCTGTGATGAACGCCATATCCCCACGGTCTACTCTAAGAGACAGATTCTTAAATACCGGTTCCTTATCATAGATTTTAGTTATTTCATCAAGTACTATCATTGACTGTATCCTTAGATGTATATCGGCATATTTATCGGGTTCACTTTAGCGTACATACCGATACACAATACTCTTTATCTCTGCCTTACCATAGCGTACCCCATGTATAGCCAATATGTTGTGATATAAATCACATAGTTCCCAGGTCCTAAATTTCAGGAACTAGGATGACAATTTCAGTATAATAGTAAACTGTCAGTTCATAATATATAATATGGATCAAATAAATGAGTCTTGAAAATACATATAACAGCCTGAAAAATAGCCTAATTGAGACAAATCAGTCACTTTCCGCACTTATCGATGAGATAAGCACGAGTACGGATATATCAGATTCACGATTTGACGGATGGGGCAGCGCCTGCGCATCAATCAGGGAACAGGTCGAGGAAGAAGTTGTCAGGGTCGCTGTTATAGGGTCTATCAAGTCAGGCAAGAGCACTCTGGTCAACTCACTTTTCAAGGGAGATCATCTGAAGCGCGGGGCCGGGGTTGTCACCTCTATTGTCACTCGCATACGAAGCGGAAGCAGTTTAATGGCGACGCTGTATTTTAAGTCCTGGGAGGAAGTAAATACAGAAATAGAGAGGGCACTTGTGCTCTTTCCATCATGGAGCAGAAAGAAGGACAGCAACTCCTTCGATATAAGACAGGCGGAAGATCGACTGGAGCTTAGAGCCGCCCTTGACGGTCTCAGCAGAGACGTCCTGGTTAATGATGGCGAGGTAAATGCCGACAGCGTCCTTCTGGATAATTATTTAAAGGGCTATGACAACATCCAGAAAATGATATCAGAGGATGGCAATGTCAAAAGTTTCAGTGCCAGGACCTTTAAAAAGCACCATTTATTTGTCGGGGAAGACGCACATGCCGTTTACCTTAAAGACATAGAACTCGAGATTTCAAATGACAGCTTAGACCGTACGATAGAGATAGCCGATTGTCAGGGAAGTGATTCGCCAAACCCGCGCCACATGGCCATGATACAGGAGTATATGCTGAGGGCTCATTTCATAGTATATGCCATCAGCAGCAGAACCGGACTTCGACAGGCAGATGTACATTTCCTGTCCTTATTAAAAAATATGGGCATTTTAAGCAATATCCTATTCGTGGTAAATACAGATATCGGTGAGCACGACTGCCTTGAAGATCTTCAGGTACTTATATCAAAAATTCACAATGAACTTTCAATGATAGTGCCTAACCCTGACCTGTATGCCTTCTCAGCACTTTACAACTTATTCTGCTCCATCCCGAAAAAGCTTACCAAACGTGATGCACTTCGCCGCGAACACTGGAAAGCCGTGGAAGACATAGTCGCCTTCTCTAATTCAGAAACCGACAGGTTCCAGTTTTCGCTGAATGAAAAGCTGACGCGGGAAAGATTTGCCCTGCTTTTACGAAACCATCTTGAGCGCATGACGGTCATCACATCAGGTGTGAAGAGATGGACATCAATAAACAGGGAGTTACTGGAAAAAGATGATACAGCTGCATCAAAGGCCATAAAGAAAATCGAACACTACCAGCAGAGAATGCAGCGGGTTAAGGCTCTTATAAGCAGCACCCTGAGCGGGGCAGAGAAAGCCGCGATGCTTGAGAATAAAACTGCAATTGATCATTTTTTTGGTTTAAACTCAGGAGAACTCGCAAAACAGACACTGGAGTTTGTAAGAAATTATTCCTTATCTGTAGAGAAGTACAGGAATAAGCTTGAGACATCGGGTTTTTCTAATACCCTGTACATAATATTTCAGGATTTCAAAAGATCGCTGGATTCCTTCATGGCAAAAACAGTACACCCGGAAATTGCGAGGTTTGCCGGGGAGATGGAGCTTAATATCAAGGGAAAGTTTGAAGCTGTTGCGTATCCTTTTTATTCAATGGCGAGCGATGATATCGAGGAAATCAGAGAAACAATCACTGCTCCTCCTGCACCGGATTCTCTCGGACTTGAGCGTGGACTCCTCGACCTGGATTCTCTTAAAAGGAAGGCCGGGCTAAGTCTTCCATCTTCTGATACAGCACTAAGATATACAGTAAAAACCAGGACAGAAACAATAATGAGGCTCGGGATACATTCCATCAGAAAATTAGTGAACAAGGTCCTGAAAAAATCTGAAGCCGATGAAAAAGACGATCAATTAAAGGCCCTGACTGACGGCATAGTTATAATAAAAAAAGAGACGGAAGAATCTATTATTTTCCATCTTGAAAATTATCGTGAAAATCTAAAATTCCAATATATTGCCAGACTGATTGAGACATCTTCGCAATATCTGCACAACATCCTGAATGAAAGATTTCAGGCATATGATTCAGACATTAAGGTGTTGGAAAAGGTAATTACAAAAAAAGGATCTGAGCGGGAAAGCCTTATTGAATTTCTAAACTCTGCAGGTATAAAAGCTGATGAGCTTTCAGGTAAACTCCAGGAGTGTATCAGGATGGTTGAGACTCCCGAACCTGACGATCAATAACGTTATTGTTTAGAATCTTTGCTGACTATCAAGGTCACCCACTTGCCCTCATGTATTACCTCCAGCAATGACAGTCCTGCATCTTCAGCGGCCTTAAGAACCCCCTTTTCCTGACCCTCAATCATCCCTGAAAGTAAAGCTGTACCTCCAGGATTCAGGCGGGCAGCCAATTCACCTGCGATAGCAACCAGAGTATCTGAAATCAAGTTTGCCACAACAGCATCATAAGTTCCCTCCACATTACTGATAGTTCCTTCCAATATCTCTACATTGTCCACTTTATTGATATCAAGATTAATCCTGACAGCCTCCACTGCATCAGGATCATTATCTACTGCTGTCACGGTTTTGATCCCGAGCAGTGCTGCTCCAACCGCCAATATACCGCTTCCGGTACCAACATCCAAAAGACTGAGGGCTCCTGCAGCTGCGATATCCTCTATCAATTTAAGACATAGTCTTGTGGTCTCATGGTGGCCGGTTCCAAATGCCCTGCCTGAATCAATAATCAGACTTATTCTGCCGGAAGGTGCCTGAAGCCAGGGGGGAACTATCGTAAGTCCTCGCCCGACATCCATAGCCTTAATGCCTTCCTTCCAGGTCTCATTCCAGTCCCTATCGCCTATATGGCTATGAGAAAATAAGAAATGAGGATCAAGACCTTCACGTCTCAGTACATTTCGAAATTCATCAAGTGAACGGCCTACCTCTACAGGATCAACTGTCTCCTTAAAGTATGCTGTCAGACCTGAGTCCCGTTCAACAAAACCGGTTGCGCCGTTATCAAGAAGATGATTTAAAACCGCATCCCGGGCTGCAGCACCTACTTCTACCGTAAATTCATAATATCCTGACATTTATCACCTTTGACTATACAAAGAAGTTCACCCGCATTCACGGGTCAGCACATCTATATTATCAACACCTGTTATTTTAACTATTTTATTTTTAGAGTTCTGACCGGACACAATTTCCACGTTTTTCCGGGCGGTCTTAAGCTCCCCCGCCAGAAATATAATAAGTGCCTTATTGGCCTGCCCTTCTACCGGAGGGGCTTTCAGCTTTACCTTAATTGCATCACCGTATTGACCCGCAATTACAGTCCTTGATGAACGGGGCTCAACCCTGATCTTTAAGGTAAATACATTACTGTCCCGGGATATTTTCATATGAGATCTGCGAGTGAGCTAAAATACCACATCCATTTTTATGGAATTATTAAGAGCTGAAAAACTCCCAATAGCCATCAATTCGCCATCGAGAGACTTCACCCTTATTCCCGGCGCGGTTTCAAAACTGTCCGCCTTTTCAGCAGAGAGATTCAATTGAAGCGGGACACCATTTCTGACCTGTTTCATCTGTATTCCATCAACTGTAACAGAAGGCATCCATGACATAGCCTCATCCATCGTATAAACACCCTTGGTTATCTGGCCGCCCTGGCCTATCTCTTCGAGCTCTTCAAAAGTAAGACTCTGCTCAAGAAGAAAATCCCCCACCGCGGTTCGCTGCAATCCACTCATATGCGCCTCTGTACCAAGTTTCTTACCTATGTCATAGCATAACGTTCTTATATATGATCCCTTGGAACACGCCACACTGAAGGATACAAACGGCAGGTCAATACACTGTGTTTCAATATCATAGATCATTATCTCACGAGGCTTACGCTCGACCTCTACCCCTTTTCTGGCGAGCTTATAAAGCGGTTCCCCTTTATGCTTAAGAGCCGAATACATAGGCGGCAGCTGACTGATAAGTCCCTGAAACCCCTGAACTGCCTCTTTTATATCACAGACCTCAAGCCCTGATATATCACCCGTGGCCATTATAGTACCGCTGGAGTCCTGCGTATCGGTAGACTCGCCAAGCTTCATTACAGCGGCATATTTTTTATTAGAGTTTAAAAAATAAGAGGAAAGACGAGTGGCACGATTAATACATACAAGCAGGAGTCCGGTTGCCATAGGATCCAGGGTCCCTGTGTGACCAGCCTTTTTGACCTTCAATATCCTTTTGACTCTGGTGACGGCGTCCTGCGATGTTATTCCTGCGGGCTTGTTTATGCTTACAACGATATTCACAGTACTCCTATGTAGCCACAGTTTTTTTAGATGACACTTTTTAATGCATCAAATACCTTCTGCTGGACCTGCTTAAGTGTACCCTCTAGCCTGCAGCCGGCAGCAGCCTTGTGCCCTCCGCCGCCAAATTTCGCTGCAACGGCCTGCACATCAACCCTGCCCTTAGAGCGTAGACTCAGCTTATAGACATTTTTGCTGTCCTCCCTGAAAAAGACTGCAACCTCCGAATTTCTGACCTTGCGAGGGAAATCAACAAAATCTTCTGAATCCTCAGCCGAAGTACCTGTCATATCAAACATGTCCTTTGTTGTAGTAATCCAGGAAATCCCGTCCTTTTGCTCAACCGTTGCCAGAGACAGCCCCAGGAGCTTTATACTTTTATATGGTATGTTCTCATATACTTCTTTCGATATGTCCCATGGGCTGGCACCTGCCTCAAGAAGCTTCGCGGCTGCCATAAGTGCCTCAGGGGATGTATTGGAATACCTGAACCCGCCCGTATCTACATGGATTGAAGTATACAGGTTAGTTGCTATTTTTTTATCAATGGTTACTTTAAGGGCATTAAGCACTCTGTAAACAAGCAGGCCTGCTGAAGCAGCCCCGGTGTCTATGAGACATGCATCCGTGGTTTTGTAAAAAGCATCGACCTCTTCAGACATGACATGGTGATCAATGATAGCGGTCTTTTCAGCATTAAACTCCTTAAAGCCGGTTCTTCCCGGATCATTGCAGTCAAGGAGAATCACTACATCAAACCTTTTTTTCGGCGGGGCCTGCCTGACAGTCTTCGCACCAGGTAAAAAAATGAGGTTTTCAGGAACAGTATTGCAGTTCAACACGCAAATGCCCTTTTTGCCCATTTGCTTCAGGCCCATAGCCAGTGCAATACTGGCACCAATGGCATCACCATCAGGATTCATATGACTGACCAGAAGAAAGGAATTCCCTTCTTTGATTAATTTAAGCAACTTAGAAAAGATCTTCATCTTCGGCAAGGGGACTCCCTTCTGTTGGTTCATCTTTAAGCAGTTTATCAATTTTTCTCCCATATATCACAGCCTCATCAAGCTCAAATTTCACTGTAGGGACAAACCTCATCTTAATCCGTTTACCCAGTTCTCCCCTGATAAATGAAGACATGGAGTTAAGCTTATGAGTAACTTTCTTACCCTCATCTTCATTTAGAACACTCAGGTAAACCGTTGCATAGCGCAGGTCATCGGTTATCTTGGCACCCGTTATTGTGACAAACCCTAAGGAAAGGTGTTTCACCTTATGCATCACAATATCCGCCACTTCCATGCGAATCATTTCACCTACTCTTGCAGATCTTTTATATGGCAACATATTTCAACCTATTAATTCAATCACCGGCCTTACATGCCGCTATAATATTTCCACCTTTGCATCTATCAGTTCCACAGAGTGAGTATCAAGAACAAGGCAGCGTATTTTTTCGAAAACCTGCTGAATAATGCGTGTTTCGTTGGCAACCATTGAGATGCCTATAACACTCCGTTGCCAGAGGTTCTGGGCATCGACTTCGGCCACAGATGTATTGAATTTATTTTTAATCCTGTCTTTCAGACTTTTAATAACAAGCCGTTTGGCTTTCAGGGAGTTAGATTCAGGAATGTGCAAATCCAGGACAAGCAGACCGACTAACATATTACAGGCCCTGAATAAAGCGAACACCAGTCATACAGCCGGATTCTATTCCAACTTTCCGGCAACCTCTTCCTTGATATAGTTCTCAATTACGTCGCCTTCTTTCAAATCATTGAAATTTTCGACCATGATACCACACTCAAAACCGGTCAAAACCTCTTTTGCGTCTTCCTTAAACCTCTTAAGAGAAGATAACTTACTTTCATAAATGACAACGCTGTCTCTGATAACTCTAACGCCGAAACTGGCCTTTGAAATCTTTCCATCAGTTACATAGCAGCCAGCGATGGTACCAATTCGGGAAACCGTAAAGATACTTCTAACCTCCGCATGGCCAAGCACCTTTTCAGTAATCGTAGGCTCAAGCATACCTTCCAGCGCCATTTTAACATCATCTATCGCCTCGTATATGACATTATAGAGCCTAAGATCCACACCCTCTTTTTCAAGAAGGGCCGATGCCTTTGCATCAGGGCGTATATTAAAACCTATGATAATAGCATTGGAGGCCGAGGCGAGCATAACATCTGACTCATTAACTCCGCCCGCACCTGTATGTATCACATTTACCTTAACTTCCTCATGAACAATCTTTGAAAGTGCATCCTTAACGGCCTCTACAGAACCCTGCACATCTGCCTTTATTATTAAATTAAGATCCCTGATCTCACCTTCCTTAACCTTCTGAAAAAGATCGTCAAGGGTGATCTTTTTCTTCCTGGCAAGTGCGGCATTTTTCATCTTATGAACCCTGTTCAGCGCTATCTGACGTGCCTTTTTCTCATCATCCATCACCGTAAATATATCCCCGGCCTGCGGCACCTCAGGAAAGCCTATAACCTCTACTGGGGTAGACGGCCCGGCGGACTTAATCTTTTTGCCTGTATCATCTATAAGAGCTCTGACCTTTCCAGCTATGGTTCCAACAAGGAAAGGATCACCGACCTTAAGCTTACCGGAAATCACAAGCACCGTACCTACTGGTCCACGACCCCTGTCGAGCTTCGCCTCAACAATGGTACCCCGTGCATTCCTGTCATGGTTCGCCTTAAGCTCCATCATATCAGCCTGTAAAACTATCATTTCCAGCAGAGTATCTATTCCGGTCATCTCTTTGGCAGAAACTTCTACAAATATATTCTTACCGCCCCATCCTTCGGGCACAACATCATGCTGAGCCAGTTCAGTCTGAACTCTTGAAATATTGGCATCAGGCTTATCCACCTTATTGATTGCAACCACGATCGGAACATTGGCTGCCTTTGCATGATCAATAGCCTCAATGGTCTGCGGCATTACACTATCATCCGCGGCCACAACAAGTACTACTATATCAGTGACCTTTGCACCTCTGGCCCTCATCATAGTGAAGGCCTCATGACCCGGGGTATCTAGAAAAGTAATTTCCCTGTTTTTTATCTTGACCTTATATGCTCCGATATGCTGAGTAATACCTCCGGCCTCAGACTCGGTCACCTTGGTCTCTCTTATTGCATCAAGCAGTGTTGTCTTACCATGGTCAACATGTCCCATGATCGTAACAATTGGAGGACGAGGCTCCTGATTTGTGTCATCGAGTTCAATTTCTTCAAGAAATGCCTCATCATCCGCTATAGCTGTCATTTCAATAATTACACCGAATGCATCAGCAATCAGCTGCGCTGCATCAGAATCAACAGGCTGATTTATGGTGGGCATATAGCCAAGTTCCATAAACTTCTTAATTACATCATTAAGCTTCTGCCCAATCAGCTCTGCAAATTCCTTGACAGTTGAACCTTCCTGAAACTTTATAACCCTTTTTCTCGGCTGGGTAGTTAAAGGGGCAACAATCTCTGCCTCAAGATTTTTCGACGGGACCTTTTTATCTCCCTTTTTGGAGCGTGATTTAAAATCAAATCCCTTTCTGGAAGTCTCGACCCTGCGTATAGAATCAAACGCCCTCTGCATCCCCGGCTTTGCCTTAAACTTTGAGATATTTCTTTTATCATCATCCCGACCTGCGGGGGGCGGTGTAACTGGAGCTGTTCTGTCTACTCTGGCAGGAGCAGCCCTATCAACCCTGGCAGCAGGCGGTTTTGAAAAATCTTTTCTGTGATGTTTTGCGGCAGGCGCCACCTTCACCTTAGGTGGAATAGGCTGCTGGCCGGTAAATACCTTTACCAGCCGGTCAGCGGTTGCCTCATCAATGCCCGACATATGCGATTTCACAGTTATGCCGAGTGCATTCAACTGATCGATAATTTCCTTGTTATCCCTGTTCAGTCTTTTCGCAAATTCGTATATTCTCATATTTTCCCTTATACTTAAGCCTTACTCGGCTGATTTATCGTAAGCTTTTTCTTCAATATTGCACACCGAAAAAGCTGACTTACGCGCTTAAATCAGTTAGTGATAAGGCTTGTAAGTTTGACAGGGTTAATGTTATCATAAGCGCTCGTTATAATGCAATCTTAAGCAGTATGTATTAAACGTTGGATCTTGACAAAACCTGTTTAAACATCATATAGTTCATCGTCCGGCAAGACCGGGGAGAGAAAATCAAATCAGGAGGAATACCCGCTCATGGCAGAATGTTCAGTATGCGGTAAGAAAAAAGTAACTGGCAACAACGTCAGTCATGCAAATAATAAGACTAAAAGAGTCTTCAGACCCAACCTGCAAAAAATCAGGGTTCAAACAGAGCATGGCAGAAAAAGACAGCACGTATGTACGCGTTGCATTCGTTCAGGTAAGATAAGAAAAGCGGTTTAATTTACGTCTGACCTGTCACGTCCCTGACCTGTCAGCATCTGCATATCACGTACCTCAGGCATGCACTCTCTCGATCATATACTACAAAAGCTTGTAAGAGATTTAAAGCTTGAGGGAGGGCTTGCCATAACGTCTATTTGCAATAAATGGACCGCTACTGTAGGCGATACAGTTGCTAAGCACACGTGGCCGGATTCTATACGCAACAAGGTCCTTACGCTGATTGTTGACACTCCACAATGGATGCATCAGCTATCTTTTTATAAGGACGATATTACCGAAAAAGTCCGCAAATTCGATGTTGACAGTATTAGGTTCAGGATCGGAAAAATCCCGAAACCAGCCGTTGAAAAAGTCGCGGAAACAGATAAGACTCTCACCCCTGACGACCTCGCCTTTATAGAAAACACCATCTCAACACTAAAGGATAGCGAACTGCAGGAACAATTCAGAAAGCTTCTTAAACACGGCCTTACGAGGAAAATAACAGACTAAAGTTAAAGTCTCAGACCCATAAACAAAAATGGGGGCATATAACAATACGCCCCCGATATTTCAGTTCAGCGAAATTTATCAGGCAGACTCGGCCTGTTCCTTATAAGTAAGGATCGGATGACCTTCCTTAGTTATGACATCATCCTTAATCAGACACTCTGTGACATTCTCCTGAGATGGGATCTCATACATTATATCAAGCATCACATCCTCAAGTATCGCCCGGAGCCCTCTGGCACCTGTTTTTCTTTTCATCGCCTCTTTAGCTACCGCTTCGCAGGCCTTTGCAGTGAAAGTCAGCTTTACGTTATCCAAAGACAAAAGTTTCTGATACTGCTTTATCAATGCATTCCGAGGCTCTGTCAGAATCTTTACAAGCGCTTCTTCGCTCAGCTCTTCAAGAGTTGAGGTGACAGGCAGTCTGCCGACAAACTCCGGTATGAGACCGTACTTTATCAGATCCTGCGGCTGCAGCTTCTTAAGGGTATCTCCAACCATGGCTTTTACTTGGCTGATCGGTTTAGAACCGAAGCCCACGGTTTTCTTGCCCATTCTTTCATCGATGATCTTTTCAAGCCCTACAAAGGCACCACCGCAGATAAAAAGTATGTTCGTCGTGTTCACCTGAACAAACTCCTGCTGGGGATGCTTCCGGCCGCCCTGTGGAGGGATATTGGCTACGGTACCCTCAATGAGCTTTAAAAGCGCCTGCTGCACGCCTTCACCTGATACATCCCTGGTAATGGATACATTTTCAGTCTTGCGGCTGATCTTGTCTATCTCATCTATATAGATAATCCCGCGCTGCGCCCTCTCAACATCATAATCAGCAGCCTGCAGCAATTTAAGGATAATATTCTCTACATCCTCACCTACATAACCTGCCTCGGTCAAAGTAGTCGCATCCGCTATAGTAAAGGGTACATCCAGTATCTTTGCAAGGGTCTGCGCCAGAATAGTCTTACCCGTACCGGTAGGACCAATAAGCATGATATTACTCTTTTGAAGCTCCACTTCCGATTGTTTCAGACTGTTAATCCTTTTGTAATGATTATGAACTGCAACAGAAAGCACCTTCTTCGCCCTGTCCTGCTCAATCACATACTCATCAAGATATCCCTTAATTTCTTTGGGTGTCGGGAGTTTTTGCGAAACATTAATATCAAAGGAAGTTTCAAACTCCTCAGACATTATCTCGTTGCACAAATTTACACACTCATCGCAAATAAAGACCGTCGGCCCTGCGATAAGCTTCCTAACAGCCTTCTGACTCTTTCCGCAAAAAGAGCATTTCAGCAGTTCATCTGTTGTCTTTTTTCCACTATCTTTCATACGCTTATTTCTTCACCGCCTCTATTACTTCATCTACAATTCCATATTCCTTCGCCTCAAGGCCGGACATGAAATAGTCTCTTTCTGTATCTACCTGTATCTTATCAAACGGCTGGCCAGTGTGGAAAGCCAGTATATTACTCAAGCTTTCCTTCATCTTCAGCATTTCTCTGGCATGTATTTCCACATCCGTTGCCTGCCCGTGAAATCCACCTATAGGCTGGTGAATCATTACCCTTGAGTTAGGCAGCACAAACCTCTTGCCCTTCGCACCGGCAGTCAAAAGCAATGCACCCATACTCGCAGCCTGACCGATACAGTACGTAGCAATATCAGGCTTGATATACTGCATTGTATCATAGATTGCCATGCCTGAGGTCACAACCCCACCCGGGGAATTAATGTAAACATGTACGTCCTTGTCAGGGTCTTCTGTCTGCAGAAATAATAACTGCGCGATTACTGTATTGGCCAGATTATCTTCAATAGGGCTTCCGATGAACACTATCCGGTCCTTAAGAAGGCGAGAGTAAATATCGTAAGCCCTCTCCGACCTGCCCGACTGTTCAATAACCATAGGAATTATGCTCATATTATCTCCTTAAATTGTATTACTATTTTGTAGGATCTCAGGGAAACCAATACTATAAGGCCTGAAAAATCAGCCGTTGCTGATCGTCGATTTCTCCACTATAAGATCAAGGACCTTATCAGCAAACAGTCTGCTCTTAAGGGCATCCATTGATCCCTCCCTCACGGCATAAAGCTTCATAACTTCCTCAGGCTTTAGGTTATTCCGCTCGGCAATCTCCTGCATTGCGTTTTTCACTTCATCTTCGGTGACCTCAACTTTTTCCTGCTTACCTATTGCCTCAAGCAGCATAACGCTCTTTACGTTATCAATAGCGGTCTTTTCATGTTCCTGTCTCAACTCAGCCTCAGACCCGAAAGACTGTCCGGTTCTTTCAGCATCCTGCCTGACCTTCTCAAGAATCGCTTCCATCTCACCAGATACCATTGATTCCGGCACTGGGAAATCATGCCTCTTGATCAGCTCATTTATAACTTCTTTTTTATAATCCAGATTAATCTCGCCTTCTCTTCTGGCAAGAATGCTTTCACGAATCTTGGATTTAAGCTCATCCATAGTCTCACATCCCGCGCTCTGGGCAAGCTCATCATCAAACGGAGGGAGGTTCTTTTTCTTACCTTCCTTGATATTCAGCTTATACACAACATCTTTCCCCGCAACATCCTGACTCTCATGATTTTCCTCATACTTGACAGTTACCTCGGCGGTATCTCCCTTTTTCTTACCCTCAAGCACCTCGTCAAAGTCCTTGGACATAGCGTCCTGACCGATAACGATCGGATATTCCTTCATTGAAAGCTCATCCTTCAGCTCTCCATCTACATATGCATCAATATCCACAATAGCCATATCACTCATTGCAAGGACATCATCGGTCGCTGAGTAAAGGGCCTTGCTCTCCTGAAAAAACTTCAGCGATTTTTCTACGTCAGAATCGTCACATGCTGCGGTTTGGCTCTTAATATCTATGCCTTCATACTTAAGCTCACCCAACTCAGGCTTAACTTCTACCGTCACAGTAAAGTTCAGGGGTTCACCCGGGGTCAGCTCTATTTTATCTTCAATATTCGGGTATGTTACAGGTTCAAGATCCGCTGCCTTAACCGCCTCCATATAGTACTGAGGCACGATCTTTTCTATTACCTGCGCCTCAACGCTCTTGGCATATTTACTTACCAGTATTGACATGGGAACCTTCCCCTGCCTGAAACCCGGTATGTTCGCAGTTGAACTTATCTGTTTATACAGCGAATCTGTCTCAGACTGGATAACCTCTACAGGTATATTAATTTTCAATCTTTTTGTTGTCGGGGATACATCTTCTACATCATGAGCCATAGCAACCTCTATCTATAAATTTATTTGCACTAATAATAGAATGATACACTTTATTTGTCAATCAACGAGCGGGGTCTCAGTAAGGGATTACCAGGTCATATTCCTTGAGCATTACAGCTATTTCTTCTGTGGATTTCTGTATAAACGGGTTGTCCGCACAGTCAGTGAAAATCTCTACATTTAAGTCTGAAAGCATCTGTAAATTAACTTCAATTTCTTCATCACTCTCAAGTTTACCACTCATTACAAACACTCCAACCTTGTCATTGGATAACGTAGCGCCAACGCCCATCCTAAGCGCCTCCTGCTTTCTGTCTCTAACTATTATCGCGATTTTTTTTGCCATTGCCGGATTTTACAGCTGATTTTAGTATAATGATCAAGTATCCTGATTGCCTGTCTCAACATTACCGCAGGCCTATACATTATATATAAATGGACAGATTTATTTCTATAATAATACCAAACCACAACAAAGGAGACACTCTTGCACTATGCCTTGAGGCCGCCTTTGCCTCAGAGTACAGCAGATATGAGGTGATAGTCGTTGATGACAGATCTACCGATAACTCCATAAATATAATAGAGAAATACCCCTGCAAATTAATATGTCTGGATAAAAAGTCCGGGGCCTCTGTAGCCAGAAATGCCGGAGCAAGGGTCAGCAAAGGAGACCTCCTGTTTTTCACTGATGCGGACTGTCTCCTTCAAAAAGACACCCTCTTTGAAGTGAACCGGGCAATGCAGGCAGCGGGATCCGAGACTATAATAGGCGGTACCTACACGAGCATCCCCTTTGATAATGACTTTTTCAGTTCCTTTCAATCCGTATGGATCCATTATTCCGAGACAAAACACCCGGATAATCCCGACTATATCGCTTCTCACGCAATGGCAATAACTACCTCGACATTCAGACGCGGCAGCGGGTTTCCCGAAGACTTCATGCCTATCATTGAGGACGTAGAGTACAGTCACCGACTCAAAAGAGAAGGATGCCGCCTTATTATGGAGTCACGCATACAGGTTAGGCACATATTTAATTTCTCTCTTGCCAGATCATTAAAAAATGCCTACCGTAAATCCATGTACTGGATGCTCTATTCCCTTAAAAACAGGGATGTGCTCTCAGACTCAGGAACCGCATCCGTAGAGTTAAAGCTGAATGTGGCATCATTTTTCATATGCGCCTTACTTATAGTCATTGCAGCCGTCCTGATGAAACCTTTCGCTGCCATAACTGCCCTGTTCATCTTTACGCTGAACATTCTTTACAATGCGCGCCTCGGGATATACTTTAAAAGGCAGCGCGGAACCGTATTTGCGCTAAAAGCATTTATTTACTATCTGTTATGCTATCCTCTACCTATCGGAATGGGAACCGCATCAGCCCTATTCAGGCACCTGACCGGCAGGGCATAATCAAATGAACTATTCCCCGATCTCCCATGCCAAATCTATCTTTTACAAAAAAGATCCTCTTCAGTTAACTCTATTTTTAACAGCCCGGTGCAATGCCTCCTGTCCATTCTGTTTTTACCTGTCCGAAGAGAAACGTAATGCTGTACTGGAGGAACTTTCCCTTGAAGAGATCCAAAAGATATCCGCATCAATGGGCAGTCTGCTATGGCTCGCATTTTCCGGCGGAGAGATATTTCTCAGAAAGGACATAGTGGAAATTTCTGAGACCTTTTACCGAAACAATACCCCCTCAATCATGCTATTTCCCACAAACGGCCTGCTGCCCGATATAATCCACGACCGCATGGAAGAGATCCTGAACATATGCAGCAAAAGTTCAGTGGTAGTAAAGCTCTCGATCGAGGGACCAAAAGAGACTCATGACCGCATACGCGGCAAAGGCAGTTTTGCTAAAACCATGGAGACCTACAGGGCGCTGAAAGATATGAACAGACAATACGAGAATTTCGACCTCGGGATCAATACCGTATTCAGCGCGGCCAATCAGGATGTCATGGATGAACTCATAGAGTCTGTTAAGAAAATGGAAGGAATCAATACCCACACCGTCTCCCTCATACGCGGCGATGTCCCTGACGAGACTCTTAAAGAAGTAAGCATCAGCCAATATAATGATACCATAAAAAAACTTGCTCAGAATCTTAGGACTGAGACATCCCAGACCTACCACTTTCGCGGAGGCAAACTAAAGGCCGCCCAGGACATCATCCAGCGAGACCTCATTTACCAGACCCGCCTGCAAAACAGGCAGCTTATTCCATGTCATGCCGGAAAACTGAATCTCGTAATCACTGAGAATGGAGACCTCTACCCCTGCGAAGATTTTTCCAAAAACATCTGTAATATAAGAGACCATGACTGCAATATTTCACAAGCCATGAAGACAGAAACGGCCCGTAAAGTCATCGCTGATATCACTGCCAGGAAATGTTTTTGTACCCATGAATGCTATATGATGACTAATATACTATTCAGCCCTGCAATGTATCCAAGGCTTCTGAAGGAACTGATAGCGTTATAGGGAAAAAACAAATGCAAGCGCAAGAATACGTGCTAAAGATTATAGTAATGATAAATAAAGACTCAGCAGTTAGAACATTACAACGGGAATCCGGATGTTAATTTACATAACACTTCATATTTTCAGCGTCTGCCTTTTCATAGGCAATAGCATTATCAGCGCCTTCTGGAAGATTATGGCGGACCGGACAAAAGATATCGTTGTCATTCAATATGCAACTAAACTCATAAATTTAACCGACCTGCTATTTACCGGTACGGGGACTGTATTGATTGCCATAAGCGGACAGATTATCTCAGAAAATTATGGTGGGGTCTTATCTAATCCGTGGATACTTACAAGTTATATACTTCTCGGTTGTTCTGCACTTATCTGGCTTATGGTTCTTATCCCTATACAATTAAAGCAGTCTAAAACAATTAAACATATTACAAGCAACGAACCTGTGCCGGATCAATATTACAAGTTATCCCTTAAATGGATAATCATGAGAATTATTACAGCCGTCGTCACATTCCCGGCAATATATTTAATGATCAATAAGTAAGCTTTACCATTAAACTGATACCTATGAAGATGTACAAATCAGTTCATGCGTTCCAGGGTAAGGATCTATAAAATTTGCGTTAACTAGTACAAGACAGGAGAAAGCATGAGTGATTTACCCAAGTGCCCAAAATGCGCCTCAGAGTACACCTACGAAGATGGCAGTTTATATGTCTGCCCGGAATGT
Organism: Nitrospira sp.; assembly: GCA_016784355.1. Classification (GTDB taxonomy): domain Bacteria; phylum Nitrospirota; class Thermodesulfovibrionia; order UBA6902; family UBA6902; genus JACNKH01. The sequence continues at coordinate 81,710 of JADHUV010000003.1, read as the reverse complement.
GCCCATGAATGGTCAAAGGATGCGGCTACTGACGACTCAGAAAGCGAGAAAGTGATCAAAGACGCCAATGGAAACCCGCTTCAGGACGGGGACACTATCACCGTGATCAAAGACCTCAAGGTCAAAGGCACATCACTGGTGGTCAAGGTCGGCACCAAAGTAAGAAATATTCGCCTTGTCGATGGCGATCATGATATCGATTGTAAGATTGACGGAATCGGCGCGATGAAACTTAAATCAGGATTTGTTAAAAAAGTATAATTACCTGGGGCAACATAAATGGATAGATTTATATGCATGAACTGCGGTTTTTCAGCCACCGAACCTGATCTAAGAGGCTTGTCTCTATCATGTCCAGGCTGTGCCAACTCTTTAAACATGGAAGCACCTTACAATATAAGTGAGTTAGTCGCTACTACCACATTACAAAAACCACCTGAAGATACACGCCATATAGATCCTGAATTCACCGGAACTGCTGGAGAATATTTCAGGATCTGGATAGTTAATAGCTTCTTCACAATCATTACACTCGGTGTTTATGCAGCCTGGGCAAAAGTAAGAAACCGCCAGTATCTTTACCGAAACACTATAATCGATAATCATCCCTTTGAATATACAGCGAATCCAGTCGTAATATTAAAAGGCTATATAGTTATGGCCTTTTTTCTTTCAATTTATTTTCTTACAGATTTCTACAGACCAATATACAGCCCTGCAATAATCGGCCTTTTTTATATCACCATTCCTTTTTTCATATATAAATCTTTAAGATTTTATGCATATAATTCGACATATCGCAATATCAGATTCCGCTTCCATGGGACTCTGACCGAAAGTTATAAGACATACTTATTCTTACCTATTTTAATCCCATTTACTTTAGGCCTTATTATTCCCTACCTAGCATTTCGACAAAAGAAATATTTCTTCACCAATTTCGCTTTTGGTACGAATATCAATTCCTTTGAGGGCCGACCTGCACCATTTTATAAAATATACGCATCAGCTTTTTTTACAACTGTCATTTCTATATTCGCAGTAAATTTACTGTTATTACTCCCTGCTATAAATGAAGGTCTAATAACCAACCCTGTGACTTTTGACACTGCATACCTCACAAAAAACATCCTAGCCAGTTATGCAATACTGATAATCTGCATGATTTATTTCCAACAACGCATTTTCACATGGCAAACCAATTACTGCTGGGGACATTCATATCTGGGCAATGTGAGATTTCAAAGTACCATACAGACCCGCTCACTGATTTTTATCAGAGCCACTAACATTGCTGCTATTTTTCTATCGGCTGGACTTCTCATTCCATGGGCCAAGGTAAGACAATTTCGATATATACTTGAAAACCTTTCAGTGCTTACTGAAAGCGATTTATCGGATATCCATGCATCACGTGAATCGGATCTCAGCGCATTGGGAGATGTAGCTGCTGACATGTTCAATTTCGATCTAGGCTCATAAAAGTGAGAGATCTGAGGTAAGCTGGAAAAAGTGGATACCAAAAATAATGCATTGGAATGCGTGACAGCGGATACCATCGAAGACATGGAGACTGTATAAAGCAAAGGAAAGGTTAAGTTCGGATTTATTAAATATGAATAGATTGCTTTATTCCGTCAAATTTCATTAATATCTTAAATATATGAGTAAATTACATAGCTTCAAAAAAATACTATTTCATATCTTAGTTGTAGCTACTGTTATTTCTCTTCATGCTCCTGTATATCATCAGCATGTTGATGACTACCATCCCGCACCAATTAAGCATTCTGATGCTGTTGAACATCATCATCCCGGCGATTATTCAGTACACTCCCGAATGACAACATTTCTTCAGGAAGTGCTGAGGGATAAACCGCATCAAACCCATTATCATTTACATATTGATAATCACACCTACAGAAACATACGGATATATGAGAGCAAATCTAAGGCCGCATCTTTTCAATCGCTTGTGGCTATTAATAGTCGCGGTGCGAATACTCCCGTCAATCAAATTTGGTCCTATGACTATAGGCCAATATATTACAGTAACCATTCTGCAAAAACCTCTTCAGGACTTTCTCCTCCTCGTTATTCAGTTTAAAAAATAGCATAAACCGTCTCTGCATGGTGACCGTATGCTCTGATTCAGGGAGCATTGCCCGGCAGTGGAACGTGCCAATAGAAGTTTATAAATTCATCGGGCCTGTTAGCCCGGCAAGTAATTGAATATAGGAGACACTGATATGACGTTATTGAAATTAAGTTTTATTCCCCTGATGGCGGGATTATTTGTACTTACACTACTGCAGCAATTTGCTTTTGGGCATGGCATGTCAGAAGCAGAAAAACAGGCTATTATTGAGGGGGGGAATTTAATCTATCTCTGGATCGGAGCGACTCACATGCTGGGCGGCTATGACCACTTGATGTTTGTTTTTGGCATAATCTTTTTTCTTACAAGCTTCCGCGACATTGTGAAGTATGTCACTGCTTTTACGCTTGGGCACAGCATAACTCTTATTTTTGCCACCTATAATGGCATTCAGTTAAACTATTTTCTGATTGATGCGGTTATAGCCTTAAGTGTGTGCTATATAGCCTTTGCAAATCTTGACGGCTTCCGCAAATACTTATCTGTTAAGCCCCCGAACATGATGCTGATGATCATTGGCCTTGGTTTGATTCATGGTTTTGGATTATCCACTCGTTTACAGGCACTGCCTCTGAGTGAGGACAGTCTTCTATTAAATATTATCTCATTTAATGCCGGCATTGAATTAGGTCAGATTACTGCTCTTGCAGGCATGCTTGTTCTTGTTGCTTTCTGGAAAAAGTCGCAATCATTCGCAACTCATAGCAGGATTGCCAATTTCATGTTAATTGCAGCCGGCCTAATGCTCTGCCTGATGCAGCTTCACGATTTCACTCAAAGCAGTGAGCCTGAGAAATTAATAGCCTCTACAACAGGGGCTCCGGGAATCCTGGCAACTGAGGCTGTCGCTGATACTATAAATTCTAAGAAAACGCAGACATCTCAGAGAAAGGATTCTATTACCATAACAATTCCAGCGAGAGGCAGCAAAGAATATAAGCTTCTATTTGACAAAGGGGCAATGATTGAATATTCGTGGAAATCAGACAGTGAAGAACTGTTTTTTGATTTCCATGGTGAACCCGCGGGTGACACCAGTGGTTATTTTGAAAGCTTTAAGAAGGGAACTGAAAAAGTGTCAAGCGGTTCTTTAACTGCTCCATTTAGAGGAAGCATTGGCTGGTACTGGAAAAATAATAGCTCCAAGCCTGTTGATATTGTACTGAAGACCAAAGGCAATTATAAAAAAATTGACTCATAGAATAAGTCACAGATTGACACGTTACTCGTAAAAGCACTTATTGGCCAGTATGGTTTCCATCTTGTTGACAAGCATGCAGGAGCTAACCTGAGACCGTTAGATAAGAGGCAAAGGAACTGAGGAAAGTGGATATCAAAATTAAGTGCCTTTGAATGCGTGACAGCGGATATGATCGAAGACATGGCGAGAATGTATAAGGAAGATGATTCCACAAATATTACGGTAGGGCTGCCATGCAGGCAGGCCTACCGTAAATATTAGTAGTATAATTACCCAGAATTTAAGGTCGGTACTACTCAATTCCGGGAATGTCTAAAAGTACTAAAAAATCTTACCAGATCACATTTTTCCACTGAACTTAAAACAGTCTCAAAAAGCGATTTATTAACAGTAAAACAGGCACTAACTATTTTCTAAATTTCTTCCTATAACCAAAAAGCCCTGCCAATCCGGCTCCGAGAAGAAGGAGAGTAGAAGGTTCAGGAATAGGCGCAGGAGCACCCCAGAACTCCATTTCTGCAGCTCCATCAAATATGGTTTGCGAGGAGTTCACATCCCATTTGACATATCGTGCGTTGAGCGAGCTTACGAATTCGAACTCCTGACGATCGGGCCTGCTGAATATTGTGTTGTCACCTTGAAGTGTGAAATCACGCGTGCCGCCAGTCGCGAACCTGAGCGTGGTCAAGGGCGACGAGAAGTCAGCGTTATCATCGAAGATCAAATCAAAAGAAAATACAGTGTCAGTGTTATTGCCCCTCTGGTAAAACACAAATCCGTCAATTTTCGTTGCTATGCCAAAATCAAAATTGATGAAAGCATCGGCCGCTGCAGCAGTGGGGCTGCCGGTTGCATAGACATTACCACTTCCATTGGACGCACCACTGACATTGTTATCAAACACCTTGTCGACACTGTAGGCTGCACTGTGAGCCGTCTGAGAAGCAGATATGGTGGGATCGGCGAGTTCATTTGATGCGATACTGAATAATGTAGCGCTGGCGATGGAGGCAGTGCTGATGAAGACGGTCAATGTCAACAGCAACGTCAAGTACGTGGTTTTCTTGCGAATAGTCATGGATATTCCTCTTAAGTCATTAAAGGTTTTTAGTTTTAGGAACAAGACAGGAATTTACGCAAGTTTCATCCGGAACCACTACAGACTCTTAATGCAAGTTTAATGCCAAATCACAACTAACCGTATTTAAGTAATAATAATTCTTATCTGCAAAATGAAATATTATTAATGTAAGGAATACCGACTTTTTCAGGGAAAACGTTACATGTAAAACAAAACCTCAATGTGTAAATTTCATTAACACTGTTTATTAATAGCTGGAATCATATTTATGATAGTGATTTTGATATCACACTGATATACTTATTCAGATTAACCAGCAGAAGTCTTTACAGCAAATCATGGACTAGAGTAACCACCTGTAGTTAAGAGCATTTGAATAGGTGCTAGGGGGGGTGTCAACTCTCCATTCTTCAGTGAAATTATGAAATTAGGAGATCTCACACCACCAACGTGAGACTAATAGGATTATTGAATGATCATAACTAATAAAATAAGTATTGGATTTAAGCTTTCAATTCTGACTGTGCTCAGTCTGCTTGGAATGATAGTCAGCCTGCTGGTCTTTATCAATTTAATGGACACAAATCTCTATAAGGAGAAAAAATCCCAGACCAGGGTTCTTGTGGAAGCGGGAATGGCTATTATTGCGCACTTCCATGATCTGCAGATCAGGGGTGAGATGAGCGCTGATGATGCCCGTCAGACGGCTATGGATGCACTGACCTCCTCCACTTTCGGCAATAACGGGTATTACTGGATAAATAATAGAGATGGTCTGATGCTGAAAAATCCGAGCACGCCTGAGCTTGAGGGAAAAAATGTCCTTGATCTCGCCGATTTAAAGGGTAAGTCCCTTTTTCAACAGTTTATTGATAAGGCAAAAAAGGGCGGCGGATGGGTTGAGTATCACTGGCCCAAGATCGGCAATGCCGACCCTTTGCGCAAGATATCGTATGTTGCGTATTTTAAGCCATGGGACTGGATCCTTGGTACGGGCCTGTACCTGGATGATATGGAAAAAGAGATCCAGGGCGCGACTCTTAGAGGAGTACTCATGATCTCCTTTATCTTCATTGTCCTGATACTGACCTCTATCTCACTAGCCAGCCGATTCATGCGCCAGCTCAAAGACCTCGCTATTCACGATCCTCTTACCGGACTCTATACGAGACGTTACCTATACGAACTTACTCCAATGTATCTCTCAAAGCAGGAACGTAATGAGGGACAGCTGCTCGCTGCTATTTTCTTTGATGTCGATCACTTCAAAAAGGTAAATGACAGGCACGGACATGCGGTAGGGGATAATGTCCTGATAGGTCTGGGCAAGACAATAAAGCATGTTGTCCGCAAGGGCGACCTGGGAATAAGATACGGAGGCGAGGAATTTGTGGTGATCATGCTGTGCGCAAATAAAGAAGACGCAGTCATCGTTGCGGAGCGAATCAGGACCGAGGCCAATGAACTGCAATTCGCCGGCAAGGACGATACTTTCTCCGTAACCCTCAGCGCAGGGCTTGCATATAGAGAAGAAAAGGAAGACTTTGATGCACTGCTGAAACGGGCAGATGAGAAGCTTTATCTGGCGAAAGAATCAGGGCGTGACAGGCTTGTTTGGAAGTAGATTGAATAATAAGAAATCCCGGCCTGAATATAATCATAGTCCTTTATATCATGAAAAATAGACCATGCCCATAAGTGCATCGATCTAAAATATATTCTCAGATTGCTATTCTCTTTAAGAATCGGCTATAGTGAAAAAATGACTTACACATTTCGTTAGAAAGTCCTATGCAGAAGACTCAGGCGCTGCGGTGCTAAATTTATAAAGCAGCTGAAACCATATGAAATTCTATAAATGGCTATTTATATTCCTCTCTTTATTTGCATATTCATGTGAGACTATCCCATCTAATAAAGTCAGCGCTACAACTCAAGCTATTTTTCTGATGCATCGTTATCATGTCAGCAATCCTCGCATTAAAGATCTTACAAAGGATATCGTTGCCAATATTGAGCAGTTAATTACAGATAACAAATACGAATTAGACAAGAGGCCTGTTAGTTTTGACAATCTTGATACTGAAGACCACTACCTTGCCTTACTTGGAAGAATTCACAATCACTATGCCAATAATGAAGGGGAAGGTGGCAGAAACATGCTGCATGAGGCTTTGGATATGTCCCTGAAGAACCTTGATGCCAATTCAGTACTATGGAGAATCGGTAATATTACTGGGCCAGCAAAATATGGAAATATAATTGATGTGAAGCATGAGGTAATTGACGGGAATATTGTATATCTTGATGTATCAATTATAAATCGGCAAACCGCAGGGAAAGTGCAAAGTGTAATTGAAAAAATGCGATCAGAAAATATTCACATTGAAAGTATAGTGTTAGACCTTAGAAGTAATCCGGGAGGAATGCTGAAAGGGTCTGTTGAGATTGCTGACATATTCCTTGATGCCGGGATTATCACATCTTTGAGAAATGGTACTGATGATATTCAGCACGATGCCAGCACTAATAAGTTACAGTCTGATTATCCAATGGTAGTGCTGGTAGATCAATATACAGCCGCCGGGGCCGAAGTAATCGCAACTGCGCTCAAAGATAACAAAAGAGCCCTTGTTATGGGCAATTCAACGGGTAAGCAAGGCACTATGCAGTCTACTATGCCTTTATATGATGGGAGTGTAATGGAATTAACAACTCATCTTATATATACCCCTGATGGAGAGGTACTGGGACTGAAAGGTGTCAAGCCGCATATTCATATAAATTCCGAACTGGAATACGGCATTGATAATGCAAAAGATGAAGCACTCAAACTACTGAGGCAGGTCAAAGGGATGAACTATGGCATGGCAATTACCAAAATGATCGGGGATCATAATGATATCAGCTATTAACCTCATGAAGAGCAATGCGGCGCAATATGTCAGTTTAATTGCTCTGATATTTATTGTTTCAGGCTGCGCAACAATGAGTTCTCCGTCACCCTATAAAAAGGCTCAGGCGGCTAATACTGTCGAGGCATACGAAGAGTACATCGAAAAGAATCCTGATCGTTTTGAAACGGACTTAATGAGAAGCAAGCTTGCATCCATGAAGGATCGGGATGATTATTTCAGGGCAAGGGCTATCAACTCTAATATGGCATATCAGGAGTTTATTGATACACATGAAGAAAGTGAATATACAGACAAGGCAAAGGCAATGCTTGCGTTGACAGGTGCTGAGGCATATGCGAAAACAATGACTTTTGGGACGCGCCGCGCATTTGAAGGCTTTATCGGGAGTTACCCGGACAGTCAGTATATATTTGAAGCAAAAGATCGCCTCAAATGGATGGATGAGCAGGCAGATCATGAAATCGGCGTAGTGATTTCCATAAATAATTCGGGAATGTTTTCAGTAGAAGAGAAGAAAAAAGAAATCTGGGGCAAACTCCAAACAGACACGCTTGATACCGGAGTCAAATATACTCTACTGAGTTCCGCGAATGACCTGAAGAAGAAAAATATACGCTCACATATATCAATAGAGTATTTTGGTGATGGGGGCTACAAGATGAATCTTGGTGATAGCCCTGCATTTGTTCCAGTTTATGGCAATATATCGACTGGAGATGCCTTGATTATGGGTGCTGTTGCAGGTATCACTCTCAATACTATAAAGCTTCTTACTGACGACAATGATTCCGATCATGAGCTCAGCAATGTATATCATATTAACATCGTTGATAACGATATTGAGTATGTAGCCGCTGAACAGGTGTTCCTGGATAGGAGTTATCCGTCCATGTTTATTAAATATTATGAAGCTATGAAGTGGATTGCCGAGAGTGAAACTTTCCCGTATCAATCATTCAGGGCTATTCTTGGCATGAGTAATCCGCAAATTATAGATCTGCTTGCAGATACGGTTAAACAAATGCCGAAAACATTCTATGAGCAACTGGTGGCCGCCCTGGAAGATGAGCATGGGACTGTCAGGGCTGCTGCTGCCAAGGTATTGAGCATTACAGACCCACCGTATTCATTGGATAATTTTGTCTCTTTGCTTGAAGATCAGGATGCACATGTTCGAAAAGAAGCAGTCTTAATACTGAAAAATGCTAACGACAAAAAATATTATCACCACCTGACCAGGGCCTTAAATGATCAGAGTGATGAAGTGCTTCTTGCAGCCCTGTCGGCGCAGAGAATCATGAAGGTTCCAGAAGCCATGGATGATGTGATTAACTTTCTGAATCATGCTAATGAGGAGGTGCGCATACAGGCCGCCTATACACTTTATTTTATGGATGATAAAAGGGCCGTTGATGCCTTGATTGCCTCACTGGAGGATGAAAACACCCTTGTAAGAATCAGGGCCGAGCATGCGCTGGAAAGCATTACCGGGCAGAAGTTTCGCAGCGACGCAGAAAAATGGCAGAAGTGGTGGAACTGGCAAAAGTGGTGGGTGCAAAATAAGGATATTGTTGTCCACTAATAAGCCGTTACCTGTATTCTATGTAATTTACCAATGCCAATTCCCCTGTCAGCCATAATGAAGCAGTCTAAATATACTAGCAGCTAACTTGCACGAGTACAGGCAGTCTGGTTAAATATAAGCACATAAACATAAAGGGGGAATAAAGATATGGAGACACAGGAAGCAATACGAGCTCGGCGGGCGGTTAAACACTATGACCCAAACCATAGCATGACTCCTGAGGAAATTAATGAACTATTGTCACTGGCCATTTTATCTCCTACGGCATTCAATATTCAAAACTGGCGTTTTGTTGTAGTCACAGATCCTGAGTTGCGGAAACAGATCAGGGAAGTCGCCTGGGATCAGGCACAGGTGACAGATGCTTCGTTATTTATTGTCCTATGTGCAGATTTAAAGTCATGGGAAAGGCAGCCTGCTCGATACTGGGTCAATGCCCCGAAAGAGGTCCAGGAATTCATGATTCCAGCTATCGACAATTACTATCGCGGCAAAGAGCAGGTGCAGAGAGATGAGGCCATGAGATCCTGCGGGATAACTGCGCAGACATTAATGCTTGCTGCAAAATCAATGGGCTACGATTCATGCCCGATGGATGGTTTCGATTTTGAAAAAGTTGCCGAGCTGATTCACCTGCCTGCCGACCATGTAGTTGCAATGTTTGTGGCAATCGGGAAGGGCACAAAAGAGGCATGGCCGCGTCCCGGGCAGCTGGATCTTGATGAAGTAATTATCAAAAACAGGTTTAAATAACAATATAAGCACACATTGCTCTGAAGAATCATATTTAATTTAAAGGAGAACTGAATGTTCCTGACAAACATAGAAACAATTCCCGGAAAGACCATCACCGAGTGTCATGGGGTGGTATCAGGCAGTACCGTAAGGGCAAAACATGCAGGACGTGACATAATGGCAAGTCTTAAAAATATATTCGGCGGTGAGCTTAAGGGCTACACAGAACTCCTCGGGGAATCCCGTGATGAAGCAATTGACCGCATGAAATCACAGGCCGATCAGATGGGGGCCAATGCAATCGTCAATGTCCGTTTTTCCACATCATCTGTCGCAGCAGGTGCGGCAGAGATATATGTATACGGGACAGCGGTCACAGTGGAATAATCATGACGGACTATATCAACATAATTGTCTTTTTTATCCTGATTTCCTGCGGGTACTTCTTTGGCAAACATGCCGAAAAAAACCACTACGCATCTATTAACAAACGTGAAAAAAAGATGCTGAAAATACCTACGACTAACAGCAGGCACCCTATTGGAGAGATACCGGACGTTATGAAATCGCGCCTTGTTCATGGCAATGTCGTTATATCTGTGGACTACTTCAAACGCATACTCGCCGGACTACGCAATTTTTTCGGCGGTCCTGTCCGCTCTTATGAGACACTTGTTGACAGGGCAAGAAGGGAAGCTATTTTAAGAATGAAGGAATCATGTCCCGGGGCTGGACAGATAATCAATCTAAGAATCGAGACATCATCTATATCTCAGGGGGGAAAGAATACTATCGGCTCGATTGAAGTCCTTGCCTATGGCACGGCAATATTTTTCTATCCTGAAAACTGATCCATAATTATCCATGAAATACCGCCCCTCTTTACCTGAGCACAATGATAATATCTCGCATAACCAGCAATTTAAAGAATTCTTAACACTTCTATCCGGCCTGATCGCGATCTTCCTGATCATCTTCTGGGCACTCGGATTTTTCGTAGACATTGCTGTAACTCACATTACCCCTGAAAATGAGGCTGCACTGTTCAGCAAGTTCAAACCGGTCATAGACCTTAAACTCAAAGAACCCTCAGAGCGTCAGGCAGACCTGCAGGCTATCACCGATTCGCTAAGAGAATGCATGGAAGTCCCCTACCCCGTGACCGTACGCCTGGCAAAATCAGAGCAGTCCAATGCAATTGCCTTCCCCGGAGGAACCGTCATTGTGCTAGATGGCCTTCTGGATAAGGTGAAATCAGAAAACGGCATTGCCTTTGTAATGGCCCACGAACTCGGCCACTATATAAACAGAGATCACCTCCAGTCAATGGGCAGGCAGATAGTCCTGCTGGCCCTCTCCACAGCACTGACAGGCACAAATTCCGGCATATCAAAAATCCTCGCCAATGCTCAGGCTGCAGGCATTGCCAGATATTCCCAGCAGCAGGAAAGCAGGGCAGACAAGACAGCCCTACAGGCCCTGAACTGTCTCTACGGTCACACCGGGGGGGCCACAGAATTTTTTGAGGCACTGGATCTGGAAGAAAAGGGATTTGATAATAAAGCACTGCATTACTTCTCGACTCACCCTGAACTAAAGAAGCGGATTGCTAATATAAACAGTTTAAGAGAGAGCATGGGATTTGAAACGAAAGGGGTTAAGAAGTTCTGACTCGGCTTGAACATTGCGGGAAATATACATTAAACTATCGAATTGCAGAGATCATATATATAATCTAATGCTGAAGTAAATCCGTTTCATTAATACAAGGAATAATAGCTATGAGCCTTTCGATAATTATAATGGCAGCCGGGCGCGGCTCGAGAATGAAATCCGAGCTTCCCAAGGTACTTCATCATGCAATGGGCAAGCCAATGCTGCAATACGCAATTGATGCGGTAAAGCCTCTCAAGCCCTCAAAACTTGTAGTTGTAATCGGCAACGGCGCTGAGCTGGTCAAAGACCAGGTCCAGGATAAATCTATAACCTTTGTTGAGCAGAAAGAACTGCTCGGCACGGGCGATGCAGTCGCTACAGCAATGAGACACATAAAGAAGGGGACAGTTCTTGTCATGAACGGTGATTGTCCGCTTATAACATCAAAATCTCTTAAGCAATTCCTTGCCAGGCATAAGCGCAGCAAAAATGATCTTTCTCTTCTCTCCTTTATAGATCCTGAAATGTCCGGCTACGGCAGAATATTTCGCGATGATGCCGGCAATGTAACTGAAATCGTTGAGGACAAACATGCAACGGCAGAGGAACGCAAGATATTTACAGAACTGAATGGCGGTATTTATCTGATCAGTTCCGATGTACTTAGCTATCTGGACAAGGTCAAGCTGAACAGGGCCTCGGGCGAATACTACCTTACAGACCTGGTAGAGATAGCCGCAAAAAGAAAACGCAAACTAAATGCCTATACCTGCCCTGCGGAAGAAGTCAGGGGGGTAAACAGCCGTAGAGAGCTTTACGAGGTATCTGATATCTTAAGAAAGAAGACCATTGCGGCCCTTATGGACAGGGGGGTTACATTCATAGACCCCAATTCCTGCATCATTCATGGCGGTCTAAAGGTCGGCAGGGATACAGTCATTTACCCAAATACCTATCTTGAAGGTAATACCACGATAGGTAAAAACTGCATTATATTCCCCGGGTCACGTATTACAGACAGCACACTTGGAAACGGGGTTATTGTAAAAGACAATACCTTAATAGAAGAAAGCAGTATCGGAAATGAAGCATCTATCGGGCCCTGTGCGCATATCAGGCCGGCCAGCATGATAGGAAACAAGGCAAAGATCGGCAATTTTGTTGAAACCAAGAAATGCGTCATCGGAGAAGGTTCAAAGGCCTCCCATCTCACTTATCTAGGAGATGCGGTCATAGGCCGTGATGTAAATATCGGCGCGGGTACGATCACCTGCAACTATGACGGCACAAACAAGTTTCTGACTACGATAGAAGATGGAGTATTTATCGGAAGCGATTCCCAGCTGGTCGCCCCTGTTAAGATCGGGAAAGGATCATATGTCGGGGCAGGCTCCACGGTCACCGAGGATATTCCTGCCGGATCCCTGGCCCTGAGCAGATCAAAGCAGACAAATATTGAGGGTTGGGCAGATAAAAAGAAGAAAAAACTAAAGTCCGTCTCTAAAAAGTCGATAACTAAACAAAACCTGAAATAACCTTTTCGAGGGAATTTAATATTATGTGCGGTATAGTTGGCTACATCGGTCCCAAAAATGTCATCCCAATTCTTATAAACGGCCTGAAAAAACTGGAGTATCGCGGCTATGACTCCGCGGGCATATGTTTTTTAAATGACGGCCAGATAGGCATCAGGCGCTGCGCAGGGAAGATTAAGGCCCTGGAGACCTCAATAAAAAAAGACCGCCTGAAGAGCCTTATCGGTATTGGCCATACCCGCTGGGCCACACACGGCAAGCCAACTGAGGAAAACGCACACCCCCACCGTGCCGGCGGTATTGTAGTCGTACATAACGGCATAATCGAAAACTATATCGAGCTGAAAGAAGCGCTTAAGAAAAAAGGTCACAAATTTACCTCTGAAACAGACACAGAGGTCATTTGCCACCTTATATATAGTTATACAAAAAAAGGCGACAACCTTGAGCTCGCAACAAAAAAGGCCCTGAAGCATGTGGATGGGGCCTATGCCATAGGTGTTATCAGCGAGGCAGAGCCGGATAAAATTATCGCGGTCAAAAACGACAGCCCGCTTTGCATAGGAATCGGCAAGGGTGAATATTTCATCGCTTCAGACATACCCGCATTTCTTAAATATACCAGGGATGCAATCATTTTAGAAAATGGTGACATGGCTACTCTCACCCGTGAAGGCTGCTCTATAACCAATATTATCAGCAACAAACCAGTGAGAATCAAACCCACAACGATAACCTGGTCCCCGGCAATGGCAGAAAAAGGCGGATATAAACACTTTATGCTCAAAGAGATATACGAGCAGCCAAGGGCTGTAGCTGATACGATAAGAGGCAGATTTTCTGTAGAAAAAGCAGACGTAAACCTCAAGGAGTTTTCGCTGGACAAGGCCGCACTAAAAGGCCTTAATAAGATATTCCTGGTAGCCTGCGGTACATCCTGGCATGCCGCCCTTGTGGGCAAGTACATGATAGAAGATATGGCCAGGATACCGTGCGAAGTAGATATCGCCTCTGAATTCCGTTACAGGCGTCCGCTGGTGCCAAAGGGCAGCCTTATGATCGTTATCACCCAGTCAGGAGAGACAGCTGATACGCTGGCGGCCCAGAAAGAGGCAAAAAGACTTGGGGCCAAGACCCTTACAATATGCAATGTAGTCGGAAGCACCTCCTCAAGAGATGCTGACAGTATATTTTATACCCACTCGGGACCCGAAATAGGTGTCGCGTCAACTAAGGCATTCACTACGCAGCTTTCAGCACTCTATATTTTTTCCATCGCCGTTGCCAGAGCCAGAGGCGGGATGAAACCCGCAAAGGCCAGAGAACTCTTTGAAGACCTTCTTCAGCTGCCGGAAAAAATAGAGAGCGCCCTTCATTGCGACAAAGAAATACAGAAGATAGCACGAAAGTTTCATAAGGTAAATGATTTTCTATATTTGGGCAGAGGCATAAACTATCCCATCGCACTGGAAGGCGCCCTTAAATTAAAGGAAATTTCATATATCCATGCCGAAGGTTATCCCGCCGGAGAGATGAAACACGGTCCCATCGCACTTATAGACAGCAATATGCCCGTCGTAGCCCTTGCCCATGATGACCATGTGCTTGAAAAAATTCTCTCCAACATGGAAGAGGTAAAGAGCAGAGGCGGCAAGGTTATAGCGATTGCAACTGAAGGGAACACTAAAATTAAGGCCAGGGCACCTCACATAGTTTACCTTCCTAAAACAAACTATTATCTGACACCGATTATATTTTCCATCCCCCTGCACCTGCTTGCTTACCATATTTCGGTACTACGTAAATGCAATGTAGATCAGCCCAGAAATCTGGCCAAAAGCGTTACCGTAGAGTAGCTGTTCGTTATAAGTTATTTCAATTACCTCATAAATGGGTAGAAGCTGCGCCCAAAATCTGCTATAATAAAAGCTTACAGTGATGCACCTTTTCTTCAAAATACATTTCACTGCATAACACTGAACTGCAGCCCAAGGAGATATATGACCAAGCAATCATTATTAAGCGGACTCAATTCCCAGCAGAAAGATGCCGTCTTGCATACGACAGGACCTCTTCTCGTTCTAGCAGGAGCAGGAAGCGGAAAGACGAGGGTTCTCGCGCACAGATTTGCTAATCTATCTGAACTGCAAAAAGTACAACCT
Organism: Nitrospira sp.; assembly: GCA_016784355.1. Classification (GTDB taxonomy): domain Bacteria; phylum Nitrospirota; class Thermodesulfovibrionia; order UBA6902; family UBA6902; genus JACNKH01. The sequence goes on along the minus strand of JADHUV010000003.1, from coordinate 66,679 downwards.
GCTTCCATATTGACTATGGCCTTTACAAATAAGGCTGCCAAAGAGATGAAAGAACAGATTGAAAACTTGACCGGCAAGAGCACAAAGGGACTCTGGATCGGAACATTTCCTTCTTTATCAACTCGTATCCTCAGAAAAGAAATTAACAAACTGGGATACAGTAATGACTTCTGCATATACGACGAAGAAGACTCCGGGCATCTGGTAAGGTCCATGCTGAAGGAACTGAAGATACATGAGGCCCTTTACAAGGGAATACTCTCAAAGATTTCAACACTGAAGGCTTCGCTTATAACGCCTGAAGAACTTCTTGCAAACGAGGACAGTTACGGTTTTGATGAAAAATTTGCAAAAGTTTATGTTAGATACAGCGATGCCCTCAAACAAAACAATGCGCTTGATTTCGATGACCTTACAAGGCTTACAGTAAAGCTGTATGAGGACCACCCAAAGATTCTAAGTAAATACCAGAAAGAATTCGAGCATATATTGGTAGATGAGTTTCAGGACACTAATCCGTCACAGTATCGACTGGCCCAGTTACTGGCCTCAAAGCATAATAATATCTGCGTAGCCGGTGATGACGACCAGAGCATATACAAGTTTAAAGGTTCCGAGATACGTAATATTCATAATTTCAAGAATGACTTTCAGAAGGCGACAGTCATCCACCTGGAGCAAAACTACAGATCAACCCAGCATATACTCAATGTTGCAACCGGGGTCATCAACGTAAGCAAAGACAGGATTCCCAAAAAGCTCTGGTCAGACAGGATCAAGGGCGATAAGGTCTGCTACTGTTCAACACTAAATGAAAAAGAAGAGGCCCGTTTCATTTCCCAGTCGATCAAGGAACTGTACCAGAAAGGTAAATATACCTTCAAAGATATTGCCATACTTTACAGAGTCCCCCAGCAGTCAAGGGTGATTGAGGAATCTCTTAAGGAAAACGGGCAGCCTTACCACATGTTTGGCGGGATCAGTTTTTATAAGAGAAAAGAGATTAAGGACATAATTTCCTATATGAAGGTAGTAGCAAATCCGGATGATACTATAAGCCTCAAACGGATCATCAATTGCCCCCCAAGGCAAATCGGTGCGGCCACAATGACTAAGATTGAAAACGAGGCAAAAAAGAAGGAAACCTCATTATTCAATGCAATGAAAAGCATAATGAAAAATAACGGTTTTTCAGCCTCAATCAAAGATAAAATGGGTAAATTCATAACCCTCATGAATGGACTCATAAAATCCAGAAAAATGGATGCGGGTGAATTGATAAAAGCAATCTATGATAAAACCGGATACCTGGAGTATGCGGGGGAAGACAAGAACGATAATCTTATGGAACTCATAAATGCTGCTGAGGGCCAGGATCTTCGGAGTTTTCTGGATAGATCATCATTATACAGGGGACTTGACACTCAGCAAGCCGAATCCTCCATAACAATGATGACACTGCATAGCGCCAAGGGACTTGAGTTTCCGGTAGTATTCATAGCTGGTATTGAGGACGGCCTTATGCCGCACTTTCATGCCATAAAGGACAAGGCAGAGCTGGATGAGGAAAGACGCCTCTTCTATGTTGGCATCACTAGGGCTCAGGATATGCTAATGCTGTCCGGTGCAAAGAGAAGGCAGTTATACGCCTCCGTACAAGACCAGCAGCCATCACGTTTTCTGGCTGATATCCCGACAGAAAGCTATAAAGTTGTTGAGAAAAGACCAAGGGCAGACGCAATCTCGGCCCCCAGGATAAAAGTACCGGCAAGTGCAATGGGATCAGCAACTTATGCCACAGGTGTCAGGGTAAAACACCCGAAATGGGGCATCGGCGTTGTAAGAGACACCTATGGTGAGACTGATGATGTAAAGGTCATGGTAAACTTTCCAGTTGTAGGGATTAAGAAACTCTCGCTGAAATATGCAAATCTGGAAAAAATCTAGTGAATATTGACCACCTGGCATTACTGGCGCGTCTGGAGCTTACAGATTCTGAAAAGATCCTGTTTTCCAGCCAGGTCGAAAATGTTATTACTTACATTGACAAGCTTAATGAACTTGATACCGGCAGTATTGAGCCAACTGCCCACATACTGCCGGTTTCTAATGTATTCAGGGAAGATGAACTCAAGCCGTCTTTACCAAGAGAAATAGCCCTGCAAAATGCTCCCGAAGAGCAGGACGGGCTCTATTGCGTTCCAAAGATTATTGAATAATATCATCTAGTTACCTTCCATTAACAGGTATTTTATTATATAAAAGGTTCGCATACAATGATATCACTTGATCATTGCGTGAAGAACCTGTTAATGTTGAATCAAGAATAAACTCAAAGGAGTGTAAAATGCTCAGATGCATGTTAAGGGCCAAGATACATATGGCCACTGTAACAGATTCAAATATCTCATATGAAGGAAGTATCACAATTGATCAGGCATTGCTTGATGCCACTGGAATCCTGCCCTATGAGCAGGTACGCATCAGCAACCTCAATAACGGTGAGCGCTTTGAAACTTATGTCATCCCGGGGGAAAGAGACTCCGGACAGATCTGCCTGAATGGCGCAACCGCCAGAAAGGGCTTGACAGGTGATGTCATTATTATATTTTCCTATGCCTATTACAATGAGGCGGAAATCGCTAATTTCGCACCGATCACCTTTCAGGTGGACTCAAATAATAAGATACTGAAACGCCTTAACCAGCCGCTTTAGAGCTTACACCGACTTGTCATTATTCATGCCGTTTCACATATCCATAATGAGAGTTTTTATTACCATGGGGGAGCGCAGATCCTTAAGCCAGTATTGAACTCAGCCCCCAGGATTAATCTGCTTATTTGATTAATAAAGCTCTCAAGCGTTATATTATCCGTACTGTTTACGCATAATACCTGCATAAATACAGAAACTATTACTGAGGTAACCATGTCTATTTCCGATAAATTATCGAACGATCTGAAAAATGCTATGAAGTCCGGCGATAAGGAAAAATTATCGATACTCCGGATGATAATCTCTGCTCTGAAAAATATTGAGATTGAGAGCAGGGAGAAAGCATCGGATGACGATACACTTAAGATTCTTCGCTCCTTCCAAAAACGCGCAAAAGACTCAATTAATCAATTTTCTACGGCTGGCAGGACTGATCTGGCGGATAAAGAGAAGGCTGAACTGGCAATCATAACAGGCTACCTGCCTTCACAGCTCTCAGAAGACGATATCATAAATGCAGTGAGGGAAGCAGCCGACGCACTTGGAGCAACAGGACCGGCAGATATGGGTAAGGTCATGAGAGAAGCCATGACAAGACTGAAGGGACAGGCGGACGGTAAACTCGTAAATACTATTGTAAAACAGATACTGGAGGCAAGGTGAAGCTCAAAAAATTATATGAAACCGTTGTTGACCTGGGCATAAAAGCAGACCCCCGGGGTGAAAAGTCAGTATTAAAGACGCTAGAAAAAAAGAAAAAAGCATTTAAAGATATAAAAAAGGAGGACCTGCCATTTTTTGACCAGGAGAGCCTGACCAATCCATATGCAGATACCAGGATTCTTCATGGAACCGGCAATGAAGAGATCAAAAGCATCCTCATGGGTATAGACATGGAGGTAGGAGAAATACTGCTTGCAGACCGTCTAACTGAAAAGGGTGAAAAAATTGACCTGGTCATCTCGCACCACCCGGAGGGTAAGGCCTTTGCCAGCTTTCAGGACGTAATGTATATGCAGGCCGAGATACATAATAAATTCGGCGTGCCAATCAATATTGCAGAAAGCCTTATAGATGCCAGAATGAAAGAAGTCGAAAGAAGGGTAATGCCCGCAAACCACACCAGGGCAAGCGATGCGGCAAGACTTCTCAATATCCCCTTTATGTGCATGCACACTCCAACTGATAATATGGTAACAACTTATCTTCAGACACTTATAGATAAGAAAAAGCCGGAAACAGTCGGTGAAATCATAGAGTTGCTTAAGGGAATTCCAGAATACCGGGAAGCTGCTATGATCAATGCGGGGCCCAAGATATTTCTCGGAGCAAAAGAACGCAGCAGCGGCAAGGTATTTGTAGATATGACCGGCGGCACTTCAGGCGCTGTAGATATATACAAAAATATGGCGAATGCCGGAATAGGTACGATCATCGGTATGCATATGGGTGATGATCACCGTAAAGTAGCCGAGAAAAATCATATCAATGTGATCATTGCCGGTCATATAGCAAGTGATAATCTCGGGATCAACCTGATGTTTGATGAATTGATGAAAAAGAACAAGCTCAAGGTACTGGAGTGCTCCGGTTTTTTCAGACATTCCAGAATCGATAAATCAGGAAAGTAAATTCTCCTGAACTCATTACTAACTGCATAACTGCCGGACCGTTCAAGATGAGAGGTCCGGCAGATTTTTCACCCGGCAAATAGATATGCCTTCCTACGACAGCACACTGCAAGAGATAAAAGACAGACTGGACATAGTAGATGTCGTGTCTGACTATGTACAGCTGAAAAAGTCCGGTCAAAACTGGAAAGGGCACTGTCCCTTTCATACTGAAAAGACTCCCTCTTTCATGGTAAGCCCGGCCAAGCAGATATTTCACTGCTTCGGCTGCAACAGCGGTGGTGACATCTTCACTTTTATACTGAAATATGAAAATATAACCTTCCCTGAGACACTGAAAATACTTGCAAAAAAAGCCGGGGTAGAGCTTAAAGCCTCCCCGCAGGCATCACGCACCGCTGGCGAAAAAGACAGTCTGCTGACCATCAATCGGGATGCCATGCATTTTTTTTCTCAGTGTCTGAGTAAAAATACAGAGGCACAAAGCTACCTGAACAATCGAGGTATCACCCAGGATACTCAAAAGCAGTTTTCTCTTGGATATGCCATGAAATCATGGAACGCCCTTATGAATTACCTTCGTCAGAAAGGCCACCACCCTGCACTTATGCAGAAGGCTGGACTTGTGACTCAGGGACAGAAAGGCACATATGATACCTTTCGAGACAGAATCATGTTTCCAATATTTGATCTGAAAGGTGATGTAATTGCCTTCGGAGGCCGCTCCACTGACGGCTCCGAACCTAAATACATAAACTCTCCCGAGACCCCGGTCTTTCATAAGAGCAGAGTCCTGTACGGACTGAATTTCGCAAGGGAGTCTACCTCAAAGAGCGGATTTCTTATGTTTATGGAGGGCTATCTTGATGTCATTTCAGCTCATCAGCACGGCTTTCCAAATGCAGTAGCACCGCTAGGCACTGCTGTCACCCCTGATCACGGTAAACTCGCAAAGCGCTTTACCGAAGATGCAGTACTGGTCTTTGACAGTGATACAGCCGGGATAAATGCTGCGAAGAAGACTGCGGGTATATTGCTGGAATGCTCGATAAATGTAAAAATTCTTACCATGCCTGAAAACGATGATCCTGACAGTTTTCTCAGGCAAAAGGGAGAGGCCGCTTTTCAGCAACTACTTGCCCATCCCCTGGACATTGTCGAGTTTTTTATGCGTCAGAAAGGAGATCGGAGAAAACTCGCAAGAGAGACACTTGAGACTATTGCAAAGGTGCCGGACAAGGTACTGCTCGGAGAATATGTCAGGACCCTGGCGGAAGAGATGCATATTAATGAATCCTTCGTCAGAGAAGAGTTGAAAAAAATCAGAAACCGCCCGGAGAAACCACGAGATCAGCAGCAGGAATCCTGGCGCAGAGAGCCTGTCCAGAGGCCGGTCAATGAGGTATTCATGATTCGACTGATGCTGCAAATGCCTGAAAGGGCATTAGAAGTCAGCGGACAGTTATCAGAAGAGGACTTCACTGACCCGGTAATCACAGCAGTATTTTCAAAGATCAAAAGTGGTATCCGCAAACTGGATGAACTCCTTGAAGGCCTGCAGAGCGAGGCGAGGGAATTTCTCACCGCTATCTCCTTTGAGGATGGAGTACCTGCCTCAGAAAAAGCTCTGGATGACTGCATTAAAAGGATCATTGAGAACCGGCTTAAACTGATGGAACAGCAGATGCAAATAAAATTAAAGACTGCTGAAAAAAATGGGGATACAGAATTACTTAAACAGCTGCAGGCCGAATATCATGCACTACTTAAACAAAGGAGATGATCTTTTTTTGCATTGCTTCTCATGAAGGGATAAACTATATCATATGAAAGATCCATTCATGCCTAAGGTTTTTTCAACTGAGACTGGCAAGCTTCACATGCCATGCCCGTACAGCGAGAGGACGGGTGTATGCACCCATGTCGTCATAAAAGACGGCTATTGTTACCGATCTGAAAACTGCATGGTCATATGGTGTAAATTCAACAAAATACAGCAGGATCTGGACTCTTTTCTATCCTTAGTATGGTAAGCCCGGCCTAGAATCCTTTCATTTCCGCATAATTTACTGAAATGCCCTGAGAGCCTCTAACACCTTTACAGTAACCTGCGCCGGCTCGACCCTCTCAGTCTGCATCGTGCTGCGCTGTTTAAATTCCACGACTCCTTCTTTCAAACCTTTTTTTCCAATAACTACCTGAAACGGGATACCTATAAGATCCGCATCCTTAAACTTGACCCCTGCGCGTTCATCACGATCATCAAGAAGCACCTCTACCCTATGGCCTTTAAGCTCATTATATATCGAACCGGCCATATTAACTACATCATCATCAAGCGCAAGAGGGATTATATGCACGTGAAACGGTGCTATGCTTAGGGGCCATATCATGCCGCTGTCATCATGGTTCTGCTCTATCGCCGCTGCGGCTATACGCGCAGGACCTATGCCGTAACTACCCATGATCATCGGCATTTCCTTTCCATGCTCATCAAGATAAACCGCCTTCAGAGATTCAGAATATTTTGTTCCAAGCTTAAATATATTTCCAATTTCTATCACATTTTTTTCATCAAGCGGTTCCCCGCACTTCGGACATCCATCGTTTTTGACCGCAGTATGAATATCGTGCCACTCAGCCTCAAAGTGCTCCCCTGGCCTTATGCCTTTTATATGAAATCCAGCCTTATTGGCACCGGCAATATATACACCCTGCTTTAAGGATGTATCTGCAACCCTTCGCATCTCATGCCCTTGAGGTCCTATAAAGCCTGCCTCTACACCAAGGATATCCTTAACCTCATCCTTTTGCGCAGCCCTGAACTCTCCCACAATGCATCGGAGTTTGCCTTCATGCAAATCCTGATCCCCCCTGACCAATGCCAGAAAAGGTCCATCTGAGCCGATCAGAAGCAGGCTCTTAATAAAACAGGTCCTATCTTCTTTGAGAAATCCAGATACCTCCGTCACTGTTCTCTTCTCCGGAGTAGCAACCTCTTGCAGTGAGGTAACAGATGCCAGCCCCTCTGCTTCCTGTGGTATCGGAACGGATCCGGCAAGTTCGATATTGGCGGAATAACCGCACTTTTCACATAGCACCACGGTGTCCTCACCTGCCGGACTGGGAGCCATAAATTCATGAGCAGTCGCCCCGCCCATCATTCCAGGGTCACTCTCGACCTGGTAAAACTCAAGCCCGCACCTTTGATAAATACGATTATAGGCACTTGCATGATTCTGGTAATTTACTTCCAGCCCTTCCTCATCACGATCGAAACTATAGCTGTCCTTCATGATAAACTCGCGAGTCCTGAGAATGCCGCTTTTTGGCCTGGCCTCATCCCTGAACTTTGTCTGCATCTGATACCAGACCTGAGGCAGATCCCGATATGAGCGAAGTTCCATTGAGGCAAGCCAGGTAATGATCTCCTCATGGGTCATACCAAGGCACATATCACGACCACCGCGATCCTTCAGGCGAAACATCTCATCCCCGATGGCATCCCACCTGCCGGTCTTCTGCCAGATCTCTGATGGGTGAAGCGCGGGCATACTCATTTCCTGCGCCCCTATTTCTGCCATTTCATCCCGGATAATGGCCTTGACCTTGTCCATAACACGCCATGCAAGCGGCAGATAGATGTACAAACCGGCAGCTAACTGACGCACATATCCTGCCCTGAGCATCAGAATATGGCTGATTGCCTCGGCCTCGCCAGGGGTCTCACGCAATGTCGGTATAAATATATTTGTAAAACGCATTAATCACCTCTCATAATAAATTGGTTAAAGGGAAATTATTTTATCACATAGATACGTCTTTTAACATTCGCAGCGCAAAAACTATCTATCTTTGTCATAGAATTAAGAGTCAAGCCCCAATATTTAAGATATTACGTTATAATATCATCTACTTAAATCATTCTACGGGGAGGATGCATGATATTATTCAAAAGGACCAGGACATTCTTTTTCATAGCAATATCTGCCATTTTACTTATTTCGTGTACCAATAAAGCGGAAGAAAAAAACTATCTGCTCGGCATAGTTAACCCTAACCCTAAACTCGAAAAAACAATAAAAAGCTTTAAAGCAGCGATGGCAAGCAACGGGTATGAAGAGGGGAAAAATATAAGCTACTATTCAATATTCAAGCAGCACGATATAGACCTTAAGCTTCCTGAGCTGATCAAGCAAAACCCGGATCTTATTCTGACCTTTACAACACCGGGAACCAAAAAGACACTGGATGCGGTCAGGGGTACAAATATCCCTGTCCTTTTCGGGATACTCTACGATCCGCTGGAAGGCGGCATTATCGATGATCTCGTCAATAAAAAAGAAAACATAACAGGGGTAAAAGTTGCCGGCAGTGTTCAAAAGGCCCTTGAATGGCTGCCGGGCCTGAAGCCTGGAATAAAAAATGTCTTTGTTCCTATAAAATTTGATACGCAGGCGGCCCGTCTCAGTCTGGCAGAGCTTTCCAGCGGCGCTGAAAAACTTGGCATAAACCTGCAGATTGCTGAAGTTGAAGATAAAGCCCAACTCACTTCCGCCCTCTCAGCTATCCCGGCCAATACAGAGGCCATGTTTATATTAAATTCAATCCTGATCGTATCAAACATCGATGAGATTGTTAGTAAGGCTACCATGCTGAATATCCCTATAGGATCCAACACGGGTCAGATAGACAGGGGGGTAACCATTACATACGGACAGGATTCCGAGTATACAGGAAAACAGGCGGCCCGACTTGCACATAAAATACTTATGGGAGCACCGGCCAGCGGCATACCAATTGAAACTGCGCACTTTAAACTTGGTATCAACCTGAAAAAAGCTCTGGAGATCGGGCTGACAGTGCCGGATAATATTTTACAAATGGCGGATATCGTAGTCAGATAGTTCAGTGAAAATCCTCTCAAGCGTTTCAATCAGGAAGTCCCTTCTTATTGCCTTCATTACTCTGGCTATCCTTCCGGTAATATTTGTCAACTCAGTTTTATCATGGAAAAACATATCCTTTCAACAAGGACAGGCGGTACGTAATCAGCAGGAAATAGCCAAAAGGGTCTCAATCATTATCAGATCTACTATAGGAAATATCAAATACAAGCTCTTTTCAGTTAGCAGCCAGAACAACCTTCTGAATATACCGCAGGAGGAACTGAAAACTCTTCTTTCAAAAACCATGCATATAGGGGACGACATACATAAAGATGCAATAAACAGCATTGCCCTTGTGAGTGAATCAGGAATGGAGGTTCTAAAGGTATCTAGAACGGAGATCTATACCTCTTCAAACTCGAGAAACCTTTCGACCTCAGATGAATACAGAATGCCATATACAACAGGCCTGGAATTTGTCAGTAATGTCTACATCGATAAGGAAACGGGTGAACCTCTAGTAATACTTGCTCTTCCGGTAAAAGAACCTGCTTCAGGCCTTATCATTGGGGTTCTAGTAGCAGAAATCCGCATTGCCTTCATGTGGGATATCATAACGAGCATCCAGATAGGCAAGGCAGGAGCGGCATATATACTAGATTCGAAGGGAAGGGTTCTGGCATATCGCGACCCCTCACTTATCCTGAAAAAAACTATACTGAAGATGCCTCCCAAAACTGGCCTTGGTAAGGGACTATTAGGTGAAAATTCTGTCACTGCCAGCGAGCAACTGCGCATTAGCAACCAGATTTATTATGTTGTAGTAGAACTGCCTGCTTCAGAGACATTTGAACACCTTTCACTTGACATAATGAGTATAGTCTCCTTTTTAATGCTATCTCTCACCGGGTCTATATCCCTCTGGCTGATAGTCAGTAAAAGAATAATAAAACCAATTGAGGCGTTAAGCCATACTGCCGGGATGATAGAATCCGGTGACTTCTCGCTCAAGTCGCATATATTCAGAAAAGATGAGATCGGCCGTCTTGCAGTCACCTTTAATAAAATGACTGACAGGCTGACGACAACCATTAACTCCCAGAAGGTGCATATAGAAAACTATGAAAAAGCCAACAAAAATCTTGAGGAAAAGTCCAGGCAACTCGAAGAACTCAACCGTCACTTTCATATAGAGATGAATGTCAGAAAAAAAGCCGAGTATCAGTCAGCACAAATAAATCATCTGGCTGCACTAGGCCTGATGACCACTGCGATAGTGCGCCGCACGGAGAGCCATTCAGAAGCAATAGTTGAAACTGTAAAAACGCTGTCTAAGCAAATCGACCCTGATAGCGCCGCCGCCATATCCGTCGCTTCGCTATTGAGAACAAGCGAAAATACGCTCAATACCCTTCAGGTAATCATGGCTCTAGGCAATAGCGACAATGGGGTCAGACAGCCTGCGGCTATTAGTGAGATTATCAGTGAGTGTGTCCATATCTGTGAGACATTCATGGGAAACGACATACATATTTATCTTACAATTCCGAATAACCTGCCCGATATTATGCTGCAGCCACAGTTGGTAAGACTTGTTATACTGAACTTGCTATGCAATGCAGACAAGTTTTTAGACGAAAGTCCGGGGAATGCGAACTTTGACAGGACAATAAATATTCAGGCATCAGAAATACAGCAAGAGGGCAAGCTTTTACTCAAACTGGTTTTCATTTATAGTGATCTAACCCCTCGCTCGCAAATCACTGAAGATATTCTATTCCCGTTTTCAGGCAATACTGCAAAAAATATATTTGATGATATATGGCTGAACATTATTAAAAGTATAATGTCCGACCTCGGCGGGACCCTTAATATAGAAAAATCTAAAACCGGCAGTTCCATAATAAACATGGAACTGCCGGCCTTCAAACACCTTAATACAAGATAGCTTTTACTGCCGCATCAAACCGTCTGCTCCCTGTCCATGTTGATACGATTTTTCCTCATAAACGTAGGCACATCCAGATACTCTGCCTCGCCAATATTTTTCTGCAGATCCTCAGGCATGGTTATATCTGCGCTGGACCTTGAGTCCACAGCAGGCCGCCACTTTTCATAAGCGGATACAGAGGCTTGATTCTTATCTTCAAAACCTGTTGCGATAACAGTAATGACTATCCTATCCTCCAGATCCGAATCAATTACAGAGCCAAATATAATTTCAGCATCCTCATGCACCGCATCCTGTATAAGACTGGCGGCCTCATTTACCTCATGAAAACCAAGAGATGCTCCGCCTGATATATTTATGAGAAGTCCCCTTGCATTTTCAATTGATGTCTCCTCCAGCAGCGGACTTTTTATGGCCATTTTAGCTGCTTCCACCGCACGGTTTTCACCTGTTGCGTACCCGACACCCATTAAGGCGCGACCGCTATTGGATAATATTGTCTTTATATCCGCAAAATCCTGATTAATCAATCCCGGCACCAGAATTAAATCCGAGATACCTTTAACCGCCTGACGCAGGACATCATTAGCAAGATTCAAGGCCTGCAGCCAGGGGGTGTCCTTTTCCGTGATATCAAGGAGTCTGTTATTATGTATTGTAATAATACAATCGACATGCTTCCGCAGTTCCTTGATCCCCTGGTCGGCATTTTTAGACCTCTTATTACCCTCGAATAAAAAGGGCTTAGTAACAACCGCGGCCGTTAAAATACCCTGCTCCCGCGCAACCTCTGCTACAACCGCTGATGCCCCGGTGCCGGTACCGCCTCCCATGCCTGCAGTTATAAAAACCATGTCTGCGCCTTTTACTGCCTCAGCGATCAACTCACGATCATCAAGGGCTGCCTGCCTGCCTATCTCAGGATTAGCACCGGCCCCCAACCCTTTTGTAAGTTCATTACCTATCTGTATGCGCTGATGAGCTAAAGAAGATTCAAGAGCCTGGGCATCGGTATTTACTGCCAGAAACTCTATCCCCTCAAGACTTGAAGCAATCATACTGTTAACAGCATTACTGCCGCCGCCGCCGACACCAACGATTTTTATTTTCGCAGCCTTATTCTTTAACTCTTCCATCTCAAAAATTCTCATATTCGCCCTCCTAAATTTATGTTTATTCTTAAATCAATGTCTGAATATTCTTGCAAGATCCGATATACGAACTCTTATATTCTGCATCATTCCCCGGCCGTCCGCTGAAAAACCTCTCAAATGCTCCCGCGTCCCGTAGCCCATCAATCCGATACAGGTCGAGAACTCCGGATTACACAATTTTTCGTCCAGCAGACCATCCTGACCGGGACTGCCGATCCTGACCGGGAGCTCCAGTATATTTTCTGCCATTGCATCCATGCCTTTCATAAGAGCGCCGCCGCCTGTCAATACAATACCGGCATTCATGTCTTTATGAAGGTTTGCTGATATCAATTGCTCTCTGAGCAACTGCAGAAGTTCCTCTGCCCGGGGCTGCAGTATCTCTGCAATATAACTCCTTGGGATTGACCTGCTGTTTGCAGCCGGCCCTATTTCGGCGGTCCCACCGGCGTCTGCATGGGAAAGCATAGTGCAGCCGTATTTTATCTTAACCGCCTCTGCCTCGTTTGAAGGAATTCTCAGGCCAATTGCAATATCATTTGTAAAATTACTGCCTCCCAGGGTTATTACACCCGAGTGACATAGGGCCCCATCCCTGAACATTGCCATATCAGTTGTCCCGCCGCCTATATCAAAAACCGCTACACCGCGTTCTTTTTCATCCGTTGTAAGTAATGCATCAGCTGAGGCCAGCGGGTTAAGTACTATCTCACTAATCTCTATTCCAGCTTTCTGACAGCTTCGGGCAAGGGTTTTCACGATACCGGCAGCTCCGGTAATAATCTGGACATCCGTCTCAAGGCGTATGCCAATCATCCCGCGGGGATTGCTTATACCCCTCTGTCCGTCTACGGTATAGTCCACTGGTATGACATGCAGGATCTCACGGTCAAAAGGAATAGCTACCGCTCTGGCCGCCTCAAGCACGCTCTCGATTTCCCTGGCTTTAATCTCTCTGTCTTTAATAGCGATTACCCCGTGACTTGCGAGACAGCCTATATGTCCGCCCGTAATGCCGGCATTAATATTTTTAACGACCGCACCTGCCGACCTTTCTGCCTCACGAACCGCCTCACGAACTGCCTCAACTATGCCCTCCATGTTCGTAATCACGCCCTTTTTTATACCGTTTGAAACAACTGTACCGGAACCAATTACATTGATAGCCCCGGCCTTCGCCGATCCAGGATTTCCCTGCCATCCTCGTTCCGGGTAAATTACTTCCCCTATAACAGCACATACCTTTGTGCTTCCTATATCCAGGCCAGCCACCAGACAGCTGCCCTTAAGTGATATATCCTTTATAAAACCAAAAGGCATATTAAGACGCTGCCTCCTTCTTATTTTCTTTCAAAGGCTTTACAATCACCTGATCTTTAAACCTGAGATCTACATACTTAATCGGGACACCCCGTCTGCGAATCTCCGGCTCCAGCTCTATCCAGCGCTGCAATTTCTCTTTATAACCGCCATAGCCTACCTTAATAAAATCACCAGCAACCTCCATGCTAAGGCCGTAAGACTCCAGGCCAATCACATAAGAATCCTTCCCTGCAAGACCGCCATTGCCGGACACGGCACCTATAAGCTTCATAGCTTCCGCAAGGGCCTTCCTGTTTTCCGGGTGGATGTCTTTTATAACCGGTAGAAACTGAGGGATATCTTCCCTGACACGCTCCAGAAGATCACCTGTTTCATCCATTAAATATTTTTTATTCCTTATACTTAACAATGCCCTTGGAACGGCCTCCTTAACATCAAGAAGAACCGTACCTGGAAACTTCTTTTTAAGAACAACATGTGTAATCCAGGAATTCTGCAATAACTGGTTATTTAGGTCCTCGAGATTAAGCCTTAGCAGAGGCTCTCCCAGCTTTAGTCCGGTACTCGCTATAATATCGTCCCTGTCCAGATGATAATTACCGGTAATAACTATATCCCTGACATAAAACTTATCCCTCAGGGCCTGCAGGGAGACCACCGCAGCACATACAATGCATACCGCCAGCAACAGGTACACGCCTCTCCTGAAAAATATCACCAGCTTCTCACTGCGTTTGTATACAGCACTGGAGTTCTTGTTTTTAACCGTAGCTTTTTTAGTTGATCGCAAGCCTTATCATCTCCCGAATTAAATCATTAAAACTCATACCGGCCGAGGCCGCTATCTTTGGAACAAGACTTGTAGCGGTCATTCCCGGCAGAGTATTTACCTCAAGGATATGAGGAATCCCGTCATCATCCACCATAAAATCCACTCTGGAAATGCCTGTGCAACCAATTACCATACAAGCCCTCAATGCCAGAGATTTAACTCTTTCATACGTTTCATAGTCTAACTCCGGCGGTATCACATACTCAGTCATGCCAGCCGTATATTTTGCATCGTAATCGTAAAATTCAGTGGAAGGTCTTACCTCTACCCCGCCCAGTACCCTGTCGCCAAGTATACAGATATGAATCTCTCTGCCTCGAATATATTTCTCAACCATCACCCGCCTGCCAGGGACAAAGGTTTTTTCCAGACAACTGCGCAATTCCGCTGCATCCTTAACCATGCTTACCCCTATGCTTGAACCCTCATCCGCGGGCTTAACAACCCAGGGCAGCAGAAAATTCGGCATCGGAAAATCAGGATAGTAATAAATTCCAGCTGAATCTTCATCATGTGCAACGGATGAAAGTGCGTCCTCCCCTGATTTACAGGCAATGATTAAAGAAGGTGCAACCGGGATCCCGCTAAAGGCAAAGATTTTTTTTGATGCCTCCTTATCCATCGCCAAAGCAGATGCCAGAATCCCTGATCCGGTATAAGGAATCCCAAGAACCTCCAGCAGTCCCTGCATAGCACCATTTTCCCCCTTACCGCCGTGAAGCGCCAAAAAGGCAAACTCAATCTGTTGCTTCCTCAAGACATCCGTAATATCAGGTCCGACATCCACAGCCTGGCAGTTATAGCCCATTTCTTTCAGGGCATTAAATATAGCCTGACCACTCCGAAGAGATACCTCCCGCTCCTCAGATGTCCCGCCCATTAATACTGCTATTTTTTTATCAGTTACCAGTATATCGCTCATTATCCACTCTCTTAAAAGACAACCTTAAGCAGCCTCTCCCAAAATCCTGACCTCCGGCTCCAGCTCAATGCCGCTGTTTTCTTTAACCTTTAAGCTCACTGCATTCATCAGCTCTACAAACTCGCTGCACTGCCCCCCGCCTCTGTTAATAAAATAGTTGGCATGCAGATTGCTCACCTCTATATTTCCTGACTTCATACCCTTGCATCCCGCTGCCTCAATGAGTCTGCCGGCAGCATCTCCATGCGGATTTTTAAAAACACATCCACAGGATGCCTCGCCAATAGGCTGTGATGCCCGCTTTCTGGCGATAAATTCACGCATTCTTCCGCCTACCCTGTCAGGCTCGTCCTTTTGCAGCACAACTCTCAGGTCCAGTACAATAACGTCTTTCTGTAAACCTGAGGACCTGTATCCAAAATCAAGTTCATCAGCTTTATATCTCTTTATATCTCCATCCATATCCATTACTCCCACGGATTCTATTACATCCTTGATCTCTGTACCGAATGAGCCTGCATTCATAACCGCAGCACCTCCGACAGTACCGGGTATACCGGCAAGGCCCTCAATACCCGAGAGTCCATTCTTTTTTGCAAAGCCATGCAGCTGTGCCATAAGGACGCCGGCTCCAATATAAAGTACTGCCTTTTCGCTATCTGAATCCCTCGTAATATCAATGTTTCCAAAGGCACGCAGAGATATTACCATTCCCCGAATCCCTCTGTCCGTTACAAGCATATTTGTCCCGCCGCCTAGAAAACATACAGGAATGTCCTCCCTGCGGGCAGCTATAAATAAATTTTTCAGGGATACCGGATCTTCAGGGAAAAGCATAAGATCCGCAGGTCCTCCGATCCTCAAAGAGGTATGCCCTGACATCGGCTCATCCTGTCTAATCTCTCCACTGAAAAGATCCTCTATATTAAAGCTCAGTTTCGTTCTTCCCATTAATTAAGCACCTGCCCGTCTCCGGCCTGCAGAAATTCCTCTCCGAGCTTCCAGACATCCCCTGCTCCCAGGGTCAGAAGTCTGTCCCCTTCGCGAAGTTCTATCCCGAGATGGCTTATAAGTTCACCCCTGTCTCTGAAGTACATTACATCCTTACCAGTCTCCGTGATACCCTGACAAAGGAGTTCAGAATTAACCCCGGGAAGCGGCTTCTCGCCCGCTGGATATATGTCCAGCAAAAGTAATTTGTCGACATCAACAAAGGCATCAATAAACTCTTCCAGCAGATCCCGCGTCCGGGTGTAGCGGTGCGGCTGAAATACTGCTACCAGCCTGCCGCCTTTTCCTTTGATAACATTATCATTATCCATTGCCTCTTTCATCGCTTTAAGCGTAGCCATTATTTCTGAAGGATGATGTGCATAGTCATCAATAACATCAATGCCGGCGATACTGCCCTTAAATTCAAAACGCCGCTGCACGCCGCTGAAGTTTTTCAGCGCCTGCCTGATAATATTAATATCTACCTTCAACTCATTTGCCACGGCTATCGCGGCCAGGCAATTGCAGACATTGTGCCTTCCGGGCAGCGGGACCTCAAACAATCCCAAAGAAGTACCATTTAACAGAACCTCAAACCTTGTCATGGTGTTCCCGATTACTATCTCACTTGCAATCAGGTCATGACCCTCTCCCACTCCGTACGTAATAAATCTCCGACGGACTTCCGGCAATATATCCTGTATATATTTATTGTCGCCACAGAGGATTGCCAGACCGTAAAAGGGAACTTTATTGATAAAGGATACAAATGCACCTCGTATCTCATCCATACTCTTAAAATAATCCATGTGCTCTTTGTCTATATTTGTAACTACTGCAATAGTCGGTGTAAGCTTCAGAAAGGAGCCATCACTTTCATCCGCCTCTGCAACCATAAATTCGCCCTCTCCCATCCTCGCATTACTTCCCATCCCCTTAAGCTTTCCCCCTATCACAACGGTGGGATCCAGCATTGCTTCACCGAGTATGCTCGCTACCAGAGACGTAGTAGTCGTTTTGCCGTGAGCACCGGCAATCAAAACACCGTACTTCAGCCTGGCCAGTTCGGCAAGCATTTCGGCCCTTGGAATCACGGGAATAGAGAGTTTACCGGCCATGAGTACTTCAGGATTGTCAGCTGCCACAGCCGAGGAGATTACAACAACATCGGTTGTCTTCACATTGTCCTCTCTGTGTCCTAAATGTATCTTTATCCCAAGCTGTTCAAGTCGCCTGGTCGTCTCAGAATCCCTGAGGTCTGATCCTTCCACCTTATATCCGAGGTTGTGCAGCACCTCTGCGATACCGCTCATTCCGACGCCGCCTATCCCCACAAAATGTACCCTCTCAAATCTTCTATACATATGCTCCCTTACTGCCTTCAATAAATTAATCCTCAAAGGGGACGGCCGCGGCCTTTATCCCGTAATTTTGATCTCTAACTTTTTTTTTAAGCAATCCCATTGCAAGCTGAACAACCTTGTTAGAGGCCTCAGTACTGCCAATAGACTTACTTGTTCTTTCCATCATGCCGATTGCATCAGGATCCTCTATGAGCTGTGTAATCATTTCCGCAAGTGAATGTCCGTCAAGCTCCTCATCCAGGAGCATCTGCGCGGCTCCGAGATCCCAGAGTTTTCGGGCATTAATCTCCTGATGGTTTGCGGCCGCATGCGGATACGGCATCAGGATTGCTGCCTTGCCGCAGGCGGTCAGTTCCGAAAGGGTTGTTGCCCCTGCCCTCGATATAACTAAATCCGAAACTGCATAAGCATCAGCCATCTCATAGGCAAAGGGGACTACGGTGCCCATAAACTCACTCGCCCGATACACTTCCTTCATAGAACTGCACTCTTTTTCACCGGTCTGATGTAGAAACTGTATTCTGTCCCTGTATGGCTGCAAAAACGTAAGTGCCTCACCAACTGCCTTATTAATACTGCTGGCCCCGAGACTGCCGCCGAAAACAAAAATCGTAAACCTGTCTTTTGCAAGACTGAAGATTTCCATGCCTCTGTCCCGACTGCCTTTTACTATTTCATGGCGTACAGGATTACCTGTAAGATAAGTCCTGCCCTCCGGAAAGTACTTTATGCTTTCGTGGTAACTGACGGCCACCGTATCAACAAACTTACCCAGGATCCTGTTTGTGAGTCCCGGGAAAATATTCTGTTCATGTATCATTGTGGGAATACCCATCATCTTAGCGCACATGGTCACAGGACCCGCACTATACCCTCCCACTCCTATTACAAGGTCTGGTCTTAGCTCGTTTAAAATACTGTATGAATCAGTAAATGAAAGGGGCAGCTTCAATAGAGAATGGGCCGTCTTTATAATACTTTTCCCAACCAGTCCCTCTGAGCGGATAAATCTGATATCAAATCCCTCTTTGGGAACAATACGCGCTTCTATCCCTCTGGCCGTGCCTGCAAAGGTAATATGTGCATCTGGAGAGATCGCGATAAGGGACTTTGCAACCGCTAATGCGGGAAAAAGATGTCCTCCTGTACCTCCGCCGGCAATTAAAATATTCATTTTAGCCTCTTTGCATGTGCCGTTCTCGGCTGCACATGTCTATAATCTACCCTCTGTTCCCTTTTCTCCCGCTCATTGTGAATAGAAATACTGATAAGTATTCCTGCGGCAGCCATATTTATCAGCAGGGCAGAACCGCCATAGCTTATGAACGGCAGAGGCAGACCCTTGGTAGGCATAAGGCCTGTAGCAACCGCAAAATTTATAATTGCCTGCACACCTATCATTATCGAGAGCCCCAGGGCCAGAAAATAACTAAAGGGATCAGTGATACGTTTAGCAAGCTGTACGCCCTTTATAAAAAGACCTACAAACAGACTAAGTACTGCCAATACTCCTATGAGGCCCAGTTCCTCACCGACAAGTGAAAAAATGAAATCCGTATGAACCTCCGGCAGAAAATATAGTTTCTGTTTACTGCCGCCCAGACCAACACCAAGCCAGTTACCGTTTCCAAAAGCGATGAAGGACTGTATCAGCTGAAAACCGCATCCATAGGCATCTTTCCACGGATCGGTAAAACACATAACCCTTTTCAATCTGTAAGCAGAGGTAAAAACCAGAAAATATATAGCTGGCAGCGACAGCAGCAACAGACCGCCCATGTGCTTCAGACTGGTTCCTCCAATCAAAAGCATCCCGACAGTAATAACACCAAGGCTCATAACCGCCCCGAAATCAGGCTGAAATATAATGATAGCCTGAAATCCAAGCATAATCGCTCCTGGAATCAGAAGCCCGTATTTCAGACTTTTCATCCTGTGTATATTTTTTGTCATATAATCCGCCATAAAAACAACCATTACCAACTTCACAAATTCCGAGGGCTGAAACGTCATCGGCCATAGTCTAAGCCAGCGCCTCGCCCCGTTTGCAGAGATCCCGATCCCCGGCATAAAAACAAGCAAAAGCATCACAACCGCCGCCCCCATCAGAATATTTATATGAGGCCTGAGTCTGCGATAGTCCATCTTTGCAAGAGCTGTCATTGCACTGGCAGCTATAAAAACCGTAAAAAGATGTTTCCAAAGATAGTGAAAGCCGTTGCCATACTTACGCGCAGATAAAACTGCGGTAGAACTGAACACCATCAGCGTACCTATGCCGACAAGTATAAGAATAGAGATAACAATGCTCCTCGTATCACGGGTTATTAAGCGCAATGCGACTGTCCTCCATAAAGTACGTACAAGCGAATTTTCAATTAGCCAGCTCCTTAACTATTTTTTTAAACTGTCTGCCGCGGTCCTCAAAATCCACAAACATATCAAAGCTTGCACATGCAGGTGAGAGCAGCACTGTATCGCCGGGGATTGTTTGTGAAGCTGCTTCCAGCACCGCTTCACGCAGACTGCCGACAACAACCATTTCTACAGCATCCCCGAGTGCCTTTTTGATCTTACCAGCAGCCTCGCCCAGTAAAATAAGCCTGCTGACCTTTTCGCCAATCACATCCTTAAGCACCCCGAAATCACTGTCCTTATCACTGCCACCCATAATCAGCACCACGGGTCCGCTGAAACTCTGCAGAGACATCGCAACGGCACCGGTATTGGTTCCTTTTGAATCATTTATATACTGTACGCCATTGACTTCTCCCGCATACTCAAGCCGGTGCTCAAGTCCTGAAAAAGACATTAAGACATCCCTGATTGCCTGATACGGACAGCCTGAAAGAAGGGCAATCAATGCAGCAGCCATAGCATTTTCAAGATTATGAACACCCTTTATCCGAATCTCACTTAATGCAATAAGAGGCAGTTCAGATACCTCCAACTGCGGCAGACTGCAGTAAACAAGCCCGTCACGGACAAAGACTCCCTTTACCTCATGCTGCCTGCTGAAGAAAAAAACCTGAGGCCCGCTGCTGTCATCTCTTATCTCCTGAAAGGCCTTCATCAGCACCTGGTCATCGGCGTTAAGCACCAGGTAACCGTCCTTTGTCTGTTTCTCAAATATCCTGAACTTGGCATTGATATAGTCCTGCAGGCTGACATACCGGTCCATATGATCCGGGGTTATATTAAGTATCGCCGCTATAAAAGGGGCAAACTCACTTATTGTTTCTAATTGAAAACTGGATATCTCCGCCACTATATAGTCCAGGCCCTGAAGATCGGTTTTCTTCCCGCACTTCAGTATCTCCTCGGTAAGCGCATTCCCAATATTGCCGCCCAGGAGTGAATTAAACCCCGCTGCCCCGTACATAAGATCCACAAGGGTGGTCACCGTAGATTTTCCATTTGTGCCGGTGATTCCTGTAAAATGCGGTGGCGGGGTTTCTGAGCCGAAGACGCCGACAGCTCTTGAATTTGCCGGCCGATCTGCAGCAAGCATAACCACCTGGTAGGCAAGTTCCAGCTCACCTATAACCGCTACCCCGGCTGCCATCGCACTGATGATCTCAGGAATCGTCAAGGGTACTCCGGGACTTATGACAATCAACTCGGCAGATTCAAAAAGCTCTACAGGAATCTCGCCTGTCACCACTGTAATCGAGGACTTCAGCCCCTTTAAATGCGCCTTCAACATCTCTGCAGGTCTCCTGTCAGTAATGGTCACCCTGGCTCCAAGAAATGAAAGTAGATTAGCAGCACCGGTCCCGCTTCTGGCACACCCGACTACCAATACCCTTTTATCCGTAAATTTGTTCATACTTTTCTTTTCCACTTTCACCATCTCTTACCTGCTTTTCTCCCTGTTATTTCTACCGCACCTTAAGTGTTGTCAGGCTGAGCAATGCGAGGATTATACCCACGATCCAGAATCTGACAATAATCTTCGGCTCTGCCCACCCCTTCACCTCAAAGTGGTGATGAATCGGGGCCATCTTAAATACCCTTTTACCCGTTAGTTTAAAAGAGACAACCTGTATCATTACGGAAAAAGTCTCGATAACAAATATACCTCCTACGATGGCAAGCACGATTTCCTGTTTTGTAATAACTGCCAGGGTCCCCAGCGCTCCGCCAAGCCCTAAAGAGCCGACATCTCCCATAAATATCTCAGCCGGATAGCTGTTATACCAGAGGAAACCCAGAGATGCCCCGAACAGGGCCCCGCAAAAAACTGTAAGCTCACCCACCCCCTGCAGGTGAATTACATGCAAATACTGAGAAAATCCGGCATGACCGGCAATATATACGAGCGCCCCGTTGGCTAGACATGCAATCCCTACAAGTCCTATGGCCAGTCCGTCAATACCGTCAGTCAGATTAACTGCATTAGAAGAGCCGACTATTACAAGAATTGAGAAGGGGATATAGAACCATCCCAGGTCAACAAGCCATTTTTTGAAAAATGGAATACTAAGCTTTGCCGCATAATTATCACTGGGATCACTGTAGAAAATAAACCCTATTATCAGGGCCAGCACAATCTGCAATCCAAGCTTATACCACCCATTCAATCCCTTCGGATTTTTCTTTATAGCCTTAAGATAATCATCTATAAGACCAATCATGCCAAAACCTGCTATGGCCGTAAGCATGATCCACATATACCTGTTAGTCAGGTCGCCCCACAACAGCACGCTGACAACAACCGAAAGGATAATCAATACCCCGCCCATCGTAGGCGTGCCCGATTTAGATAGATGCGTCTGCGGGCCGTCATCCCTTATATACTGTGTCATACTCATTTTTTTCAGCTTCTTTATAAACCATGGCGTCACGATCACAGTAATCAACATCGCTGTAATCGTGGCTAGCGCAGTCCTGAACGTTATATACCTAAAAACATTAAAGGCTGATATCGACTCATGGAATGAATAAAAAATCTTAAACAGCATTTTTAATACTCCTGACAATTATATCCATCTGCATTGATCTCGATCCTTTTACCAGCAGGGTATCTCCGACGCGGAGAATTTTACTGATCCCTGCGGCGGCAGTATCAGAATCACCAAACTGATAAACTTCTAAACCGCTTTCATTTTCTCTTTCCTTAAAAACTTCTTCTGCCGCTCTGGACATCATCCTTCCTACTGCAACAAATACCTCTATACCCTGAGTTGCTGCCAGATGGACAATCTCGCTATGAGCGGATTCGGCATGATCGCCCAACTCACCCATATCTCCCAGCACAGCCACCCTGCGGCCTTCTGCCAGATGCACGAGTTCTCTCAAAGCCTCCGTTACAGAGCCGGGATTTGCATTATATGAATCATCTATCAGGATCATGCCTGCGATCGGGATAATCTCAAAACGCATCGAGACGCCCCTGTATTTACTCAAAGCAGAAGCCATACTGCCGGCATCCATACCCAGGGCATACCCGACCGCGGCCGCAGCAAGAGCATTGTATACATTGAAAGTGCCACTGGCTCGAAGAGTTACCATCGCATTATCTCCGTTTCGAATCTGTAGTGTAAAGTTAATGCCACCGCTTACAGGAACAAGATCAGAAGCCCTTACATCAGCATCGGAATCTATACCAAAGGTTATAATCTCCCCCTCAAAATCCTTAAGCTCTCTTACCCCCTGCATAAGATAATCATCATCAGAATTAAGCACTGCTGTGCCAAGATTCTGCAGCATCTCAAGTTTGGCATCTCTGACAGCCCTTTGAGTTCCAAGCATGCCTATGTGAGCAAGCCCTACATTGGTTATAATTCCATATCCCGGTTCGGCAATTTCACAAAGCCGGCGAATTTCACCGGCAGCATTCATCCCCATTTCCAGTACCATGGCCTCATCATCAGACGCCAATTTCATAATGCTCAGGGGCAATCCTATATGATTGTTCAGGTTGCCCTCATTACGATGAGTCCTGAACTTTGAGGACAGGACATGCCAGAGCATCTCCTTGGTGGTAGTTTTTCCATTACTGCCGGTAACTGCCACAACCGGTATCGAACACCTGCTCCTTATATAATGTGCAAGATCCTGTAATGCTCGCAGTGTGTCTTTGACATAAATAAGCGTTTTATCCTGATCAAATGAGACCGGTATCCTCTCAACAACCGCACCTGCGCATACCGATAATGCAGTATCCAGAAAATCATGCCCGTCAAACCGGTCACCCCTGATCGCAAAAAACAGATCACTTCCGGTAATAGCCCTTGAATCAATAGAAACACCGCTAAAGCTGATCCCGGGCCTTCCAAGAAATCTTCCTCCGGTTGCCTCGATAATATTGTCCAGAGATATTTCTGCCATTAATGTCTCATCTATCGCTATAATTTTCTTTATCCTCTTCATATAGCCTTACTGGTGTCATCGTTATACTATTTCCCTTATCGCCCTGACGAGCACTTCCCTGTCACTGAAGTGATGCTTTACCCCCTGCACAATCTGATACTCTTCATGTCCCTTTCCTGCCACAACAAGTGTATCTCCCTCTTTTGCCAAAGCAACCGCTGCCCGTATGGCCTCTTCCCTATCGGAAACCGCGGTATAATTATCTCTGCTGATACCTGTGATAACCTCATTTATTATCATCACCGGATCTTCCGAACGGGGATTATCCGATGTAATAAATATATGGTCACTAAGACCTGCGGCAACAGCACCCATCAAAGGCCGCTTAGACCTGTCCCGGTCGCCGCCGCATCCAAATACAGTTATTACCTTTCCCGCAGTAATATGTCTTATCTCCGTTAAAAGCTTCAGCAGCGCATCATCAGTATGTGCAAAATCCACAACACAGAGAAATGCCTGACCCTCATCTACACGCTCAAAACGTCCTTCGACCGGAAGGGCATTCCGTATACCCTCGGTTATAACATCAGCACCCAGACCCTGTGACCGGGCAATGCCTGCGGCCACTAAAATGTTCTGTACATTAAAACGCCCTATAAGCCCTGTAGAAACCCTGAAGGCACTCTCAGGGGTGCAAATATCAAACGACATTCCGGAAGGTACCCCGCGGCCCTTTCCCTTATTATTGAACTGTTCCTCTACATTCATAGCCCTGAGCATGCAGCCTGCATCTGTACCGCATGTAATCATCCTGTTTCCAAGCTCACTGCAAAGACGCTCACCAGCCGGATCGTCCTGATTTATCACGGCATAACCGTCATCCGAAATATAACTGAATAGCTTTTTCTTGGCCTGGTAATACTCCTCCATAGAGCCATGAAAATCCAGATGATCCTGTGAAAGATTCACAAATGCTCCCACCTTAAAATTACAGCCTTCCACCCTCTTAAGCGACAAAGCATGTGATGATACTTCCAAAACGGCATAGTCCATACCGGCATCCACCATATCCCTGAGATAGCCCTGCAGTTCAAGCGATTCCGGGGTGGTCATCACGGACTCAGATGACTTTTTCCCGGTTATATATTTAACTGTTCCCAACAGGCCGGTCTGCATGCCGCCCGCCTCTAAAATACTCTTTGTAATAAAACTTGTTGTTGTCTTGCCATTGGTCCCTGTGATACCAACAAGCGACAAACTCTCTGACGGCCTTCCGTAATACTCCGAAGCTATCAGGGCCAGTGCAATACGGCTGTCAGATACCTCCACAATAACTTCCGCACCGCAAGCCTTATTCCCACGCCCGTATTCGGTGACTATTGCAATCGCCCCTCTGCTGAGAGCCTCTTCTATATAGTCATGACCATCCATGGAAAATCCCTGAATAGCTACGAATAAATATCCTTTACCGACCTTTCTTGAGTCATAAGCAACCCCTTTTACAGGGATCTCAAGAGATCCACTTATCCTTGCCGTCAGACCGCTTAGCAGATCCGCAAGGATCATTGACTCACAAGTAAGATCTGATTTTCATCCCGCTCCATAGGCACATCAAGATACGTGAAAGTATTTTCCACAATTTTCCTGAAGACCGGTGCAGCCACAACCCCGCCATAGCCACGGCCGTCGGGCTCATAAACCACTACAATAAGCGCAAGTAACGGATCATCTGCCGGCACAAAACCAACAAATGAACTCACAAATTTATCCTTTGAATACTGACCGGTTTTGCTGTCAAATATCTGCGCAGTACCTGTTTTTCCTGCCACAAGATTGCCATGAATATCTGCTCTCATTGCAGTACCGCCCTCTTCAACCACTGTCTTCAGGATTTCCGTAGTCTCCCTTGCAGTCTCACGGGAAATAACCTGACGTTCAATTTCAGGACGAACACTCTTGATCACCTGACCGTCCGCCGAGATTATGTCCGACACCAGATACGGTTTAACCAGGGCACCGCCATTTGCTATAGCAGAGTAGGCCCTCAGAATCTGCAAAGGAGTTACACCTATCTCCTGCCCGATAGAAAGAGCAGCGAGGGACGTACCTGACCACCTTTTAAGATCCCTGAAAATTCCACTCACCTCACCCGGAAAATCTATACCTGTCTTTGAGCCAAAGCCAAATTTTTTAAGATAACTGTGATAATCCTTGGCGCCGAGCTTCAGCCCGATCTGTACAGAGCCGACATTGGATGACCTTTTAAATACCTCTGTAAAGGTCAGGATATCAAACTTATGGATATCCCTGATTCTTTTACCGCCGACCTCGATATACCCCTGGGATACATCAAACTTGTCCGAGGGATCATACAGCTTTTCCTCTAGTGCTGAAGCCGCCAGCATGGCCTTAAGGGTAGATCCCGGCTCATATAAATCAGTAAGCGCCCGGTTGCGCCTGTCCTGAGCGCGCGAATTATTGGCAAGATTAGGATCATAAGTCGGGCGGTTGGCCATTGCGAGAATTTCACCGGTCCAGGGATTCATCATGACCGCTATTGCAGCACTGGCATTCCACTGCTGCATAGCATCGGAAAGCTCCCGCTCAACTATATATTGAATACCCTCATCAATGGTCAGAATAATATTGTGCCCGGGGATCCCCTCCTTCAACTCATCTGAAAGCCGATTGCCCTTAGCATCGGTATTATAAGACACCTTTTCCTGTCTGCCTTGAAGGTACTCATTGTAATACAGTTCAATGCCTGCAATACCCTTATTATCTATATTGCTGAAACCTATAACATGTGCTGCGGTCTGCCTCTTGGGATAATAACGGCTGGACTCTGAAATAAATCCCAGTTCCTTCCGGCCAAGACCAAGACCATCCCTCACACTGCTTACCTCCTCCACAGTGCTGACATTCATCTTTCGGGCAAGCCATATAAAGTCTTTATCCTTCTTATTGACAAGCGTCATATTTAACTGCTTGGAAGTCGTCTTTATAACGGGTGCCAGTTTCCTGGCCAGGTTCCTTGTATCACTGATTTTTGAGGGGACAGCATAAAGAGAACTTGAATCAACGCTTGCTGCCATTTCCCGCATCTTCCTGTCCCAGATCACACCCCGATGAGATTGAAGCTTTTCCTGACGACTGTACTGCCTCTCTGCCCGTGAAGAAAGCATTTTATGATCAATAACCATAAGATCCACCAGCCTGAGAAAAATAACAGCAAAGCCGAACAATACAATAGTATTTACGACAAGAGCCCGCTTCCTGCTCTTCTGAAGAGGAATCCGGTTAGGATCCTCATCCCAGAGTTTCCGCGAATCAAGATTATCTTTTTTTCTACTGGCCATGCTGCTCCTTACGAACCCGGGCAGTTTATGCCGACCGGTCAGGTATGTTTACTCGTCCCAGAGAGATATAATTGTTTCCATTTCGACTCCTTAAATTTTCCAGTTACCGCAAAGAGGCCCTGTAGGCAGTTGCAGTATTGTTATTTTTAACAAAGTAAACCTTTTCCCTCTGAGGCATGCTCATGCCAAGCCGCATCATAGCAACCTTTTCAATTTTTTCTGTTGAGTAAAACTTTGACCTCTCAGCCATTACAAACTGACTCTCTCTCTTTAATTCAGCTTGAAATTTATTAAGATGACCTATCTCATACTCCAGATTAATCACCTCTGAGCGCAGCCATACTACCGCAAACAGGCAGAAACCCAGATAGACTGCAAAGGTGAATTTTGCCAGCGCTGCTCCTCTTTTACTTTTTCTGGTTCGCCTTCCGGTCATATCTTTTCACCTATTCTTAGTTTAGCGCTCCTGGAGGAGGGATTTGATCTTTGTTCATCCCGCTCCGGTACCATTGGTTTTTTAGTAATAATTCTAAATACACCCTCAGCCGCGAGTTTACGAAAAGCATTTTTGACAATCCGATCCTCAAGCGAATGATAGGAAAGTATGCAGAGCCTTGCATCAGGGGCGAGAATCGCTGCACCAG
Source organism: Nitrospira sp. (assembly GCA_016784355.1). Lineage (GTDB taxonomy): Bacteria > Nitrospirota > Thermodesulfovibrionia > UBA6902 > UBA6902 > JACNKH01. The sequence goes on along the minus strand of JADHUV010000003.1, from coordinate 38,586 downwards.
ACTCAATAGCGGAAGAAAGCTCCTCCAATTCCCTGTTCACCTCAATCCTGAGGGCCTGAAATGTTCTGGTTGCAGGATGAATCTTCCCCCTGTTTTTTATGGACTTATATATGATGTCTGAAAGTTCGCTGCAGTATCTGATCTGACACTTCTTTCTGGAGTACACTATTGCCCTTGCGATTCGACGGCTGAACCGTTCCTCACCATAATTAAATATAATGTCTGCAAGCTCTTTTTCAGGATATCTGTTGACAATATCTGCGGCCGTAAGCTCCTGAGTTCTGTCCATTCTCATATCCAGCGGGGCATCACTTTTAAAGCTGAACCCTCTTTCCTCAGACTTCAAATGCAGGGTAGATACACCAATATCCATAACAATTCCATCCACCCTTTCGTAGCCTATACCGTTTACCAGTTCCCTTACACCGGAAAACCGGCCTTTAACCAGATGAACGTTTTCATAATGCTCCAGACGCCTTGCTGAACTCTCAAGTGCCTCATCATCCCTGTCAATTCCGATCAATGTACAACCCGCTGCACCCTGAAGGATCATCTCTGAATGACCTCCCAGGCCTAAAGTGGCATCCACATATACACCGGAACTTTTCAAGTTAAGAGCCTCCATTATTTCACCCGCCATAACGGGAACATGAATTATATCCACTAAACTAATTGTCCTGAAGAATGCCTGCTGACTAAGCCAAATTTAGAGCCCGAGCGCTGCAAACTTCGTCTTAAATGCCTCTTTATCAACCTTCGAAGGATCTGCAACACCCTCAAACTCCCCTTTACTCCAGATCTCAATCTTGCTGCCAAGTCCCAGCAGGACGACCTCACTATTAAGCCCGGCATCTATTCTCAGGGCCGATGAAACCAGCACCCTGCCCTGTTTATCAATCTCACATTGAACCGCAGATCCTATTACACGTCTCATAAAAAACTTAACCGCATCATCGGTCTGCGGCATCTGAGAAACCTTGTCAAGAAGCTTCTGCCAGTCCTCCGCAGGATATGCGCAGAGGCATCTATCAAACACATCATTTGTTACAATTAATTTGGACGAATGAATAGAAGAAAGAACTTCGCGGAAGGGGGCAGGTACTATCAGCCTTCCTTTTGAATCTAAAGCATTGTAGTGCTTTCCTGAAAAACCAGGCATCTCTCCTCCACTTTATACCACTTTATTCCACAAATATGAGTATAGGGATATAAGGAAAAGTTGTCAAGAAGAAAAGATGGAACATGCACATTTTGTGGTTACATGATGTGAGATACACAATTTATGGGATCAGATACTCTTGAAAGCAGGATTAGGAAAGTTGCATCATATCACTCTTATAATAGTTGAACCGAGTTACGGCAGCTCGCCTAATTCCTTGAATATCAAATAAGGCATGAGGTATGCTGAATGGGATGATCGACCTGACAGAAAGATTTCTCAGCTATATAACGGTTGAAAAAGGGGTTTCTGCCAATACCGTCGAGGCCTACCGAAACGACCTGAAAAAATTCAAGAATTTTCTGCATGAATCAAACAGACAGTTATCTGAATTTTCCAGACATGACATTACCCTTTTTCTTACCGACCTGCGTGATGCCGGTAATCAAGCCTCCACTCTGGCCCGCAACATAGCCACTATAAGGGGGCTCGCCAAATTCATGCTGATTGAGGGTATCATCGACGATGATCCGGTAGAGAACCTCAGCACTCCAAAGGGTTGGAAGAGAGTACCCAGGATACTTGGAATTGAGGAAATGGCCGAGATGCTAAGCAGGCCGACTGGCAGCCCTATGGCCTTTCGCGACAGGGCTATTTTAGAACTTATGTATTCTTCCGGATTACGGGCCAGTGAAGTAATATTCGTAAAAACCGGGGATATTAATTTTGAAGCGGGGTTTTTAACGGTCATGGGCAAGGGGTCTAAAGAGCGAGTGGTGCCTATAAATGAATATACGCTTTCTACCCTGAGCAGTTACATTGAAAATTCCAGACCGAAGATGCTCGGGAAAAGAACCAGTCCATATTTATTTCTCGCTAAAGGCGGAAAACCGATGACCAGGCAAAGACTCTGGCAGCTTATAAAAAAATACTCTTATGGCCTCTCTGTTAAAGTTTCTCCTCATACGCTCCGTCACTGTTTTGCAAGCCACCTTCTTGACGGAGGAGCGGATCTGCGCGCGCTTCAAAAGATGCTGGGCCACTCAGACATCTCCACCACACAGATATACACAACCGTAACACCGGAAAGGCTGAAAAAACTGCACAAACAGCACCACCCCCGCGGCTAGAGTACAAAACGAACTCATGCGGCTAACACACTCCTAATGCTGATAAATGTCATGCTATGCTATACTTTAGATTCACTTTAAGGGAGGAAATACCATGTTAAGGAAGGTTGAAAAAGAAAAGCTATACTCCTGCTGTGACCATGCTGAACTGCCGTTTAAGTCAACGGACGATATCCCTGCATTAAAAGAAACAATTGGTCAGGAACGGGCACTCAGGGCATTGGACTTCGGTCTCGGCATTGATAGTCATGGCTTCAATATTTATATTCTGGGTGAAGGCGGCACGGGTAAATTAACAACTATCAAAAGAATACTGGATGAAAAGGCAGCGAAGGAACCGGTTCCCGATGACTGCTGTTATGTATACAACTTCAAAAACCAGGACATCCCAAAACTTATAAAACTCAAGCCGGGGCTGGGACTTTCTTTCCAGAAAGATCTGGCAGAACTTGTGACCGCTCTTAAACTTGAGATACCAAAGGCCTTTGAATCCAAGGAATATGAAAAGCAGAAGACCGCTATACTGGAGAAATTTCAGGAAAAGCAAAAAGATTATTTCTCCGAGCTTGAAGCAGAGGCCAAGGCCAGAGACTTTACTCTGCGCAAGACAGTAAGCGGACTCATACTGGTTCCCGTCAAGAAAACCGGCGAAACCCTGAGTGAAGAAGAGTATGAAAATCTTGAAGAAAGTATCAAGAAAAAAGTCGAATCGATAGGCAGGTCCCTGCAGGACAAACTCGACGATATAATAAGGCTGGTCCGGGAAGATGAAAAAAACATAAAAGACATGATGGTCAAGCTCGAACAGCAGGCAGCCATGTCCTCTGTGGGTCACAGAATAGATGAGCTGAAAGAAAAGTATAAAAAAAACAAAACGGTCACTGCATATCTGGATGAGGTAAGAAAAGACATACTGGAAAACCTTACAGACTTTCAAACACAGGAAGACAAGGCCCCTGCAATGCCGTTTGCAAAGCCCCAGAAGGCCGAGCCCACTTACACAAAATATGAGGTCAATTTATTTATAAATAACGGGGAGCGCAAAGGTGCGCCGGTCGTTATAGAGAGCAATCCTACATACTACAACCTATTCGGCCGCGTAGAGCACAAGCTTCAATACGGGGTGGCAACAACCGATTTCACGATGATAAAAGCAGGCTCTCTTCAAGATGCCACGGGCGGCTATCTGGTCATAGATGCGATGGAGCTGCTGAAAAACATTTTTTCTTATGACTCCCTGAAAAGGGCGATCAAGGATAAAGAAGTAAAGATCGAAGATGTCTGGGAGCAGTATCGCCTGATGACGACAGTATCTCTTAAACCGGAGGCAATACCGTTTAATGTAAAGATCATACTGGTCGGAAACCCCCGTCTTTATTATATGCTTTACAGCCTTGATGATGAATACCGTGAACTGTTTAAGGTAAAGGCAGACTATGAATACCGCATGGTGCGCGACGTTGAAAATATCTCAAAGTATGCAAGTTTCATAAAGACCAAGTGCGATGAAATAAACCTGATGCCCCTTGATATGGCAGCGGTTGCAAAGGTTATCGAGTATGGATCACGTCTTGCCGACCATCAGCAGAAACTCTCTGCCAAGTTCAGCGATATAGCGGACATACTCAGGGAAGCTGATTACTGGGCAAAAGCTGCTAAACGGAAAACAGTTACAGCGGCTGATTTGGACAAGGCACTGGAAGAACGGGTATACAGATGCAATAAGGTTGAAAAGAAAATCCTGGAAGCTACAGAAGAAGGATCCATTTTAATTGATACTGACGGCGCAGTGGCTGGTCAAATCAATGCACTTTCAGTGCTGGATCTGGGGGATTACCGCTTCGGCATGCCTACACGTATCACGGCAAAGACCTATGCAGGACGTGCAGGCATAGTCAATATTGAACGCGAAACCAAGATGAGCGGAAGGATACACGAGAAGGCCATACTGATACTGACTGCATACCTTGGCTCAAAATACGCAACCCAAAGACCAATGAGCCTTACCGCCTCGCTCGTATTTGAACAGCTTTACGGAGGGATTGAAGGCGATAGCGCTACCTGTGCCGAGGTCTATGCGCTACTCAGCAGCATAAGCAGCGTACCGATTAAACAGTGTTTCGCCATAACCGGATCCATGAACCAGCACGGAGAGGTTCAGCCTATCGGCGGGGTAAACGAAAAGATAGAAGGTTTTTTTGAGGTATGCAAAATGCAGGGCCTCAATGGAGAGCAGGGAGCCATAATACCAAGTCGTAATATCATGAACCTCATGCTTAAAAAAGAGGTGGTAGATGCGGTAATTGACGGCAAGTTCAATATTTACTGCATTGACAATGTTGAGGACGCCATCGAGATACTCATGGGTATGCAGGCAGGGCAAATGAAACCTAACGGTAAATATCCCAAAGGGACCTTAAACTATCTGATTGTCGAACAGCTTCAGACACTTTCCAGAGCACTGAAGGAAGAAGGCAAACCGGCACACAAGAGTGCCGCAAAAAAGAAAACTGCTGCTGCAAAAAAAAGGAAATAAAAACTGAGTAACAAAGCTATATTTTTAGACAAAGACGGCACGCTTATCAGGAATATGCATTACCTGAACAGCTTTGAAAAACTTGAAATCCTGCCCGGCGTCAGAGAAGGTCTGGACTGGTTGAGGAATGCCGGCTTCAAACTGATCGGAATCACAAACCAGTCGGGCATTGCCAGAGGTATTGTAGATGAAGACTTCGTTCTTAAATCCAATCAATACCTGCTGTCTGAACTCGGACTTGATGACTTCTATTACTGTCCACACCACCCGGATGAGGGCTGCAGATGCAGAAAGCCTGCTGCAGAACTTGCCTTCACGGCAGCCTCAAAACACAACCTTGACCTAAACGCATCCTTTGTTATAGGTGACAGTGAATCAGATATACTGCTGGCGGTCGCTATCGATGCAAAAGGGGTACTGATCTCCGCAGATACGGATACAAACCAGACGGCAGCATCATTTATAACGACAGATATTACTCATGCCGCTGACTGGATCTTGACACAGCAATAGGTGCCGGGTTATAGCAAATATCACCATTCGCCAATGAATATTCTCATTATTAAGCCAAGCTCCCTCGGAGATATAATCCATGCCCTTCCCTTTCTCAATGCACTGAAAACGACTTACCCGGACTCCATGATTGACTGGGTAGTCAGCAGAAATCTCAAGGGAATACTTCAAGACAATCCGCTTATCAATGAACTTGTTATTTTTGATAAAGACGCCTGGACAAAGGTGTCTAACCTGCCGGGTACAGTCTCTGAAATAGTTGCCCTGAAGAAAAGACTGAAATTGAAAAAATATGATGCAGTGGTAGACCTGCAGGGGCTTTTGCGCAGCGGTCTTATTACATTTTTTACCAGCGCTAAATCGAAAATAGGATTTGCAAAAGCCAGAGAGGGCAGCCGATTCTTTTACAGTAAAAAGGTAACCACTGAAGGTTCAGTGCATGCAGTTGACAGGTGTCTTGATATTGCCCGTGCTATGGGCTCAGATGCAATAGCAGTGCAATTCCCGCTTCACGTTACACCTGAAGCACTTATCAGGGTTCGTGAGATGCTGAAGCAGAACGCTGATTATATCCTGTTAGCTCCTTCGGCCAGATGGGAAACCAAAAAATGGCCTGTTGCACATTTTGCCTCTCTTGCCTCGCAGATTAAACAGCCCTGCGTAATCGCTGGAAGCCGGGGAGATCTTAAACTTGCAGACGAGCTGATCTCACTCTCTGTAAATAAGAATATTATAAATTTATGCGGCAAGACTAATCTTGCAGAGCTGGCTGCTCTGATCCAGGGAGCCGATGCTGTTGTCTGTAATGACTCAGGTCCAATGCATATAGCAGCGGCATTGAAGGTCCCTCTGGTAGCCCTGTTCGGTCCGACAGACCCGGAAAAAACCGGCCCGTACGGCTGGCAGACCAACGGACTGATAAGGGTAATGCGTTCAGAAATCAGCTGCAGCCCCTGCCTTAAAAGAAGATGCAAAAAAGATCTGGCATGCATGAAAAACATTTCACCTGTTTCTGTTTTAAAATCTCTGAAGGAGATATTGTAATGCAACGTTTCATAATAAAGACAATACTGCTGTTTATAATGGCGGGACTGCTGCCCTCGCAGGCCTACTCCGGGACCTCAGAGCAGATCAGCCGGAAATTCATCTACCATGTCTACTGGGCCGGTATATGGGCTGGAACCGCCGTCTTGAGTTACGAAAGCACCCCTGACGGGATAGCTATCAGGACCCATGCCGAAACCTCTCCTGTCATAGCCATGTTCTACAAGGTAGATGACAATGCCGAAAGTATCCTCTACCCGGATGGCTACCCGAAGAGTCATGTGCTTAAGGTAAGACAGGGCAGACACCAGCGGCACAAGATTACCACATTTGAGAGAAATCCAGAGGTCAGCACTTACAGGGTGAACTACCACAATGTCCTTAATGATGAAAAAGCCAGGTATGATCTGGATAAAATGGCCTATGATGCGCTTTCCGGCTTTTACTCCCTTACAAGACGAGAGCTAAATGTGAATAAACCTATATTCATAGATATATTCGACAGCAACAAACTCTGGAACACCGAAGTACAGATATTAAGAAAAGAAAAAATGCGGGTACCAGCCGGTGAGTATGACACCATTGTGGTCAAACCGCTTATGCAGTCAGAGGGCATCTTTATTAAAAAAGGGGAGATCCTGATATGGATCACTGATGATGACAGAAGAATTCCCGTGTTTATGAAGAGTAAAGTCAAAATAGGACACTTTACGGTCAAGCTCATGCAGGATGATAAATAAACCTGTTAATTTTTTCCACTTAATTTTACATCATAGTTATAGTATAATATTCAATTAAAGTTTTTTATTACACTAATCCAATCTTTACAGTTAAGTAATTTTCAACAGAGAGGTGATAAATGAATGTTGCAGTTATAGGAAGCGGATATGTCGGGCTAATTACCGGTGCATGCTTTGCCGAGTTTGGAATAAATGTAACCTGTGTAGACAATGATGAAGCAAAGATAAAGATCATGAACAGCGGCAAGGTACCGTTTTACGAACCAGGACTCGATGAACTGATGACCCGCAATATAAAGGCCGGAAGGCTTAAATTCACCTCGGACATTGCCTCCGCTGTAGACAATGCCCTGGTAATTTTCATCGCCGTCGGAACACCCCCTGGCGAGGATGGCTCTGCTGATCTGCAGTATGTCGAGGCTGTTGCAAAAGAGATAGCCGACAACATGAAAAGCTATAAGGTAATTGTCACAAAGAGCACCGTTCCTGTAGGCACCGGCGACAGGGTCAGCAAGATCATAAAAGACAATCTTACGGAAGATATTGGTTTTGACGTTGTATCCAATCCCGAATTTCTTCGCGAGGGAGCCGGCATCGAAGACTTTATGCGGCCAAACCGCGTGGTCATCGGCACCTCAAGTGACCAGGCGACCGCTATCATGAGGGATCTTTACAGACCGTTGTCTCTTATAGAGGCACCTATTATAATAACAGACGTCAGGACCTCAGAGCTTATTAAATATGCATCAAATGCATTTCTTGCAACAAAGATATCTTTTATCAATGAAGTTGCCACCCTGTGCGAGTCCGTCGGGGCCAATGTTCAGGTAGTTGCCAAGGGAATGGGACTGGATCGCAGGATTGGGCCGAAGTTTCTGCACGCGGGACCAGGCTATGGCGGTTCATGCTTTCCAAAAGACACCCTTGCCCTGCTTCAGATAGGCAAGGACCACGGAATCAACATGGGTATTATTGATGCTACGGTCAAGGCCAATGAATTTCAAAAACAGAAATCCGCAAAAAAGATCCTCGATGTCATGGGAGATGTTAAAGGTAAAACAATCTGCATACTGGGTCTTTCCTTTAAGCCTAATACCGATGATATGAGAGATGCACCCTCTACTTACATCATCTCACAACTCACTGGGGCAGGTGCAACTGTGCGGGCATTCGATCCTGTTGCCATGGAAGAGGCAAAAAAGGAATACAAGAATATCACCTACTGTGAAGATTCATTTGATGCCGCAAAAGGTGCGGATGCCATTGTTATCGTCACCGAATGGAATCAGTTCAGGAGTCTTGACCTGGAAAAGATAAAAGAAGTAATGAACGGCAACCTGTTTTTTGATCTTCGCAATATATATGAGCCGGTGGATATGAAAGGCATGGGTTTTGATTATTACTGTATTGGGAAAGTAACTCATTAGGTGTTAGGGAATAGGGAGGGCAGGCTTTTGGGCCTGCCCTTTATTAGTTTTAATCTATTACATCTGATACCCAGGAGAAGGCAGCGGCTGTTGATGGGAAGCCTATCGTGTTGATTAAGAGGGCAACCGCGTGCAGCACCTCTTCTTTTGAAGCCCCTGCCTTTAATGCCCTTTTTGCATGAGAGTGCACACCTCCCTCAGAGCCTGCTGCAGCTGATGCCGCAAGCTGTACAAGATGTCCGGTCTTCTCATCCAGCGGCCCGGCCTTTCTTGCAATATTCCCTGCTGACTCATACGAGGCAATAAGCTCTGGAAAGGCCTCTTTCATTTTCTGATAATTACCCGGTATATTTGTCATGTACTCCTCCTCTTTAATTATATTTAAAAGAATACCACATTCTTCTATGCTACCAAAACCATTCATGCAATTCCTTGACATTCAATGCCCTGTTTGTCTAATATTATGAGCTATGAGAAGACCCTTTATTGCAGCCAACTGGAAGATGCAGAAAACAATCGGTGAGACTGAGGCATTTATTAATGCATTTTTGCCGATGGTAAAAGACATCAATGATGTCGATATCCTTATTGCACCTCCCTATACATCGCTTGAAACAGCGTCTCGCCTTCTAAAGGGGTCCAATGTATTTCTTGCGGCCCAGAATGTGTACCTTGAGGAAAAGGGTGCGTTTACGGGCGAGATATCACCTGATATGCTCATCGCTGTCGGCTGCACACATGTAATCATCGGACATTCCGAGCGCAGGCAGTATTTCGGGGAGACTGATGAGACAGTAAATAAAAAAATAAAACTTGCAAGAAATAAGGGATTGAAAGTCATTCTCTGCATAGGTGAAACTCTGGAAGAAAGGGAATCGGGGAAAACCTTTGATATCCTGGATACACAGCTTAAGGGCTCCCTTAAAGACTTACCCCTTGATGAAATAACAATAGCCTATGAGCCTGTATGGGCGATCGGCACAGGCAAGACCGCAAGCGATGAACAGGCAAATGAAGCCCATGTTCATATACGCAAATGGCTTGCTGCTAATAAAGAAGGCGCGGAAAAAGTCAGGATTCAGTACGGCGGAAGCGTAAAGCCGGATAATGTAAAGGGACTTATGTCTCAACCCGAGATTGATGGTGCTCTGGTAGGCGGTGCAGCTTTACAGCCCGAAAGTTTTTCTGAACTTGTAAAAGGCGCAAGAGGTTAATAAATGTATACATTCATGGTTGTTCTTCACATAATAGTCTGTCTTTTCCTTATATTCATAATTCTCATTCAGAGCAGCAAGGGCGCTGAGATGGGTGCTGCCTTCGGGGGATCCAACCAGACTCTCTTTGGAAGCAGGGGCGCTACCACAGTAATGAGCAAACTCACAACTGCCGCTGCAATAATGTTTATGATCACTTCCCTTACGCTGGCGGTTGTCACTGTCAGAAAAGGCTCAGTAATGTCATCCGTGCCCATACAGGAACCTGCATCAAAGAGTGCAACCGCAGGACCTATTGAAGGTGAAGTACAGCCTGCAGCACCCGGACAGGGTGAGGTTCAGGGGACACCTGTAGAGCCAGCGACTGAACCGGCTAAGTAAACCAGATCACCGCCTGTCATCTTCGAGGTTTGGTCACAATTGTCATCCTGAACTCGTTTCAGGATCCCCAGTACAACCAGATTCTGAACTAAATTCAGAATGACATATTTCAATAAAGTATTATTTGAAAACACTTCCCAACCCTGCCTGTCATTCCGGACTTGATCCGGAATCCCCGGAACTACCAGATTCTGAACTGAATTCAGAATGACAGTTAAACGAAAACCATTTCAACAAACAAAAAAAGGGGGGTGCCCCTTAAACCAGGACACCCCCGTAACACCTCGCAGTTTAGAACTGCGGTGATTTCATCAGAGTAACTATAGCGGCCTTCACTGCAGCAGCAATTGCTGTAGCACCATCGGTGGTTCCGCCAATGTTAGAGGCCAATGCTGCGACGCCGTCAGAGAATGCCTTTTCAAGTGTTGTATGAACTCCCATGTCCTGCCCCGCAGCTTCCTGGGCAGCCCATCTGACGAACTCGAGAATCATAATGTCCTCCTGAATCCCAAAAATGGTTGCATAGCTGGTAGGAACACTCTGCCCTCCAGGACCGTAGTCAGTTCTTGCTCTCGCTGTCCATGTACCGCCGTTATCAGTACAATCACTTTGCTTATAATATTGATTATCGTCGCAATCGCCATAATTACTTGGCACCGCAGTGCTATCGCGCGTATATGTAACCTCCCCGCCTTCAGTCACTACACTGGATATCCAGTCAGTCAGGATAACCATGGTCAGAGGCCAGTTTACAGTTGAACCGTTAGACTGATAGAACTTAAAATTAGCGGAATTGAGTCCCGTGTCACCTGGATTCAGCCCGAGTGCACTTTCAATATTTAAAATCATTGTCACAATTCTGCTATCAATGGCTGCTGTATCCGTTAAAAACTGATTAAATGCCGCCTGCATCGCAGTGTCCATCGTGTTCTGGGCTGCCTGTATAGTACTATCCGTCTCAGTGCCGTCAAAGACCTGCTCAAAGGCCTGAAAGGCCGTGGTCATGGCATTCATCAGAGTCGTAGCCGCAGCCTGATAATCAGTTACATCCGTTCCTGATGCGCCCAGAAGTGTAAGCGCAGCTGCATACTTTTGTATATCCTTATCGGCCTTTAGCTTCTGAATACCGCCGCCGATGCTCGAATCAATCATCTGCTTTGTGGTAGCACCCAGAGTACCGGCTGTAACGGCCGCATCCATAACTGGCATTACGACATCACCCATCGCATTGAAGGCCTCAAGTATTCTGTCCTGTGAGAATCCAGCGTCCGTTGCCGCCTCTACAAGTATCTGAAGAAGTACAGAGGCCGCCTCACCGCGGGCATCCAGCGCACCGCTGTCTGAAGAGGCATCTACAGAGTCTTTTATAAGTTTACTGTAACCCGAAGACGTGTCAGCCAGTTTCGATATAATCGCAGCACGGTAAAGTGCTATCTGAGCAGTTGTCACCCCGCTGGTTGTCAGGTGAGAAATAAAACCGCCCGTATTATTAATACCCTGATTACACATGCTGGCCATAAACGCCAGCTCTGTAGCATTGATCGAGGTAGAGCGCACAATAGCAAGCCCGAATACCGCAAGGATCGGATCATCAGTCCCGGCCGCCTCGAGCGCGGCAAGCAGGGCATCGGTCTGAGAATTCGTCAGATCAGAAACACCCGCCGGAAGGGCAGCCCCGTCAGCAGGACACGGCACAATAGAACGCCTGACTGTTGTGCCGCTACTTTCCTCAATACTCAGTACAAGAAAGTTACATGCACTGTTATTTGGAATACCGCTTAAGGAAAAGGTTATCTTACCATCAGAATCCGCTGTTGCCGAAGAAGACGCAGCAGCAGACGCCACAGTACCGTCAGAATTAACCTTACTGGCCGATACCGTATAAACCTGTCCGGCGGTCAGGGCCATCGCCATCGAAGACGAGATAATAAATACTGCTATGAGTGCGATAATTATAAAGCCTGCTTTGCCAAATACCTTCATTATAAATCCTCCATAAATTGAGTCCTTTATTATTTGCCGCTTCCAGTAATAGAAGTGCCACTACCTGTTGTACTAGAACCACTGCCGCCGCAGCCGGTAACAAGCATCAAGGCAGCCACCATAAGCAGCATACAGCCCATTGTCAGTATTTTCTTCATCGATTCTTACCTCCCATGATTTTAGATAATTGCCAGGCAATCATGTGGTACATATCGGGACAGAACTATAAATTCTTAAATAATCTCTGGTGGAAAATGCGGAAAATCAGGAAAGGCTATACAAATAAAGGGGAAAAAATGGTACTACACATACGCATCAAAATAGACGCCCTTAGTCTCATACTCCAGGGTCTGCTGCCCCTCCCGGTTGTAACTAAGGTTCACATTCTGCGGAATAAATCGTGTAGGGAAGTCTGCATCATCCGTATGGACCAGCCTGAGGGGCTCACCAACTACAGTCTCTGTATCATCTGTGACCCTGTTTATAGGGGTCACATCAATTATATCAAAATGATCCCTGGGCTTCCTGCTGCTTTCGTCATTAACCTGTGAGGACACGCGTGAACGTACATTGTTGTCCTTGACAGCAACACTCTCCTGATTCACCTTCAGGAAGTTCAGCAAGTTTAAGTTAATAACCGTTGTCATTAAATTTGCATCTCTTTATTTTGCCTGGCAGTATTAAAATGACTTTATGTTGAATACTATTACAGCAGATTTTATGAAGGTACTTCTATTTTTTTGGCCTGCCAGGCCGATTTATCAGGTCATTGACCTGCCGCTTCATGTAGTTTCATTATAACAGTAGGGAATAAAAAATCAAACCTGAAAATCACTCTTTTCAAGAGATAAATAAAGAGTAATTTAAAGACCGCTTCTATAGGGAAAACAAGGGTTCACTGATACTCTCACCCCTGCATACCGGACACTTTCCAGGTCTCCTGAGACGCTCCCTTTTCTTAAACTCAAACCCGCAGGCCCTGCACACCGGGGGCACTACTGTCAGGCCCTGCTTTTTTCCATGAAATGAGCGCTGTATATGCTCAAGGTGTCCATAGACCTCCTTTTCCGAGGCACTCACCTCTGAGGAGATTTCTTTAGCCGAAAGTTCATGCCCGGTTATCACACTGATTATCCCCTGCCTGACCGTCTCCCCCCTGTCACGCGGAACCGGTGGCGCCTTTTCTTTTTCCATCTCAACCCCCTTTATTTAACTGTATATAAACACTCTATTTTATTATAATACCCGATATGCAGGACCTCTTTATAATACTATTTGTTATCGGATGCATATTTTTTGGATGGCCGATCCTGAGCATCTTCAAGCTCAACCTGTCCAAATACCTGTTTCTTGCGTGGTTTATATTTATCGTCCTTATATTTTTCTGCACCCGTTTTAAAAAAAACAATAAAAGCGAGGGATAATTGTTTTCAGCTACCGTCCTGTTCTCAATCATATCTGCCTATCTTATTGTCCTGTTTCTAGTTGCTCATTATGCTGAAAAGCAGGAACGTGCAGGCAGAAGCCTTGTCTCTAATCCATATGTATACGCCCTCTCGCTTGCTGTCTATTGTACCTCCTGGACCTTTTACGGCAGCGTAGGCAAGGCGGCCAATTCCGGACTCAGCTTTTTGACCATCTACATCGGCCCTACCCTTATGGCAGCGCTATGGTGGATAGTACTTAAGAAGATCGTATATCTCTCAAAGCAGAACCGTATTACCACGATCTCAGACTTCATCGCCTCACGTTATGGTAATTCCATATTCCTCTCGGCCCTCATCACACTTGTGGCGGTCATAGGCATCATACCTTACCTCGGTCTTCAGCTTAAGGCCATAATGACTACTTTTTCGCTTCTCTCGGGCCAGCCGGGAAGCAGCCATTTTGCCGGATGGATCATATCGATAATCATTGGTCTGTTTGCGATCTTTTTCGGTGCAAGAAAACTGGATGTCTCTGAGCGGCACAGCGGACTGGTTTTTGCGGTCGCCTTTGAGTCGGCTGTAAAGCTAATCGCTTTTATGGCAGTAGGCTTTTCCGTGACTTATGGATTATTTGACGGGATAACGGATATTTTCACTAAAATTGAGCACTCAGAATTCGCATACCTGATGATGCTCGGCGAAGAATCAAATGTCAGTTATCTCGAATGGACATCTCTGACCTTTCTCTCGATGATGGCCATCATGTTTCTGCCAAGACAGTTTCATGTCGCTGTCGTTGAAAACTCTTCTATTGAGCACATAAAAAAGGCTATGTGGCTTTTTCCTTTATATTTATTTCTCATCAATATCTTTGTGCTGCCGATCGCATACGGCGGACTTCTCTTAGGGGAGTCCCAGCAGAGTGCGGACTTTTTCGTCCTGACTATTCCAATGAACAGCGGCGTACCAATGCTTGCGCTGCTGGCCTTTATAGGCGGCTTCTCAGCTGCAACGGCCATGATAATCGTTGAGTCCCTTGCCCTGAGCACAATGGTGATGAACAGTCTGGTCATGCCCGCCGTCTGGAGCATGAATGCTATGAAAGGCTTTTATGTGATGATCCTCAATACCAGGAGGATAATCATCATCGGCCTGGTATTTATGGGGTACGCCTTCGCCGTATACATAGGAGATTTTTACAGCCTTGCGGATATCGGCCTTAAATCATTTGAGGCGGTCACTATTTTTGCCCCGAGCCTCCTGCTGGGACTATATTGGAAGGGCGGAAATAAAAAAGGAGCTATCGCAGGTATACTTGCCGGCTTCAGCATCTGGATTTATACTCTTATGATACCGGCCCTTATGAAGGCTGGAATCATTGTGGAAGAAGGAACTCTCGGCGTACTCTTTAACACGACCTTCCTGAACCCTTATGCGCTTTTCGGGCTTGAGGGACTTGACCGCTGGAGTCATTCACTCTTCTGGGGACTGTTTCTCAATATATCGCTTTACGTCCTTGTGTCCATCTTTACTAAACAATCCTACGAGGAAACACGGCAGACGATCATTTATGTTGATGCATACGATCCGCATGATCTGGGATTTTCTGAAACACCGAAGAGCATATCAGAGACAGAAAATACCCTTATCCAATATATAGGACGCCCGGATGCCTCGGTATTTATCAATAATTTCATGGAACGCAACTCACTTACACGAGAATCCATGGAAGACTCATCTCTTATTAAACTCAGAGGAGAGGCTGAAATACTGCTCGCAGGCAGACTGAGTCCATCCATAAGCAGTCTCATCTTTCAGGACAGGACCATACTGACCCCTGAGGAAAAGCTCCAGTTATCTGATTCTGTCAAGAAGATTTCAAGTAGTTTGAGATTCTCGCGTCAGGAACTCGCTGAAAAAAACAGACAGCTTGCACTTCTTAAGGAATTCAGTGAAAACATTATCGCCAGCATACCGCTCGGCATAGCTGTACTTAATGAAACACTGCACGTCAGATACTGGAATGATGCAATGCGAAGTATAACAGGCGTAACAGAGAATAATGCTCTCGGGGTAAAGGTCACTCACCTGCTTAAATGCATGGAGATAGACCTGTTCCAACCGGAAATAAGAGAGGGGGAGGTAATCTGCCAGCGTACACTGGGGAAAGAACCCGGCATGACCCTGAAGGTGCACCTGAGCAAGCTTACGGGCAATCAGCGGGGCTATGTTTTAGTCCTGGAAAATATTACAGAAAAACAGAAAATAGAGGAAGAACTCTTCCGTACAAACAAACATGCAAGCATAGGAAGGCTTGCAGCCGGGGTTGCCCATGAGATAGGCAATCCACTGGCCTCCATCTCCTCTCTTGTACAGGAGATAACAGCTGAAGAGACGTTACCTTTTGTAACGGAATCCTTATTCACCATCAACCGTCACATTGATCGAATAGCAAGAATTGTGCGTAATTTAGGTGACTTTGCACGCCTTAACCCCAGGCAGAAAATTTCCACGGATCTCCAGGATATCCTGGAAAATACAATCAACCTCATCCGTTATGACAAAAACTTCAGGAAAATAGAGTTAAGTACGGATATACGGGAGATTCCGAAACTAACTATCGACCCTGACCAGATGCAGCAGGTTTTTTTAAACCTCATGCTAAATGCAAGGGACGCGATGCCGGATGGCGGCAGTATCACAATCCTGATACGCGAAAAAAAGGGCTTTATTGAGATCATAATTTCAGATTCAGGAGAGGGCATAAACACGGAAAACCAGGACAAGCTCTTTGACCCGTTCTTTACCACAAAGGGCCCTGCCAAGGGTACCGGTCTCGGCCTCAGCATCTGCTACAGTATAATTAAAGACCACGGCGGCACTATAGATGTAAATTCTGAAAAAGGCGTGGGTACGAGCTTTACAATAAGACTGCCGCTGAAAACTCTGGTGTAACCTGTTAATATTCAGGAACAATTAAGTAAACTATCTAAACATCAGCAAGGCATGCATTAAACAATTCATACCTCAGTACCGGATCATTTATGGCAAAGAGCATCTTAATAGTCGAGGACGAAGAAACCCTGCGGGAGTCCCTCAAACGCATATTTAAAAAAGAGGGCTATGATGTCGATGTAGCCGCTTCTGCGGAACTCGGCCTCGAACTTACTGATACCGCCATATACGACATTATACTCTCAGACATCATCCTGCCCGGCATGGATGGCATCGAGATGCTGACGAGAGTAAGACAGGCCAACCCGGATCAGATATTTCTCATAATGACCGCTTATGCCTCTGTTGAGACCGCCATAAGGGCGCTTCAGGCCGGGGCATATGATTACATCATGAAGCCTGTCATGCACGAAGAACTAAAACAAATTGTAAAAAATGCACTCAAACAACGCCACCTTCAGATAGAAAATATCCTGCTTAAGCGCGAGATCGGTAAAAACTATGACTTCAGCAGCGTAATAGGCCGCAGCCCGGCGCTGCAGAGAGTAATTGATGAGACAAGAAAGATAGCCGATACAAAAAGCAATGTCCTGTTACTTGGCGAGACGGGTACGGGCAAGGAGCTTTTTGCCCGTGTAATACATAAAAACAGCTCACGATGGGATAACCCCTTTGTCCCGATAAATTGCTCAGTCATCCCTGAGAACCTTTTGGAAAGTGAGCTTTTCGGACATGTAAAGGGGGCCTTCACAGGAGCAATCTCCTCAAAAAAAGGACTTTTCGAGGAAGCGGACGGCGGCACGATCTTTCTCGATGAGATAGGAGATATCAGCCCCTTCTTCCAGATTAAACTGCTTCGGGTACTTGAGGATAAGATCATTCGACCCGTTGGCAGCACCAAGACGATCAAGGTCGATGTAAGGCTTATCTCAGCAACAAACAGAAGCCTTAAAGAGGCAGTCAAAACTGCTGCCTTCAGAGAAGACCTGTTCTACAGGATAAACACTATCACCCTTAATATCCCCTCTTTAAGAGAGCGCAGCGAGGATATCCCCCTGCTGGCAAACAATTTTCTCAACAAGTATTCCAGCGAGCTGCAGAAGAAAATCAGCGGGATATCAGACAGTGCCCTTACCCTTATGCAAAAATATTCCTGGCCCGGCAATGTACGCGAGCTTCAGAATGTCATAGAGAGGGCAATTCTCATATCAGACCACGAAGAGATCCGAATTCAGAGCCTTCCTGACTCTCTAAAGACCTCATCGTCCTTTACCGGCACCTCGCTTAAACAGAAACTTTCCATTGAGGATTACACAAAGGCCGTAATTACTGAGTACCAGTCATCACACAATGAGCTTCAGTTGGCTAAACTCCTTGGAATAACAAGAAAATCTCTCTGGGAAAAGAGAAAAAAATGGGGAATGGGAAGACCACTAAACCCTGAGATAAAGTAACTATTTGTTACACCAAGTCTAAACAATGTTACTTTTTGTTACTGCATCCCGCCAGGCAATCTCTCTGCAACACACAACCCTCTAAAATTAAAGCATTTTTTCAATCACTGCGCTGGCATTTTATTTGCATTTATATATGTATTAATTAATTTAAATTTCTAATACACCAAGAGAATGCTGACAGAAAAAGTCATTAGCTATTTACAGGGAATTCCCCCCTTCCAGTTTCTTGATGAAGAGACGCTGAAGAGTCTTGCCTCGAGTATCTCTATCGAGTTTTTTCCTAAAGATATCATGATACTCGGCCAGGACGGGCCTCCAAGCAAGGCCCTGCGTATAATCAAAAAAGGCGGGGTTAAGATCTTTCTTTTAAACGGAGATGAAGAGGTAGTGATTGATTACAAGAGCGAAGGTGATGTCTTTGGTTACCTCTCGCTCATAAGCCGTGATAAATCCAGGACAAATGTCATGGCAGTAGAGGATACGCTTTGCTATGTCATACCCAGAGATGTAGTGCTTAAGACGATCAGCATAGAACCGATCTTTGGCGAGTACTTCATGAAATCCTTTTTCAAAAACTACATGGATAAGACCTGCAATGAGATGCGCCGTAATAATAACCTGTTTCGTGAAGGTGAAAAAGTACTTTATACCACCGCGGTAAAAGATCTCATTACCAGAACTGCGGAGACCACCGACAGAGACACCTCGATCAGGGATGCCGCAATGATCATGTCTAAGCACAAAATAAGTTCTCTGGTAATTACAGACAAAAGCAGCTATCCTGAAGGAATAATAACAGACAAGGATCTCCGGGACAAGGTAGTAGCGCTGGAGTTCAGCACCTCAAGACCGGTCAGTGATATCATGAGCGGTCCGCTGGTAACGATAACCTCTAAAGACACCTGTTTTGATGCCCTCTCCGTGATGATAAGACATAACATTCATCATTTACTGGTCACTGAAAAAGGGGAACTTAAAGGCGTCATAACAAACCATGATTTCATGCTCATTCAGGGAACCTCTCCCCTCTCTATCCTCAAAAATATAGACCAGCAGAGCAGCATCGAAGAACTCGGGCCCATCAGAGACAGGATATTTAAGACACTCTCGATCCTGCTTAAAGAAGGTATCAAGGCGGCCAGTGTGATCAGGATCATCACTGAACTTCATGACAGACTTATAAGAAAAATTATTGACCTGAGTATGCCGGAGACAGGGCCGGTACCCTCAACGTTCTCCTTCTTTGTATACGGCAGCGAGGGCCGTATGGAGCAGACCTTCAAGTCCGTCTTCAGGTGCGCAATAGTATACGAAGACAAAAACATTCAGACTCCAAAAAAAACAATGGATCGCTTCTGCGCTATCCTGTTAGAAAAACTCAGGGTAAATTTTGAAAAATGCGGCATGCCACTTTTTGATTCACACCCGCTTGGAAACTCAATGGAGATTTATGGAGACATCTCGCAGTGGACAGACAACATAATCCTGGCCCTGAGATCAGAGCACTCACATCAGGTTTTAAATGCAAGAAAACTACTTGATGCCAGGACCATATACGGTGATATCTCAATAGTCGAAAAACTGAAGGCCCGTGTATTTTCGGCCATACGAAAAAGTTCCGGGGCCTGTTCACTTATGACAGAGTATACAGAAAAGCCGAAATCTCCAATAGGTTTTTTCAAGAGGTTTGTTGTCGATGAAAGCGGAGAACAGAACGAGACCCTAGACCTTAAGAAAAAAGCCCTGGTGCCTATAATTGAACCGATACGCTCTCTATGCATAGCACATAACATACATGAGACACCGACAATAATACGCCTGAGCATACTTGCAAGAAAAGGGTATCTGAAAAATCAGCTTAAAAATGATGTGGTCTCTGCCTATGAGTTCCTTCTGCATATCCTGCTTCAGGCGCAGCTGAACAAAAAAGAGTCTGGCAATGATATTGATAATCTTATATATACAGAGAATCTCACCCTATTAGAAAAAAAATCTCTAAAAGAGGTCTTTCTCTTAATTCCGGCTCTGCAGAATTGCGTTAAAGGTCTTGTTCCCAGACAGGAGGCAACGGCCTGATGGGTATTTCAGGATACATTTGCAAGACAGCAGCAAGGCTCAGAGGGCATCGGCATTACATTACAGCACCCGTTACCTGGACAGGAAAAACAGACAGAAATATTTTAATGCAGGACTGTCCGTTCGTTGTTTTTGATACTGAACTCAGCGGACTTGACCCGAAAAAAGATTTTATTATCTCAATAGGAGCAGTAAAAATGACAGGTGCAGTTATACACATAAATCAAGAATTCAACAGGCTTGTACAGCCCGCAGGCGAACTGGCCAGAAAAAATGTCGAGATCCATGAAATAGTTCCCGGAGACCTAAAAGATGCTCAGCCAATAGAAGAGGTGCTGCGGGAGTTTTACGGGTTCATTGAGGACTCGGTCCTTGTGGGGCATTTTGCCAATATAGATATGGGCTTTCTAAATGCCGCATCAAGAAAGATTTACGGGGAAAAGGTCATGAACCCGGCTATAGATACTCATTCTATACACCAGTGGCTTTCTGAAAACAGCAGCACCTTCAAAAAACACTACCGCGGGGGATCACCCAAAACAGATCTTTTCTCTGTTGCCAGGGCGTACGGCATCGAGGTCGATGATTTACACGATGCGCTGAGTGATGCCTTTATCACGGCCCAACTCTTACAGCGTTTCACATATTTCATGCATGCAGAAAGTATGCATACATTAAGCGAACTACAGGATATTGGCAGAGCATAGGCAGGCAGGACTGCCTTCTGCCCGAAAGGAGAAGACAAAAACAGTAGGGTTAATCATCCATTTAATGGATACAAACTGAAAGGAGGTATTATACGTGGACGCTAAAATTGTATGGTTATTTGTATTTGTAGCCGCCTACTGGGCCTATTGTATATCAATGGGTATCAAGGGCGCGCGAATGGCAAAAAGTGCTTCAGACTATTTCATTGCCGGTCGTTCTATCCCCGTATGGGTCTTTGTGCTTGCTGCTACCGCAACATCATTTTCAGGGTGGACCTTTATGGGTCATCCAGGACTTTTGTACCGTGACGGCTTTCAGTATGCTTACGCATCATTTTATGCCATCACTATCCCTTTTACCGGAGTCATGTTTCTTAAACGGCAGTGGATCCTCGGCAAGCGCTTCGGGTATATCACCCCGGGCGAGATGTTCGCCGATTATTTCAATTCTGATGCAATCCGTATCCTGACAGTAGTTGTAGCGATGGTCTTTTCCGTACCTTATCTCGGGGTACAGTTAAGGGCATCGGGCTTCCTGTTTAATGTTCTCACTGACGGTATGCTCAACGTTGAGGCAGGAATGTGGCTTCTCTCTATAGTCGTATTTGTATACGTTGCCTCCGGAGGACTAAGGGCAGTGGCGTATGTTGATACGGTTCAGTGTCTCCTGCTTGCAGGCGGTATCGTGGCAATAGGCTTTATATCCCTGGATGCTGCCGGCGGCTGGCATGCGCTGAATGCCGGAATCGCTAACCTTACATCACCGGAACCTCTCACAGCACTGGGCGGGGAGGTCATGGATAAAAAGCGAACGCTCGACGGCTTCAGTCATTATATAGCCGTCCCTGGTGTAATCCAGTTTGTCCCCGATGGCACCAAGGCAGTCGGCGGAGCATGGACCGGTATAATGATCCTGTCTTATGCCTTTGCACTTATGGGAATCCAGTCAGCACCGGCATTTTCCATGTGGTCCTTTGCTAACAAAAACCCGAAACCCTTTGCCCCTCAGCAGGTATGGGCTTCTTCCTTCGGTATCGGCGGAATCCTGATCTTTTTCACAGCCATACAGGGTCTCGGCGGTCACCTCATAGGCGCTGATACAAGAATGCTTCAGGCAGGATTTGCAACCGATGTGCTAGGTCTCGGCCAGGATCTTATGGCTATGCCTGGCAAACAGGGCATGATCGTACCTGCACTGATTAACCTCCTCGGAACATCTGCCCCGTGGGCAGTCGGTCTACTGAGTGTCTGTGCGCTTGCAGCGATGCAGTCAACCGGTGCGGCGTATATGTCTACTGCAGGCGGCATGCTGACCAGAGATATCTACAAGCATTTCTTCAATAAAGATGCATCTCATACAAAACAGAAACTTGTTGGAAGAGTCGGCGTTGCTATCATCGTTTTTTCTGCACTGATAGTTGCCACCACAGCCACAGATGCACTGGTTTTACTGGGTGGACTCGCGGTTGCTTACGGATTTCAGATGTGGCCTGCCCTCATCGGAATCTGCTACTGGCCATTTTTGACCAGAAGAGGTATCACCGTAGGTATGATCCTTGGACTTGTCGCTGTTACACTCACAGAGTCGATCGGTACCAAGTGGTTCGGTATCACTTCCTGGGGCCGCTGGCCATTGACGATTCACTCCGCCGGCTGGGGAATCATCTTTAACCTCGGCTCAGCGATCCTGGTTTCAGCATTTACCCAGGATGACAAATCCCGCGCTCATCGTCAGAAATTTCACGATTATCTTAAAGAGCACGCGGGAGTGCCGGCAGAGAAGAAAAGTCTTATACCACTGGCAGTTATCATCACTGTTGTGTGGTTCCTGTTTGCACAGGGCCCTGGTGCTGTGATCGGCAACACGATCTTCGGTAACCCCAATGATTCAGCCACCTGGACGTTCGGCATACCCTCAATCTGGGCATGGCAGATCATCTGGTGGATACTTGGTGTAGGTATGATGTGGATGCTTGCATACAAGATGAACATGTCAACCATTCCAGATACCGAAATCGAGGTTCTGGTGGAAGATATTGGAGATACTTCAAAGGCCCGGCTTGACCTTGATAAGCCGTAAGCTGTAACAATCGAAAAAGGGGAGGGAGGGATCTCCCTCCCCCTTTTCATCTCTACACCCATAGCAGGCATAAAGAAACATACAAACACGCCTGGCTTGTTTCAACAGAACATATCATCTATAATGAATGGCGAAGCATATCCTGCGTCATAAGATATCAGGGTAAAAGCTGTGAGGCCTCTGGAGAACAAAAGACATGGATGCAATGAAAACATGGTTCTGGATTTCATCAATATTTCTTGCAACGCTACTATTCCGGCCAATAAAAAAACTGATCTTTACTCAGCGTGTCAGACGAGCCATACGACAGCTCAAAAGAGACCTGACTGAAGAGGAACTAAAAAACCTTGAAAAAAGAACAATACCCATGACCGCGCTGATTACAGTTACTTTTTCACTAATGTTTAACAGTGTAGTAATGAGTAAGTTCTTTAAATAAAATGAATAAAAATACTATCACAGCCATCGTTGCACTTGTCGCAATCGTCACTTTTGCATTTTATTATTTCCAATATACGGTTAAAGAAAATGTGCCGGGAGAAAACAGCCTCAGACTTGCCAATAAACATCTGGAAGACGGCAACATCGAGGATGCCCTGGCAGAGTTTCAAAAAACCATCTCAATAAATCCCGATTATAAATCTGCTCATCTGGGCCTGGCTATTGCATTTATGCAGTTAAACCAGCTTGATGAAGCACAAAAGGCCTTTGACCGTGCCATTATAATTGATGAGAGCTTTGCAGAGGCCTACGCAAACCGGGGCATACTGAATGACAGGGCAGGCCGGTTCAAAGATGCTGTGAGTGATTACAGAATGGCGTTTCAACTAAAACCTGAACTCCTTGACGGCCCTGGTTACCTGTGGCAGTTTCTGCACAATGTTGATGAAACCCCGCCTACGCTTTTAGACCGGGCTGATTACATCGAAAAAGAACTCACAAAACCAGAAGGAGAGCGTCTCCTGAACGTACCCGAACTGGATGCAAAGCAGCGTATGTACAAAAAATAGAATAGACGCACTGTAAGCGCATCAAAAGCCTGAATCTCAGGCCATTTCCCCATACTCACTGCGCACTATTTCCTGAAGCGTCGTAACCGCCTTAAAGGCATCCTTAAGCATTTCCCGATTTCGACGTGAGAGCGAGCGCGGATTCAGATAATAATCCCTGCCCTCACGCGCAATAAAGTTTTCCACTTGAGCATTCAGCGTATGATACAGGATCACTCTGTAGGCATTTTCAAAATACTCGGAGTCGTCTTTCTGGATCGCCCCTTTCTCAACGAGTGCCTGTATACGCCTTATAGTGGAAGTCTCACGAACTCCGTACTTCAGGGCAAGTATACGGGCAGATTCAATAATAAAGATAAGGCCGCTCTTCTTCATATCAATCTCGCCACGGTGTTTTCTGCCCTTTTCTGTTATAAAGCTGCTAAACCAGCCGAGCGGCACTTTATGCCCGCCCTCTTCCTCATCATGCATCTGCCTGAGGACTGTATGATTTAAAGCCAGTTCATTAAATGCATGCCCCTGATAACTATTAAACAACGCTATGTTACCAAAGAGATAAGCCGAATCAAATAACAGGGTCATATATCGCACAGTGTAAGCCGTCTGCTGCCGGATTATCTTTGTAACCTTTGTTTGCCACTCAGAGACGCTTCCCCGCCATTGGGGATTGGTTCCCATGATCTTTCCCGTGCAGTATGGAAAACCAATTTGATCAAGCCTGTCAGACAACCGTTGTGAGACGGCAAGAAAATACTCATCACTTTTTTGACTTAGCTGCTCATCACAATCCTCGATTATCACACAGTAGTCCTGATCTGGAAACAGCAGGTTCTCTTTTCTGCCATGACTTCCGGTAACAAAAAAACAAAACTCCACCGGGGACGGCCCCATTTCCCGTATGATATCCCTGAGAACCCGCCGATGTATACCCGCATTGACAAGTGAAAGCATGGTTACCAGGTCCAGAGGATCGGTATTTTCAGCCATTTTCTCCTTTACCAGATATACCAGTTCATCTTTGATAAACCTATAATCCTCAACTGAAGTTGCCTCCTCAAGCCTGGCAATCAGCACAAAGGGTTCTGCATAGCGAATCTTCAGTATCTGCCTGACCGTGAGTATCCCCTCAACCTTACCGTCTGAGACCACAGGGAGATGTTTTATATCATGTCGTGTAATAATTGAAAGCGCATCAAACAATGTCGCAGAGGAAGGAAGGCAAACCGGGGCAGGCGTCATTATCTCACCAATGGTTATATCTGAACTGCATGCAATCGGAATAGCTACGAACTTCTTGACAATATCCCGCTCGGTAACAATGCCGGCAGGTCTGAGATTGGCATCAGTTACCACAACTGAAGAAATCCTCCGCTCTGCCATAATACGGGCAACCGCCTTGACTGAATCCAGAGGACTGCACATAAAGACATCGCGCTCCATGATATTAGCAATGGTCTCATGGTATTGAAAGGCCGCGATTCGATATAGAACCCCCCTACCCAATTCCCCTCTGCTTTCACTCTGTTGCAATTCTATACCGCCCATATTCACCCCGGAAAAAAGTTCTTAATTATTGTACCTGAAATGCCCATAAGAGGTGCATGGGAAATCCTTTTATAGAGACGAAAACATTTGCATTCATCCCTGATATCTGCTACTTTATCGGATAATAGGCACCCTTGAGTTACCGTTGGTAACAGATAGCACCTAATTTATAGAACACCAGTTTAAAACCATAATGAAACTTACTAATTTATAAGCATATTATTTTATGCCGACATTTACGCGGCGGGCATTATAATTGCTTAATGTTTTACAAAAAAAATCCGATAGTATTGTTTATCGTTTACTGAAGAATTATTGATTGCAGCAAACCATAACACTATATAGGAGGAAAGTTACATGTCAGAACAAGACTCAATCCAGGTATTGTCATCAGAAAAGAGGCTCTTCCCGCCGTCCGAAAGCATCCGCAAACATGCACACATCGGCAGTATTGAAGAATATGAAAAGATGTACAAACGTTCGATTGAAGACCCGGAGGGTTTCTGGGCAGATATAGCAGAGCAGAATATCGATTGGTTTAAGAAATGGGACAAGGTTCTTGAGTATGACTTTCACAAACCGGAAATCAAGTGGTTTCAAGGGGGTACACTCAATGCATCATTTAACTGCCTGGATCGGCATCTGACGACCGCTAAAAAGAACAAGGCCGCTATCATCTGGGAGGCGGACGACGGTTCTAATAAGACCTTTACCTATCAGCAGCTGCACCGTGAAGTATGCAGATTCGCCAATGTAATGAAAAAACACGGAGTGGGTAAAGGCGACCGGGTAGCCATCTATATGCCGATGATCCCGGAACTCGCAATAGCTATGCTTGCCTGCGCCCGAATCGGCGCAATACATGGTATCGTTTTCGGCGGCTTCAGCGCCCAGGCGCTTCGCGACAGGATTAATGACTGTGAGGCCAAAATGATCATTACCGCTGACGTGAGCGTCAGGGGAGGTAAACTCATACCGCTGAAAATAAATGCAGATGCCGCTGCTGCGGAATGCCCGACTATCGAAAAAATACTGTCCGTCAAAAGAGGAGACGGCGCAGACATGAAAGCGGGAAGAGACCTTTGGTGGCATGAAGAAATGGCAGCAGACGATATTACAAACTACTGCGAACCAGAACATATGGATGCGGAAGATCCGCTGTTTATTCTTTACACCTCCGGGTCAACAGGAAAACCCAAAGGAGTGCTTCACACAACCGGCGGCTATATGGTCTACACCAACCTGACCTTTAAATATATTTTTGATTACCACGACGAAGACACGTATTTCTGCACCGCCGACATCGGCTGGGTTACCGGTCACAGTTATATCGTCTATGGACCGCTCTCAGAAGGAGCAACCAGCATCATGTTTGAAGGAATACCGACCTATCCCGATGCAGGCCGCTTCTGGGATATTGTTGATAAATACCAGGTCAATCAGATCTATACTGCTCCTACTGTTATCCGCTCGCTGATGCGTTCAGGTGAGGAAGTGTTTAAAAAATACAGCCTTGCCTCACTACGGGTACTCGGCTCTGTAGGCGAACCAATCAACCCCGAGGCCTGGATGTGGTACTTCACCAATGTCGGAAAGGGGAAACTGCCCATAGTAGACACGTGGTGGCAGACTGAGACCGGCGGAATACTTATTACAGCCCTGCCGGGTGCAATGACACTGAAGCCAGGATCTGCAAGCAGACCTTTCTTCGGCGTTGTTCCAAAGATCGTAAAGCAGGATGGATCCGCTTCAGGAGTAAATGAAGGCGGCTATCTGCTTATCGAAAAACCCTGGCCAGGCATGATCAGGGGAACCTATGGCGACCCTGAGCAGAAACGGGTTAAAGAAGTTTATTTTGCGCAATTTCCCGGCTACTACCTCTCCGGAGACGGCGCACGTGTCGATGAGGACGGAGACTACTGGCTCATGGGACGTATCGATGATGTTATCAATATTTCCGGTCACAGGCTGGGAACTGCTGAGGTCGAATCCGCGCTCGTAAGCCATGAATCGGTTGCAGAGGCCGCTGTTGTAGGTTATCCCCATGAGATTAAAGGGGAAGGTATTTATGTCTATGTAACACTGAAAGAAGGCCGTGAACCGACCGATGAGCTGAAAAAAGAACTTGTCGCCCATATCAGAAAAGAGATAGGGCCGATCGCAACACCGGACAAGATGCAGTTTGCACCGGGCCTGCCAAAAACGAGAAGCGGCAAGATTATGAGAAGGATTCTAAGAAAAATTGCACAGGGAGCAATCGATGAACTTGGCGATACTTCCACTCTGGCTGATCCATCAGTTGTGGACAATCTTGTAAGCGAGAGACAATAAAAATTCATTATACTCCTGCTGCAGGCCGCTCATGCAGCAGGAGTTTTAATCTAAGGACCTGATGAATCACTTCCTGCTGAACAAAGAAAAAGCCGCACTTATTATTATAGATGTCCAGGAACGCCTTGTACCTGCAATGAATCAAAAAGATCCTGTAACAGCCAACTGCCTGCATCTAATAGAAGCGGCCAAACTGTTGAATCTGCCGGTAATTGTGACTGAGCAATACCCTAAAGGGCTCGGACAGACCATCAAGGAAATCAGAGATGCAGTATCCATATATAAACCAATGGACAAGACAACATTTGACTGCTGCAAAGGAGAAGGTTTCCTTCAAACCCTTTCAGATCTCGACAGGCCGCAGCTTATCCTGGCGGGTATGGAGACGCACGTGTGTGTACTGCAGACATGCCTGAGCCTGCTTCAAAAAGGATATACCATACACCTTGTCAGTGATGCTGTCTGTTCCCGAAAAAAAACTGATTACCTAAGCGCAAAAGAACTTATGCGTGATGCAGGGGCAGTCATCACCTGCACTGAGACCGTGCTATTTCAACTCCTTGAAAAGGCTGGAACTCCGGCATTCAAGACTATATCCAACCGTATCAAATAATTCCCCTGATGACCTAAATCCTGGCTCTATAGCCAGTTTCCTTGAAAGAGTTTGCCGTTCCTGCTAAAATTATATCCGTCTATAAACATATATCAAAATCATTATTACTAAATCCGGCATACAGCATAGGAACGATATGAAAGGCATAATACTCGCAGGAGGTTCAGGCACACGTCTTTACCCTATTACAAAAGGGGGATCAAAACAACTGATGCCGGTATATGACAAGCCGATGATATACTATCCTCTCTCCATTCTTATGATTGCCGGCATCAAAGATATCCTCGTAATTACAACACCGGAAGATCAGAAAAATTTCAAAAAAGTACTCGGAAACGGCAGCCAATGGGGCATCAAGATATCCTATGTTGTACAGCCTTCTCCAGACGGATTAGCTCAGGCCTTCATCCTTGGCGAAAAATTTATAGGTAAGGACAGTGTCGCGCTGGTACTGGGTGACAATATATTTTATGGTGCAGGTTTCACCCCCATGCTGAAAAAAGCACGAAACATTGTAGAGGAAGAAGACAAGGCATGCATATTCGGATACTTTGTTGATGATCCAGAAAGGTATGGTGTTGCCGAATTCAATTCAAGCTGGAATGTCATTTCCATTGAAGAAAAACCCTCAAATCCAAAGTCTAACTATGCAATAACAGGACTATACTTTTATCCTAATAGCGTGGTGGATATAGCAAAGGGGATAAAACCGAGTGATCGCGGAGAGCTTGAAATAAGCACCGTCAATCAGATGTTTCTCAATACTGATTCACTCAAAATGCAACTTTTAGGCAGAGGATTTGCATGGCTTGATACCGGCACTCATGAGTCTCTGATGGACGCCGGCCTTTTCATTCAGACAATAGAAAAAAGACAGGGCCTGAAGGTTGCATGCCTTGAAGAAATCGCATATAGCAGGGGATGGATCCCGCGATCACAGCTGCTGGAGACCGCAAAGTCACTTGAAAAAAATCAATACGGCAAATACCTTTTCAGACTCCTGGAGAAAAATTTATATGAATACCAGAGCTGAATCAATTCTCATTACAGGCGGAGCAGGCTTTATCGGTTCTAACTTTATTCCTTTTTTCATAAACTCGCACCCCGGATACAATATCATTAATCTTGATAAGCTTACCTATGCCGGAGACCTCAGTAATCTGACCGAGGTCGAGGGAAATTCACGTTATCATCTAGTTGAGGGTGATATCTGCGATCCGCAACTCGTAGCAAAATTATTCAGGGAATACGATATCCGGGGCGTTATTCACATGGCTGCCGAGTCACACGTAGATAACTCCATAACCGGTCCGGGTATCTTTATAAAGACAAATCTCAATGGTACCTTCACCTTGCTTGAGGCTGCAAGAGAATATTGGATGGACGGGCCTTTCAAATACAAGGATAATTATAAGGGATGCCGCTTCCATCACATTTCCACAGATGAGGTATACGGAACCCTCGGAGAGACAGGCCTGTTCAAAGAAGACACTCCCTATGCCCCTAACAGCCCTTACTCAGCTTCCAAGGCAGGTTCTGATTTCCTTGTACGCGCCTATTTTCATACTTACGGCATGAATGTCACAACCAGCAACTGTTCCAACAATTACGGCCCTAAGCAGCACAATGAAAAGCTTATACCCACAATTATCCGCAAGGCGCTTGCGGAAGAGCCAATACCAATTTACGGCGACGGCCGCAATATCCGTGACTGGTTATATGTAATGGATCACTGCACTGGCATTGACCTTGTATATCACAACGGCAGGGAGGGAGAGACGTATAACATTGGCGGCAGAAATGAACAGGATAACCTCATGATTGCCAAAACCGTCTGCAGCCTTCTCGATAAAAAGATACCCC
Source organism: Nitrospira sp. (assembly GCA_016784355.1). Taxonomy (GTDB): domain Bacteria; phylum Nitrospirota; class Thermodesulfovibrionia; order UBA6902; family UBA6902; genus JACNKH01. The sequence continues at coordinate 8,395 of JADHUV010000003.1, read as the reverse complement.
GCTCAAACGGCACCCCTTATGCAGATCTAATCACCTTCGTACAGGATCGTGCCGGACATGACCGCCGTTATGCTATAGATGCCTCAAAGATCGAAACAGATCTAAACTGGAAAGCACTAGAAGACTTCAATTCAGGCATTAACAAAACACTGGACTGGTATTTAAAGAATAAACACCTATAACCCCTCTGTGCCTTAGTGCCTCTATCCCCCTCTGTGCCTTTGTGCCTCTATCCCCCTCTGTCCCTTTGTGCCTCTATCCCCCTCTGTCCCTTTGTGCCTCTATCCCCCTCTGTGCCTCTGTGCCTCTGTGCCTCTGTGCCTCTGTGCCTCTGTGCCTTTGTGCCTCTATCCCCCTCTGTGCCTTCCTTTTACTTCCAATTAAAGTTCTCATTAATTTATCCGATTAGTAATATGCCGTCATTATTTGGCAAGCTATAATTATATTCCTGGAGGAAATCATATGTCAGAAAACAAGCAAAACGAACGCTGGAAGGTACTGCTCGGAGCCCTCATTGTCCAAATGGTACTTGGAACCGTCTACGCTTTCAGCGTATTTGTCAAACCTTTGGAGCTCGAATTAGGGTGGGAAAGAACAACGACGCAGTGGGCCTTCTCCTTTGCGCTTATGTCCTTTGCCGCTGTAATGATACCAGCCGGGCGTTTACAGGATAAGATAGGCCCCAGGAAGGTCGCCTCAATTGGTGGCGTCCTGCTCGGACTATCATTCCTTTTAGGCTCAGTATTTGTAACAGAGACCAGGCCGTGGGCGCTTTACCTCACATATGGTATTCTTGGTGGAGCAGGTATCGGTTTTGCTTATGTCTGCCCTATAGCAGCGGCCATGAAGTGGTATCCGGACAAAAAAGGAATGGTAACCGGAATGTCTGTCGCTGGTTTCGGTGCCGGCGCACTCTTTTTTGCTGGCCCTGCTTCAACCTTGCTGCTTCCCTCAGGATCAGGTCCGGGCTCAGATCCTATGGGTCTATCGCAAATATTGCATGTCGCCCTCGGCATATCACAGGGAAGCGGGTTCGGGCTCGGCTGGAAAACATTCTTCGCTCTGCACGGCATAACAAGCACTGTACTTGTACTTATAGGCGCATCATTTCTAAAGAATCCTGCCCTGGATGGCAGCCGCCGGGATGGAATACCGCAAACGCCATTAAAGCAGATTCCCCTGAGATAGAGTGGAAAGAAATGCTCAACACTCCACTTGCCTGCATGCTTTGGGTGACCTTCATATTCAGCGCAACTTCCGGTCTGATGGCAATCGGCCAGTGGAAACCCCTTATGGGCAATATTCTTCATGGCGCATCATTTGCACCAGCCTGGATGGGTGCCTTCGGACGGTTTGTCGAGCCTATCGGCATTCTTGCTATCTTCAATGCCCTAGGCCGCATCTTCTGGGGTAAGGTCAGTGATTACATTGACCGTCCCCGTGCCATGATGATCATGTTTCTTATACAGGGCATGACATTTATGATGCTGGTAAGCGTAGAATCACACTTCGCAATATTCCTTGCCTCAGCATTGGTTGGTCTGAATTTCGGAGGCAATTTCGCTTTATTCCCAGCAGCCACAGCTGATTATTTTGGTACTAAAAATCTCGGCATGAACTATGGCTGGATCTTTACTGCCTATGGTGTAGCGGGTATTATGGGACCAGTCGTCGGCGGAGTCCTGTATGATGCAACCAATGCTTATGTGCTTGCCTTTGTCTTTGCCGGAATGCTCTGTTTTGTCGCTGCAGGAACCTCTGTAGTAGTATGGAGCCTTGCAAGGAGCCGGGAAAAGCAACTACTACAGGCAATGCCCGTTGCAAGCCTGCAGTCACTAACAGACATAGAACGTATGTATGATGTCCATGATGAATTGCCAGTACCAGAAAATGGAAAGGGGCAGCCAGTGGCAAATTAAACTATCCCGCGAATCAGAAAACGGCAGACCCTTAAGGGTCTGCCGTTTTTTTGTGCATCAATACATGTAGGGGCGCACCCATGTGTACCCCCTGAACAACACAACATAACAACGCACCCCTTTGTATCCCCTGAACAACATGACGTAAGGGCATATTGCACCACGCCAGACCTTATAACTATATTTACTGAGCTATTCTTTTAAAAGGAATTACACATGTTCATGGATCCCACGATCAAGCCTGCCTGCTGGCAGATCATGAAGTGACAGTTGAAATGAAAGTCGACTTATGATGATAATTGTGACACAGTCTCTAAGCCGGAAGAAGATGAAGGAGTGACTGAATCTTCAGGTCAAGCAGGAAGATGATATCTGAGGAACGATACTTCCGATCAGGCGATACATACCCTGTTACGCCCGCCTGCCTTCGCAGAGTACAGCGCCTTATCAGCGGCCTTGATAAACTCATCAATGCTTCTAGTATTAATATTCGGATAATTAGCAACACCTACGCTGATAGTAACATTCAATCCGTCAACGAGTGTCAACTCAATTCTGCTGCGCAGTCTCTCAGCAATAGAAGTCGCTTCTTCCAGGTCCGTACCTGGCAGTATAATGAAGAACTCTTCCCCGCCATACCTGCAAGCAACATCCACATCACGGACCATTTTTTTCATTACTGCAGCTATCATGATCAAGACCCTGTCGCCTGTCTCATGTCCGTACACATCATTGAAGTTCTTAAAATGATCTACATCAAACATAAGGATTGCCAGCTGCACATCATAACGTCTTGCCCTGCCTAACTCCCTCGATATACTTTCATTTAAATAACGGCGATTATAAAGCCCTGTCAGACCATCAGTTGTGGAAAGATGAACAAGCTCTGCCTCCAGTCTCTTTTCCTCGGTCACATCACGAATCAGGGCCGCTGAGCCAATCGGCTTGCCCTCATGCGAGATAATCTGTGACGCAGAAAAACTAAGTATCCGGTTTTTATAATACACCAGCTCTTTTTTGCCCGAATCATTATTTATGGAACTGAAATGTTTCTCTATAATCCCCTTATCATCAAATAACTGCATGAAACCGTCCTCTCGAATCTGAATCTCATCTTTCCCTAAAAGCATCTCCGCCGCGCGGTTAATCAACACAATCTCATCCTTGCCATCGGTAACGACTATACCCTCATTTGTGCTTTGAATAATTGTCGTAAGCTTATCCTGCTCAGAAACAAGACCAGTATATGATTCAGCCAGCCTGTGCGACATTCGATTAAAACTACCCGCCATACGTCCTAATTCATCTCTGCCGAGTATCGGCACCTGATAACTCAGATTACCCTCAGATACCTCTTCCATTGCCTCAGTAAGGTCCTTGATCGGGCGGATAACCGAACGCGTGATCATCAAACCGGTAAGAATGACAATACTCACAAGCGCAACCAGTGCTATCTGAGTAGCCTGATACCGGGTCGCCTCTATATCAGCCTTTGCCTGGGCCAAAGAAGTTACCAGTAAGAGAACTCCCCTTACAGGGTTTTTCATGCCGTGGCATTTATAACAATTTTCATCTTTAATAATAGGAGCAAGGAAACTGAGGAATTGTTCACCATCTTGACCGGTCTGATAAAAACTGATCATTTTTTGTTGATTCAACACCTTTATAAGATTCGAATCATCAGCAGCAAGCAGCCTGTTTACGGTTTCCTTCTCACGGGGAAGAAACTCCTCGTAGCCAAGGCGACGATTGACATCTAAGATTGTTTTATTGTCTTTAAAGGCTTCCTCACCATCAGTTCTCAACAGGTCAAATGCTATAATATCCGGCACATTATGGAGGCGGTCAGCAAAAGTCTCAGCAACATCTGCATACCCTGCTATCATTATAGTCTGCAACCCCTCTGTAACACTCTGAGTAAGCTTGGCTATATTTCTTTCATTCTGTGCCAGGATGCTCTTCTCTTGATTAACAGTGAAAAAATAGACCAGTATAAGCATGACAGTGACAAGCACTGATGCAAACATCATGATGATCTTATACCCGATATTTCTAAACAATTAAAAAATCTCCCGATTTTAAGCGGCAGTTTATAACAACCCAAAGCTCCATAGCAGCAGATTCAATCAACACGACCACATCATTACATGTTTTTGAATATCTTATATTGTTAGCAATCATGTACACACCCGGTTACGTCCGCCTTCTTTTGCCTTATAAAGGGCCAGATCCGCCTTTTTAATAAATTCATCAATACTGCGGGTGTCTGTCTCTGGATAACTGGCTATACCTATACTTATCGTGACACTTAAATCATCTATACTTGTAGTTTCCACCGCAACACGCAGTCTCTCAGCAGATATTTTCGCATTTTCCAGATTGGTACTGGGCAGTATAATCAGAAACTCCTCCCCACCGTAGCGGCAGCAGATATCGATATCCCGGAAAGTTTTAATCATTACATTACCCAACATTTTCAGAACTCTGTCACCTGTCTCATGTCCGTATACATCATTAAACTTCTTAAAATGGTCCACATCAAACATTATAATAGAAAAATCGAGGGTATAGCGCCTTGCCCTGCCAAGCTCCTTCCCGAGACTCTCATTAAGGTAACGCCTGTTATACAGCCCTGTAAGACCATCAGTAGTAGAAAGCAGCAAAAGTTCATTTGTGAGTCTTGTTTCTTCGGTAACATCCCGGATCAGCGCTGCAGAACCTATAAGAGTCCCGTCTTTAGAAAGAATTCTGGAGGCCGAAAGACTGAATATCCTGTTTTGATAATGTACCAGAGCACTCCCTTCCGTATCGTTGTCCATATTCTGAAGATGACTTTCGATAATTCCGGGATCATCAAACAACATTGCGAATCCATCTTTCCTGATCTGCTCGGCCTCTTTTCCAAGCAGCGCTTCTGCTGCTGCGTTAATAAGCACGATCTTGTCACTCCTGTCTGTTACAACAATACCTTCATTAGTACTCTGGATTATCGTTGTCAACTTATCCTGTTCGGAAATAAGGCCTTCATATGAGTCGGCGAGCCTGCCGGACATCATATTGAAACTGCCTGCCATTCTTCCAAGCTCATCACGACTGGGAATCTCGACCTGACGATTCATCTTTCCATCAGCCACTTCCTCCATGGCCTCTGTCAGGCTCTTAATAGGTCTGGATACGGATCTGCGTATTACCGCTCCAGTAACCAGAACTATCACGATAAGTGAGAGAATGGCGATCTGGGTAGCCTGCTTACGAGTTGAGGATATATCCTCCTCTGCCTGTGCAAGCGATGTTACGAGCAGGAGGATCCCCTTGACCGGCTGAGATCTTCCATGGCAGCTATAACACTGCTCCGAAAGCATGATCGGTGCTATGAAACTTAAGTTCCGCACCCCGGGTGTTACCTCACGATAAAAGCTAACCATCTCACCGGTCTCAAGTGCCCGCATAAGATTCGGATCGTGCTCATCCAGCAGACGTAGTTCCGAGACCTCATCCCTAGGCAGAAATTCCTCACTGCCGATCCTCCTGTTAACATCATCAATCGTAATGTTGTCCTTAAAGGCCTCAAGCCCGTTAGTGCGCAAAATATCAAAGCCTATTACATCCGGGACATTATGCAGACGATCCGCAAAGGTCTCCGCCACATCTGCATAGCCTGCTATCATTATAGTCTGCAGTCCTTCGGCAACACTCTGCGTCAACTTAGCCATATTACGCTTATTCTGCGCAAGAATACTGCGTTCCTGATGCACAGTAAAAAAGAATCCAAGAATAAGCATGACCACGATCAATACTGAGCCAAAAACCAGAATTATTTTATATCCAATATGTTTAAACAACTACTTTTCTCCTGATATTTCAATTAGACAAACTCACGCCTGGTGCTCGCCCCAAGATAGGTGGGAGAGAAACCCGACATTATCTGTTTTCTTAATCATATATTAATCGACTATTACATTTAAAACCTTTAATATACAGCAATCTGCTTAATATTAACCTTCACAACTACTGATCAATGAATGCTTCATTTTTCAAAGATTCTGCAAAATTAATATTGTCATCTATTCCGGCATATTCAAAAGCCATAAAATGTTCCGTAAGCTTTGCCATCTCCCGGTAAAATGAATGTTCTGCCATCTCTGTTACCTCTCTACAGAACCCGGGAATCCATTTATATAGATGCTCCTTTATCATCTCCCTCTCCATATGCAGACATCTCAGCACACAATCATTATCCTTTTGTTGCCAGGCTAAGGCCTCCCTCAGCACGGTTTTATGCATAAATTCAAACTCATCACTGATATGATCAGGCATATCCGTAATATCCGCAATATAATCCAGCCCTGAGTATTTTGCAAACTCCCGTACATGCAATGTCCAATCTGCCCAAAACGACTCCCAATTACAGTCCTGCATGCCATGGTGCATAGATTCATACGGTGGTATATGAATCGCTGGACCTGCAAAAAGTCTTTTATACTCAATTGAAAGATCCTTCAGGAGCATCTCATCTTCTGTATTCAGAAAATCTTCCTGAAGGTTTGCACCAAGATCTGAAAGAAGAGTAAAAAAGTCCGAAACCCTGATGCCCTGTAACAGGCTTTCCGTGACTTCCGAAGAGTAAATCTTTGAAAGAAATCCATATATATTACTACGTTGATTTGCAATTTTATGCATTAGTCCCATATCCCTTTCATATCCCCCTGCTTAACATTTAATTATACACCACCTGCAACGGCACTTCACGTAATCACCCATAAGGAATGTCCTAAAAAAAGGCCCCTGAGTCTTGACATCTTCAGGGGCCTCGTTTTTCAGCGTTTTACAACGGATAATCTATTACCTATCCTCCGGGTCTATGCCGGTATCTTCCAGTGCATCCAATACAAACAGATGCCCGGAACCCGGATCTACAACCTTTATATGACAGGTCTGACAGTTAATGTTCGCTATCTTTGTCATATGACAGGCAACACAGCTTGCCTCTTTTACCTTGACCTCATCGAAATTAAACGGACTGTGTACAATATCCTTGTGGCAATCAGTACAAAGAAAGCCATTTTCAATATGCACATCATGATCAATGCGTAACTCCGCTGTCTCCTCAGGCAGAGTTTCCGCCGGGTGACAGTGAATACATGCATTGATTCGTGCCGGATTCTTTCTTGTTGCGAATATCGTTATATTCTCCGTTGTACCCTTTATAAAAGACTTCAGGTATCCGAGTCCGGCAATGTGCGCCTCCATCTCACCGACAAAACCAGGTTCAGAATGACACGTTATACATTTGACGTCTTTATGGGTGGATTTCTCCCAGGACGCAAAACGGGTCTTCATCTGGTGGCAGCTGCCGCAGAAGTTATTCGTACCAGCATAGTACGTCCCTCCCACCGCAACTATGACAGCAAAGGCCACAAGCACAAGAATCAGTGACAGTCCGCCCTTTTTTGAGCCTCCATTTCCATTGCTCATTTTTTCAGCTCCTTTAGTGCATTCTCATTAATGACTCTCAAGTTCTTCTACTTGTTCCCCTGATATGACCAGCCGGTCTTTTTGATATTATCCAGGACCTTCTGAAGATCTTCAGGCTTGTCATCCTTATGATAGTGACAGAGATTGCACGAATTCGGCTGTTTATCACCTGACTTGATTGTTTCTTCAGGCTTTATAACTTTAAAACTGTGACTGCGGATATCACCAGCGGTTGCACTCTTTGCAGCAGGAGCCAGATGACAGCCTACACAGTTATTTGTGCTGTGGATACCATGCACGCCTTTTTTCTTGACATCAGTATGGCAGTTTTTACATAACACAGAACCCGGAAGCTTTGTCTGAGCCCTGTTTGCATTACCCTGTCTGTGTGCATAGTGACAATCCCAGCATTGAACCCCTGTCTGTGCATGAGTACTTCCCTTCCAGTCAATATACTGCTGATGATGCTGCCTTGAAGAGCCGTCAGGATTTATTCCGGGCTTTTCATCATATACGAAATTCAGATTACCACCAGGCTTGTAATCATGAGGATAACCGGTCTTCTGAACACCGAATAATTTCTCCGTACTGGAACCTCTCGTATGACACTGTCCACAGACCATTGCAGCCCGGGCTGGATCATAAATCTTTGCAGGGTTAACAATTGTCTCTGAAAGCATACTGCCTTCAGCTACAATATGCTTGCTTCCCGGACCATGACAGGCCTCACAGGCAACACCCTTGTCCGACCACTTGGTACCTGTAAACTGATCGGTCGCCTTATCATAACTAAACTCGGTACCTGTGTTGTGACAACCGGAACACTTAAACTGATATGTTCTTTCCCCGTCACTCCAGTACTTGCCGTCTCCGGCCTTGTGTTTCTTCAGACCATGATAATCCACCCACTCCTGTGTCTTTACATTCCACTGCACAGGAAGGATATGAAGCGCGCCGTTAGGGAACTCAGTGACAAACCTCTGCTTCCATACAGAACCAAT
>JADHUV010000021.1 GCA_016784355.1 Nitrospira sp. | reverse complement strand
CCTTCGTCACTCGTAATTCGCTACTTGTCACTTGTCACTTTCCTTTAATCCGTTTATCAGTTGATCTGCCTGGATTAAACTTATAATATATATCAAATTTAATTGTTGGGGGACAATATAATGCTGAAGTATTACTCTAATCTGGAGGAACGTCTTGTTGTATTTGCAGTGAGTATTATAAGAATAGCAGAGACATTACCGGAAACCAAAACAGGAAGACATATCAGCGGGCAACTAATACGATCCGGTACCTCACCTGCTCCGAATTACGGTGAAGCACAGGATGCTGAATCTCGCGCCGATTTCATCCACAAGATGAAAATATCACTTAAAGAATTGCGTGAAACAAAAGTCTGGCTTCAAATGATAGTAAAAGCTGCACTTGTTAACCCTTCGTCACTAGTTAATCCAATTATAAAAGAGGCTGAAGAATTGATCGCTATATTTGTTGCCAGTGTAAAAACTGCGAAGAAAAACTTGAAAAGAAATTGACGAGTAGCGATTTACGAGTGACAAATTACGAAGTAGAGGCTGAAAAAACTATAGCCGTCTCTGTCTATTAAGCCGTTCCTTCGTCATTCGTAAATCGCTACTTGTCACTCGTCACTTTCCGTTAATTTCCCCTGCCACGAATCCCTGGCAATCAGGATCTGGTTTATCAAGTCCTGTGTCTCACTTTTTTTGCGGGACCACATGGGGGCGATCAGGTCTTCAGTGTGAGGGTCTCCGGTGAGACGATGTATGATCATTTCTTTGGGCAGGAGTTCCAGGAAATCGCAGACAAGGTGCATGTACTCCTTTTGTTCAAGACAGTGATAGGAGCCGTTATTGTACATTTGTTCAAGGGCGGTTCCCTTCAGCACGGAGAGGTGGTGAAATTTGATGCCGTCAATGCCCATATCCGAAATGATTCTCGCTGTTTCAAGCATGTGCTCTTCTTTTTCACCGGGCAGGCCTAGTATGATATGGACGCATACCTTGATACCTTTGCGCTTGGCCATGGCGACGGCTTTTTCAAAGCACTTAAAATCATGACCCCGATTGATCAGGGTAAGCGTTGCATCATGGGCCGACTGCAGACCGTACTCAAGCCATACCATATAGTTTTCATTGTAATGCTGAAGGAGATCCATAATCGATTCATCAACACAGTCTGGCCGGGTGCCGATAAAAAGTCCTACGATATCTTCTACCGCCAGGGCGGCGTCATAGAGAGTCCTGAGATGTTCAACGGGGGCATAGGTGTTAGAGAAGGACTGGAAGTAGGCGATGAATTTTTTTGCCTTGTATTTTCTGGTCATGTGATGTTTGACTGCTCTGACCTGTTCGGTAATGGGCAGTCCTGGTTCGTGCGCGCCTGTTCCGGAGCCTTTGGTATTGCAGTAGATGCATCCCTTCGTGGAAATAGTGCCGTCCCTGTTGGGGCAGGAAAGACCGGCATCGATGTATATTTTCTGTACCCTGCAATTGAAAATGGAGCGTAGATATGTGTTTATGTCATTATATCTTTTGCTATTACGATCCATTTATTAATTATGAATTACGAATCAACGGATTGCTGGTTATCAACTATAAATTATTAATTGCGAATTTAAAAACTTTGCACAGGGTATGCTCATGCCGCTGACAAGTCTTCTGTTATTAAAACTCCTAATTCATAATTGATAATTCGTAATTAATTCCCCCCGCAGCATTTTTTAAATTTCTTGCCGCTTCCGCATGTGCAGGGGTCATTGCGACCGACCTTTGGCGCTTCACGCACGACTGTTTTTGGGGCGACAGGATTGCCGGTTACAAAATACCAGCTGTCCCTATCTTTTTGAAAGATCGCAAGTTCGTGATGCTCTCTGCGTGCACCGCCTTCTGTAAACGTGGCGATAAACTCCACAGTGCCTTCGGTGTCATCCTCGCCGCCGCCTTTGGTCTCAAGTATCTCAAGGCCGTGCCACTGACAGCTATTCGCCCACTTACGGGTGCTCACCTCGTCATAGTCCTTTCTGTGCTCAGGATGTAGCGATGAATATAGATATCCAACAATCTGTTTTGCATAGGCTGAGTATCTGGAGCGCATCAACTGCTCGGGACTTGACGCATTCTGCGTCCCATTTATGATTGGACCGCAGCACTCTTCATAGTTAAGCTCGGTTCCGCATGGACATGTATTCATAATTCAACTCCTTAATATTTGATTTGTATAGTATATATTATCTGGGTCATATCAGGTCTAGACCAGACCTGTGTGGATGGCCTCGCCTGTCAGTGTTGCGGCGGAAGATTGTGATATAATCTACACAGTGAAAATGAAGAGCTTAAATACATACATTATAGTTTGTCTTTGTCTTGGTTTGTTTGCATCATGTGCAACGCAGAGGCCGGTTCTATATCCAAATCATACCCTCAAAGAGCAGGGCGGCGAGGCTGCGCAGGCGGCAGTCGATGAGTGTATGCGTCTTGCGGCTGAATACGGTGCTGAGGGGAGTGCTGGCAGTGAGCTTGCAAAGGATGCGGCAGGTAATGCGGCTGTTGCTGGGGCCGCAGGTGCAGCGGCAGGTGCGGTGCTGGGTAATATTGGGAAAGGAGCGGCAGCAGGAGCGGCTGGAGCAGGTGCAGCGACGCTTGCCAGTGGGCTTTTCAGGTCGAATAAGCCTGATCCTGTATTTCGAAGTTTTGTTGAAAGATGTCTGATTGAGCAGGAGTATTCGCCGATTGGCTGGAAATAGTACGCAAATTATTAATATGTATTTACTTCGGTTACAGCAGGTCAGTTTTTAGCAGTTTTTTCTTATTGAAGCGCACTCTTTTTTCTTGATTCTATTTAGGCAGCGCTGAATAGAGGCAGTTTTTGCCAGAATAATGTCCCTGTCAGGCATATATTCTGCCCTTTAGGATCTTGGCCTCTGATTCAGCCCTTATAATTTTTAAGTCATCATACTGCTTCACGGTATCGCCGTAATATATACTGTATTGATTTTTTTCTCCCTCAAGCACCAGAATCCCTTTTTTCAGAACCTGCATTCTGAGTATCGGAGAGGCTTGATTAAGCACTGCAAGATCGATTTCTTTTTTCAGTATTCCGCTTAAATCAGCCCTGACAGTATTGAGGTCGTCAATATTCGGGACTACTCTGAAATACACAGCAATATCTATATCGCTGGAGGAGGTTATATGATTCGAAGCATGTGACCCAAAGAGAAATACGAGGAGCGTATCATTACGGCTTAGAAAATAATCCGTTATGGGCTGAATTATTTTCCTTACACTTAAGCCTGAGAGTGATGGTTTGTTATGCTCAAAGATTTTTGGACCAATAAAAGACTGGGAGTGCATATGCGGTAAATATATACACATGCAGCAAAGCGAAACTGTCTGTGACAAATGCGGCGTTGAGATTATACAAGCAAAATCAAGATCTGAAAGGTTCGCGCATATAAAACTTGCACTGCCTGTCACGCATGTATGGTTTATAAAAGATATATTGCCAGCGGTTCTAGACATGAGTACGCACAATCTCAAGAAAGTCATCTATTTTAAAAGCTATATCGTCACTGACCCTGGCGACACACCACTTAAACATAAGGATTTACTCTCCGACGAAGAGTACAGGATAATATCATCTGAGTACAACACACGGTGCAAGGTCGGAACTGGTGCTGAGGCAATCAGAGAACTTCTGAAGACAATCGATCTCAGTGAGCTTTGTGTGGAATTAAACCTAGCTATTAAGGACGCTTCATCAATAACTACAAAAACTGCTTTAATAAAACGGCTTAAGATAGTCAAGAAGCTCAAAGAACTCGACAATAAGCCTGAAACTATGATTTTGGATGTTATTCCTATTCTGCCTCCTGACCTGCGTCCTGAGGATCCATTTTTTAATGGTGATTTTCCTAAATCAGATCTGAATGAGCTTTACCAAAAACTCATTACTCGTAGAAACAGGTGTAAGAGGTTAATGGAACTAAATGCCCCTAGTGAAATAATTAGAAATGAAACATGGATGATTCAAGTTGCTGTAGATGCGATTTTTGATAATGGCAGAAGCGGCAGAGCAATAGTGACAAAAACTAAAAGGCCACTAAAATCTCTCAGTGATATGCTGGCCTTAACTCTTTTAACTTATCAGCATATGCTACCTATGCCAAATAAACCCGTAAAGCGATTAGATTTAGAAACTTACTATGCAGGGTTTAAGTTTGGAAGGTTAAAGATGACACCAGAAGAGATTTCACAGCGTGAAAATCTCGGAGAAGAAATATCTGAGTATGGCAAATTACCAAAATACAATGACTGCATTATAGAGGAAAGCATTGATTCAATAAAACAAAGGTTGTTGAAATTATCAGCTGCATTAGCTATCAATATATCTCATTATTCTTTCAATTTTAAGAAATTACTCGCTATTCTGGAAGTCATTCTTTCACATAATATCGATGAAATAATAATTAAACGAGATAATGCAGAATTATTTAACAATCAATTAAAGAATTTTTTTGAACAATATGCTTCTTATGATATTGAATCACTAATCCCGAACATCAATATTACGGATGATAGTTTTTACTGCATAAAAGAACATATCCCTCATATTATTTCGCCCTCAATATCATTTAGCAGATTAACTGATACCTTCAAACAGCAGCTAAGATTAATTCCTGGCATTGGTTCGTCAAAAGAGCAAAATCTCAAGTCACATGGCTATCGTACAATTCTAGACCTTTTAGACGATCCACGCTATACAGTTCATATAAAAGAAGTTCTTGAATTACTTAACAATAAAGATTACCCATCGCTAAAAGATTACCTTTCCAAGAGAACTATTTTGAAATCACACCCTGCCTGGCTTGTATTTTCATGTTTCAATGAAATACATAATTGGCTTTTTTTAGAAATTGAGAAACTGGGGAAAATGCCAGCTCCAATAATCCTAGTCGGGATAGCATACTTTGAGAATGGTTCATTAGTCATTGAATAATTTCTAGCTAGAGCGCGTAATGAGGAAAAAGCTATCCTCGACCATATTTATAATATAGGTAAGGGCAAATCCATATTTTCATCAAGAGGAAATTCTGTTTTTAATAATACCAGATTAAGAATGCAACTTAGTAGCAAACTCGATTTTTTTGAATCTACATATTCTAGGTTCGATTTATCATATCTCATCCATGAATTAGCGATCAAGAAATCTACCCAACTTAATTTTAATACCGTGGATAGAGAAGTTCCTATAAACACCCTTGCAAGTAATTGTAATCGCGAAATGATGGTTGCATTATACCGTGGATATTCAAAAACGGGGATGAGTGGATTACTGAAGCCACTTATAGAAACCAATAAGGCTAAGCTGTTGACAACTGTAAGTGATTTCCTGGGTATATTAAATAAAATCACTCATAGAGATGAAGACGAGAATTGCTAATTATAAGAGACCTTAGGCCGGTAGTGCTGTAAAGTTATTTATAAACAGAACTCAGCCCTGATAATATAGACGAATGGCTCGACATTCTTAGCAAGCTATAGCACTTAAACTTGCTGAGATAAGATATTTCAGTTACAATGTAAGATCTTGATTATTCACGTTTAATCTTTTTCAGGGGCTACGGGTTGGCGAAATCACAATACTCAGAACGGGACATCTGCACTAAGTATATTACCCCTTCTATTCAGTCTTCTGGATGGGATAGTGCTCCTCATCATTTCCGGGAAGAAGTATCTTTTACCGCTGGGCAGATCCGTGTTCGAGGTAAAATAGTTACCCGGGGCAAATCAAAAAGGGCAGATTATATTCTCTATTACAAACCTAACCTTCCTATAGCAATCATAGAGGCCAAGGATAACAGTCACTCTGTTGGAGCCGGTATGCAGCAGGGGCTGGAATATGCCGACATACTTGATGTTCCATTTGTGTACAGCTCTAATGGGGATGCCTTTATTGAACACAATCGCAATCTCGGGGTTGAAGTTGAGATACCTCTTGATGCCTTTCCTTCTCCTGATAAATTGTGGAACCGATTAAAAAGTGATAAAAATATCGATCCCGAACAGGAAAAGATCATTACCCAGGAATATTACTTTGATCCCGGGGGTAAATCTGCGCGCTACTACCAGCATAATGCTATTAACAGAACCATAGAGGCCGTATCTAAGGGACAGGACAGGATCCTGCTTGTTATGGCCACTGGTACGGGTAAGACATATGTTGCCTTTCAAATTATTTGGAGACTCTGGAAGTCCCGTACTAAAAAGAGGATACTTTACCTGGCAGATCGCAATATTCTTCTTGACCAGACAATAGTGAATGACTTTAAGCCCTTCGGCAATGTCATGACGAAAATCAGGAAGCGTCAGGTGGATAAGTCCTATGAGATATACCTTGCCCTGTATCAGGGAGTCACAGGAACTGAAGAAGAGAAGAATATATATAAACAGTTCTCTCCTGACTTTTTTGACCTTATTGTAGTGGATGAGTGCCACAGGGGTAGTGCTGCTGAGGACTCTGCATGGCGGGACATCCTTTCTTACTATTCATCGGCTACCCAGATCGGGATGACAGCCACACCGAAAGAAACGAAAGAAGTCTCCAATATTCATTATTTCGGTGAACCACTTTTTATGTACTCATTGAAGCAGGGGATTGAAGACGGGTTCCTTGCTCCGTACAAAGTCATCCGAATAGCCATGGACAGAGATTTGGGGTGGCGACCTGAGGATGGCAAAGTTGATAAACATGGTAATTTCATCCCTGACAGAGAATATGCGGTAACTGATTATGACAGGGAGATCATACTTGAAAAAAGGACAGCATTGGTTGCGGATAAGGTAACAGAGTATCTGAAAAATACCAACCGGCTGGATAAGACGATAATTTTCTGTGAAGACATAGACCATGCTGAGCGGATGCGTATGGCGATAGTTAATAAGAACAGTGATGAAGTGGCCAAAAACCATAAATACGTCATGCGGATCACCGGGGATAATAATGAAGGTAAGGCAGAGCTGGATAATTTCATTGATCCTGAGAGTACTTACCCTGTCATTGCTACCACCTCAATGCTGCTGACCACCGGGGTTGATGCTCAGACCTGCAAGCTTATTGTTCTTGATAAGACAATCAACTCCATGACTGAGTTTAAGCAGATAATCGGACGAGGTACACGCATCAAGGAAGAGTTTGATAAGTACTTCTTCACGATCATCGACTTTCGCGGAGCGACCAGGCTATTTGCCGATCCGGATTTTGATGGTCCTCCCATACAGATTTATGATCCTCCTCCAGATGGGCCGGTTGTGCCGCCTGAGGATCCTGATGAGGGCGGCAATGAAGATGATGGTGGTGGGGATACGTTGCCCCCTGGTTCTGATCCAAAAGAACCGAGGCGCAAATACTATGTTAATGACGTTGAAGTCCTGGTAGTGAGCGAACGTGTCCAGTATTATGGCAATGACGGCAAGCTGATTACTGAGTCACTTAAAGATTATACGAAAAAAACTGTCAGCAAGACGTACTCCAGCATAAATGACTTCCTGAGTAAATGGAACAGCGCTGATCAAAAGAAAGCGGTTATAAATGAGCTTACTGAGCAGGGTGTTCTCTTTTATGAGCTTCAGCAGGAGATCGGAAAAGATATGGACCCTTTTGACCTGATCTGTCATGTAGTATTTGACAAGCCCCCTCTCACAAGAAAGGAGCGGGCAAACAATGTGAAGAAACGTAATTACTTTGGGAAATACAGCGAGCAGGCCCAGGCTGTGCTTGAAAATCTTCTCGATAAATATGCTGACGAAGGGATTGAAAACATTGAGAGTATAGCGATCCTCAATGTGCAGCCCTTTAATCAGATGGGCAGGCCGCTTGAGATTATAAACCTGTTTGGCAGCAGGGATAATTACTTTCAGGCAGTGAAAGAACTGGAAGCTCACATTTATGCTGGTACCACATAATCACATGAGCAGACGGATATTGTTATGAAAAAGACCGGACGATATGATGTATCCCGTCTTACTGAGGCTCAATTTGAGCCTGGATCACGCGGGCGTGTACTTGTTAATAAGCTAGGCATCAAGAGAAAACGTGAGATGGATAGGCTTGAGCGGGAAGAACTGGAGAGGACGCTTGATGAGTTATACGGCATGTATGATGAGACACATCGTTTTACATTCCAAGACATCAGAACTATGCATAAACTATGGCTCGGCAGTATTTATGAATGGGCGGGAGAGTATCGACAGGTCAATATTGGTAAGGATGGATTTATGTTTGCATCAGCTGCACACGTCCCTGAGTTAATGACTACTTTTGAGCAGGAGCAGCTCACCAGGTATACGCCCTGTCACTTTACTGAGCCGGATGAGACAGCATATGCACTTGCAAGTGTTCATGTTGAACTTATTTTGATACATCCCTTCAGGGAAGGTAATGGCAGGACCGCCAGACTCCTGGCAGATGTAATGGCAGCTCAGGCTGGTCTTCCGCCGCTGGATTTTACAAGTCTTGTACGGCGAAAAAGGGACTATATTGCAGCAGTGCAGGCCGGGATGGATAGCAACTATGAGCCGATGAAGAATATGTTTATGTCAGTTATTCGTAGGACGCTGAAGCTTCACGGACAAGAGATATGAGTTTTTTTCGGGAAGATTTTTTTAACTTATCGTACTTTGTCAAAACGCCTTCAACAGCGGTAGAAGACGATGCAGAAAGATGTATCAGGTCTTTTCGAAGGCCCGGGTCTTTAAGGTATGGATTTGTTTCTTTTAATGATTTTTTCTGCATTTTTTATTTTACCACAACGGGTAATATGAAGGGATATTAATAAGGAGAGCAAATGAGCATTTCTACAACGATTAAATCTATCCAGGACATCATGCGCCAGGACGCCGGTGTAGACGGTGACGCGCAGCGTATCTCCCAGCTTGTCTGGATGATATTTCTCAAGATATTTGATGACAAGGAACTTGAGTACGAGCTTATGGACGGCAAATACAAATCTCCCATACCGGAGAAGCTCCGCTGGAGAAACTGGGCAAAAGATGCAGAGGGCATTAC
This sequence comes from Nitrospira sp., assembly GCA_016784355.1. GTDB lineage: Bacteria > Nitrospirota > Thermodesulfovibrionia > UBA6902 > UBA6902 > JACNKH01. The sequence goes on along the minus strand of JADHUV010000021.1, from coordinate 31,866 downwards.
AGGAGATGAACTTCTGGAATTTATCAATAATAACCTCTTTAAGACCTTAAAGAACCTTGCCATTGATGAATATAGTGACCGCAAGGGCTTTATCGTAAAAGAAGTCTTTGAAGATGCCTATAACTATATGAAGTCAGGTACCCTTATCCGGCAGATTGCCAATAAGATTAATGAGATTGATTTTAATAAATCTGAAGATCGGCATATATTTAATGATCTGTATGAAAAGATCCTCAAGGATCTGCAGAGTGCAGGAAATGCCGGTGAGTATTACACGCCCCGTGGCGTTACCCGGTTTATGGCGGATATGGTTGATCTGAAACTCGGCGATACTGTGCTCGATCCAGCCTGCGGCACCGGGGGATTTCTAACCTGCGCTATTGAAAACCTGAGGGATCAGGTGAGCAGTGTAGAGGACCGGGAGATATTGCAGAACTCAATCAGGGGTTTTGAGAAAAAACCGCTCCCTCACCTGCTGGCTATTACCAACATGATCCTTCATGACATTGAACTTCCCAATATAAGACGGGATAACTCACTTGCCAGGCCTGTTCGTGATATATCACCAAAAGACCGGGTAGATGTGATACTTACTAATCCCCCCTTTGGCGGGACTGAAGAGCCGGGGATTGAGGCCAACTTTCCATCCACTTTCAGGACAAAAGAAACTGCTGACTTGTTCCTCGTGCTCGTTACTCATATGCTCAAGCCCGGAGGCAGGGCCGCGATCGTTCTTCCTGATGGTTTTTTATTTGGTGAAGGTGTGAAGACAAGGATCAAAGAAAAGCTCATGACTGATTGCAACCTCCACACGATCGTCCGCTTGCCTAATGGTGTATTCAGCCCGTACACAAACATCAATACAAATCTGCTGTTTCTTACCAAGGGCGAGCCTACGAAAGAAATCTGGTATTTTGAGCATCCTTTGCCTAAAGGATATAAGAATTATTCCAAGACCAAGCCTATAAGAATTGAGGAATTTGACCTTGAGAAAGAATGGTGGGATAAACGTGAGGTCAGTCAGAATGCCTGGAAGGTGACCATAGATGAGATTAAGGCTAAGAGTTATAACCTTGATATAAAGAACCCTCATGTCCTTGAAGAGTTGAATGCTGATCCTGAAGAGATGCTCGAGAAGTATCAAGGTCTTCTCAGTAAAATAGCTACAACCAGAGATGCCTTGAAGAAAGAGCTAATGGACTCACTGGAAAACAAATGAACTCAAATAACAAAGCCAATCCCAAAATGTGTCATTCCGGACTTGATCCGGAATCCAGCCTTTTATATATAAGCAGTCAATCGGGAAGCCACCACCATGAATAAGACATTATTCTTTGAACACTTCAATACTCTTATGGATGCTCCTGACAGCATTGGGCAAATGCGGAAGCTGATTCTCCAGCTTGCGGTGCAGGGAATGCTTGTGCCGCAGGATCCGAATGATGAGCCGGCTTCGGAGTTGTTGAAGAGGATTAAGGTTGAGAAGGAGAGGCTTGTTAAGGAAAAGAAGATTAAGAAAGAGAATGCGCTTCCAGCTATAACTGATAATGAAATTCCTTATGACTTGCCTAAGGGGTGGGAGTGGGTGCGATTAGGATCAATATCACAGATTAATCCCCGAAATTACGCGGATGATGACCTGGATGTTTCATTTATTCCTATGACATTAATCGATGATGGATTTAGCAATAGTCATAAGTCTGAAGAAAAGAAATGGAGTGAAATAAAGTCAGGATTTACTCACTTTCAGGAGAATGATGTAGTAGTAGCTAAAATCACACCATGTTTTCAAAACAGAAAGTCAGCAATAATGAAAAACTTAGTAAATGGCTATGGTGCAGGCACCACAGAGCTCTATGTATTCAGACCGTTTGGCAAGACGATTCTTCCTGAATACTTATTACTCTTATTTAAGTCTGAAAACTTTATTAATGGTGGGGTAAGTACATTTACTGGAACAGCGGGGCAGCAAAGAGTCAAGAAGGATTTTATGCATTCTGTGGTCTTGGGGGTGCCATCAAATGAAGAACAAAAACGCATCGTTACCAAAGTCGACCAGCTCATGAAAATCTGCGATGAGCTTGAGGTAAAGCAGAACAAAGCCTCTAAAAACAGAATAGCTCTGAACGATACTGCCCTGAACAGGCTGATGAGTGCTGACGATGAAAAAGACTTCTCAACCCAATGGACATTCGTCCGCAATAACTTTGACACACTTTACACTGTCCCGGAAAATGTTACCAAACTCAGACAGACTATTTTGCAGCTTGCAGTCCAGGGGAAGCTTGTGCCTCAGGATCCGAATGATGAACCGGCTTCGGAGTTGTTGAAGAGGGTTAAGGTTGAGAAGGAGAAGTTGATTAAAGAGAAGAAGATTAAGAAGGAGAAGTCTTTGCCTCATATATCTGGAGATGAGATGCCCTATATGTTGCCAAAGGGATGGGAGTGGGTGAGGTTGGGACAACTGGGTGAAGTTTGCGGTGGTGGTACACCTTCTAAAAAAGTATCAGAATATTGGAATGGCTCTATACCATGGGTTTCGCCAAAGGACATGAAATTCGATATTTTAATTCATTCTGAAATGACAATAAGCAATAAAGCCATAAATAATAGCTCGGTCAGGATGATTGTTCCTGGATCAATTTTGATTGTGGCGCGAAGTGGAATACTTAAGCATACTCTTCCTGTGTGTATCAACAGCATGGAGTGCACAGTGAACCAAGATATTAAAGTTTTAATGCCCCATTTGAAAAGCATTAACACGTATATTCAAGTAATGTTAAAAGGCTTTGAAAACTTGATTCTTGATACGCTTGTCAAAGACGGAATGACCGTACAAAGCTTGCTCTACTCCGAATTTTTCACTTATCCTTTTCCTTTCCCCCCATTATCAGAACAAAAGCGCATCGTAGCCAAAGTCGACCAGCTCATGCAAATCTGTGATGACCTTGAATCCAGACTCAAGCAGTCACAAAAAGATAGCGAAAAGCTCTTGCAGGCAGTGCTGCATGAAACGGTGGGATAGAATGCCGGATATTCATGATATTCCCACGGTGCCCAATGAGATCAAGGACGCAGCATCAAAAGGTAAACTCGTTATTTTTGTAGGTGCCGGTGCCTCCAGAATAATTGGTTGCCCATCATGGCAGTCCTTTGCGATGCATCACCTGAAAAACCTTTTTGATGAAGGTATGATTAATTTTCACGAATACTCCCATTTAAGTAAAGAAGAGCCTCGCAAACTATTATCAATATGTTTCAATATATATGCAGAGGAAAAGCTCCTGCCGCTCCGAACTAGAGATGTGTTGCAAGCAGATCCTAAGAAGCTGGCTGAATATCCTATATATGATGATCTGTATTCATTTAACTCAATATACGTCACGACAAACTACGATATGTATTTAGACCAAGCGGCTGCCAAGGTAGCGGGATCAATACCAGAACCTCTTGGCTCTACCGAGCCGTCAGGTGTAGTTGCTACAAAGCCAGAACTGCAAATTGTAAGCGCAATAGATGAATTGCTAATTTCTAAGCTTAACAACGGAACAATAATACATCTGCATGGAAGTGCTGAGAACGAGAGTGATTTAATAATTACACTTACTGATTACATGATGCATTATACTCCAGGGTCAAATCCAGCTGTTTTTCTAGAAGAGATATTTAAATCATATACAGTTCTTTTTGTAGGATACGGCCTCGAAGAGTACGAAATTCTGGAGTTTATGATTAGCAAATCAAATCAGAACCCAGGCACTATCCAGCACTACATGTTATATCCAGTTTTTAGATCTGAAAGCCAATTGTTAAAATTTCAGGATAACTATTATGCCGATTTAGGCATAAAACTAATTCCCTACCCGAAAGATAATAACGGATATGATCAGCTAGCCAATGTCATCAAAGAGTGGGCCAAACAAGTAGGGCCTGTATCACAACCACGGCAATATTTTGATAAAATCAGGCTCATTGATGAGGTGCTTACATGAGTTTGAATCCTAAAGAAATAGCAGTTTTAGAATTATTAGATGAAGATCCCGTATATAGGAATTATTTCTTCAATAAAGTTTCCGATCTAAAGTGGTTCGATGATTTAAAGAATAAAGGTCACTTTAATCCTCAAAGCGCCCCTGGCCCTCTTCCTGGTGAGCAAGAGGGATATTATTCCATCCCTTGGTGGAACGTGCTCACATACTTAGAGAAAATTTCAACGCAACTGAGTAATCTGGAAAATGAAAGATATATTGATGAGCTACTGCTAATTATCCAAGATGTTTCGAACTTCACAGATGCTGAAGGCAATCACATTGATAACTATCATACGTGGCGAAGCTTTGTAACCATATTACTTAACATTCCCCGGGACAAAATACCCTCTAAGACTGTCGAGTTAATTCCAATCTGGCTTTCATCAAAATTTGATGTGTCTCATGTTGGATCAGAAATTGGCCTGAAACTTTTGCCAAATTTTCTGTCTGGTGAGCCATCGGCAGAGGACATTAGTAAAGCAGAGAAAATTATCAACTACTTAACTGACCTGAAAAATGTCCATTTAAGTGCAGAGAGAGAAAAGCTATACAACAAGGCATCAGAGTTAAAGCTGCTGATTAAGCCGTATTGGCTGATAAAAATATTCGAGGAGAACTATAAAAACATTGCTGATAAATGTTCAAACGCCGCAATTATTAATCTGGCTGATCAAATAAAGAAGCTTCTGATACCCGATGAAACAAGAATCTCTGTCGAAGATCAGGGTGCGCACTTTTTGATCACTTTATTATCTCAGGAACAGCAGTATGCAATTAAGGCATATCGAGCTGATGAGAATGTGCATGAGTATGTACTCATGAATAAGCCTATTGATCTTGCATCTATTGAAAAGTGGTCACTCGATGAATGTTCTCTCAATGATTTTATTGAGCAAGCATTTGGAGAGATCTCCGCGATTGAAGATATGCGGGAAGTAGCCCCTGACGTATTAAAGAAAGACCTGCACAATTTATACCGGAATCATCACGACAAGGGAACATATAGCAGTTTCTATGATGACACAAGGGATCACCTGTCAGATCCTCTTGAAGTCCTTACATTCGGATTGAAGAGCATCCTGAGCGTACGAGCAGATAAGCATGTGGACGAAACAAGACAGATACTGAGATCTTTCTTCCAGCAAAACTTTCTCTTCTATCCCAAAATGGCTCTATATGTTATAGCGAACCATATGGATAAATATGAGGATATATTCTGGGAAGCTCTGGAGAGTGAAAATAATATCTTCTTCTATGAGAGTCCATACTTTGGGGATGAACTCAGGCATGTAATGGAGCAGGTCAAACTTGAAGGTGACCAAAAGGAAATTCTCAAAAGAATCATTGCAGCAGGGCCAATAAAACTCCGAGACGAAGAGGATAAGTATGTTAAGTCCTGGAAGCAGGAACGCTATCATGCGCTTATCAGAGACCAGGAGTTTAAGGAGTTATATGATGCACTTAAAGCAGAGACTGGCGAGGATTATGCCTTGCATCCCGGCGTAGGTGAAATAAAAACTCGCTGGGGGCCGGGGCCGTCACCTTTAAGCAAAGATGACATTTTTAAAAAGCTCACCGATAAAACATTGCCTGCCTTTCTGTCTGATTTTAAATCTACAGGCTTCTGGGATGAAGGTGCGACTGTAGGCGGTTTGTCCCAGCTGTTAAAAGAGTGTGTAGTAGAGAAGCCAGATGAGTTTATAAACAACCTTGATCTGTTTGCTGATAGTGGTTTCATATATGTGTACGAAGTAGTTAGCGGTATAAGAGACTCGTTAAAGAATAAGCAGTCTATTGATTGGAGCAAAGTTTTTGACTATTTAAAATCTTATATTGACAGGAGTGCCTTCTGGAATAATGATTTCATTGTTGAAAAAGATGGCTTCAGAGGTGAAGCAGATCATCATTGGATAACCGGAGCGACTACAGAACTAATCCGGGAAGCAAGCAGGACGGATATAAAAGGATATAGTGAAGAGCAATTCCAACAGGTCGAGGATATTATCTTTCTTATCCTCGATAAACTACAGCCTGAAGAGAAGCAGGATATTACAGATTATGTTACCTATTCCATTAACTCGCCTCATGGCAAAACTCTCATAGCCCTTATCCATCATGCATTACTGATTGCCCGTGTGCGGGAAATTAAAGATGATGTGAAGTGGACTGATTCACTTAAAGGCAAGTACGATGAGTTTCTTGGGAAGAATATCATTGATAGTTTTACTCTCCTTGGCCGATACTTACCCAACCTGTATTACCTGGACAAAGAATGGGCTCTTGGTAAGGTCAGGAATTTAAATCCTGAAGCTGCTATCAGAGAATGGGAAGCCTTTATGGATGGTTACCTGTCAATAGGCACTGTATATGCTGACCTGTATGACTTGATGGTTCCCCATTATGACTTCGGCAGGTCGCATGACTTCAAGGAAAAGAGAGACAATGAACACCTAACCCAACACATTGCCTTGGGGCACCTATTAGGTTTTGATGCGAGAGGCCTCGATGAAGAAAAGACACTTATCAATAAGGTGCTAAGTGGTGAGAACCAAGAGCAAGTTTTAGATCTTGTCAGCTTCCTGTGGTCAAATCAGCGATATACTACAGACGACAGTGCAGAGGCTAAGAATGTTGTCCGGAGAATTGTGGATATATGGAGGTGGATATATGAGAACCGATACAAAAATAAGGCTGCCTTTGATGACAACGACAAAAAAATCCAGTCCGCACTATCGCGACTGACAGTTTACCTTGCAACTCTCAATGATGAATATGCCGAATGGCTCTTGTGTGCCGCACCATACGCTGAAGAAAACTATAATTCTTCCTTCTTTATTGAATACCTTGATAAGTTTGAAGACCTTGACAGCATTAAACATGTCGGCAACGTATACATGACAATGCTTAGCACATCAACCCCACACTATGATAAGTCGCATATCCACTCTATAGTTGAGAAACTATACACAAGCGGAAACAAAGATCAGGCAGATGAGATATGCAATACCTATGGCGAACGAGGGGATGATTTTTTAAGGGAATTGTATGAGGCTAATAATACTGAATAACTAAAGGGGGAGATATGGCAGGGGACAAGTATTGTGAATTTATTGAGTCTATTATTCACATCCAACCAGAAGTACATACTTTTAATAAATATGACAATGAGATGCACTTTAAAATTGATATTTTAGAGAAAGTACTCGATCGCGCGAGATTTCACTTGCATCATCATAATAATAAACTTACCCAAGGAGACTTCGGATCATTGGGCGTTACTGTTGGGGCGCATAGAGAATTGCTAATCTCACCACCGTTAGATAAGCGTGCTAGTGACGGCAAGCCCACCTATAAACGTCCGGAGGACCTTGAAGTTCCACTATTGATATACCTTTTATTGATTCATAACGAGAAACTTCCTGTATTGAAGGTGATCGAACGATTTACTGCAGAGATAAATCAGGAACTTAATATATATGACTTTGAGAAAACATCTACAGGTGTTATGAGATGTTATACAAATACTCGTTTTGCTGCGCGCAGGTTACGAGAAAAAGGGTTGTGCACGTGTTCTTTGACCCACAAACAGGTCAGAGGTATATGGATGTAAAGCGGTCATTCCATACAGCATGTAGAAGAGCAAAGATTCTAGACTTTAAATTTCACGACCTGAGACATACCTTTGCAAGTCAGTTGGTCATGGCAGGGGTGGATCTGGTAACAGTGAAGGAGTTGCTGGGACATAAAATCTTAACGATGACACTTAGATATGCACATCTGGCACCATCGCATAAGGTGAAAGCCCTGGACATTCTGGACAGTACGCTAAGTGGTAATCAGCCTACTATACAAAAACTATACAATCATGGGTAGTGAAAGGAATCCCATTACCCCTAAGTGCTTGAAAAAAAATGGTGGAGCTGATCGGGATCGAACCGACTACCTCCTGAATGCCATTCAGGCGCTCTCCCAATTGAGCTACAGCCCCGTCACCATTTACTATTATTGACAGCGGAATAATTATAGCATATAGAAATACAAAATTTAACAGCCTAATTTGATTTTGCAATGCGATTTCAATAGTAAGCAGTATGAAGGTCGCAGTAAGAGACAAAATGCTATACTGTTCAGATGATTAATGTCGTCTTGTTCAATCCCGAAATCCCCCCCAATACCGGAAGCATTGCCAGGCAGTGCGTTGGCATGAATGCCCGCCTGCACCTGGTGAAGCCTATTGGTTTTGATATCAGTGAAAAGGCGGTGAAGCGGGCGGGGCTTGATCACTGGGCTGATCTTGATTTGACGGTGCATGAAAACGCTGAAGAATTTTTGCTATGGCTTGGAGATCGGGTGCCGTGGCTGATTACTAAGTTCGGGCACCAGCGGTATGATATGCCTGAATACAGTGATGAGGATGTTTTGATATTTGGCAATGAGATTAGGGGACTTCCTGAGAGTTGGATTGAAAGGTGGGGCGAAAATACGGTTTTTCTTCCTGTCCTGGGGAAGGTCAGAAGTTATAATCTTGCCAATACTGTCAGTATAGTTTTGGCAGAGGCGACATTGCGGGCAGGATTGTATGAGGGTATTGAGGGGATGTCTCAGAAATAATTTACGGCAGAGAAAGTCCTGCAGTTAAGGATTGGTCTCCAGTTTTTTTATTTTTTTCAGAAGCTGCAGTTTATTTTCCTGCCACACCTGTTTGAGTGATTCCTGTTTTTCAATGGACTCGTTCAGGCGCAGTTTCAGGGAATAGTTGTAGTATCCTGATGCAATAAGTCCGGCGGTCAGCAGTATGACTATTATGATTATTCCCAGGGGTGTTCTGGATCTTTCGTGAACTTCAAGTTCCTGCTCCAGCTGTGTTTTTTCGTCCATATTCTATTTGTACCTTTTGACCTCGAAACGGTACAGATCAATTTGTTCATTATTGGATATATTGGCCTTCATTGTTGCTATTCGGAGCTGTTCGTCTACGGTGTCTACGCCTTCGAGATCCGGAAGAAGGAGTCCCCTGCGTTCGCCGGCTTTTACTATTACCCCATATTTCTTTGGGTCAAGTTCGGACTCGCTGGAAATTTGTTCAGGCGCAGTAAGCACATCAACGGAATACGTAATCTCAGAAAGCTCATCGCTTGATACAGGTGAAAATCGTGGATCCTGCATGGCCGCGCTTAGGGCATTCTGAATAATCTCGGCAGCGATGCTGTCAGTGGTCGGCTGAAATGTGCCTATACAGCCACGGAGTTCGCCGTTTATCTTCAGCGATACAAACACACCCGCTTTTTCTGACATCTCCGGGCTAAGATTATCAGGCGGCGAGATAATCTCAGAGGATCTGACATAATGCTCTATAGCATTTTTTGCAAGCTCTACAAATGGATGCATGGTCATATAATTACAGCTTAGCTTCTCTGCATTGGCAAATCAAGGGCATGTGTTATTTTTTTCTTGAGACCGCATAATCAGCAATTGCATAAAGGGATGCCCTCTCCGGAGAGTCTTCAAATATGGAGAGTTCGTCTTTGGCCTCTTGCAGAAGCGTGTGTGCGCGGTCGTATGATTTTTTTATTGATCCGTATTTATCAAACATCTGAAGGATAGTCGCCAGGTTGCCTTCGCCGAAATCGCCGGATTTTATTATTTGAATCGCCCTTTCTTTCTCTGCAGGGGATGCATCACGCAGCAGATATATCAAGGGTAGAGTTATCTTGCCTTCTTCCAGATCCTTGCCAAGAGTCTTGCCGAGTTCTTTTTGCGCGGCGCTATAGTCAAGGATATCGTCTACCATCTGAAAGGCGTATCCGAGCTTAAGTCCAAAGTTTTGAAAGGCCTTTTCCTGTTTTTCATCGGCACCGGCAAGGGCCGCTCCCCCCCGGCAGGCAGCGGAGATGAGGGTTGCTGTTTTACCCTCGACTACCTTCATATAATCTTCTTCAGAGGTCTCCGGATTGCCTTTTTTGCTCAGCTGCAGCAGTTCGCCCTCGCTCATCTTGGCGGTCGCGGTGCAGATAGCATCCATCACGCTGTGGTTTTTCAGCAGGTTGGCAAGCCGCAGGGCATTGGCGTAAAAATAATCACCTACGAGGATCACTATCTGATTGCCGTAAACGGCATTGGCCGCGGGCTGGCCGCGTCTGACATCTGCCCCGTCTATTACATCATCGTGAAGCAGAGATGCTGTGTGTATGCACTCTACACTGCATGCAAGGGTTGCTACCGGGTGTCCGCTAAGCCCGAGCATCTTTGCACTTAGGATACTCAGGAAGGGACGGAAACGTTTTCCTCCGCTTGAATGCAGGTGCTTGCCGACGGTTGCTATTGCCGGGGCAACAGACTCAAAGGTCTCCCGGATTTTTTCTTCGGTGAGATCCAGATCCTCACGGTATCGTTCCCATATGTCGTTGATGGTTATTACAGTCATAGTTTAATAAGGGTGAGGTTTTATAGATCCTCAGGTCTCAGCATTATGGACTCCAGGTCCGTGCCTTCTTCATTTAATTTATGCAGGTCTTTCGGTCTGAAGACCCCTTTTTCAGTAATTATACCAGTTATGTATTTTGCCGGTGTCACATCAAAGGCGATGTTTCTTACCTTAACGCCCTCGGGTGCAAAGGAAACGCCGAAGATCTCGGTAACCTCTTCAGAGCCGCGTTCTTCAATAGGTATATCATCACCGTGCTTAATGGTAAAATCGATACTGCTAAGGGGGGCAGCTACAAAGAAGGGTACATTGTTTTCCTTGCAAAGGACTGCAAGCGGGTATGTCCCGATCTTGTTGGCAACATCGCCATTGTTTACTGTGCGGTCGGTTCCGACGATTGCCATTTTGATTTCACCTGTGCGCAGGATTGCCCCCGCGGTATTATCGGTGATGAGTGTGACCGGTATATTGTCCTGCATTAATTCCCAGGCGGTAAGACGGCATCCCTGAAGGACAGGTCTTGTTTCGTCAGCGATGACATGAATCTTTTTACCCTGCTCGTCTGCTGCCCGCATCGGGCCGGTCGCAGTGCCGTAGCCTCCGGTTGCAAGTGAGCCTGCATTGCAATGAGTGATGAGTGTATCTCCATCTTTTATAAATGCCGCACCGTACTGTCCGATCGTCTTGTTAATTTTAATATCATCCTGCAGCACTCTTTGAGCTTCTTCATTTAGAAATGTCTTCAGTGCATCAACGGACTCTCCCTTTCTCTCTTCGAGCATCTTTCTTGTACGCTCTACTGCCCACTGGATATTGACCGCGGTAGGTCTTGTCTCAAGCAGTTCGTTGAATACCGGCTCGAGTCCCTTTAAAAAATCATCATAGTTATCTGCGGTTACTGCATTTGCACCTATAGCGATGCCCATAGATGCAGCTATGCCTATGGCAGGAGCGCCGCGTACCCAGAGCTTCTTAATGCCTTCTGCCACCATGTGATAATCTTTGCAGTCAACATAGACGACTTCTCTTGGCAGCTTTGTCTGGTCCAGCATGTGTACAACACCGTTTTCAAGGGAAATAGTATCAATCATTTTTCTCTCCTAATTATTAATTTGATTCCAGGCAGTATTGTCATGATAAACAGCGTTGCATATTATGACTGTTATCCAGGATATAATTATGCCTTTTTGAGGCAACAAAGTCACCCATAATTTTTCGGTTGCTTATAAAATTCATTAATATGTGCAGGGATAAATTGCGGGAGGAAGTGGTTGTATGTAGATGAAGTGCTTATTGAGGGTTAAGGCTGCCGTTGTATTCAGGTTTAAGTATTTTGATTTTTTCTTTAATACCGTCTGTAATAAATACCTGTTTGTTCTGGTCAATCAGTACTGCATCCATGCCCTCTGAGTTCAGCAGCATCAGGCCTTTTTCTGGTCCGAGGATAAAAATTGCGGTTGAGAGACTGTCGGAAAGATAGCCTTCAGGTGCTATAACAGTAGCGCTTATAAGGCCGGAGTCAGAGGGGTAACCTGTTCTGGGGTCAAGTATGTGATGATATCTCTTGCCGTCTTTGATGAAAAATCTCTGATAATCTCCGGAGGTTGAGACAGCCCTGTCCAGCAGGTCAATGCTTGCGATAATGTCTTCCCATGGCTTATCCATGGTCTTTGCAGGCCGCGGATCCTGAATGCCGATGCGCCAGGGGGAGCCATCTGCATTATTGCCAAAACCCCTTATATCGCCGGCAATTGCTACAAGTGCTGCATTGACTCCAGTGTTCTTAATGGCCTCTATAGCCTTATCTGCGCCGTATCCTTTTGCTATCCCGCCCAGGTCTATCTTCATGCCTGTTTCAGTCAGGAAGACCTCGGAGTTTTCGGTATTAATCTGGATTCCGGAGTATCCGATATGGCGCAGTGAATTGGAAATGGTTTCCTTTGTCGGCAATACGTGTTTCGTCTCCCCTTTGGTAAACTGCCAATGTCTGAGCAGAGGGGCTATGGTCGGATCAAATGCCCCGTCTGTAAGCTTTGAGATAGCCACAGCTTTTTGGAGCATATCCAGTGTCTCTGCGCTTACTTCGACGGGTGCAAGTCCAGCGGCCCTGTTCAGCGCACTCAGTTCGCTTTTGTCATCATAGTAATTAATTAGGTTTTGAATTCGTTCAATGGCATTAAATCCGGCATCTATGGCTGTCTCTGCATTTGTGCGGCTAGTGCTTGTGACCGTGATAGTGCAGTACGTGTCCATTAAAACCCGGCTCTTTTTATAAGTCTGCTTTGAATTATTGCAGCCTGCTATTATTAGTATTACGAAAATGGCACATAGGGTCGGCATCCACTGCAAAATAGTGCGCCCCCTGCTGTCCTTTGCTGTATGCTTGTGACGGGTGTTCATGCCTGCTGCTTTTCTTTTAGTTTCGGTTTCAGGAATCTGCCAGTGTGGGATTTGGTGCTTCGTGCTATTTTTTCGGGCGTACCCTGGGCGATCACTTTACCGCCGCGTTCCCCGCTTTCAGGCCCTATATCTATTATGTAGTCGGCACTCTTAATGACGTCCAGATTATGCTCTATGACTAATACGCTGTTTCCGGCCTCAACCAGTTCATTAAGCACCTCAAGCAGTTTTTGTATATCCACGAAATGTAGACCCGTGGTAGGTTCATCAAGTATATATAAGGTGTTGCCTGTGGCTGGCCGGCTAAGTTCTCTGGCGAGCTTTACCCTCTGGGCCTCGCCGCCGGAAAGGGTGGTGGCGGACTGGCCGAGCTGGACATAGCCAAGGCCGACTTTATCAAGTACATTCAGCCTGTGAAGAATGCGCGGGATCGCAGAGAAGAAATCCATTGCCTGGCGGACAGTCATATTAAGTACATCAGAAATATTTTTATCCCTGTACCGTATTTCCAGGGTTTCTCTGTTATAGCGGCTGCCCCTGCATATCTCGCAGGGTATATATAGATCAGGCAGAAAGTGCATGGATATCTTAACGAGGCCGTCGCCGCTGCAGGTTTCGCATCGGCCGCCTTTGACATTAAAGCTGAACCTGCCGGGTTTGTATCCGCGCACCCTTGCTCCCGGCAGTTGTCCGAATAGATCACGTATTAAGGTGAAGATACCGTTATAGGTTGCCGGGTTAGAGCGGGGCGATCTTCCGAGGGGGGACTGATCGATATCGATTATCTTATCTATCTTTTCTGCCCCCTCAATATTTAGATGCCTGCCCGGCACAGCGCCCGCTGCATGTAATTTTTTAGAAAGGGCCTTGTACAGGATATCTATTATAAGGGAGCTTTTACCTGAGCCCGAGACACCCGTAACGCAGGCGAAGGTTCCGAGCGGTATTTTCACATCTATGTTTTTCAGATTGTAGGATCTGGCACCCTTGATTTCTATGAATTCTTTCGGGTTTCTTCGTATGAGAGGTATGGGAATACTTCTGCTGCCCCGGAGAAATGATCCAGTCAGTGATGATTTATCACGCTTAATGTGCGCAAGTGTTCCGCTAGATACAACATAACCGCCCCGAACTCCGGCCTCCGGCCCCATATCCACTATATGATCGGCCCTTAGCATGGTATCTTCATCATGCTCGACAATAAGGACGCTATTGCCCATAGTTTTTAACTGGCATAAGCTGTCAAGAAGCTTTTCATGGTCTCTTGGATGCAGGCCGATGCTTGGCTCATCAAATATATATAAGACCCCGGTAAGGGAAGAGCCTACCTGTGTTGCAAGTTTCACCCTCTGTGCCTCCCCGTTTGAAAGGGTGGCTCCTGCACGGTCGAGGGTTAGATAATCCAGCCCGACGCTTTTCAGGAACCCCAGTCTCTCCCTGACTTCTTTCAGGATTTTTGAGGCAATGGTTTTCTCTGCAGCTGTAAGCTTAAGGTTTTTCAGAAACTCTATGGCACCGCCTATGGGCATTGCGGAGAGTTCGCCTATATTGAGTCCACCGAGTCTGACAGATAGTGCTTCTTTCCTTAAGCGTAAGCCGCTGCACTCCGGGCATTTTTTCAGCCTGTCCCCGGATTCGCCTTCCTCATCTACATTGGAAAAACCAAGCCCTCTGCACCCGGGGCAATAGCCATGAGGGCTGTTAAATGAAAAGAATCGGGGGCTGATTTCCGGATAACTGGTGCCGCAGTGATGGCAGGCCATCAGGGTGCTGAAGTAGAGATCCCTGTCCTCATTAATGATATTAACAGTAACTGCGCTGGAAAAGCCGGTTGCATGGGTTATGGCCTGGGTAACATGTTTTTCTATCCCCGGCTTTATGATAAGCCGGTCAATTACGATATCAATGTTGTGTCGCTTGTGCTTGTTTAGTTTTACCTCTCCCGTTATATCTGTCATTTCGCCGTCAATCCTTGCGCGTATGATTCCCTTTCGCCTGGCTTCTTCCAGTTCCTTTTTATATTCACCCTTACGGCCGGACACAATGGGGGAAAGAATCTGTATTCTGGTGCCCTCGGGCAGGGCAAGGACATTCTCGATTATCTGCTGCGACCTTTGCGTGGCAATACTATTGCCGCATTTATAGCATGAAAGGATCCCGATTCTCGTGTAGGCGACCCGCAGGTAGTCATATATTTCAGTGACAGTACCTACTGTTGAGCGGTATGTCCTGGCGCTGGATTTCTGGTCAATGGCTATGGAAGGCGAGAGTCCCTCGATGGAGTCTACATCTGGTTTTTGCATCTGGACAAGAAACTGCCTGGCGTAGGCAGAAAGGCTTTCAACGTACCTGCGCTGGCCTTCGGCGTATATGGTATCAAAAGCCAGAGAGGATTTGCCTGAGCCTGAGGGCCCTGTGATTACAACCAGCTTGTCGCGTGGTATGCGCAGGCTTATATTCTTAAGGTTGTGCACTCTGGCACCTTTTATGTCAATAGTATTGAGCATGGCGGGTCTTAGCATCATTAATATACCTTATGAAACATCTGATATGTCAAATATTCTATTAATTATGGTACAATATAAAGCTTAACAATATAACCCTGAATATTTTTGAAATTTCGGGGTTTCTGCTCACCAAAACATTATTGCCTGGAGGACATTTAAATGAAAAAAAGAAACTACCTTTTTACTTCAGAATCAGTATCAGAGGGACATCCTGACAAGGTTGCGGACCAGATTTCAGATGCGGTTCTAGATGCAATTTTTACAGAAGATCCCAAGGCTCGTGTAGCATGCGAAACCATGGTTACTACTGGTATGGTCGTACTCGCCGGTGAAATTACTACAACTGCCTGGGTGGATATGCAGGACGTTGTAAGACAGACTATTAAGAAAATTGGTTATAACCACTCTGATATGGGTTTTGACTGGGAGTCATGCGCTGTACTTACTTCTATTGATAAGCAGTCAGCAGACATTGCAATGGGCGTTGATGAAACGAACGACCACGAGCAGGGTGCAGGCGATCAGGGACTTATGTTTGGTTATGCCACTAATGAGACGGATGTACTTATGCCTGCCCCTATTACTTATGCGCACAGGCTGGTTCACCGTCAGGCGGAGGTTCGCAAAAACGGTACTCTTCCATGGCTCAGGCCGGATGCAAAGAGCCAGGTTACATTCAGGTATGAAGATAATAAGCCTGTAGGAATAGAAGCTGTTGTTCTTTCAACTCAGCATTCACCAGATATTGAGTACAAGGCCCTGAAAGAGGCGGTAATGGATGAGATTATCATGCCTATTCTTCCAGCTGACTGGATAACCCCTCATACAAAGTTTCACATTAATCCGACCGGACGTTTTGTAATCGGCGGTCCTGTTGGTGACTGCGGACTGACCGGGCGTAAAATAATTGTTGATACCTATGGCGGATCAGCGCGTCATGGCGGCGGTGCTTTTTCTGGTAAGGATCCTTCCAAGGTTGACCGTTCTGCCGCGTATGCAGCACGGTATGTTGCAAAAAATATAGTTGCTGCGGGTCTTGCAGACCGTTGTGAACTACAGGTTTCCTATGCCATTGGTGTGGCCGAGCCTACATCGATTACTATTGAGACTTTCGGAACAGGTAAGCTTGAAGAATCCAAGCTTGAAGAACTGGTTCGTGAGCATTTTGATCTGCGCCCAAGAGGACTCATAAAAATGCTTAATCTCTTGAGGCCCATTTATGCAGAGACTGCAGCTTATGGACATTTCGGCAGAGAGGGTGACAATTTCCCTTGGGAAAAGACTGATAAAGCAGAGGATCTGAAGAACGCAGCTAAGTAATATCAATACCGGGGGATATCCTTTTGGATGTCCCCCCTTATTTATGCTTATTTCAGGGATACTTCCCGTCCAAACGTCTAAATAAAACATTCCTATTGAAATAGAGCGGCTGCAATAGTTACGATACACATTATAAAAATTTAAGGATATTATTGCCTTTTTGTACAATTAAAAAGGCTTTGCCCGTTACAGTGAATGGAATGGGCAATCATTCTGTAAACAAATTAAGGAGGAAGATTTATGTCTACGACAAATGATTACAAGGTTGCTGATATCAGCCTTGCTGAGTGGGGAAGAAAAGAGCTAGATATTGCTGAGAAGGAAATGCCGGGATTAATGTCTCTCAGGGAGAAATTCGGCGCTGAACAGCCGCTTAAGGGTGTTCGCATCTCAGGATCTCTGCATATGACTATACAGACAGCGGTTCTTATCGAAACACTCGTAGCCCTTGGCGGTGATGTCCGCTGGGCAAGTTGTAATATTTTTTCAACTCAGGATCATGCTGCGGCCGCTATAGCCGCAGCCGGTATTCCTGTTTTTGCCTGGAAGGGTGAGACACTTGAGGAATATTGGTGGTGCACTAATGAGGCGCTTAAATTTCCTGATGGGAAAGGTCCTGAGCTGATCGTCGATGATGGCGGAGATGCTACGATGTTTATTCACATGGGATTTGATGCAGAAAAAGATGCAGCCGGTCTTGATGAGCCTACAGATAATAAAGAACTTCAGATCGTCAAGGATCTTCTGAAAAAGCTTCTTGTTGAGGATAATCAGAGATGGCATCGTACAGTTAAGGATTGGAAGGGTGTGAGTGAAGAGACTACAACAGGTGTTCATCGTCTGTATGAAATGATGAATAACGGTACTCTTCTTATTCCGGCCATTAATGTGAATGACTCTGTAACAAAGTCTAAATTTGATAATCTTTACGGCTGCAGAGAGTCTCTTGCGGATGGTATCAAGAGGGCAACTGACGTGATGCTGGCCGGTAAGGTTTCAGTGGTTTGCGGTTATGGTGATGTAGGTAAGGGTTGCGCTAAGTCTCTGAAAGAATACGGTTCCAGGGTCATAGTTACAGAAATTGATCCTATCTGCGCTTTGCAGGCAGCGATGGAGGGATTTGAGGTTGCTACTACTGAAGATACCCTGGGAGAGGGAGATATTTATGTGACAACGACAGGGAACAAGGATATAATCACTGTCGAGCACATGGCAAAGATGAAAGATCAGGCCATTGTCTGTAATATCGGTCATTTCGATAATGAGATACAGGTTGAACTGCTTAACGAGTATCCCGGAATTGAAAAGATTAATATCAAGCCTCAGGTTGACAAGTATGTCTTCCCGACAGGTAACGCGATCTTTATGCTTGCAGAAGGAAGGCTTGTAAATCTTGGATGTGCAACAGGACACCCGTCCTTTGTTATGTCTAACAGCTTTACCAACCAGACTCTTGCTCAGATAGATCTCTGGAAGAATAAAGATGTTTATGAAAACAAGGTATATCGTCTATCAAAAGAGCTGGATGAAGAGGTTGCGCGCTTACACCTTGCAAAGATTGGAGTTAAGCTTACTAAGCTCTCCAAAGAGCAGGCAGATTACATAGGAGTATCAGTGGACGGCCCGTATAAGCCGGAACATTATAGATACTAATATTAGATTTATCTAATATGAAGTGGGGGCGGAATTGATCTGCCCCCACTTTTTTTTGTTTGGAGGCCTTTTTTCGGGTTGATATAGCAGCAAAGAGTTCTTGGATGCACGAGGGTCCCAATATATATATGAACTTGAATAACTACTGGACCCCTTGCTCTTGCAGTAGATGCTCCTGTACGCCGGGAGTATAATAGATAATATTTACGGGAAGGTTATAAAATTATAAATTAACAATGGAGGGTGGCATGAAAGTATTGATTATCAGCGCTGATAACTTTGAGGACTCTGAACTGCTGGTCCCTATGTATCGTATGCTGGAAGAAGGGTATGAGGTCTATATTGCCTCGATAGAGAAAGGGATCATCATAGGCAAAAAGGGATATGAGGTCCAGCCCGATTTAGCACTTCATGAGGTGGACCCTTCAGCATATGATGTTCTGATACTTCCCGGCGGTAAGGCACCGGCAGTAATCAGGCAGAACACGAGGGCCCTTGAGATAGCAAGACATTTTATGGAAACTGATAAACCAATTGGGGCTATCTGCCATGGACCACAAATTCTCATATCTGCTGGAGTTATGAAAGGAAGACATGCAACATGCTACCGCCTGGTTGCCGAAGAACTGAAAGGCGCGGGGGCTGTTTATGAAGATGCTGAGGTAGTTGTTGATAATAATCTTGTTACTTCAAGAATACCCTCTGACCTTCCGTATTTTATGAGGGCTATCATGCAAGTTGTAAAGCAATAGTATCGCCCCGGCTTCATGAACTCTGATGGAAATCCTGCTCATAATCGCGATCATGCTGTTGTTCGGCACTGCCCAGTAGGAAAGGGACAACATATTGGTTACTCAGGAAAGACAGGTTTTTCTACTGCTGCTCACCTTCACTATAGTGGGCGGCGCGGCCGTGTGTTAAACTAGCAGAAACTTGCACACAAAGTGGTGGAGTGGAATGCATGGAACAATTTATAGAACAAATAAAGACAGATAAAGAAATTTTACTCTACCTTATCGATACGGTTAAGCCTGAATACTTTATAGAACTGGCCGGCAGTGCGCCGGAGTTTCAGGAAACTGTTTTTAAGGGGTTTGCTGTAAAACAGGAAAATCTTGTTCATATACGAGTGCGTCTGCTTAGCTGGTATAAAAATAATGTCAGGAAAATCACGACCCTTTGTGAGGCCTGGAAATTATTTCATAAGCCCCTTATTGATTTCTTTGATGCTATGTCTGATTCATTCATGCAAAAACATAAGGGGTTTTTTATGGAATATTTTCAGGCGGAATTTTTTATTGTGCTTGAAGGCGTGGCTGAGAAATCCACCCTCATAGCCACAGAGCATGCGCCAGCAGATACGGGGACATCCAGCAATGAGATGTTGGACTGTACGATTCCTTTTATTGAATATTTAAAATGCATAATACCGAGTGAGGCGGCAGTCGGCGAGACTGAGAAGGCGGATCCGGTTAAGAGTGAGACAAAAGCAGGCGCCGGTGAAAAGAAGCTTGAGAAACTTCGAAAAAAACTGGCGGAACGGGAGTCTGAACTTGAGGCATTAAAATCAGCTTATAGCGATTTAGCAAAGAATCATGATGGTTTGGAGAAGAAGCACAATTCTCTGATAAAGAGTGCTGCTGTGCAAAAGGAGCAGTTTGTAAAAGATGCGGCAGAACTCGAGATTTCCATACGTAAAAAGATGAGGCTGGATTTCGAATCCATTGACGATGAGCGTGAGTTTGCGGCACCTGCTGAAGAGAATCGGTCGGTGATCGTATTTGCTGAACAGGCGATCAAATTACAGTCCGCTAAAAATAAACGCTCCGGTACGCTGCACTCCCTGCGAGAGGAATTTAAGCACATCTGTGAATTGATAGAAACGCTACGGCAAATACAGGGGGAATCCCTTCTGACCGTCCCGGAAACTGCAAAAGCCCTTGATATGCTTCAGCAGCGCAGAGAGTATCTGCTTAATGCGAGGCCGTACGCCGCCGTCCTGGTTGAGTCGCTGCCATCATCTAAGTTTAGTCTTTATACTGATGTGCTTGATACTTTGCCATTGCAAAAGGCATCGCTTCCAATTTTAGAGCAGTCGGAACATCTTCTGCAGCAACTCAGGGAAAAGGGGTTTATTGATCGGCAGAGCGCTAGAAAAATTACTGAGAGTATTCGTCAGAAGTTACACCTGATTATCGCAAAGGAAGCTGGCATGAGCCTGGTTCAGGAAAAGAAAAGCATCCAGTCTTTTGAGCAATTGGTGCAAAGCGGAAGTCTTAAAAAAAGTCAGCTTATGATTGATGGTAATAATGTGCTGTTGAGGAGCCTGGATAGAAAGAGTGAGCTGGATGGCTTTACCTCTATGGCCTCGGCACGTAATGTCTTTCATCAGAGAATCAGCCGTAAGGCGCGGCACTTTGCTAATATTATAGTGGTATATGACGGGACTGAAGATAGTGAGATTAGCGAGCCGGGATACGTTATTATGTTTACTGAGAAGTCAGAAGAATTGGCAGATGACCGATTGACCAGGATTATTGCTTTGCAGAAGAAAGGATCGGTAATCTTAGTGACAGATGATATTGGTCTGATAGAGCGTAATCCAGGTGCGCAGATATTAAGCTCCCGGCATTGTTATGATTTTTTTATGTCTGATAAATAAACATCAGGAGATCCAACATGGAACAACATGAAAATTCGATCGCATCAAAAATCGAGACTGCAACAATAGCCGGGGGATGTTTCTGGTGTCTTGAGGCCGTCTTTTTGCAATTGCGTGGAGTTGAAAAAGTTATCTCGGGATATGCTGGAGGAACTAGTGCCAATCCAACTTATCATGCAGTATCTACCGGGACGACGGGTCATGCCGAGGTGGTACAGATTTCCTTTAATACAGCGGAAATATCTTATAGAGATATCCTGAAGGTTTTTTTCACGATACATGATCCCACTACAAAAAATCGCCAGGGTGCTGATACCGGCACGCAGTATCGATCGGCTATTTTTTACCATGATCAGGAGCAGAAAAAGATTGCAGAAGATGTGATGCAAAGGCTTGGCGAGTCTGATATTTGGGGAGGTGTAATTGTCACAGAGGTGTCTCCATTGCAGACTTTTTATCCCGCTGAAGACTTCCATCAGGATTATTATCAATTGCATGCAGATGAGCCTTATTGCAGAGTGGTCATAGAGCCTAAAGTGGCGAAACTTCGTAAATTATTTATTGATAAGCTGAAGAAGGGGTAATGGAAGCGGGGCGGCGCAGCTAGTATGTAATCATTGCAATGTGCAAACGTGATACTATTTATAAAAAAGGGCAGAGAGTCATTACACTCTCTGCCCTTTGCAAAACACTAAATCAATTTACTTGTTTTTACGTCTGAAGTATGCAACTCCTGCGAGTCCTGATGCCAGAAGAATAAAAGTTGAGGGCTCAGGTACGGGGCTTCCAACGATCGTTTGATCAAGAGTAAATGTCCCGTTTAAGCTGTCATTCCAGAAAGACCAGTTTACTGTCGGGCTTGGATCCGGTACAAAGGTAAACTGATAATCACCGGCTGAAAGGCCGCTGACCGTCACTCCCTGCCACCATACAATTGGACAACATCCAAAGTTGTTTCCCCAATAAGTACCGTCATCTGCAGTAAAACCTGTCGCATTCTGACCGCCGACTGCGTACCAGTTGCTTACGCCATCGACAAGGCCGGTTGGCTTTGAGAGGATAGGAGTGGTAAATGCCAATGTTGTATTAAATATAGTACCGTTTACGCCGACAACATTAACACTGCCCTCAGTTGGGACATAAGTAGAATGTCCACTATAAGTGCCGGCCCAGATGTCTACAGAACCGGGTGTTGCAGTAGCCTCAAAACCGAGTGTGATGGTGTGAGCCATTGCTGCACCTGTCAATGTCAGGCTTAATACAAGAGCCAGTATTATTTGCTTAATTGTTTTTTTCATTTGCAACGTCCTCCGTTTATTTGTTATCAATTATTCAGACGAACCATTCGTCTAGTATTAGTTTCAGATAATATAATGCAATATCCGTGCCATAGGGTAAGTACTAATGAAAAAGCAATTTCCAGGTTTTAATCCTAATGCTTTAGTGAAAGAAATGCGGATTGTGTAATGATTTTCGACAAATATATTGTGTTATGCATATACTTTATACATCATTCAACTTTCTCTCATGAATTGCACAACTTAAAAAATAAGTTCATAAGTGCTCTTTTTGATGATGTTATTAATGGGCACTCGCAGTTGCCTCTCGTTAACTTAGGGATGCTTTATATAATATTGCGACTTTTGAAAGTATGCAGTCACTTACGATTACAGCAGTCCTGATATCTCAGTTAACCGGAATGGCTATGATGAAGGTAGTGCCTTTGCCAGGCTCGCTTTCAACGGTGATCGTGCCGCCATGCTGCTGGATTATCTCATTTGATATGCTGAGTCCGAGACCGGTTCCCTGGCCTACCGGTTTAGTTGTATAAAAGGGATCAAATATTTTTACTATTTTACTTTCTTCAATGCCGCTGCCATTATCTGAGATCGAGATCTTAACAAAACCATTATCTTCTCTGGTCGTGATTGTAATTATCCCATCTTTCTCTATCGCCTGTGAAGCATTTACCAGCAGGTTCATAAATACCTGATTAAGTTGCTGGGGATGACAGGTGACCAGTGGGAGTTCTCCATAATCGCTGGAGACCTCTGCCTTGTACTTGATCTCATTCCAGACAATATTCAATGTGCTCTGGATACATTCGTTTATATCCGCCTGTTTCTGTACCGCTTCATCACTGCGGGAGAAGGTCTTGAGGTTCTGCACTATGAGCTTGACCCGCTCACTCCCCTCGATAGTCTCATCGATTAATCCGGCCACATCCTCCAGGGCATAATCCAGCATTAATTTTTTTCGTTTGGCAGAAAGATGTTCCATCTGTTCGGGCGAAGCTAAAGCATCAATGATGATTGTCTGTTCCTTGATAAATTCAGCAAATTTAGCACTGTATTTATTGAGTGTCTTCAGGTTGCTGGATATGAAGGCTATGGGATTGTTTATCTCATGCGCGACACCTGCGGACAATTGTCCGATTGAGGCCATTTTCTCCTGACGTACGACATGCTGCTGAGATGTCTTTAGGTTGCTGTAAGCGGTTGCAAGCGCTTTATGATTGGCCTCGACAATGTGCATCATATTGTTGAAGTGCTCCCCGATCCTGTAGATCTCATCTGAGGTGCTATGAGTGTATACCTCGCACGTAAGACAGTTGCCGTATTTCTGCGCAAAATCCCCCTGTACTTCTCCATTGCAGAAGGTACCGGCGACCTGCCAGCATCTGACGGCCTCTCCTCCATAGCACGGGCAGGCCTCATTATTACACGCCTTATTGAGATAACATTTCTCTATGAAGGGATTAGCAAATCTTACGCTTGTGTCTTTTTTATCTATAACACTCTGCATGAGTTCCCCTATCTGGTTCAGGGAAGAGGCCAATTTATAACTTCTTTCACTGATGGACTCATTACTGCTGGTCAGCGCCTCGCTGGTTTCTCTTATAAGGCTTTCTTTTGTTTTAAGGGAGGTAATAGTTTTCTTTGCTATATTTGTGATGAGATATACAAATAGCGCTCCTGCCAGAAATACAA
The DNA here is from genome assembly GCA_016784355.1 of Nitrospira sp. Lineage (GTDB taxonomy): Bacteria > Nitrospirota > Thermodesulfovibrionia > UBA6902 > UBA6902 > JACNKH01. The sequence continues at coordinate 7,879 of JADHUV010000021.1, read as the reverse complement.
CACCGCTTAATAATTCCAGGGGAACGACGGCATTGCTGAGCAGTATCACGACAAAGAGTATGTAGCCGATAACAAAGAAGTCCATAAACATCGTAATGAGCGACCAATTTTTCAGCATTTCAGGCGGTAAGCTGCACCGTAATTTTCTGGATAAAATGGTTGATGACAGTATAAAAAAAGCCCCAATCAAGACCATGCTTGAGGCAATAAAATTAATGTTCATGCTCTTGTCTAACCTCCGCTTTATTTATGTATCATGATCCGGGCACTCTTAAAGGATATATCGGTACTTTTTAGAATAATCCTGAATTGGCCTGTAATGTTATTTTCGGAAGAGTCAGTATACATATAGTGAAACGGTTTATGCAGTGAGGGGGAGGCTTATATCTGTCTTGAAAATATAGATTTGCTGCTTTTATGGATGCCCGTAAATAGACGTATCTTGTCGATTATTGAGCCGCACCTGTGTCTCTCGGCCTATGTTAGAACGTACTGATTTTGCACCGTTATGTGTCTTTACTGTGCAGCCGCTTTCTTGGTCTTCTGCTGCAGAAGTAATGCCCGCTCCCGCCGCAGCTGTTTTTTATTTACAGATTTAGTGCGGATTTCGTTTTTATTGATTTTCGGCGCCGCTGCCTCGTTTTCACTTTTCCAGCCGACACGCTTAAGGAAGTCCTTATATGTACCTTCAAATAATGTGACTTTTCCGTCATCAAAGACTATCAGTCGTGTAGCCAGGGCATGCAGCATCATCTCGCTGTGAGATACTAAAATGACCGAGCCGTCGAAGGCGTCTATGGCCTCAACCAGAGAATCATTGGATTCCATATCAAGGTGATTGGTCGGCTCATCGAGCATGAGCATATTAGAGGGACAGACAAGCAGTTTGCCTAGAAGAACGCGGCTTTTTTCGCCGCCTGAAAGGACGCTGATTTTTTTTAAGGCATTGTCACCGGAAAACATCATGGTACCGCATATTTTACGGGCCACCCCGCGGTTGCCCTCGGGATGTTCGTCCATGATCTCTTTTTCGATGGTATTGTCTAAGTTGAGTCGATTAATATTGGTCTGACCAAAATAGGCCATCTTCAATTGATCATGATGCACGACCGTGTCTTCCTGAAGTGCCAGTTCTTTTGCAAGCAGATTAAGCAATGTGGTTTTGCCCTTGCCGTTTTTCCCTATAATAGCGATACGGTCCCTCTTGCCTACAGTTAAGTTCAGCCCTTCAATTAAAGGCGGGCTGTCCTTAGCGAAAGCAAAAGACAGGTTATTGACCTGCATAAGCTGTTTGCCTGTAAAGGGCGCGGATCTGAATGCAAAATCAAGGGTTCTTATATCGGCTAATTTCTCAAGGCGGCCTTTTTTCTCTAAAGCCTTTACCCTTGACTGAACTGCCGCAGCCTTGGATGCCTTTGCCCTGAACCTGTTGATGAAATCCTCTGTTTCCTTGCGCTTTTTATCATCGTTAGTTCTGGTTTTTTCGTGTATTTCTTCTTCCATAAGCAGCTGCTGGTATACCTTTTCTGTAGGGCCGGCTTCTTTACGCATATTGCAGCGGTGGATGGCCATGGTGTGTGTAGTAACTCCGTCCATGAACTCGCGGTCGTGAGTAATAATTATGAGTTCTTTCTTCCAGTTGCGCAAAAACTGTGTAAGCCAGCGAAGAGAGAGAATGTCAAGATAATTGGTAGGCTCGTCCAGCATAAGAAGGTTCGGGTCGGAGACAAGAACCTTTGCAAGGTTTAAACGAACTTGATATCCTCCGGATAAATCCAGCGGATCCGTATCGAAATCTTCCAGAGAAAAGCCGAGACCCATGAGAATCATTTCTGCCTTATATGTCTGATCAATACCGTCCTCGGTCTCCTGAAGACTCAGGCAGGTCTCTTTCAGTACGGTGTTTTCAGAAAAGCTCAGATGCTGTGAGAGGTGTCCTATCTTGTAGCCGCTGGGTATATTTATGACACCTGAATCTGCATGGTCCTGTCCCAGAATTATTTTAAAGAGAGTGGTCTTGCCGTGTCCGTTTCTGCCGACAAGGCCGACACGCTCACCCGGATTGAGGATAAAGCCTGCCTTTTCAAACAGAACCTGATGACCATAACATTTATCTAAGTTGTTAACCTGTATCATTTTTATAAACCGAAAGGTACCTCGTAGAATAAGTCTTTATTCGTGTTTTGTAGGGTATTAAAAAATTGCTTAATTATTGTTACATGTAAATTCATTCTGTTTTCGTGCTAAGCCCGTAACTGTTTTCTGCGGAACAGTTTCATTGATTTAAACGGCCACGCGGTGCAATTAGATGGAAATACAACTTTCACGTTCTTACCGGACATTTGCAGTTTAATTCAGGCAGACCTCTATTATACATTTATTTGATGGGGAAAAGGAAATAATCTCAAGCCTGCAATTGGGTGTCCCGGCTATTTGCACACGCATATGCGTATGTAAATAGCCGGGGCAGGCCTAAAGCTGCGGCCAGTCATGTGCTCATCTCCGGCAGGCGGAAGGCTGGATTGCCCTATTTGTGAAGGGGGGTGGCTACGCTGTAATGTTGAAGAGCGTATAAATATGAAATAGTACTGAGTATTGTATCTCTGCTGCAGGAACGTAATTTCTCATAGTAAGATCGCGTCAAATTTATCTGTATGTCTACTTCTGATATACATGTGATGTTGAAAATAACACGATACATGAAAAACATTGCAGATACAAGGGTTTACTGTTACAATTAAGCCAGACTGAAAAAGTGGATATTTATCTTTTGGCGGAAGCACTTAATAAGGCAGGTTCTTATTTTATAGGTCTGGTGAGGGTTATAGTTATGCGTATACTTATCGCTGAGGACGATCTTGATTCACAAACACTCCTTAAAGTTATTTTACAGAAAGAGGGACATGAGATCGTTACTGCCGATAATGGTCTGGCAGCGTGGGAGAAATTTCAGCAGGAGGATATTCATCTTCTGATTACCGACTGGGTTATGCCTGAAATGAGCGGTCTGGATCTCTGTAAAAAAATCAGAGCACAGAAGACTTCCGAGGCGGTCTATATCATCATGGTGACCGCAAAGGAAGAGAAACAGGACCTTATCACTGCAATAGACGCAGGTGCCAATGACTATATTACCAAGCCCTATGATAAGGGAGAACTGATTGCACGCGTGCGGTCCGGAGAACGCATGGTTTCTCTGGAGCAGGAGCTTATCAATAAGAATAAGGAAATTTATTCTGAAAAAGAAAAATCCGAACAGCTCCTGCTCAGTATATTTCCCAGGTTTATAGTGGAACGTCTTAAACAGGGAGAGGTGGTTGCTGATTCATGTCCAGATGTCACTGTTCTTTTCGCGGATATTAATAACTTCGCGAATATTTTTTCCAGGAAAGAGCCGGTTGAATTAGTTGAGATTCTCGGGCAGCTATTTTCCGTCTTTGACCGGCTGGTATCTGCCCATGGTCTCGAAAAGATAAAGACTATTGGCGATACGTATATGGCGGTCGGCGGCATACGAAAAATCAGGAGATTATAGTCTGGCGGCTGATCGTTATAGCCGGGCAGCAAGAAGCGCCCTGGCTCTGGGTAAAAAGAAGTTCGCCCTGGCTCTGGGGAAGAAGGCACTTGCCGCAGCAAAGATTGCTGATAAGGAGGTTATGATTTTAAGAGCACAGAGAATACTTGATGAGGTTGATAACTTGCCTGTTAAATGAAAGGATAACTATGGATTCTAACGAGAAGGAAAAGATTGTTGTCAGTGTAGACCCGGACTTCGAAGAGATCATCCCCGGATTTCTTGAGCATAGACGTGAAGATATTAAAAAAATACTGGAGGCCCTGGATGGGAATGATTTTGAAGGGATCAGGATTATTGGGCATACTATGAAAGGTGTAGGCGGAGGCTATGGTTTTGATGCAATAAGTGATATAGGTCGTTTCATCGAAGCCGCCGCAAAGGAAAACAGGCCAGAAGATATACGGCAGCATACGGAAGAACTTGCATCCTATATAGACAGGGTTGAGGTTGTGTATGAGTAATATGTTGTTTATTCAGCCATTTATAATCATTTAAGGGCGCTTTTTAGTGCCCTGTATACTTCCTTGTATATCTTTGTTTCAGAGAAGGTTATAATGTCTTTACGGCTGTTAATGTCCTATAAAAGGAGGTGGAGTCATGGGAGATAAAGGTGGAAAAAAGGATAAGGCAAAATCGGATAAACAGACACAAGTAAAGAAAGATGCGAAGAAGAAAAAACCTGCAAAGTAGTAATGTTATGGGAAGTGCAGGCAAAGATGTTTAAGGGTCTGAAGGAGTTAGCTGGAGTTTTAATTGTTATTGAGGCTGCGAAGATTTATCATCTTCGCGGCTTTTTTTAATTTTTATGACCGGTTACGGTCAGGACAGGGGCATAGTGCTATCAGGTTATCCTGTGCAGTTATAATTACATGTTTAATGAAAAAGTCATTTTGAATATCCTGCCCAGTATCGGCAGGTGCAGTAAGGTGGAGATTACTTCTTTACCGGTAGCCTTTTCAATGGCCTCTTTATATACCGCCAGTTGTGGTGCGAACTGTCGGGCATGTTCTTTTGGATCATTGCCCGAGTAACTTTTGTGATCGATCACTATATAGCCTTCCGGAAGTTCGAGCAGCATATCTATCCAGCCGTGCATTCTCTGGTGTGCGGTGTTGTGAAGCGTCACGGGCCATTCCCGCAACACCCTTGCTCCGGGATAATTTTTATTAATGAATGTGTGCAAGCGCTCCCCGACAGTGAGCATATCCTGCGCACTTAAGGCCTCAGTTATCTCCCAGCAATTTATAATGGCCCTGGCGGTCTCACTTAATTCAGGCCCGGAAAGAGCGTCTGTCTCGATTCCGAAAAAACCATGCAGGGCATTGCCCAGTGATGCCGGATCCGGGCTGCCTTTGATTATGACGGGATCTCCAAGTCGGGTTATTTCCTGAACAGTTATTTCTTTAAGCCCGCTTTGTTCAAGGGTAAGGCCGCTTGGAGAGATTCGGGCGGGCGGGTAGACCGTAATAACGGTGGGCATCTGCGGCAGATAGTGTTCTTCCGCCGGGATCTTATTACTATTATTTTGAACGGCTTCCATGTACTCATAGACTTTTACGGGTATTTTGGTTCCTGCAATATCCAATGTGTGTGAGCCGCTCTGTACCGGTAACTCCAGCAGCGGTCTGCCATTAAGATCGGTTAATTCATCAAGCCAGGCTGTCTTGAGGCTGATCTCATTTTTTAGTATTTTTTTACGCTGTGCAAAAATAAGTCCTTCACGCGCCCTTGTCATGCCGACGTATATTAAGCGGTGCGATTCCTTTGCCGCACGTTCAATGGTCGTTATCTCCTCCTGTCTGGTCTGAAGTCGTTCCTGTAATTCCTCCACATTTTTCAGTGATCCGAAAGGCCAGGGCCAGAAGCGAACAGAGCGATCGGCAAGCGGGTTTGCCGGATCAAATACCGCGGCTGGTTCGACCTCTATGCCGAATGCACCGCTTCTTGATTTACTGTCAAGGGCAGACAATATGACAATCGGCCATTCCAGTCCCTTTGACTTGTGATAGGTCAGGACCTGTACGGTCTGCCGTCCTGTGCCTTCTGCCTCACCCTGCTGCAGATCCTGAATATAATTTATAAAACCGGCTACGGTTGCAGCGCCTCGCCGGGCCCGGCATTGATCCAGGTATGCGGCGCAGACTCCGCGGAGCAGGTCGAGATTAGCCAGGCGGGATGCGGCCTCAGGCCAGGCCCTTACGGTACTCACCAGGTCTGCTGAGCTTATTGCATATTCAAGGGCCTCCATCGGTGTCCTGTGGCGCTGTGCCGAACGTGCCAGATCAAGTTTTTCAATAAGGGGATCGGATTTCCACTGCGATAGCCCTCTTTCTTTGTCCTGAACAAGGGATTGCAGCCACGAGCGATTATCAGAATGGAGTTGAGACAGGTGCACTATTGTAGCAAGGGCTACGGTATCTTTAGTATCGTGCATATATCGAAGCGCTGCCAGCGCAAGCTGGCACTCGCGGGTTTCCATAAGCGCACCCTGTGAGGCCGAAGCCCTTATGCCCAGGGCCTCAAGACCTTCAGCAATTTCAGTGCATTGAGTATTTTTTCGGCAGAGTACCGCGATATCACCGGGCTGGATATCCGGTCTGCGCTTAAGCAGATCATTTATACCTGCGGCAAGACCGTGGGCTTCTTCCCGAACATTTTTTGCAGGCAGATTCCAGGATTCTATAAAACCGCCCTGCGCCGCTTCTTTGCGCTGCTGCGGGATATCAAGGCAGACGTTATCTTTTCCCATGGCATGGAAGACGGCGGTAAATATTGCATTGGTAAATCGTACAAGTCCCTCACAGGAGCGCCAGGAATAATTGAGTGTACTTGTGGCGGTTATCTGTTTTGTGACCTCATGCATAAGTTCCGGGTCGGTGCCGCGAAAGCTGTAGATCGCCTGCTTTGGATCCCCTACCCATACTGATTTGCCTGCGAGCCTGTGCAATTCTAAAAACAATGCTAACTGAATTGGACTGGTATCCTGAAATTCATCGACCATCATCTGCTGAAGCCGATCCTGCATAGAATTTTGAAAGGCGCGATTATTGCGGGCAAGGTCAAGGACCATGGTCTCCTGATCAACAAAATCCATTAAGCCCTGTTTTCTCTTGAAGGTATCATAAGTCTCAAGCGCCTCACCGGCACACTTAAATACCCCGTATATTAATTGTTTAACATCCTCCTGAAAATCGGGATGTTCCATAACCCTGGCAGCGATATCCTTTACTTCCTCCAGCATTCCGTCGGCATCTTTGTTAGCACGGAGTGTGGAAAGCCGTATCCAGTCGCTCCAGTGTACCTCTCCCTCACGTTTCATAGTCCTGCTGAAACTGGTCAGGGCGGTAAGTGCCTTTTGGGTATCCTGCTTAGGCGCACTTATTTGATTTATATCATTAATTGCGTTTTGGATCCTGGCAAGAAGTCTGTCTGTCAGGTCCTTAGTTGATACCGCTCCGAAGAGATCTTTGAGCGAGGCCCAGGAACGGTCTGCGCATTTCTGCAATTCAGTGCTGTCCAGCTGGTTGGCCCTGGCAATATCCACAATCTTGCGGACATCATCACGCCAGTCAGCAAGCGGCTGAAAACTGGATCCCCCGCCTTTCCTGTCTAAGCGGTTTGCAGCCGGCTCGATCCTGCCTGCCTGCATTGCAATCACCTCGGCAATAGCTATTTGAAACAGCCTTGTGCCGTCTTCTTCAGGCAGTACATCCAGCGCAGGAGACAGCCCGGCATCGAGGGCATATTCGGTCAGAAGGCGCGCGCAGACGCTATTGACTGTCCCGACAAAGCCGTCGAATATACGCTGCGCCTCATCCTGATGATTATGAGAAAGCAGTTCAAGCCGTATGCGCTCGCGCAGTTCTGCCGCAGCCTTATTGGTAAAGGTAGTGGCCATTAAGCCTTCGGGGGCAAGACCGTTTTGAAGTAAGTCATTAACCCGTGCGGTCAGGCTGTAGGTCTTTCCTGATCCGGCGCTGGCATTTATAATCTCGATGCCCTTCATACCCTGCCTCCTTTTAACCCGCACAGGACACCAAAGTCACAGAAGCGGCATGAAGGCTGCTGATATAGCAGGCCATTATTGGTGCAGTCTTCTTTCATGAATTTTTTCAGCTTATCATCACTCAGTCCGTCTTGTGTCTGAATGCATTGCTCTATAACCCCGGCTGCCTTAATGTGGCCCTTACTTAAGTACTCAAATTGTTTATTCCAGCTTTTACTTCCCATATTCCAGATTTCCTGCAAAGAGTGATCTGCTGCAAGGGCTTCATTGCCAAGAAGCGGGCTGTCACTGAGAAG
>JADHUV010000067.1 GCA_016784355.1 Nitrospira sp. | reverse complement strand
GTGGGGGTACTTACACTGATCAGTTTACTTATGATGATATCATTAAGCTGGCAGAATCAACGGTAGGTAATGATGAATTCGGATACAGGCATGAATTTCTTGGTCTGGTCAGACTTACAAAAGCAATTGAATAGATCTTCGTTACAATAACTGATAAAGGTTCGCGAAAAAAATCTTTACAATCTATCGCGCTCAGGTTTAGGTCAGATTTGGTCGATCTGATCGAGCTGAACCGCAAGCGTAGCCTAAGCTACACTGAGGATTCAGTGAGTGAAGATCGGACAAAGATGTCCTGGAAATGAGGTGCGAGAATGTAAAGTTTTTTTTCGCGAACCCTAAAGGAGAAATTTAATATGGCTGATATCTGTAAAAAATGTGGTCAAAGCAGAAGTTATTCTGAAGGGTTTGGTAAACTGAAATGTTCTGATGAGGGTGATCATGACTATTCTGCAAGGGAACCTGGTGACCCACCAGCTAAAGTAACCCCATCTACCAGAAAGGAATCAGCACTCTCTGATGAACAGCATGCTGAGGTTACCAGCCTGATAGGGAAGGTGGGCTCCATGCTTCGCACAATTAATCAGCAGTCCCTGAGTGGTGGGCATACAGCTGAAAACGAACGGCTCAGGTATAAGATCAAGTATATTGGAGAAGATCTCAAAGCTATCGGTGGAACGACACTTCTTACTAACGGGGCACTTGAAAAGAATACCTTTAGTCAGAATGGTTACCCCAAAACATCTTTTTAAAGGGGATAAAAAGGAATTCTGAGTATACCAATGGTATCCTTTTCAAGTGCCTCAGTAGTAAGTCTGCTATAACCGAAATACGTCGTGAGCAGACACAGATGGCAGACGCTCTTGAACTTACGTGGTTGGGGAAAAGAGTCAATCGGCTTCCATGATATAAGGTACTAATAAAAATCGATGCGATTTTCTTTTGATCATCTATAAGGCATTGTGTAAGGCTCAAAATAATGGTAGGCTTAAATTTGTTTACGCTTGAAATATTGTAAGTGAAATCATTAGTGGAGTGTGTTAAATGAGTACTATTAAAACAATGTCCTGCAAATGCCTGGCAGTGGGAGTAGTAGTTTATATCGTACTGATGTTGGTTTTGAGTGATTCCTCATTTGCACAGAGGGTAAAAGGTGGGCAGTGTGGTATCTGCGGTACATGGTATGAGGGGTCACATAGTTGTCGAAGCAATAACAGTGGTGGTGGGGGTGACGGCGGTGGCGGAACAGTAGTAGAAGATAACTACATTGATCCGGCAACTGAAGCGTACAACACCGGTGTCGAACTTGCCAATCAGGGGCGCTATTCTGAGGCTGAGGAGTATTATCGCCGGGCTGTCTCGTTAAAGCCAGGATATGCCAAAGCTCATTGGAACCTGGCAAATGTGCTTATAGACCAGGGTAGAAAAAAAGAGGGCGTGGCGGAAATGTGTGAGGCCATGCGATTAGATCCACGAAACAAGAAGTACAAGAAGCAATTAGGCGAATGGGAAGAGTATCTTAAGAAAATCCAGGAAGCATCAAGGCAGAATGCCAATATTGATGCATTTAATGCTGCCACTAACCGGGGGATAGCCCTTTTTGATAAAGGTGATTATCAAGGGGCGGAGGCTTCCTTCCGCGAATCCTTACAATATTTTCCGCAGGATGTTACTGGAAACTTTAATCTGGGAGTTAGCCTTTATGAACAAGGACAACTTGTCGAGGCCAAAAGTGTTTACAGTAAGGTCTTGCGTCTGGATCCCAACCATTCGAAGGCACTAAATAATCTGGATTTAATTGATGTAGAAATTAAAAAGCAGGCAGAGCAAACCGTCAGACTGAAAGAGGAAATAACTAAAAAGGAAGAGGACGGAGAGGATATACTTAAGATAAACAGGATTCTGAGTGACCTGAAGGAGCCAAAGACTGCCGCTACAGGTGAACAGCTGAAAAGTGTAGTAACACATAGCTTGAGCGCTGATGAACTTTCTAAAAAAGGTACAATTCATAATTTTAAGTTTGAAGAAGCAAGTGCGGAGGCCAGGAAAGGATTCGATACTACTGGTGTTAAGGCAGGGTCTCTGCGATTTCCCAAAGGCATCGGGAAGAACCGGTGGAAGGCGCCGGTTGTCACGAATGATGATAGAAAGAGAGTTCCTGCAATTGTGGAGTATGAAAAGAAACGGCACGAGTCAAGAGAAAGACGCTACCAGTACAAAGAGAAGTTGGATAATTTAAAGAGTTTGCCTGAAGATGAAAGATCAAACGATTGGTCTGTTCATGTGGCTGAAGCTAATCAGAAGATATCTAATGCTGCTAACGAAGAGATATTTTACAATTTTCAAATTGGTGAGTCATTAAAGTAACATTAAGGAAATCAAACTAAGACGATGTTGTCTGTAATGTGTCCCTGGTTTCTTTTGTCCGTGGTAATCGGTAGAGAATGTTTTTAAGTGAAATCTATATGAAACTGTTGATCATGTATGCAGGTCGAAAGTCAGCTGCTATTATCCTGATTGTGCTTTTACTTATGGGCGGATTGAATACGAATACTCTCTTTGCACAGGAGCCTGAGTATGTCACCTCGCCAGCAGCCAGCGGTGCATATCTGCGCGGTTTGGCAGCAGCGGGTGAGAATGATTGGGAATCGGCTATCAATTATTTTAGTCAGGCTTGGAAAGAAGCCAGAACATGGCCAGACGTATTGTATAATCTAGGCTATTCACACCAACAGGCCAGTGGGCAAGAATTGATAGCCATTGCCTGGTATCAGGCTTATCTTACTACTTCCCCTGATGCTGAGGACGCAAACCAGGTGCGAGAATGGATTGTTGAACTTGAAGTAAAGATTGAGTCGAGAGTTAGAAGTCTGATTAAGAAAATTAAGAAAATCTCCTCCCTGAATATCTCCTCTCTAAAAGACTACTCAGTAATTGATGATCTGGCTGGTATTCTGGCTAAGTTGGGTGATATAGATGGGGCAAGGGAAGAGGCTGAGCAAGCAAATTATGAATATACTAAGGCAGCAGCTAATGCTGAAATTGCGATAAGCCAGGCTAGAGCAGGTGATATCAGAGAGGCTAAAAAGACCGTCTTGCTGACAAACGATAACATTATCGCATACACTGAAATAGTCAAGGCCCAGGCTGAGAGTGGTGATATTGATGGAGCCAGGGAGACAATATCCTTGTCTAATGACGATGATCCATATGGCTCTATAAATATGGAAATAGTTGTAGCTCAGGCAGATAAAGGCGATATTGCCGGGGCCAGAGAGACAGCCTTATTATGGTTTGCAGATGATCCATACTATCTTATGATGGCCTATGTTGAAATAGGTATGTCTTGTACCAAGGCGGGTAATATTAATGGTTACTCCGAGTCAATTGATCTGGCCCTGGAAGCTGCCGCACAGATTACTGAAGAAATATGGCAGCAGGACTTTGCTTATGAGTTTATTGCTGAGGCTCAGGCCAAAGCGGGTAATAGTGCAGAATCTAACGAAACTGTTGCGCGGATTACAGATGAAGAGAAAAAGTCATCTGCTTACAAGTCAATCACAGAGTTTCAGATCATGGCAAAGGAAATAGCTTTTTGGGCAGACCTTAGGACCAGGGTCAAAGAGGCTGATGAGATTGAATACTGGACTAATCTCGCCTCACATCGTCTCAAGGAATTTGCTATAGTAGTTGATTGGCAGGGATGGTTGGAAGAGTTAGAAAATAAGGATAACGCCTACGATATTTTCTGGTTCCTGGTTACCGGAGCAGATAACCTGGCTGAGGGGTTGGAGGAGATTAGAAATATTGGAACCAGATGGAATAGTAAGTAGAAGTTATTAGCGTTGTAATTTTAGTCTATAGAGGGCGGTCGTAAAGATGTCTAATAAAATTATTTTTCGCAATTACCTGGTATTGGTAGCAGTAACACTCATTGCTCTGATATTGGTTTTGAATAAGTCCACATTTGCACAGAGAGTAAAAGGTGGGCAGTGTGGTATTTGTGGTACATGGTATGAGGAGTCGCATAGCTGTCGTAGAGATAGTAGTGGTGGACGTGAAGGTGGTAGAGGTCGTGGTGGTGGCAATGATACACCTCCTCCACAGAAGCCTACTCCTGAAGAACTGAGGATTCAGGAGTTGGTGAGTGACTCTAATGCCGCCAACGATAAAGGCATGGAATACTACAACAAGGGAGACTATGATACTGCCCTTCAGTATTTTGAGATTGCCCTGGATAGTAGCGTATATAATCAAGACGCAGTGATAAATAAGGCATATACCCTCAACCAAATAGGCATAAGATACGATAACATTGGAGACTATGAAAATGCCGTCAAGTATTATGAAAAAGCAGTGTTGACATTTCCCGGTACGGATCCAACCATTTTAAGTAATCTTGACCTTGCTAAGGAGAGGCTCAAAAATGTAATAGCAACAACACTTAGAATGGAAAAAGAGGAGCAGATCAGGAGGGAAGAAGAAAACCGCGATCGGATTCTGGCTGACTTGAAGGAGACAATAACAGCCTCTGTAGGTGGCCAGTTGAAAAGTGTTGTAAAACATGGCATGAACGCTGATGAACTTTCTAAAAAAGGTACAATCCGTAATTTTAAGTTTGAAGAAGCTAGTATGGAAGCAGGGAAAGGATTTGATTCTACCGGTGTTAACGCTGGATATCTGTACATTCCCAGGGACCTCGGAAGGAATCCGTGGAAGGCACCGGTTGTGACGAATGATGATAGAAAGAGGATTCCCTCAATTAAGGATTACGAGAGAAAACGCCATGAGTCAATAGAAAGGCGCTTGGAGTACGAAGAGAAGCTGGAGGAGCTCAAGAGCTTGCCTGAAAGTGAGCAGCCTCAGAATTGGTCTGTCAAGGTGGCTGATGCCGAGCAGAATGTGACTGACGCTGGTAACGAAGAGATATTTTACAATTTTCAAATTGGTGAGTCATTGCGCAAGAAATAATATTCCAAAGTTACATCCAATAAGATTCATATCAAGACTGTGGAGGTATAGATGATGATAAAATTACGAGTTCTGCGACATATTGTTGTCCTCATCGTTATATCTGTTTTATTTCCTTTTACGTTACAGGCCCAATTAGAGTTGCCTCCATCCATTCATCCGGATGTTCCCCGAGAAAGCCAGGCAGACTTTACCAGTCGTAGAGATGAACTTCTCGGACAGTTCAACGAACTGGCTTTAAGGATAAAGGACCATAATGCCAGGTGTGGTAATGTTCCTGGTAGCAACATGGCTCTTGTAGAAGAGTGCCAGAGTGCGTTTATTCAGCTTCGAGGTGAAATATCATCGTATTCCACCAGAGTGAAAGCTTTTGAAATAGCGATAGAGCAGGCTGTTGAGGACTCGAATGTAAAAACAAAAAATATACTGACTGGTCTGAATGATGAACCTGAACCTTCGCCGGATGATCTTGCGCATGCTTTGACAAGCAAGGCACTGCAAGCCGGAATGAGGGGAGATGATGAAGCTGCCATCGACTACTATCGGGCTGCCCTGAAGAATAAACCCAACGATAGGGGTCTCCAGTTAGCACTGGGTCACGCTCTGTATATCAGAGACAAAGATAAAAAAATGAAGACTAGCCTTAAGACAGAGTTTGTCCTGGATGCTCTGCAACAAGGACAAGGTGATTGGGAAGCAAGCATTATATATCTGAAAGACCTACTGGGGAAGGAGACTGACAAAAATAAGGCGCTGGCTGTTCGTGAGGCACTTGGCTATGTTAAGGGACTCTACGCTTACCAACAGTATCAAGAGGCCAAAGAGCAAGAAGAGCTTACGGCTGAGTTGGAAGAGCTTATGGATGATATCCTGGGTTCGAGTCCCGGTGCGGCGACTCTTTACCTCCGTGAGGGATTCAAGCAGCTTGAGACCGGGGATTTCGACGCTGCCATCAGTAGCTTCAAAAGTGCTCAGGGGTTCGGTGGAAACTCTTTTGGTATACGGGATATTCACTCGTATGCAGAGGGGCTTCGCGATGCACGGCAGAAAGCGGAAGAATCTAAATAATCATAATGTTCATTACCAGATGAATATTATGATTATTTATCGTTGCTGGTACGTATTCTGGATAAAATTTATATGAAACTCTTTTTTAATAATATATTGCAGATGTCAGCCTGGCTTCTTCTAGTAGGGCTTGTGATCCTGGGAGTAATGAAGGTGAGCGATGTCTTTGCTCAGGCAGATGAGGACATTATATCACCTGCAGCCAAAGGGGCTTATATCCGTGGTTTATCAGTGGCGGAACAGAAGGACTGGGAACTGGCAATCAAGTATTTCGGAGAAGCGAGTGAGGAAGCCCCGGCCTGGCCGGATGCTTTGTATAACCTTGCTTATTCCTGCCAGCAAGCTGGCGGACGAGAGCTGATTGCCATTGCCTGGTATCATGCTTATCTGGCTGCAGCAGCCTCAGGCGATGCTGACATCGACCATGTGCGAGCCAGGGTTGTTGAGCTTGAACTAAAGGTTGAGTCGCGGGTTCGTAAGCTTATAAGGGGAGTCAATGAAGCTTACTCTAGTATGGGCCAGTCTTCTCTTCCAGATATGGTGGCGCTGAAATTAGCGCGAGCTCTTGCTTATTTAGGGGATATTCCTGATGCAAAGACAATGGCTTCCGGGATTCTGGATGGAAGAAGGTCAGAGTATTACATGGCCAAGGCTTACATGACAATTGGCAGAGAGCAGGGTCTGGCGGGTGATCTGGCTGGGGCACGGGAGACATTTACTAAAGTCAGAAAGGAGGTACTCCTGTTTCCGGATTATGAGTCCTACTATGAAGGAGATGTTTTGCACCTTGCAGTCAGCAAAGAGGAGTTTTACAGAGATCTGTCCAGGAGCCAGGCCGACGCGGGTGATATTGACGGGGCCAAGGAGACAGCCTCACTGATATGGGCTGAGGAGACCGCATCATGGGCTTTGGACAGTGAAAAGAGTAGTGCTTATTTCTATATCGCCGAGGCCCAGGCGAAGTTGGGTGATATATCCGGAGCCAGGGAGACTGCAGATCAGGTGCCAATTACTACGATGCTCTCCAGATCCTATACATATGGTTGTATTGCCAGAGAGCAGGCAAGGGCGGGTGACGTTGCCGGGGCTCTGGAGTCGTTTATTCAAGCCAGGGTAATTGCGGCTAGAATTGAAGATGAGAAGGAACAATCTCGTCAATATTCGAGTATTGTTACACTTCAAGCTTCGGTGGGTGATATCACTGGGGCCAGAGAAACTGCGGCCCTGATAACAGATAGTGAGTATAGGTCAATGAACACAGATTATGATATATCAATAACCGCCGAATTATCTGCTGAAGTGCATGGGCAGATTGCAACCTGGGAGCGTCTTGCTGATAATTTAAATAGATACCATTCGATTAATGATTTTAAAGGTTTTGTAGAGTCACTTGAAGACAAGAAGCTCGATGAGGTAGCGAAATCCTTGTCTGATGCAGCTGAAGATGTTGGTTTACTCCTTGCAAGACTTCAGGAGAACGAGGCCGCGTGTCAAATTTATAAAGAACCAGATAACATTGTTGAAAATACACCGGTGTTATATAAGAAATCATCCGTAACACTCCGTTCATCCTACAGAGATATTTCTAAATCTCAGGTACAGTCAATGCCTAATATTTATGTACGTGAAAAGAGTTATGCCGGGTTCGATGGTTACTGTACAATAAACCACCGTTATGACCCAAAGTCAATAAATGAAGACAAGGTGGTAATGGATTATACCACTGGTCTGATGTGGCACCATTCCGGCTCTGAAACGATTATGAACTGGAATAAAGCAAAGGATTGGATAATGAACCTGAACAGTAGCGGATATGCAGGATATCAGGACTGGAGATTACCGACTGTAGAAGAGGCGGCATCACTGCTGGAACCAAGCAAGAGTAATGACCTGTTTATAGATCCTGTGTTTAGTAATATGCAAGAATATTTCTGGACTGGTGATGAATGTGATTCGGATGATGAATGTGGTTCCGGATATGCGTGGTGTGTTCTATTTCACGTTGGTAGTGTGGGCTGGAACCGTACCAGTGACAGCTATCTTCCGGTTCGTCCGGTTCGTTCTATAAATTGATGTTTGTATGAGATGGCTTTGTTCAAAAGGAGAAAAAAATATGCTTTTACTTAAACGATCAGGTAGTCTGGTTTCAGGAATAATCTTAATGGTCTCAATCATAATGCTGAGCGGCAAGGCGCAGGGTGAAATTACGTTTGTACCATCGCTGGAGCCAACGCTCCCTACAGTGGAAACACCAAGTGTGAGGATTGAAAATCAACCTGAGGTAGAGAGTGCCGAGCCGGAAGTAGAAGCTGCACAGGCCAATGATTCAGAAGGGAATTCGCAATATAACATATTTGGAAGAGTAGGCAACCATCTCTCATTTAGAGTACCTGGCACATCGGATAGCTGTTCTATATATAGTGGTTACTTGCCACCAGGAGTTGAGCTGGAAGGGTGCAGGTTGCACGGCACTCCTCAACAAGCAGGTACATGGGCACCTGAATTGTATGTGAACAAATCTGTAATAAGTGTTAATATTTTTATAGAGGAGTAATATTATTCTAAGTAACTTATTGTCAGATAGAACTGAGTTGACAAATACCATTGCACTTAATATGAACGATAATAATATACTCATCATCTTTGATATGAAATACCCGGAGGATTCTACTGTTGATTCATTCTGAAAGACTTATAATTCAGCCATTTTCGTCCAACTGCCTGTTTGAATATAGACTTTGGCTTTAAAGGTAGTACAAAGAACCGGGGTAGGTAATTCTTTAATTATTATTGTCCCCCTCGGGGAATGGGAGAAAAACCCTCGCCTTCAGGCGAAGACTTTAGTATGCTCGCGGTATGGAACATTACAGGAAAAGCAGTCATACCGTTTACGATATAAAATATCACATAGTATGGATAACTAA
>JADHUV010000066.1 GCA_016784355.1 Nitrospira sp. | reverse complement strand
TATTGAACATGAATAAAGGCGAGTGACGAGTGACAAATCCCGAGTTACAAATGACGAACTTTGCTCCCTCTTAACTCGTATATCGTCAATCGCTATTCGTCATTATCTTTTGTCTCCAGGCAGAGATTAGCCCTGCCCCTACATGGTGGTTCAAATGGTTGGAACATATTTGTAGGGGCTCCCCTCGGTCGAATCGACTAAACTCTGCGCCCCAAACCTGTACAACATATCACCAACATGACAAATCAAAGAAGACCTTGAAACTATTCGAAATGAGTAAACGGCGAGACCGCCAGCGATCCTTATGCCCACTGAAGAATGGAGACACGACACCACCCACAATATATCCAACAATTTTACGCATCAATGCACCTCCTATAGCTATAGACAATTATAACAGATTGCAACTCCGTGCATAATGCATCCTAAAGAATTGGGCAGGGGCTAGCCCTGCCCCTACATAATGATTCAAACATATTTGTAGGGGCTCCCCTCGGTCGAATCGACTAAACTCTGTACCCCAACCAGTACAACATATCACCCACATAACAAAAGTTGCTCGAAATGCTCTGAATTTGCGGAGTGAGTAAACGCGAGACCACTAGTAATCCTTATGCACGCTGAAGAATGGAGACACGACACCACCCATTTGTAGGGGCTCCCCTCGGTCGAATCGACTAAACTCTGTGCCCCAACCAGTACAACATATCACCCACATAACAAAAGTTGCTCGAAATGCTCTGAATTTGCGGAGTGAGTAAACGCGGGACCACTAGTAATCCTTATGCACGCTGAAGAATGGAGACCAGACACCGCCCATGAATAAAGGCGAGTGACGAGTGACAAATCCCGAGTTACAAATGACGAACTTTGCTCCCTCGTAACTCGTATATCGTCAATCGCTATTCGTCATTATCTTTTGTCTCCAGGCAGAGATTAGCCCTGCCCCTACATGATGGTTCAAATGGTTGGAACATATTTGTAGGGGCTCCCCTAGCGGGTGCCCTGACCTTATGCACGGTACCCCAACCTATACAACATATCACCCACATGACCAATCAAAGAAGACATTGAAACTATTCGAAATGCTCTGAATTTTCGAAATGAGTAACCGCTACACCTTCAGTGATCCTTATGCCAGCTGAAGAATGGAGACCAGACACCACCCAATCTCCCTAACTGACTCCCAACCTTATAAATTCAATTATTAAGATTATTGAGAGAGCCTGTTGAAATCCAAGGTTCTTGACATCGATAAGATCAATAACAACGACATTCCAAACTACTTGAATGAGCTTCGCTCCTAACAAAATAAATAAAACCCCTAACAGTAATGACATCATAATAAACTGAAAGTCTGTAATGCTAAATATCACCTCAATGTATGTATCTTCATACATTGGATATTCGAACAAAGCATGACTCACAATAGACACAAGCAGACATATTAGTAAGACCACATTTAATTTAATTATTTTTTTTTCATCATAAAATAAACCCACTCTCATACCCCCACTAACTCAGCTCTTCGTTCATACTATTGCTCAATTTTCACACACTGCTTTCATAGCTATTTATTTCACAATGGCCAAATGTCAATAAATTGGTTAACCGTTTTTTTAAGTGCAACACCCCAGGATTCCTGAGACTTAACCTTCACCACGGCTACAACTAAAATCATCACAAGAAATAGTGCTCCCAACGTCAATACAACTATATTCATATAGTTCCACTCCATTCAACTAATTTCACGCTGTTTGTGGTGATTGTATATCTATACAGATATCAGCCTGACAGCCACAATTAACTACACAATGAGGCGAATTTGGATCCCGAAAATTCAGAATCCCATCACCATTATCATCTTTCTCCCATTCATTATCAAGATCACCATCTAAATTTAATATTTTTCCGCCATTCTTTTTCAATTGACCCTTTATTACCATGTTCAATATCTTTAGAACAGTTTTATTTAAAAAGGCCACTTGAGTATTAGAATGAAGCCCGCCATCAACGATTAATGTTGCTTTAGCAATTCTATCATTGTTATGTAAAACCTTAGAACCCCGTTGAAAAAATTGGCTAGCAGCCGCATTGGCAACAACCATAATCCCCGCAGTCTTCAACCCATCCCTAAACTTCCCCCCGGACATCTCAGCTGCTGTACCACCAGCCAGCATACTCGCACCTGCTGTAATAAATGCATTGCCTCCAATACTACCAAGTCCCATTATCCCCCATGTCACAGCCCCAATAAGCGCACCTTGCCCTATATCCCCTCCCATTACAGCCGCAGACGCAGCTCCTCCTGCCGCAAACCCTGCAATTCCACCAAGCATTTTACCCGCAGCCATCCACCCTGCAGTCGCCGGTCCAGCGGCTCCAGCCAACCCTAAATGTGCAACAAAGTTTCCAACAATGGGTCCAAGGACAACGGTCGCAACAATAGCCGCAGCAATAGCCAGAACCGGCTTCACAACCTTCTTAATACTCTTCCACAACTTCTTAAAAAACCCATGCCCACTAGGATCAATATACTTAATCGGATTATTAGCAACATAGCTATACCGATTAAGCGCCTGCGGATCAAACATCTTCGGCACTATCGTATCAGCACTTATAAACCTCGCAAGCTTCGGGTCATAGTACCGCGCGTTGTAATAATAAAGCCCTCTTTCTCCGTCCCACTCCTGCCCTGTAAATTTGTGTCTGGCTACATCAGATATCGTGTTATCTTTTATCTCACCAAAAGGATAATAATAAAGATTCTGCGCGACGGCTGCATTGTCATCAGTCATCACCGTAGAACTACCGAGGTGATCAGCATGGTAATAGTGAGTAACCGCCCCTTCGATATTTGCAATACGATCAGAGCCGGCAAAGATGTACTTCTTGCATATACCCTCTGTGCACTCGTAATGTTTGCCGGCATATACTGTGGTTTTGAAGGTTGTACTAACATCAGGAATGCTTTTCAATACCCTCTGACCACCTACATCATAGACATTAATGGTTGCAGCGCTAGCATTGAGAGGTAATGCCGTTTACACGGTTATCAGGTGTGTATGCAAAGATTCTACCTTTACCAGATCAACCGAATGACAAATCAATACGAATTTGTCCGCCGGTTCCCATCACATACCTCTCTGATCTCATCCCTGATAAGCGAACCGTCCTTCCACACCCGTTCCTGTACTTTATTACAATCAGTGCGTGCGTTATGTCCTGCTGGATCGGCACGATATACCATACTATCATCGGCAGTCCTGTACTGCACAGGCCTCGATGCTGCCACTGCTTCCTGTGCCGCACGCTGTGAAAGTTCGGCAGCAGATGCACCTGCTGCTCCTCCGATTGCAGCACCGATCACACCGCCCCTCCATGGATTTTTCTTATCTAAAATAGCACCTGTAATCCCGCCAAGCGCGGCACCCATGCCCGTACCCTGGGAATGCAGCTGTGTACATCCTGAGGCAACTGCAGTAAATACAACAAGCAACAATATGGCTATAATTTTCTTCATTTGAGCCTCCCTTATTAAAATATTACAGGGGGCAAACTGCCCCTCGTTATGTAACTACTATAACGAGGCAATGTGAAGCTGATTTGAAAGAATTGTGAAAGTGTTGTGAAGATGGTGATTGGACTGTAAAAAAGGGGCGGGTTTGACACCCGCCCCTACGTTAGTTTATTCCCACTCAATCGTCGCCGGCGGTTTTCCTGAAATATCATAGGCCACCCTTGCGATTCCGTCTACTTCATTGATAATCCTGCGTGATACATGATCAAGAAAATCATAGGGAAGATGGGCCCAGCGCGCTGTCATAAAATCAACCGTCTCTACCGCACGGAGAGCAACAACATACTCATAACGCCTGCTATCACCAACTACACCTACAGATTTTACAGGCAGAAAAACAGTAAATGCCTGACTGGTCTTATCATAGAGATCCCACTTTCTCAACTCACTGATGAATATGTCATCAGCCAGACGAAGAAGGTCGGCATATTTTTTCTTTACTTCACCGAGTATTCTCACTCCCAACCCCGGTCCCGGAAAAGGATGACGATAAACCATGTCAAAGGGCAGACCGAGTTCCATACCTATCTTGCGCACCTCGTCCTTAAAAAGTTCACGAAGCGGCTCGAGCAGTTTGAGATTCATATGCTCAGGCAGACCGCCCACATTGTGATGAGACTTAATCACCTTGGCCTTCCCTGTCTTTGCACCCGCCGACTCAATGACGTCCGGATAAATAGTACCCTGTGCCAACCAGCGGGCATTTTCCAGCTTCTTCGCTTCTTCTTCAAAGACCTCAATAAAGAGATGCCCTATTATTTTTCTCTTTTTTTCCGGATCAGTTTCGCCGGCCAGGGCCTGCAGAAAACGCTGCTCGGCATCTACCCGAATCACTTTAATCCCCATATGCCTGGCAAATGTCTCCATGACCTGATCTCCTTCATTAAGGCGAAGAAGTCCGTTATCAACAAATACACAGGTCAGCTTGTCTCCAATGGCACGATGAAGCAGTGCTGCCACAACAGATGAATCAACACCGCCGGAAAGACCTAATAAGACCTCGTCACTTCCTGCCTGATCACGAATATTTGCTATACTTTCATTGATAATATGTTCATATGTCCATAAAGAACTGCAGCCGCATATATCATGGACAAAACGGTTTATGATTCTTTCCCCCTGCCGCGTATGTGTCACCTCGGGGTGAAACTGAAGTCCGTAATAATTTCTGGATTCATCTGCCATACCAGCAAATGGAGCATTGTCCGTCTCAGCGATTATTGAAAACCCCGCCGGCAGTTCTGCAACACGATCACCGTGACTCATCCATACATCAAGCAGTCCGTATCCCTCGGGGGATGAATGATCCTCTATATCCTTCAGGAGTCTTGAGTGCCCCCTGGCGCGAACCTGTGCATAGCCGTACTCATGATTTGAGGTCTGCTCAACCTTGCCACCCAGCTGTTCCGCCATCGCCTGCATACCGTAGCATATACCCAGTACCGGCACACCAAGATCAAAAACAGCCTTAGGAATGCGCGGCGTTTCTTCCGAGGTTACTGATTCCGGACCACCGGAAAGAATAATCCCTGTAGGAGCTGAACTGAGGAGCTCATCTTCATCCATATCATATGGATGAATCTCGCTGAAAACACCCGCTTCCCGGACACGGCGCGCTATCAATTGTGTGTACTGCGAACCGAAATCCAGTACAAGTATTTTTTCTTTAGACTCCA
This sequence comes from Nitrospira sp., assembly GCA_016784355.1. Taxonomy (GTDB): domain Bacteria; phylum Nitrospirota; class Thermodesulfovibrionia; order UBA6902; family UBA6902; genus JACNKH01. Next base: position 3,788 of record JADHUV010000066.1, on the reverse strand, counting down.
TAATATTCTCTTTCGCTAAATAATTTTATCAACTGCTTAATCTGCGCTGTAATTAGGAGACTCCCTTGTGACCGTTACATCATGCACATGACTTTCCCTAAGGCCCGCAGTGGTGATCCTTATAAATCTCGCATTCACCCTGAGATCCTCAATATTCTTACACCCGCAGTAACCCATTCCTGACCTTACACCGCCTACAAGCTGGTGAATGGTCTCTGAAAGCGGCCCTTTATAAGGCACCCGGCCCTCAACGCCCTCGGGCACAAGCTTCTTTGCCTCAACATTTTCCTGGCCGTACCGATCCTTACTTCCGGCCTCCATTGCACCGAGTGAACCCATGCCCCTGTATAATTTATATGTCCTTCCCTGAAAAATCATCATCTGCCCGGGGCTCTCGTCAGTGCCGGCAAAAAGTCCGCCGATCATAACACAGCTTGCGCCTGCAGCAAGTGCCTTGGTTACTTCTCCTGAATACTTAATTCCACCGTCAGCTATTATGGGTATACCATAGGCATCCCCGACTTCCGCGCAATCCTTAATTGCGGTAATCTGCGGAACACCCGCCCCTGCCACAATACGCGTTGTGCAGATAGAACCCGGTCCTACGCCGACCTTGATCGCATCTGCGCCTGCATCTATTAAGTCTTTAGTCGCCTCGGCTGTCGCTACGTTGCCGGCAACAATATCAATTTCCGATCCGAATTTCTTTCTCAGACTTCTTACCGTATCAATTACCCTCTTTGAGTGGCCATGTGCAGTATCAATAACAATAAGATCTACACCGGCCTTTATAAGGGCAGCAGCCCTGTTCAGGGCATCTTTTCCTACGCCAATGGCCGCTCCGACACGCAAACGGCCGTGAATATCTTTACATCCATTTGGATACTTTTCCCTTTTCTCTATGTCCTTGATCGTGATCAGGCCCTTCAGCACATTGCCCTTACCCACTATCGGAAGTTTTTCTATCTTGTGTTTATGCAGTATCCCTTTGGCTTCTTCAAGGGTTATACCCACTTCCGCCGTTATGAGCCCTTTTTTCGTCATAACCTCTGAGGCCTTTTTCTGAAGCTGGGTCTCAAATTTCAGGTCTCTGTTGGTAAGTATGCCAACCAGTTTATTATTACGTGTTATCGGGACACCCGAGATCCTGTACTTTTTCATTATCTCCAGGGCCTTGTAAATTTCCTCATCAGGTTCCATTGTGATGGGATCCTTGATCATCCCGCTCTCGGATTTTTTTACCTTATCCACCTCTGCCGCCTGCATCGCAACAGGCATGGCTTTGTGTATTATTCCCAATCCGCCCTCTCGCGCAATGGCTATGGCCAGATTGGCATCCGTAACCGTGTCCATTGCAGAGCTTATAATAGGAATATTGATCCTGATGTTTCTGGTCAGGTTTGTGCTGACCTGAACATCACTCGGCAATACATCCGATTTCGCCGGCACTAAAAGTACATCATCAAACGTCAGGCCCATTTTCACATTATTATCCAGCATATTACCACCACTCCCGCGTAAATTTATTTAATATCAACAAATGAATTTTCTATAAGCTGGCTCATCCATGTGCGATACCCGTGCTCAAACTCCTCTTTCATGAGCGTCTCGCGTATCTTTTCACGAACATTTTCAAGACCACCGCCTGCTATAATATCCTCCAGCATAAGTATGTGCAGCCCCATCTCACTTCGAAAAGGATCACTTACCTCTCCGGGACTCAGACTAAAGGCCGCATCCTCGACCTCCTGAATCGCCATTCCGCGCGTTATATATCCAAGATCACCCCCGAACTCCTTGGCAGGCCCCTGTGAAAACTTCTCTGCAATGACGGTAAAATCCTCGCCGCCTCTTATCCTGGCAACAAAATATCTGGCCCTGTCGTCTACACTGCCATCAGAATCAGGATCCTTTAAAAGGATCTGTCTTATCTTTCGCTGCTCTTTCTGAGCATATTTTTCCTTATTTTTTTCATAATAATCCAGGATTTCCTGATCAGATACCACTATATTTTTTCTGACCGCATAGTTCACCACCTTCTGCATAAGGATCTGATCCGCAAGTCTGGAACGATAATCAATCATACTAAGACCCTCGGAACGCAGGGACTCCGCCAGAGACTCATCCGTAACTCCAAACTTACTCTTGATATCAAGGATTGCCCCGTCAATCTCCTGCGGACTCACACCAAGTCCCATCCTCCGCGCTACCTGCTGCTGCAGTCTTACCTCGATGAGATTATTCAAAAAAGGCCTCTCAAGCTCACTAATCCTTTTCTGTCTTTCAGTTTCTGAAATATTCGCCAGGAATCCCTTACCTTCAAGCAGTATCATATTCATCAACTCACTCCAGGTAATGACCTCATCATTTACTGAGGCAACTACACGGTCGAGCATAACCGCGCCAATGGAAACGGCAGGCGAAAGGAGCATGGATGTCAACAGAGCTAATAAAAGAACAGCATAAAGTGGGGAAGTAATCTTCATAATATTTCTATCCTCTTGTAAAACGGATGGTTCTCTGGCTGGAATTTGCTATAAATTCAGCATGTTACCTGAATATATGGCACAGCCAAGTCTCGCTTTACATATACAAAATAAGCGAAATTATGACATTGTTAGTCGTTTTAAAGCAAGCTCGACAGCATTTTACAAAACGGCAGAGTTATTTGTTAATTTCAATTCCTAAAACATACTAATATAACTATGACATACACATTTCGGCTTTTATCCCTGAACAAGGAGAATCCCCCTGATTCATATATGAAGATGTTTTATGTTATATTTATTAGCTTTTATAAACTAATTACATGAACTTTGATGCGCTACTATTCCGACAGCGGAGTTGTATATTTTAAATTTACCTTGAAAAATACATATTGAACTAATGCCACCTAAACTAATCAGCATAGTAATACCCGTATACTGTGAAGAATCAAATATTAAAAATCTTTACGCTCAGCTGGAAGCCGTAACGACAATGCTTGTCCAGTATGATTGGGAATACATTTTTGTAAATGACGGCAGCCCTGATAATTCTTACGCGGTTCTTAAAAGCCTGGCCGATGACGACCCAAAAGTTAAAGTACTGAGTCTGTCCAGAAACTTCGGCAAAGAAAATGCACTTAGTGCCGGAGTCATGTCCACTGAAAGCGATGCAGTTATAACCATTGATGCCGATTTACAACACCCTCCGGAATTAATACCCGAGATGATCAAAAAATGGGAAAAAGACATTGACATTGTTGTAACAATCCGCAAATCCATTAGCCAGCCGCTTTACAGAAAGCTCGGCGGCAAGCTCTTTTACATGGCAATGAACAAGATTTCCCATATAAAAATGATTCCAAGAAGTACCGACTTCAGGCTAATAGACAAAAAAGTGGTCGATGTCTTTAAGACCATGTCTGAAAAATCAAGGATATACCGGGGCCTTATTGACTGGCTCGGTTTCAGTAAAGACTATGTCGAGTTCAGTGCATCCTCCCGTGAAAGCGGTACATCCGGGTTTTCATACAAGAGTCTTCTGCAACTTACTATAAGCAGCATCACTTCCTTTTCAGCCCTGCCGCTTAAGGTGGCAGGCATCATAGGACTCATCATTACCTTTTCAAGCGGGATACTGCTGCTGTTCATGTTTCCAATGAGATTCCTGATGGAATCAGAATATTTCTCGCCTCTTTCGCTGGTAGTTGTGATCAATACCTTTTTAACCGGTATCATGCTGATATGTCTGGGACTTATAGCGCTATATATAGAGAATATACATAACGAGGTAATGAACCGACC
>JADHUV010000065.1 GCA_016784355.1 Nitrospira sp. | reverse complement strand
TTCTTCAAAAAGCATAGCTCATCTCCTAATCCAGTTCAAATTCCTTTTTCCAGTCGCTGTCATTTTCCAGCGCCTTTTGCTCGCGCTTGTCCAGCAGAATATTCTCCATGACAAGATAATCCATATTTGTCCGCATAAAGCAGAGAAATGCATCCTCAGGAGTGCAGACGATCGGTTCACCACGTACATTAAAAGAGGTATTGATAACTACCGGGTTTCCATATTTTTCATCCAGTTTTTTAAGCATTGCATAATATCTGGGATTACTTACGCCGTCGACGGTCTGAATCCTTGCTGAATAGTCCACATGGGTTATAGCAGGCAGACTGGATCTAAGCACATTTAATTTGTCTATGCCGAATTTTCCCTGCTCCTCCGCGGTCATTTCCCTCCTGATCTCTTTTTTTACAGGGGCAACCAGGAGCATATACGGGCTTGAGCCATCGTGCTCGAAGTAATCCTGTACCCTCTCACGCAGCACGGACGGCGCAAAGGGTCTGAAGCTCTCCCTGAACTTGATTTTCAGGTTCATGATCTCCTGCATCTTCGGTGAACGGGCATCACCGATAATCGAGCGTCCGCCAAGGGCGCGAGGGCCGAATTCCATACCGCCCTGAAACCAGCCTACAACCTTTTCATCATTAATAATATCTGCTATAGTCTCAGGAAGTTCCTCATCCTCAAGCCTGCGATACGGGATACTTTTCCCTTTCAGAAACTCTTCAATAGCCGAGTTTTCAAACTTCGGCCCGAGATAAGACCCGAACTGAGAGTCATTAATACCGTCAGCCGTTCTCTCATTCTGCAGATACTGATACCAGGCAAATGTCGCAGCGCCAAGTGCTGCACCGGCATCACCGGCAGCAGGCTGTATCCATATATCATCAAATATCTTCTCCCTAAGAAGCTTCCCATTGGCAACACAATTCAGAGATACACCGCCGGCCATGCAAAGGTTCTTCTGTCCGGTTTCCTTCCGTATATGACGGCCGACCCTCAGAACGATCTCCTCTGTAACATCCTGAACAGAGCGCGCCAGATCCATCTCCCTCTGGGTTAACTCAGACTCGGGCTTTCTCGGCGGTCCTCCCATAAGGCTATGGAATTTTTCATTGGTCATGGTCAGGCCCGCGCAATAATTAAAATAATCCATATTAAGCCGGAATGAACCATCATCCTTAACATCCAGCAGTTCATTCCATATTGTTTCAGTATATTTCGGTTCACCATAAGGTGCGAGACCCATAACCTTATACTCACCGGAGTTCACCTTAAAGCCTGTGTACGAAGTAAAAGCAGAATAAAGCAGTCCGAGCGAGTGAGGAAACTTGATCTCTGAGTGAATCTGTATATTATTACCCTTACCAACACCATAACTGCTGGTAGTCCATTCACCAACCCCGTCCATTGTAAGAAAGGCCGCCTCCTGATATGGTGAGGGGAAAAAGGCCGAGGCCGCATGCGACTCATGGTGCTCAGGAAACACCACCTTGCCTTCATAACCCAGCTCTCTTTTTATGATCTCCTTCATCCAGATCTTTTTTCTGATCCAGACCGGAATTGCCTTTATAAAGGACTTGATTCCGATGGGGGCATATGAAAGGTATGTTTCTAAAATACGCTCAAACGTCAGAAACGGTTTGTCGTAATAGGCAACAATGTCGATATCTTTTACGCTCAACCCATTGCTTTGAAGACAGAAATTCACCGCATTCACGGGAAACTCCGGATCATGTTTTATGCGCGTAAAGCGTTCTTCCTGAGCAGCCGAGACGATCTTGCCATCTATTACAAGGCAGGCCGCGCTGTCATGGTAAAAAGCTGATATTCCAAGTATCTTCATGTATTTAAGAAAAGCCTGACATTTTCAAGTATCGCCCAACTATCAATACTTAAAATATAATAGGTTGATGTTATAAAAAATATCCAGAAGTCTCAGGGCTGATATCCTGAATTCATTAAGTTTTTATTATAAAACACTTTATGCAAATATTCATATTAAAATTTCTATACTTGATATAGATATAAAAAGTGGTATACTTAACACGATGTTTTTATCAGCTAATAACTATATTATACCGCCGAAAACAATCGGACAGGATTAATAAATGCCGCCTTATTTCATTTTTTCTATATGTTTCCTTATAACATTTACTACGGTACCCCTTGTCATTGCCATTGCAAACAATAGCGGGGCAATAGCAAACCCTGGCAAAAGACATATTCATTCCGATCCTACGCCAAAATTCGGAGGCATAGCAATAGCCGCAAGTGTACTGATGGTCTCACCTTTTATTTTTTCTGTTGATATGGTGATCGGTTCATACCTCGCCTCAGCATCTATCATGCTTATTCTTGGAATATTCGATGATGTAAAAGGGGCCACCTGGCGGACAAAGCTTATTTTCTCCCTTATTGCAACTTCTATTATGATATTCGGGGCAGATGTGTGGATAAAAGATATCGGCAACCTGCTTGGTACCGGCAATATCCACCTCGGCGTCTGGGGGATCCCGCTCACCTTTTTTGCGGTCTTCGGCATCATCAATGCAATCAACCTGATTGATGGACTCAACGGACTGGCCTGCGGACTGACCTCTATCGCCTTTCTGTCATTTGCAATACTGGCCTCTATTAGCGGTAATGACACAGTTTTCTTTCTCAGCATCGCCAACCTCGGGGCTACACTAGGTCTCTTCAAATACAATTACCCGAAGGCCAGAATATTCATGGGTGATTCAGGAAGCCTGTATCTCGGTTTTTCACTGGCAATGCTTTCAATAATGATAACCCAGGGACCGGTCGCTGTAGATCCCATGCTGCCGGTCATCATACTCGGGATACCAATCATTGACACTCTGCGCGTTATGGGCGTGAGGATGAAGAACAAAAAGCATCCTTTCAGGGCCGATAAAACCCACCTGCATCACCTGATGATCAGGTCAGGAATACCCCTAAGCAGGGTAGTTAAGACCATCTGGCTCCTTGCAGCTTTCATGTCTTTTCTTGCATTTGCATTGAACACCAGCGAGTCATGGCTTATGTTTATTATCTTTGTCATCACGGCCGCATTTATCGGGGTTTTTATAGAAAATCTCAGGATTATCAAGACCTCAGCTTCTAAAAAATAATCCACCCTCTACGCTGCTGCTGCTCTTGCAATAAAACCTGACCATGATTAAAATAGTCCACTCACAGAGATCTATGAGCTTATACACTAATATATTGAAGAGGTTCACCATGCATAAAATATACGCAGTTTTGATGAGCATTACTATATTATTAATCACTGGTTACGCTGATATATCCTACTCACAGCAGGTTATGACAATTAGCACAACGCCATCCTCACCCTTAATGAACACCTCCAGTCAGTCTCAATCAAACATCCAGAAAACACCTGTCAACCCTGTAGCGGAAGGCAATGAAACTCTCAATGAAACACAGGATCTCAATCAGAAAGAATCACTGCCTGAGGGCGAGGTATCTGAGAATATATCTGTTGAAAGTAAAGACATCTCTCCCTTTGAACAATACCTCACCGGTGATGTGCCAGTGAGTGTCTCAACCGCTATAGAACAGTTTGGATATGACCTGTTTTCCGGGAATAATTCCGCTTACATCCCTTCACTAAACCTTCCCGTAGGTTCTGATTATGTCATAGGGCCGGATGACCAGATACTCATCAGTTTATGGGGGAAGGTCGAGGGCAACTGGGAAGTAACAGTGGATAGAGATGGTAATATCAGCCTGCCAAAAGTCGGCACAATCGGTGTTAATGGATTAAATTTCACTGAACTTAAGCAGCAACTGCATAAAGAATTCTCCAAATATTACACGGGCTTTCAAATAAATGTCAGCATGGGCGCCCTGCGCTCCCTGAGGATATATGTGGTTGGAAACGCTGAAAAACCGGGGGCTTATACCGTCTCATCTCTTTCAACCCTTGTCAGCGCCCTGTTTCAGTCAGGTGGACCGGCCAAATCAGGAACCATGAGAGATATACAGCTAAAGAGGAACGGTGAAATAATCACCCGCCTCGACCTTTATGACTTTATCCTGAAAGGCGACAAGACCAATGATGTTCGACTAATGCCGGAGGATGTCATATTCATCCCCTCTGTAGGCCCTCTGGTTGCACTGGCAGGCCAGGTGACCGTACCTGCAATATACGAGATAAAAGGCGATACAAGTATCACGGACATTATATCTATGGCCGGAGGGATAAGCGCAACCGGGTATCTACAGAAAATACAGCTTGAGAGAGTGCACAATAATTCAGTAAAGATCCTTATAGACACCGATATCAATAAGATATCAGCCAATAATGATATTAATATCCTGAAAGACAGGGATATTATCAAGATCTATCCAATCAGCAATATCATTACTAATGCAATCAATGTGACTGGAAACGTGATGCGTCCAGGACAGTATCAATGGTCAGAGGGCATGAAAATCAGCGACCTTTTCGAGATCCCTGAGACAGCCCTGCTGCCTGAAACATATTACCGGCATGCAATGCTTGAACGCTTTATGCCTCCAGATTACCATAAAGAGATCATATCCTTTCACCTGGGAAAAGCCCTGTTTGAGAAAAATGCTTCAGACAATATAAACCTGCTCCCATATGACACCTTAACGGTATATTCCAAATGGGATTACGAAGAAAAGCCTGTAGTACATACCTCAGGAGCAGTTCAAAAACCTGCTGAGTACGAGTTAACACCCAATATGAAGATCTCCGACCTTATAAAGCTATCCGGCGGCCTGCAGCGTTATGCCTTTACTGAGACCGCGGAACTTACAAGAGTTACAATAACCCAGGAAGGACCTAAGACTGAAAAAATCACTCTGAACCTCGATAAAGCAGTCAAAGAGGATCCTGAACATGACATCCTGCTTAAGGAAGATGATTTTCTTTTCATTCGCACAATTCCAGAATGGAAATTATATCAAACTGTTACGATCGAGGGGGAGGTAAAGTTTCCCGGCACTTATACTATTACCAAAGGGGATAAACTTTCCTCGCTTATCGAAAGAGCCGGCGGCTATACGGAGAAGGCATACCTGAGGGGAGCTGTATTTAAACGGGAAAAAGCAAAGGAGATGCAGCAGAAGTCTTTAAATCAAATGGTTGACCGGGTTGAACGAGAAATTATTTTATCCTCCTCTGCAAAGATCTCAACAGCCGTCTCTCACGTAGAAGTAAGATCAAAAGAGGCCGAAATCGAGCAGTCGAAAATTATTGTTGAATCAATGAGGAAAATAGCGGCTGAAGGCAGGGTTTCCATTATGCTTTCGCACCTGAGGCTTCTGAAAAACAGTGAGTTTGATATTGAACTTGATGCTAATGACGTCCTCTTTATACCTCAAAAGAGCAATATGATTAATGTCATCGGCTCAGTAATTTCCAATGGAAGCCATATATATTCGGAAAACTTTGATTTAGAAGACTATATAGGCATGTCAGGAGGTTACACAAAACATGCCGATAAGAAAAACAGTTATATTTTAAAAGCGGACGGGACAGCAATGGAGCTTGGCGGCAGTATGATCAGCTGGAACAAAAACAAGTCCAGATGGGCCATCGCCGGCCTTGATGATGAAACACGATCTATAGAGCCTGGAGATACAATAGTTATCCCGGAAAACCTTGAACGCATTGCCTGGCTCAGAGAAATAAAAGACTTCACCCAGATCCTTTACCAGATTGCCGTTACAGCCGGTGTTGTTATCAATGTCCTGTAATGCAGGTATTCCGTCTGAGGCATCTGCAACACCTCCTTTATGCAGCGTTTTTTTATTTACTGCTGATACCTGCTGCCGCGGCCTCTGACGAGCCCTTCACATATCCTGCAAACTGGGGCGGCACCGGGCTGATAGAGACCCCTAATGCCAGGGTCTTGGCCGTAAAGAAGTACCGCATGGGATGGCAGGAAATCTCTCCTTACAGACACTTCTACGTCACCATAAGCCCTTTAGAGGGCCTTGAACTGGACGGCAGGATTACCGAGTTTAAGGACACGACCTTTGCCTCGCAAAGCACATCAAAAGACAAAGTATTAAACCTCAAATACCAGATATTCCGCGAGGGCAAATACACTCCGGCAGTTGCAGTAGGTATAATGGACCCTCATGGAACCAGGATCTTTGCCTCTCAATATCTTGTAGCAAGCAAGCAGATCTATCCCTTTGATTTCAGTGTAGGCTTTGGAAATGGAAGATATGGAGAAAAACCGCTTGAAGCGCAGACAGAGAATATAAAGCTCGAGATCCTTTCCAGTCCGCGCCAATGGCTTTCAGACTCTCAGTTATTTGCCGGTATTCAATTTGCCCCGTCTGATAATATTATATTTACGGCTGAGTACAGTCCGATCCTCTATCACCTTCAGACCCTGGATCCGGCGAGAAAAAAATCTTTCCCTTCAGCCGTGCCCTCAAAATTCAATTATTCTGTTCATTACAGACCGACTAAGTGGTCGGTTATTTCCGCAAGCTATCAAAGAGGGGAACAACTGGGCTTCAGTTTTTCAACCGAGTTTGAGATAGGCAATCCAATGATACCCATATTCGACAATATTTATTCAGAAGTCCCGGCAGACAGGCAATATACAATGGAGGACAGGATTGCAAAGGCACTGGGCAGATCCGGATTTGTAAACATCGGGGTTCAGAGATCCGGCTCTGCAATGAATATAACTGCCCAGAATACTAAGTATCTGTTTGGTCCGAAGGCCCTCGGGGTTATCCTTAGACTGCTTGCACAAATCTCTGATGAGACGATAATGACCTTTAATATTACCCTTCATGAAAACGGGGTTTCAGGGATTTCATTAATAGCCAACAGGGAAGACATACTGGATCTTCAGACAGAAAAACTGAGCATAGATGAATTTCTCTCTCTTTCTGAGATAAGTACGAAAATAACAGCCTTAAGCACTGCGCCAAGTACCAGCCTGAAGCCATATGATTACGGCATTTCCCCTTCAGTTCAGACCTTTTTAAATGACCCGTCCGGCTTTTTAAAATACAGGGCAGGAGCCTCTGCATGGGTAAAGTACTTTCCATGGGAGAGTACAACCTTATCGGCATCAGTTGAGGGCTTCCCGCTTAACAACATATCAACCTCTAACCAGCCTCTCTCAATTCCTGTCAGGTCCGACATCGTATCCTACAAAAAGAATAAAGCAGTACTGGGCAAGCTGCTTGTAGATCAGACCCGGCGCCTTACTCCGGACATATACGCAAGGGCTACGGCAGGAATCCTTGAAGCTCAGTATGCCGGTATAGACGGAGAGCTTGCAGCCCCGATACTAGGCGGTCGAATACTTCTTGGTCTAAGCGGGAGTGTCGTTAAAAAAAGAGACCCTGACAGTGCGCTCAAACTAAAGTCAAACGATATCAAAAGCCGATATGAAACATGGTTTATGAATGCCCAGCTTAACATACCTGAAATTGATTCGGCCGTTGCAGTGAAAACCGGACAGTTTTTAGCTGGCGACAGGGGAATGCAGATAACGCTCTCAAAACATATTAACGGGGTTAAGCTCTGGGCCTGGTACAGCTTTACTAATACCGATATATTCAGTGACAGCGTGAACCGGGGCTATCATGACAAGGGAGTCGGTGTATCAATTCCCCTGAGACTCTTTTCAGGGTCTGACTCACGGACGATCTTCACACAGACACTATCTCCATGGACTCGCGATGTTGCTCAGGATATAGAGCATTTTAATGGCTTGTTTGATATAATTGGGCGCAACACTAAAATCTATCTTGACAAAGACAGGAAAAAGCTGTATTAATATTGAATCAACTAATTTAAGGAGGAGTAAATGAAGAAAATTGTTTCATTAGTTATCGTACTTGCATTTTTATCCATTAGTTTCATAAATGTTCCTTTGGCAGATGCCCAGGCAGTTACAGCGACTATCGCATCTCAGTCAGCAGCTGAGTCCATTGCTGCCAGTGCAGGTGGACAGTTTGTCTCTGGCGCAGCAGTTCCAGCACTGACAGGTACTCAGGTAGCACTGCCCGTAGTCTCGGCTACAGGACAGGTAATGGGTTATGTTGTTGCTGAGCAGGTTGCCCTGGTTGGAGCCCTTGAGGCCGCCGGCATGGCACAGGTTGCAGCATCTGTCGCAGCTGTACAGGTTGGCACAGCTGCCGGTCTTTCATTAGGTGCGGGCCTTACAGCCGGAACCGCTGCTATCGGTGCTGCCAGTGTTGCAGTTCTTGCAGCGTTGGTAGTTGAAGCAACACAGGATGCAACTACTACGCATCACCATTAATACACCTGATTAAATTAATCACTAAAAAGGGCTGATATATTCAGCCCTTTTTTTATATTTTCATATGAAGCCATTAAAACGGACATTAAAAGACGTTCAGCTGCAATCAGGCTATCGCCCTGTAAATGCTTACCTGCGCACAAAAAGAACAATGTTTGCTGCTGTATGCCTCATTCTTATTCTATCAGCCTGCAGCTCCTCCCGACCCATACCCGAAACCGCATCAATTTACAGCGCTGAGGTAGAAGCAATGCTGACCGTTGCTGATGATTTTTTTCTGGCGCTTGAGCAATCTGATTTTAATCTGGTCTGGCTGCATTTATCCATTGACTCGCGTGAAACTATAATCAGAGATACATATAAGTCACTAAAAAAACAGGGACTAAGCCTCAGCAAAGAAGACATAGCCATGAACTTTGCTCAGAGAAAATCTATTTTCACAAGCTACTGGACATCGATGCGCCAAAGCTATGATCCCTTTATTACTGTGCTTAAAATAACTGCCTGGGAAATTGATAGCATTAGCTCTGAAGGCGGGACAATTCTTATTACACACAAAAAAGCAAAGACTCCCACACGCCTTAAAATGATCAAAGAAGATACAGGATGGAAGGTAGGCCTTACCGAGACCTTCTGGACGAGAACGCCTGGCTTTCCCTTTTCACTTTTATAAAGATTTCTAATAGCTTCATTGCATCTTGACAAACCCCGGCTTTTCAAATTAAAATTATAAACTTTCTTGCATATTCAAATATTCACACTTCCAGGAGGAAAACATGAAAATAGCTGTATTT
>JADHUV010000020.1 GCA_016784355.1 Nitrospira sp. | reverse complement strand
CGCACGTTCTGTGTGGTTTCAATCCACGCCCCTGTACGAGGGGCGACAGTGTTACGACAGCAATCATTGACCAAGCCACTCTGTTTCAATCCACGCCCCTGTACGAGGGGCGACCACAGGCAGATATTGCCAGGGCTTGTAACGTGTCGTTTCAATCCACGCCCCTGTACGAGGGGCGACTGCCTACATAGAAGCAGACGTAAAAAAAGAGTATTTAAACAGGTTTGCGCGAACCTGCTTAAATGAAGTTTAATTATATCAGTTTTCAAGGAACCTTTATTGGTATCTATCAGTTTTATAATTAAAAAAACATCAATGCGAACCTTCTCTGGAATTTTATGTGAGCTTAAGGTTCGCAAGGTAATTAAATAATTAACGGACCTTCCTGATCAGGTGCCTTCTTCAGGCCAACCTGCTCTACTTTTTTCTGCCAGTTTGAACCCAGGAAATAAAACCGTAAACTATCTTTTTCTTCATCTATCTCACTTATAAGGCGTTCTTTCAAGAAAGTCCATTGCGCAGGATCGACAATACATTCAAATACTGAGTATTGCACTCTCTGCCCATAATCCAGGCACGCGCGCGCTACCCGCCGCAATCTCTTCTGGCCTGTTTCGGTACTCGTTGCCACGTCATAACTAATTAATACAAACATAACACTCCCTCACTTCCATACGAATGGTGGATAAGCCTCAAGGTCTCCTCTAATATGTCTCGCGAGTAGCTGCGCCTGAATATGAAATATCAGACCAATGGTCACTTTCTCATTCAGGAACGGATGCATTATCTCATCCTGCTTCCGGTTTTGATATGAGACAATAACTTCTTTTCTTGTATCATCATCCATAAGGATAGCTCCATTTTCCTTTTCATCAAATCCTTTGCCATTCACTTTGCCTAAATTAACAAGCGAGAGAACCAGCCTGTCCGCCAAAAAAGGTCTGAACTCTTCCATCATGTCCAGTGCAAGTCCATAGCGTCCAGGCCTGTCTCTGTGTAAATAACCAACCGCAGGGTCAAGGCCAACAGTCTCAAGTGCAGAGCGGACATCGTGCATTACTATTGTATATATGAACGACAGCAGGCAGTTTACTCTGTCTAATGGAGGGCGTCGATTGCGATCCTTAAAAAAGAAATGTTCCTTTTGCGAGGTTATCAGATGATCAAATACACTGAAATAAATATGGGCAGCATCACCTTCAATCCCGCGCAATATATCAAGAGATGATTCTGACTGTAAACGTCTTAAAGATGACTCCAGCAGTTTTGCCGTTTTCTCTACCAGATCTATATTGGGCTTGTCAGAGTGATCACGCACAAATCGCTTCAATACTGTCCGGGCATTAAACAGTTTACCTGTTAAAACTGACTTGGCAATTGCTACTGATGCATTATCATCATCTGCCTTTCTGTACTGCTCTCTTCTAAGTAGAACATTGCCGGAGACAGGTCCTTGAACCTTTGCCAGAAAGCGGCCATATTCACTCAGAAAACTCACCGCAACATTGTTCTTGGAACAAAAACCCATTAAGAATGGACTGCAGCTCACTTGACCAAAACAGACAATCCCGCCGATTGTATGTATAGGAATACGGAGACGAATATCTCCATCAACTTTTACAACAACAGTTTCGCCTTCTTTTGATAGATAAGCTCCGGCAGTCGTAACGAACAATGTATTGAAATGTTTTTTCATTTAAGTATGCCCCCTATGAGCCTGCCTCGAGATCATTAACAATCCGGTTTAAATATTGACTAACCTTCCCGCTAATTCCGCAAACATCGGGCATGCATATTTCAACCAATGAGCAGCTCTTGCAGTGTTTACCTTTAACTGGTTCAGGAGTTATCCCACCTTCTATAAGTTCATGCACCCTGAGTGCTGCTTCTTCAGTTTCAGATCTTAGTGACTGATTGAAGTCAACATCCTCACGCCTCCTTGTACTGCCGTAGAATAGAGCACCACTGGTAATGGATACATTAAGCATCTCTTCCAGGCAGATAGCCTGAGCACATAGCTGAACTTTATCACAGTTATTGATCTTGGGCGCCCCACGTTTGTATTCCACCGGAAAAGGATGCCATTGACTATCTCTTTTATGAAACTCAACTATATCAGCCTTGCCGACAAGCCCAAGTCGCAGTGATCGTAAGGGTACACTGGACTCAATGCGAATCTTTCCCCTAGATTCAGAACTGGATGAGTCCACGCGTTCATGCATGATTTTTCCTTCAGCAGTCAGCATATTTTCAGCCCAGGCCTGTTCAATATGGATGAGAGCACATTGCCGCTCACAGAACAGGAGGTGCTGTAGAGCTGAAAGCGGAATTAAGTCTTCCTCGTTATAGGGCCTATAAGTCATATAAGACCTATTTCCTTTTGCGCGATTGTGATCGCGCCTGGTACAGCCTCTCTGTAAACCCGCCATCCTTCAGAAAAGCCTGCTCCAGAGATCTTAGCTGTTTATCCAGCAGATAGTTTGTCTGATGGATAAGACAGACCATGGTGTTAGCCGCCACCTCTGGTGGCGACTCTTCTAAATAGGGCTTATAAGTCTTATAGGACCTATTCTGTTGGTAACAGAGTTTCCTGACTTCTTCTGCTTTTGGATGTTCCTTTGTCCAAAGGGGAAGATCCTTCTGCCTCAGATAGTCTGTAAAGTCCAGAAGCACCTCCTCAAGGCTGGCCCGCGCCACACTGACGAGCTTCATCTCGAACTTCCTGGATGTGCCGGATGCCATACTACCCTCAGCAATATTCTGCTTCCCGCTTCGTGCCGCCTGAACCATCTGGTCATGGGTACGGGAGCGGATGTTGATGAAGCGGTTGCAGAATACAACTGTCGCGTCATAGACGATCTCCGACATTTTGTAGGACTGGAGATCCTGGTATCCCCCGTGTGGGGGGATGATTTTTGGAGTTTTGTTGTCAGTCACTGAAATTCCCCTTAAAACACATTGTTTTCCGGCCACTCATTAACTTCAATGCCCGATGGAAGATTATCTCTATTAACAGCAACCCTATAATCATCAAACTTTCTTGGCAAATCACCATTCTTAGCTACTGTAACACGGTCAAACAACCTGCCGGACAGGTCATTGCCCAGGTGACTCTCATGTTTAAAGATAACCAATTTTCTCGGATTCATTTCTCCTCGTGCAGCAGCCCGATCATTCTCAAATGCATTCACTAGAGATTTCCAGAGGAGTTTCAAATCATCTTCAGAAAAACCAGTTTTTCTTGCATCAACCACAGAAACAAAACCATGCATACGGTACAGTGCATACGGTACTGTAGCTTTACGACCAAATGTTGATGCATGTTCTCTTTTTTCCTGTTTCTTGGCATCTGCTTCGGTTGTAACAGCGCACCTTGTTATTGAATGTTCTGCCTGGTATATCCGATCCTCTGAACGCGAAAATGTAAACTGCACTGGCCCACGGATAGTTCCGGCACCTTTATCTCCAGTCGATAACACAGCTCCAAACGTCCTTATGTCAAAGTACGATCCACATAAAGCGGTTTGCCTATTGTGAATATCATCACCCTTGGCAGAATCAATAATCTTATTTAACACCTGTCCTTCCCTGATAAATATGTCATAAGGTGGCTTAAGTTCTTTTTCTAACATGACATAGTTCCTGACTTTCCTCTTGATACAAACGTCAGTTACAAGTCCGTGCTGGTCCTCAGCATCTGCTCTCGGCAGGTTCACCTGATCCGGGTCACCGTTTGGATTGCCATCTTTCACATCAAACAGAAATACAAAATCATACCGATTCTTTATTGCTTCACTCATGTTATTCCTCCTCTGTTTTATTTTTTGATGATTTGAACTGTTTTTGTTTCTGTTGGTAATATCCGATAGCGAACTGGCCCTTTTGCTCTAATGAAAACGTAGCCGGAAAACTGTTAATGTCAACATCCTTGCATAACTCCTGAAGTTCCTTGTCCAGAGTGATAGCAAGCCCTGGTTTCTCACTCTTTAGCTTTGTGAAGTGTTTTGAATTCAGGTCAAATATCCGTCCAAATGCAGATGCAGGCAAAGTCATTGCATATGTAAAATACCTTTCCCTTATTCCTGCATTCAGGTCTTTTAAAGCGGCATACTGAATGCTTTCTACTTTGGCAAATATTTGTCCGCAAATATACGCTGTCGGTCTGCTGCCCTCTTCAATCTTTTCAGAAATCATAAACTCACCCCCTTTGTTATGTCGATTTAATATAAGTTTTATCAATGCCGCCCTGTCAGCGGTAACGCCATACTTGTCCAAACGCGCCCTCTGGAGTACTTTTGTTAATATCCAGAGTGGCGGAGTAGTATTATTTAATGCTCCGTTCCACAAAAACATAGCCACTCTCGCTAACGATGCATCCTGTTTGTCAGTCTTACCATCCTCATTTGTTCTCTGGCAGCTCCTTGCCAGATCATACAGCCGCGCATAATGTATTTTGGTTTTCTTTAAATCTCCATTGTATTCATCAATTGCTATATCCTGAAACCATTTTGCTATAGCCTTGCGGAAATCTAAAAGGCTAGTTTCTATCCAGTCCCGCACCGCTATACGCGCCGCAGAACCAGAAAGCGTACATGAATAGAACTGGTCCGGCTCATGATATCTGCTATCTCTTTCAGTACCTGATGTTACTGATTCGATTAATCTTGCAACATCATCAGGATCAGGAGCTTCAAGCTGGTCAATTTCTGGTAATTTACTATTCTTGCGTGTCCAAAAAACCATAGCCGTATCTTTTCCAAAATTCTTCCGGTTGCTATACCGAAAAACCTTTTTCTCTTTCCCCGTCGTACTCTTGACCACAATCTCATTCCCCGATGACAACAGAGTATTGAGTCCCTCAACATAAGCTTTGGCACAATTTGTGCAAATTGAAGAATTATTATTCCCTTTCAGCTCATATGACTCAAAAGCATTTTCATTGTATGAAACTAATGCACACCCACTTGACTGTCCTTCAGGCACTTTTTTAACCATGCCGTGAGGAATATCTTCAACAGGATAATCACTTTTACCACAGAGCGAACATTGCTTTTGATTCTTTAGTAATAGTTTCTTCTGAGCTGTTTCGTATATATCAATTATTGCCTGTCTTATCGCTGTTTTTTCGTGAATCCTTTCACTACATCCCTGAATGCGAAATCCAATATTCCCTGTTCGGTTTTTCTCATCAGGGATGGCGATTTCAAATTCTTCCAATGCTTTTTCTACACCATCACTTTTATTCTGACCATAAAATGCTAAAACCGGGGCCATGTCGACCAGCGCTTTATAAGGTTCTAATTTTGACAAAAACAATTCGTGTTTCTTTTTTGATTTATTGTCGCCATAGCATAGAATCTCTTCTGCCTTGTCAAGTAATAACCTGGCTTTCCCTTTTTTCGCGTTTATCGCTTCCGCAATAGTCATTTTCTTTTCAAATAATTCAAATTTATAAAAACTGCCATCTTCTCTTATAACGAGCTCCATCGAAATTGGTTCTTCCTTCAAGGCATTGTGCATCCATTCTTGTTGCGGGTTCTGTCCACGAATAGTTTTCCCAAACTCACTCAATTCTTTAATCATGATGCCGCCTCCTCTTCCCGCTGATTAAACTCGTATACTGAGGCAGATAGTTCGCTGTCTATTGGCAGCTGAATATGACTGGACTGCATCATTTTGTCATTCTCGGGAACTTCGCAATCCAGCACACCATTGCGTATGGCAACATCATGAAAGAAAAGCGGTTGAGGTTTTCCATTTGCATCGTAAAACATATCAAATAGCATGCTACCAATCGGAATGATTTCTTTTATAACTTGCTCCGTCCCGTCTGGCTCCATAAACTCTGCGGCAAATTCACGTGTCCCAAGATACGGCCGTCGCCAGCATTGCCCTTTCTTAACACGGCGCGGGAACATTCCCTCTTTACCTGTAGTCATTCCAATGTATTTTTCAGGTCTGTTTTTATCAGTCCTCTCCTTCTGATATATTGACGCTTCAATGATATAGGCAACATCCTTTAAGACAACGCTGTTACGTTGAGTTCGCTTTGCTTCAATCACGATAGGACTGCGTCCTTGTTTTGAATTAATCTCATTACGTTTTATCGTAGTGAATTTGACCGGGTTCAAGACTAATATTCGTCTCACATACCACTGAAATTCCGGCTTCCACAAAATTGAGTCAAGGATGCCGCGCGCTGCGGATGGGGTCATGCATGGATAAGTCATGCGCTCAACTTTAAGATCCGGCCTGGTAAAGCAAGCAAATCTGCCTGTTACTTTGACTCTTACTATTCGGTCATCGAGCATATATACCTCCTTATTAAACGACTAATTTATCAGCCTCAATCGGGGTTAATGAAATACCTGTTTTAGTATCATAATTGCCATACCACACCATAAAACCCTGAGGCATTGTTTTACACATTCCGCTGTTTTTTAAAATAAAATGTTTGTATGCCTGTACGGTATATGCCTGCATTTTTCTATAATCATCTTTAGACAGAAATTCCTTGTACTCAAGCGAATGGAATAACTGTCGGCTTTCTTCGTTGTAATTGTACATATACAAGCCTTCAGCAGTGCTATCTATAATTCGGTAACTATCATTCACTGTTTTGTAATTGAACTTATTACGAACTTCATTGATATTGAACCTGTCAGGATCAACATATAATTGTATTACCTGTGCATAGTACTCATTAAATATGTTGTGGTCGTGCAACCTGTTGATGTCCTGTTTGATAAATTCTTCTGCATGACTGGCGCATGCTGCATAAGTTTTATCAGGCATACTGCTATCCTGCAATTTAAACAAGAAGACACGCCCGCCCATTTCACCCAATTTCCCTTCTCGATTACAGCGTCCTGCAGATTGAATGATAGATTCAAGCGGGGCCATTGCTCGAAATACTACAGGAAAGTCAAAGTCAACTCCAGCTTCAATAAGCTGCGTAGAGACGACCAGGATGCTCCTCTTTCCATCGAGATCATCCCTGATATCTTTAATTACCCCCTTTCTGTGAGCAGGACACATTGATGTTGAAAGATGGTACTTCTTTTCCCACGCTCCAAGATCCTGAACTATACTATAAAACTCAAGTGCAGCCTTTTTTGTATTAAATATTACGAGCGCTGAATGTCCGGTTTTCATTACTGACTCAAGCAGTATACTGTTATCTATTGGAGTTAAATCATTCAGCAGACAGTACTCCACTCGCTTTGTTTTCTCATAAAGGGCGGTAACGTCATTAATCAAAGGGAGAATATTATCTATGCCGTTAAAACCCGGTCTTTTTTCAAAAGCTGGTTGTGTTGCCGTGCAAAACAGAAACGATGTTTTCATGACCTGCTGAACATCTTTAAGCATTGTCAGTGTAGGCAATATCACATCTTTAGGCAGTGTCTGAACTTCATCAAATATAACTACAGATTCCGCTATGTTATGTACCTTGCGGCATTTAGATGCCCTATTGCTGAATAGTGATTCAAAAAACTGTACAGTTGTCGTAACAACAATAGGATAATCCCAGTTTTCACACGCCAGTTCTCTGCGTTTCTTTAGAGGAGTACAACTTTCCGACTCTTCGCCATTTCCGGAGTTATCCTCATTGTAATTTGAATGATGTTCTAAAACCCATTCTTCCCCAAATATATCTTTCAGAGTCTGCGCTGTCTGGTCTATGATGTTTATATAGGGAAGGACAATTATTATTCGTTTCAACTCATGCTTCTTCGCATGCCTCAAAGCCCAAGTTAATGATGTAAGGGTCTTGCCCATGCCGGTTGGAAGGGCTAATGAATAAATTCCACACGGCATATCAGCATTATTGACAACCTGATCACGGGCAATATTCCTAAGTATGTTAATTTCGCCAACTTTGGATCTCTTTAAGAATTCATCCTCTAATTTGTCTATCATTATTTCTACAGGCAAAGCATCGCCGATGCGCACATTAAATTTATCTTCATCAAAATGCTCTTCTGTAGAAAGCCAGTCGCTATCGGTTAAAGCGCTAAAAAGGTATCTGATAAAGACTTCACGTTGTGAAAGGTCCGTAAATAACGGTAATTCTAAATTGTTAATATCTGTTTCGGTAATTTCTGCATCTTTTAGAAAGGCATTTATAATGTCCTGAAATTCTAGCACATCCCCTCTCTTGAATGGTTCAGTATCACTTCGCCATGCAGAAGCATCAGGCATACCTTTATGGTGGCCATCAATTACAATTGAAGCTTCAAGAAGTCTGAGCAGTCTTGCATATCCAGCACCCCAAGACGCATGAGGAACACTGCCGCGCACACCTCCATTAGCAAGGTATGTCTGGAAGTCTGGTTGATATTTGCCTAGATCATGCAGAAGACCAGTAATTTTGAAAATTTTCTTATAGCTTTCTTTGCAGGCAAATGATTCTGCAAGTTTCGCAGTTTTGTGCAGGTGAGTTGATAATGTATGTTTCTTATCATGTCTATTTTCGGAATGTGCATAATAGTCCATAAGATTCTCCTAGTCCCCCTTCAATCTCTTCTTACTCTCCGCCACCGTCAAATAATTCTCACCCGAAACAACCCGCTTCCCGGTCTTCTTCTCCAGATCCTTGCGAGCTGTACCAGCTACTTCTCCGCCCTTACGGGCTGCCGTCTTACTTTCCTTAAACCCCTGAGCATCATCAACACGTGTTATCTCAGTCGTTGCTGCCTCACCCAGCATTGAAAAAATCAGTTCAAGATTAGTCATATGATCCCTGAGATTCTGGCGCTGGAGGCCTTTGATATTCTTATGTTGACTAGGTGTCACACCAAATGCTGCTGTTGCAATCTCAGCAGTAAGTATTTCATATTCTTTTTTCTCTTTAACATCCCGCTTCTTCCACTCATCGGTAAGCTCCTCCCGTATAGCAATGCCGCGCATTCGCTTTTCTATCCAGTCGTCGGAATAGCCTTTTGCCTTGTATAATGCACGTGTCCGCTTTGTGGCAAGCTCCGGATCATCAATTTCCTGGACGCGTTCATAACCTACCTTGGCGAGCCAGCGCTTGAAGGGTTCTGCTTTAGGAGAAGGGATGGACTGGATTATGCGGAAAATCCCTTCAGTGTTGGCACAGTCGCTCATATATCTCTTACCGTCTGAGGCCGGCAGTTTCAGTCCGTGACAAAATGTCACGATCTGACTTTCTTCTTTATTAAGTCTTTGTTTTAATTTGCGCCAATATGCGCCCGAATCAACACTTTCTGTAAGGACTCCACATACATCTACAACTGAAAACCACCACTCATCGTTATGAATAATTTTTCTGATCTGCTTACTGTTGAATACAGCAATTTGTGTATCTGACATTTATCCCCCCATTTGAAATATTGTCATTGATAATAGAGCCGTGCTTTCGCACCCCTCGTGCGATTGATAAGTATGCCACAATTGATTTCTTATCAGCAACAACTACACCTGCATTTCCACCTCTAAATATATTTCCCTGTCCATATTATCCACCCCGCTAATCCTCTGTATCCTCGCAGTCAACTGTACCCCTCGATCCATCATCTGCGCCACGGTGGAGCTTTCAGTTCTAGGGATATATCCGAGTTTGTCACGTCCCCTGAATACCTGCACGGCATCATAGTCGTACGGGTTTGAGGGTTCGCGCACAAGATTAAGCCTCTCGCCGGTCCTGATCCGATCGCTGATCTCGTAGCCTCTGTAGTATTTAAAGCCGGCAAGATTTGTTTCGAGAAAGGGTATCAGGCGTGCGTGGGATGTTGTTTTTTTTCTGAGGGACGCGGGCAGGAGCATGGCTGCAGGGATGAATAAAAAGGATTTCAGGATGTTTCTTCTGTTTGTCATTGTAACCTCCGTTTTTATGTTATGTACTATCGTACCGCAGGCACTATGACATAGAGTGACGTAGTGGGGAAATGGGAAAGGGGAAGACTGTATTAGTAATTTAAGACACTATAAATGAATGATCTTAAGACAAGTAGCTCTATCCGTTCAGAACGTTTCTTATCTTTGCAAGCAGCTCTTCCGGGGACACGGGTTTTGATATAAACGGAATATTAACACCCGCCAGGCCCCTATCCTTAACAAGATCCATCGAGTACCCGCTGGTAAATATTACCTTCACATCCGGGCGAATATTTTTAATCGCATCGAATGTTTCTTTCCCATTCATTCTTGGCATTATCACATCCAGAATAACAAGATCTATCTCCTCTGCTCGCTTTTGAAAGATATCAAAAGCCTCATGACCGTCCACCGCCTCTATGACCTTATAGCCATACTCTTCAAGCAGCATCCTTACAGAGTCTCTGACAGAAATTTCATCTTCAGCCAGCAATATTGTTTCTGACTTCCCCTCAGACACTGTCGTCTCTTCATAACTTGCAACTTCTACTAATCCCTTAATTTCAGGAAGATAGATTCTAAACTCAGCGCCCTCATCAGCTTTACTCGATAGCTCAATAAAACCCTTGTGCTGCTCTATTATTCCATAAATAATGGATAGCCCTAGTCCAGTACCCTTACCTATTTCTTTTGTAGTAAAGAAAGGATCAAATATTTTTTGCTGAATATCCTCATCAATGCCGGTGCCGGTATCTGATACGATAAGCAGAGCATACTTTCCAGGTCTGCCAAAGCCATTCGCACTTATAAAATCATCATCTATAATCACACTTTCAGTGATTATTGAGAGTGTCCCTCCATCCGGCATAGCATCCCTTGCGTTCGTAGCCAAATTTACCAATATCTGCTCGATCTGCGAACGGTCAGCAAGGATCACCGGCTCCCCGTCCGTCAGCCTGATCCGGAAATCTATATTTTCTTCAATAAAATCCTTCAGCAGAGTCTCGATATTCCTGATTGTCTGATTAAGATTAATAGGAATAAGGGCAAGCGCCTGTTTTCGACTGAAGGTAAGGAGCTCCCCTGCAATCCTGGCGGCACTCTCCGATAGCTCCTGGATCTTGTTTATTCTTGATAAGGTTTCGCTGCCTTCCGGTGTTTTTTTCTTAAGGAGGAATGCATTATTTATTATTGCAGTCAGGATATTATTAAACTCATGGGCAACACCCCCTGCCAGCTGACCCACGGCCTCCATCTTCTGAGAATGCATTAATTCATCCTGCAGTTTTTTATGTTCTGAAATATCTAGAGTTACTGCAAGTATGTATTGCTGACCATCTATCTCAATTAACTCCGCAGAAAACAATACCTGCATGACCTGCCCTGATCTATTGCGCATACTGCTCTCAAAATTCCTGATTACCCCTTCACGCTTAAGGGTTTCGACTACCATTGCCCGATCAGCAAGATCTACCCATGTTCCTAACTCAAGGGCGGTTCTTCCGATTACTTCCTCCCGAGTGTAGCCGCTGCTCTGAAGAAAAGCGTTGTTCACATCGAGAAACCTGCCCTCCTCCAGTGAGCTTATAATCATAAAAACAGGACTTAGGCTAAAGGCCTTGGAAAACTTCTCTGCTGAAAGACGCACTGCTTCCTCAGATTCCTTCTGTACCGTAATATCTATCATAAAGCCGGCAATTTCCCTTGATCTGTTATCTCCACTGATTACTGAAACTATATCCCTTACCCATATAACACGCCCATCCACCGTCCGCATGCGATATTCAAACTCATGATCTGCCCCTGTCTTCATGGCGCTGCTGCAATTTACAACTGCCTCCTCCCGATCTTCTTCCGCAATACGCTCTTTCCAAATCTCAAGATCCGTCCAGGTATCGGCAGGATAGCCTGTCAGTTCCTCAACCTGCTGCCCCATATACGTATATTTCATATTCTCGACATTCATCTTCCATGGTACAATTTTCACTGATTCCACGAGCGTACGAAACTTTTCCTCGTTTATCTTAAGCTGTTCTTCACGGGCTTTTATGGCAAGGGCCATATTTCTGAAACCGGAAGCCAGTTCTTCCATATCAGAGTGTTCCTGCTCGGGTATAGACATCTCATATTGACCGCCGGCTATTAATCTGGCGCTGTCCCTCAAATGCATAAGCGGCCTCGTTATAGACCTGGAAACAACTCTTGCAATAAGGGCCACAATCACCAGCATACTTAGCATTACTGCCGTAAACATATTTCTCAGCCTTGTAAGCGGTGCGTATGCATTTTCATACTTTTGTGATATCAGAACTGTCCACCCGGTCTCAGTTACGGCAGAGACACTGCCGATATATTTAACCCCATTAAAATCATACGGATGGGTATCGTACGATCCTTTCATACCCAAACGTAAAGGGAGGATATTACTGAAATTGAGATGCTGCTCAAGGATACTTTTGTCAGGATGAAAAATCAGTACTCCCCTGCGATCCACAATAGATGTAATAATATTTTCGCCTTCATTAAATCTTTTTGTAAACTCGTGCAAATGCTCAATACTGAAACTGCCCATAAGGACATTGTTACCATAACGTATAGAAACTGAAAGTGATGTCTGCCCGGTAAGAGGGGATAAAAAGATATCCGACCATATGGCTTTGCCTTTATAGGTGGCCTCCTGGAAATGTTTCAAACCGGAAAGATCCATGCCGAGGAAATCATCCCGCCTGACTGAGAGATTCTCAGACAGCCCGTAATTTAAGACCATCCCCTTCTCATCAAGGAGCAGAATAGACTCAAAATACCCTGTGTTTTTTACCGTTGCATCAAGGTATCTGTTAATCTCATAATCATCATGTCCATACGTCGAGAGGATTGTAACGAGCTCCCGAAGGATTGTATAAGGCTCTCCAAGAACACCTCTGATATCGCCGCTGACCGCATTGGCAAGAAGTTCATTTTTCGTGCCTATATTCTCTGCAGTCTTACTGCTGATATAAACATAAGATAAAGAACCCAGCAGAATAATAGGAATAGATACTGCAAGGACAAGACGAATAAATATATCGCGAATCAGACTGTGTTTGCCTGGCATCTTTTAAATAGCCTGAAATTTGCCGTTATGTATAGTCATCAATATATGCTTTCTATCAATGTCTCCATAACGATTAAAGTTTAACTCTCCCTGAAGTCCCATGAAAATCCCAGTATCAGTAATGGTCTCTCTCAGCTTTGAAGGATCAGCGTTTTTTCGCAGTGAAGCAATAATAACCCTGGCAGAGTCATAGGCATGGGCAGACGCAAAGCCTGCGTCATATCCGAACCTGTCTTTAAAGGCACGGCGAAATCTCAGAAAATCGGGACTGTCATCCTGATTATCATAAGTATGATAGAAATGTATCCCTTCCACAGTCTTACCCCCGAACTCCAGCAGCTCTTCAGTAGCGGACCACTCACTGGTAATAATAGGCCTGTTCCAGTTTATCTTGATTAACTGCTGGCAAAGCATTGCAGTATCTATGGCATTGGCGATAATAAATACCCCTGCTGTATCAGTAGCTGCAATCTTTCTGGCTATATCAATAAATTTCACATCCGAGCCTGAGACATAGGTCTCCGCCGCCGCTATAGAGCCGCCGGCAGCCTCGTAATAGTCTTTAAAACTCAGATACCAGCTCTCAGTATGCGCCTTGTTCTTCATGTCATAGAGAACCGTAATACTTTTTGTTTTCATTTCATTGTAAGCATGCAGAGCCAGCTTTTTTGCCGATATGGCGCTCGCGGGGTAGAGCCTGAAGAAATAATCATCCTTTTCTGTCAGTTCATTCGTGCTCGTAGTGGGACTTAGCATCAAAACCTTGTGCTTAGTAGCAATGTCTGCACCAACAATGGACATCGAGCTTGTCATATGCCCGATAATTGCAGCAACACCTTCCTGTATAAGCTCGTTATCAACCCTGACAGCGGTTTCAACGTCCTGTTTATCATCCTTCACAATCAAGCTGACTGATCTTCCATTAATACCGTTTTCTTTATTAGCTTCTTCCACAGCCAGCATCACACCATCCCTGCCCGCAATGCCGAGACCGGCTACCCGGCCTGTCAATCCGCCAACATAACCTATTTTCACAGGTTTCTGAAGCTCACAGGATGAAAAGATCAGGCTTATAAACAGAAGAGAAAATAAAGTAATGTGCTTTTTTATAGCGACAACAGAGTACACTTTCATAACAGGTCCTCCATATAAATAATATCATCTGAAGCAACTGCTTCATACTCTATATAATATCTAACGCTTTACCTGACTCTTAATGTAATTAAGCATTCCCCCGGCAAGAACCATCTCCCGCTGACGCTGGGTAAGACCATGGGGTGCTGAATAAGATCTGCCTGTCTTAAGGTCTTTAAACGTAATACTTCCGGCATCCCTGACCTCTGCAGCGAGCGCAGGAAACTCCAACTCTGAACCCTGCTGAAGCTCGTCATAGACAAAAGGCTGAACCTCAAGAGGAATAATCCCGAAATTTATCAGGTTATCCTTGTGAATGCGGGCAAAGGACTTTGCCAGCACAACCTTGATCCCGAGATACATAGGCGCCAAAGCTGCATGCTCCCGGCTGGAACCCTGTCCATAATTATTCCCGCCTAAAACTACACCGCCCCCGGCCTCCTTTGCCCTTGAAGAAAAGGTAGAATCTACCTTGGAAAAAACATACTCGGATATTGCCGGGATATTAGAACGCAGGGGCAGTATTTTTGCACCCGCAGGCATTATATCATCAGTTGTAATATTGTCACCGACCTTCAATATAAGCTTGATCTTCAGAGATTCTTCCAGCGGTTTACGAATTGGAAAAGGCTTAATGTTCGGGCCTCTTTCTATTATAACACCTGAAGAGTCCTCCAGAGGGGGGACTATCATGGAATCATCAATTATATAATTCTCCGGAATGCCGGACACTGCTGACTCCTTGATTGAGTCACGCGGATCAGTGATCATGCCGGTCAGGGCCGAGACTGCTGCAGTAAGCGGACTGCAGAGATATGATCTGTCATTAGGGGTCCCGCTCCTTCCTGGAAAGTTACGATTAAAGGTCCTGAGGGAGACTGCTCCGGTAGGCGGAGACTGCCCCATTCCAATACAGGGACCGCAGGTACTCTCCAGTATCCTTGCACCTGCTGATACGAGCTCGGTAAGTGCTCCATTTTCTGATATCATCTGCAGCGTCTGCCTCGATCCCGGACTGATTGCAAGACTCACATCCTTATGAATTTTCTTACCCTTAAGTACCTGCGCCGCAAGCATTAGATCGGAATAGGATGAATTTACACAACTGCCTATGCATACCTGGCGTACCGGAATCTGCCCCAGTTCTTCCACCGGTTTGATATTGTCAGGACTTGAAGGTGTCGCCAGAAGCGGTCCCAGCTTAGAGATATCAATATTAATTTCTTCATCATATTCAGCATCTGCATCAGCCAGCAATTCCTGCCAGTCTCCTTCGCGCTGCTGTGCCTTAAAAAATGCGAGTGTTTGCTGATCAGATGGAAACACCGATGAAGTAGCACCCAGTTCAGCGCCCATATTTGTTATAGTGGCACGCTCCGGTACGGTGAGGGCTGCAACACCTTCACCTGTATATTCTATTACCCGGCCTACACCGCCCTTAACCGTAAGGCGTCTCAGAACTTCCAGGACAATATCTTTCGCTGTGACTCCAGGTGTAAGTTTACCAGAAAGTCTTACATTCAATACCTTAGGCATGTCCAGCCAGAAAGGCTCTCCGGCCATCGCAAGCGCGACATTCAGTCCGCCGGCACCTATTGCCAACATACCCACAGCGCTTGCATTAGGAGTATGACTGTCAGAGCCGAGCAAGGTCTGCCCCGGCCTCGCAAATCTCTCCAGATGGACCTGATGACATATGCCGTTTCCGGGACGTGAAAAGTATATCCCGTATTTAGCGGCAATGGTCTGCAGAAACCTGTGGTCATCAGCATTTTCAAAACCGCTCTGCAGGGTATTATGGTCAACATAACTTACCGAGAGTTTTGTCCTGACCCTGGGTATGCCCATGGCCTCAAATTCAAGATATGCCATAGTGCCGGTTGCGTCCTGGGTAAGCGTCTGATCTATTGATATGGCGATCTCCTCACCGGTCTTCATATTGCCTGAAACAAGATGGGATGATATTAATTTCTGTGTTATGTTCATTCTGTGCTCCTTGTATATATAATTTGTCAATGTAATCTACGGCATTACTAATTTTTACAACTGAATCTTTTATATAAGTTTGTGAATCATTACCCTGGCTTTTTTCATTATATCCCGCTCACTGGCATAAGTCATCACACCAAGCGCTGCCTCAATCTTCATCCAGGCAGCCTCATCTACCTCATGATCATGGTCCAAAGTGCTCCCGGAAAGATATTTCATAAGATAAAAGTGTACTGTTTTACTGACCCTGCACGTGCTGTCTCTGAGAAAAAAGCCGTATGAAATATCACCTATAGATGCAGCAATCTCAGCACTAACACCGGTTTCCTCACGAACCTCTCTCAAAGCCGCCGTCTCTGGACTCTCACCTTTTTCAATAGCACCCTTGGGAATACCCCAGACTGCTTTTCCGGAAACTCGTATAAGAAGAACTTCAACGGCGTCATCCGGCGCAGCGTATTCTTCATTGCTTACTCTAAACACTACCCCTCCGGCGGATAGGCGAGTCTCTAACACCGGGTCGGGATACATAAAATGCCTACTGACTCATAAAAGTCTTTTGAAACCACGGCAAAACTATCCTGACAATATCATTGTAAAAGACAAAGGCGATAAGCATAAACAGAAGAGACATGCCGATCCTGTTGGCATTTTCCTGAAACTTATCACTCAGAGGCCTACCCATAATCCCTTCTATAATAAAAAACACGATGTGCCCGCCATCCAGTACCGGTACCGGAAGCAGATTGAGTACAGCGAGGTTTATGCTGATAATTGCGATAAAATTAAAATAAGCAAAGGCACCTATAGCTGCGGCCTTAGCTGCGGCATCTACAATAAGAATAGGTCCGCCGACCTGTTTGGCAGAGACTCCACCGCTAAACAGTTTCACTACTACTTCAATTGTAAGGGCGCACCACTCGTACACTGCCTCCAGACCCTTTATGGGAGCCTGCAGTATGCCTGAACTTTCTATAGTCTTAAAATTAAATTTCTTGGAGACTCCAACCCTTCCAACCTGAGACTCCTCCCCCTGCTCGTTTTTCACTGTCTTTGATTCCGGCGTTACCTGCATATCGAGGATCTCTTCACCCCTTTTCACGCCCAGCTTTAAGGTCTTTCCTGGGCTGGCGGAAAAGGTCTCGGCCATATCATTCCAGTCCCTGACATCTTCCCCCTCAATGGAAACAATAATATCTTCGGGCATAAGACCGGCCGCTGCTGCCGGAGAATCCTCAACCACGCCTTCTATAGTGGTTGTTATACTGTCGAGCTCCGGGATATTAATAGGTATATTCATACTAAGAAATACGACAAAAATCAGGTATGCCAGAACAAGATTAAAAATGGGCCCGGCAATGACAATGGCAGCCCTCTTCCAGACAGGCTGATAGTTAAAGGCCCTGGGCTTGTCCTCCTCAGACATCTCCTCACCCACTTCCTCCCCAAGCGGCTTGACGTAACCGCCTAAAGGAATTGCAGACAGGAGATATTCAGTATCACCTATTTTTTTCCCTATTATCTTTGGTCCGAAACCAAGAGAAAATTTCAGGACCTTGACCCCTACCAGCTTAGCAACAATAAAGTGTCCAAGCTCATGAAAAAAGATAAGTATGCCAAAAAGTATAACTGCCCAAAGTATCATCATATTAAATAGTCTCCATAGAAATCATTTTCATAAACCAATAAAGGCTTCTGCACGTTTTTTTGCCCATTCAGAGGCCTGAATGACCTCCTCAATAGAGTCACCAGGCAACACTTCATGAACAGCCATTGTATCAGAAACCAGCTGGGAAATGCCCCTGAAAGATATAACATTATTAAGAAAGGCCTCCACCGCCACTTCATTTGCGGCATTTAAAACGCAGGGCATTGTCCCCCCCGCCCTTAAGGCATCAAAGGTAATATTCAGGGCAGGATATTTCAGCAGATCCGGTTCCTGAAATGTCAGAGTACCGACTTCTGCAAGATTAAGCGGCTCGATCCGACTCGCTCCCCTCTTAGGATATGAAAGGGCATAACTTATAGGTCCCTTCATATCCGGTACAGAAAGCTGAGCGATAATACTGCCATCTATGAATTTCACCATCGAATGCACAATGCTCTGCGGATGTATTATGACATCAATTTTTTCAATCGAGACACCAAAAAGCCAGTAGGCCTCTATTACCTCGAGCCCCTTATTCATAAGAGTCGCTGAATCTATAGTAATCTTCCTGCCCATCTCCCAATTAGGATGTTTAAGGGCCTCGGCCGGGGTAACATTTTCCAGATCTTTCAGAGACCTGTCCCGGAATGCACCCCCTGAAGCTGTCAGAATAATTTTGTCTACCTCATCCATATTCCTTCCGTCCAGACACTGAAATACAGCACTATGCTCACTATCGACAGGCAGGATTTTCACTCCCTGTTTTTTGGCCTCGGCCATAATAATGCTGCCTGCCATCACAAGTGCCTCTTTTGTTGCAAGGGCAATGTCCTTACCTGCCTGTATGGCCCTGTATGTCGGCATAAGACCGGGAGAGCCAACTATGGCCGAGACTACCATATCCGCACTTTCCAGACATGCAGCCGAAATAAGGCCCTCGGGGCCCTGTAAAATATCCACTCCAAGTCCCCTGACTGAGAGTTCTTTAGCCGCCGCAGGATCATTGACGGCCACGACTTCCGGATTAAACTGCCGGATCTGCTGCTCCAAAAGTTCGATATTACTCCCAGCGGCAAGAGCAACCACCTTATAATTTTGAGGCTCACTCGCTACAACATCCAGCGTGCTGCGGCCGATTGATCCTGTTGAGCCTAAAATGGAAAGTCTTTTCAAAAATGCCTCACTAAAAAATATAGCACCGGACCGCAGACAAGCTGCCCGTCCAGTTTATCCAGAATACCGCCATGACCGGGAATAATATTACTGGAATCCTTTATCCCAGCGTCCCTTTTAAACATGGACTCAATAAGATCACCGATCATTGAAGTAAATCCAAGCACCGCACCGGTCAGCGCCGCGCTCATATAGGGTAGCGTATCAATGGAAAATACAGCCTTCATCAATACTGCACCCATAATCCCGCCCAGTACACTTCCAACAGCGCCTTCCACTGTTTTATTAGGACTGATGGTGGGATAGAGTTTATGTTTACCCATATATGAACCAACATAATAAGCCATACTGTCTGACAGCCACACGGTCACATAAAGAAGAAAAATATACTCCAGCCCATTATTACCCGTCCTTAAAAACCACTGAAAACTCATAAAACCGGCAACATAAACAAGAGAGGTAAAGACAGGCCCGATTCCGTTCATGCAACCGGAGGGTTCCCTGTCAAAAAGCAGTCTAAGTGTAAGGAGTATAAATATTGCAGACATAAGTGCATGAATAAAATAAGCCGGATAAATACATGATACATAAAGCAGAATGCCGCCCGCAGCTACCGCAGGCACATACATCCTGGCCGGCACCTTATACATGGCGCAAAACTCCCATATGGCTATCATACTTAAAAGCAGAATCAGCAGCATAAAGTAAGGCATCGGCGGGAGAAAGTATAGATATGAAAGCAGCACCGGAAGGGCCAGCACAGCAACAATATGTCTTTTTGTATTAAATTTTTTCTTTTTTCCCATAATTACTGATTTTATTAACTATGCAGATCGTCTACCTGCAATCTTTTCATATTCGGTTAATTGGTTTTTTCAGCCTTATTTGAAAGCCCGCCAAAGCGTCTGTCACGTGCGTTGTATTCCCTGACGGCCTTCATAAACTCGTCTCTTCCAAAATCAGGCCACAGGGTATCGGTAAAATAAAACTCAGAATAAGCAGACTGCCAGAGGAGAAAATTACTCAGTCTCATCTCTCCGCTGGTTCTTATTATCAAGTCAGGATCAGGAATCCCTTTGGTATATAAATGGGATTCCAGCATCTCCTCGCTGACAGCCTCCACCTCAATACCCTCAGTCACCATTTTCTTCACCGCATCTACGATCTCTGCCCGCCCCCCGTAACTCAAGGCACTGGACACAATCAGTCCGGTGTTATTGCGCGTGAGTTCCTCAAACTGATCTATAAGTTTGCGTACAGAAGAAGGCAGACGGTCAATCCTGCCAACAGCCCTGAAGACTATATTCAGAGAGTTCAGCCTTTTCATCTCACTTTTAAGGTAAGCAGAAAGAATTTTCATAAGGGCATTAACTTCGGCCGGAGGGCGCTGCCAGTTCTCCATGGAAAAGGTATAAAAAGTTATGGCCTCCAGACCCATCTCAATAGCAGTATCTATGCATTCATTAACTCTTTTAACCCCATTACGGTGGCCTTTAATCCGCGACCAGCCCCTGCTCTGAGCCCATCTGCCATTACCGTCCATGATAATTGCTGCATGCCTGATCTTCATTTTCCGCTTAGCCTGTAATAGTACAAAGCACTACCCTTAATAAATTCTCCGGATACCGCATTTTTCACAAAGGACAACATATCACCCCTGGCAATAACAAACAGCTCAGTGCCGCTCAAGCGAAAATCAGTAACACTCCCGGATATCTTTCCCATTATTAGTTTTTCCTGCATCTCATCGCCATCCCAGTTTAAGGAAAAAACCTCGGCATCCTTATAACCCAGGCCGGGGACTTTATTGACAAGGGCCTGCTTCTTTACCGTAACAACCTCTACCCCTGAACTTGTCCGCACCACGGTAAGACGTGACCTGACATGCCAGCGTGAATCAGACCTTGCCATTTTACGATCTGCCTTCCTGAAGGTCTTCTCAGATTTCCCGAAAGATTTATCACTCTTCCACAAAGAACTCCCCGAGCTGGCATAAAGCGTCAGGAAGCCAAGGTCATCATAGGCCATAACCTCTGTCTGTCCGTCTCCCTCAAAGTCAACAAAAGCAAATCCGTATATATTCGCATCATCAGGCAGATTCAGCAACGAAGAACTCACATATTCAGTACCGTTCCATGAACCTTCAGCAACCGGCCCGTCAAATATCAGGCTGCGTGTAAAATGCTGCATCAGAAGCCGGCCATCCATAACATTCATAAAAAAAGGTATATCCTTTATGATTTTTCTGTAACCGACAGAAGCTTCATACTCGATTACAAACGAACTGACTTCTCCCGAATCTGAGGATGAATTAAGCTCTGTATCACTAATAGCTGCTTCATTCTCACTGTTACCCTTAAGGCTTGTTACAAATATTTCATCTTTGCCGTTACCGTTTACATCCAGGATATTCAGGGAAAGATGGATATTTTCCGCATCACCCTTAATAAACCAGACTTCCTGAATCTCATCACCGACACTGTAGATCCTTATATCTCTACCATCACTGATGACAACATCCTGCTTACCGTTTCCATCCACATCCCCGACCGCAAGCAGCCTGCCGGACTCAATACGAAAACTGGCCCAGGGCTCAAGCCCTTTCAGGCTTTCTGCGATAAGATCATCGCCCGGAATAGATTTCCTGGATACTCCCCCGACAATAACTTCATCAACCATGGTTAATGACTGCGCATCCTCTGCCCAGAACAAGCTTGCATTTATGTGTTTAAAACCATCTTTGACCGGAGTGGAAAACAGCAGCACCACCTCAGCCCCGAGTTCTTTAGCGAGCTTTGAAAGATTCACAGGATTATAATCAGGGGTATAAGCCTCGCCAAGCTCAAACCTGCCTGAACTCATTAAATCAGCATAAAACTTTTCCGATATCGCCCAGTCTGCTTTGCGGTCCTGAAAAAATGCCATATTTATCTTTGTGGCCGTAATCCTTGCAATATCTCCAGACTTGATTTCGCCTCTTATCAACCTGCAGGTATATACTCCAGCTTCTTTCTTTCCAACAATTTCAACCCTGCCGGCAAGATCCTCAGTTGTCCCGATCAACTCATTGGTAATCGGATGATAAAAGGGAATTCCTTTTCTAAATACCGAGAGTCGGGAACCTTTACGCAGCGTAACTGTCCCATCTATTTTCAACTCTGCCTTTTCACCCTCAATACCATACAACTCTCCGGAAACATTCGGAAAGAAATCCAGAACTTCTTCAATTGCAGCCTTAACAGTATTAACTGCAGTCCCTTCAGGCTCTTCACCATATACTTCAGACACAACACTGAACAAAGCTACTGTTACTAGCAGCATTTTTAAAACATTAAACATTAGTTGCCTCTTTTCCATTGGTCTAAAAATTTGAACACGTATTATATCCTATAGGACACCATTATTTCATATCAGGAATCAGCGGAGTGCCTAAAGTACTTTAATAGTAAGGGGCATACCTTCTCATACTGACATTTTCGATAATACTGAGAGCGATAAAATTCGAGAGCAGGGCTGTACCGCCATAGCTCATCAGCGGAAGAGGAACACCTACCACCGGGACCATGCCCAGCGTCATTCCAACATTTATTAAAAAGTAAAACGCAACCATATAGGTCACCCCGAGAGCCATATAGCAACCCTCTCTGTCACGTGCTTTTTTTGCAGTGTCAAACCCACGCCAGATCACAAAAAAATACAGAAAAAACAATAGTAGACTACCCATAAAACCCCTTTCTTCCGCATAGATGGAGAAAATGAAGTCTGTATGATTTTCCGGCAGAAACCTGTATGGTCCCTGCGTACCCTTCATATAACCCTTACCAAAAAAGCCGCCCGACCCTACAGTAATCTTTGACTGTGTTATATGGTAGCCAATACCCTGAGGATCTGCCTGAGGATCAATGAATGCTATAATCCGATGCTTCTGATAGCCCTTCAACCCCTTCCACACATAGTTGCCGGCAAGAGGAACCGCTATCATCCCGGCAATAACTATCGTAATGACCACCTTTTTCTGCAGTCCGGCCGTCAAGGTCATTGAGATAAACAAAAACATCAGTATAAGCATGGTTCCAAGGTCCGGCTGTCTAAGAATAAGTACCGCCGGAAATATAAAAAAAATCAGCAGCATTTTAAACAACTGACGAAATCCAATGCTTTCACCCTGCCTCATACCTGAAAAGTAGCGGGAAAGAGCTAATATAAAAAATATCTTGAAAAACTCGGAAGGCTGAAACGAGAAAAACCCCAAATGAAGCCACCTCTGAGCACCCATGCCCTTCTTACCTGCAATAACTACCGCAATAAGAAGAATGATCCCCACAGCATAAATGAGATAGGCATACCTGGCATACCATTTATAATCAATACTTATAAGCACGATAAAGGCAAACAGGCTCAGAAGAATCCAGTAAAACTGTTTCATGTAATATATCTTCTGAACATCATCTAACAGAGGCCGGGTAGCACTATAAATTGTAAATACGCTGATAACTGATAAGGTCATCATAATAAGGAATATGCTCCAGTCAAAGTTGTTAATCAGTCTTCTGTCAATCATGATCAGAGCAAATCTCCCTTCTTCGGCGCAGCCTCGACTTCAGACCCTGCAGCATTTTTATAATATGCCTCTATAATACGTTTTGCGATGGGAGCGGCACTGGAACTTCCTGAACCGCCATGCTCTACAATCACTGCAACCGCTAACTCAGGCTTTTCAGCCGGGGCAAATGCTATAAACCAGCCATGATCCCTGTGTTTTGCCCGTACTTCACTGTCATCATCTGTCAGGCTTACTACTTGAACAGTACCTGTTTTACCGCCAATTTCAACAATTTCGGATTTTGCATAATGACCTGTCCCCTTGGGCGCTGATACAACATTTATCATAGCTTTTACAATAATATCCGAAGTATTTTTGCTTATCTTAATTTCGCTTTCTGCACGGCCTGATTTTTCATCACCGATAATCAGGTAGGGCTGCAGCAGCTTCCCGCCATTTACAACTGCAGCCGTCATTCTGGCCATCTGAACCGGAGTAGCCAGAAGATATCCCTGCCCTATAATACTATTAAGAGTCTCACCCCTGAACCATCTTTCTTTTTTTCTTTCCAGCTTCCATCCTGTATTCGGAACAATGCCGGCAGCCTCCCGTTCCATATCTATGCCGGTGGGCCTGCCTAAGCCATAACTGAAGGCATACTGTGCAAGGTCATCAATATCCAGTCTCTTGCCTATTTCATAAAAATATACATCACAGGACTCAACAATGGCATTATTAATATCAAGACTCCCATGCCCATGCTTTTTCCAGCAGTTAAATTCACGCCCGAAATATATTGATCCGTTGCAGTAATAACGGGAGCTCATGTTTACAATACCTTCTTCAAGCGCCGCGATTGCTGATATTATTTTAAAAGTAGAGGCCGGTGAATACTGTCCCTGCACAGCCCTGTTCAGCAGAGGTTTTTCCGGATCATCTATAATTCGCTGCCAGTCTTCTGTATTAATACCCCTTACAAAGAGGTTAGGATCAAATGAGGGGGCACTGGCAAGTGCCAGAACCTCTCCCGTATCCACACTCATCGCTACTACAGCACCGGTCAAATCGGATAAGGAACGCTCTGCTTCCTGCTGCAGGCGTATATCAATTGTCAGCTCAAGATCATCACCCTTAATCGGGCGCTGGATTCTGACCACCTGTATAATACTCCCGAGGGCATCTACCTCCACTACCTTTTTCCCAGATGAACCCCTCAGTACATTGTCATATATCTTCTCTATTCCATACTGTCCGGCATAAACCCCTTTAGGCAGATTTTTGTACTTCGGTGAGCGCCTCTGCGAGGTGCTCAAACGCCCCAGAAAACCAAGCACATGACTGGCAGCATGCCCGTATACATATTCCCTGCCACCTACTACATCTACCTGCAGACCGGGGAAATCACTTTTTCTGGCCTCAATCCTGGCAATTTCACTAAAAGATAAATCCTGTCTCAATTGAACTGGAAGATAAGGTGTTGATGCAGCATTTTTTATTTTCTTCTTCAGCAAAGCCGGCTCAAGACCTACAAATGCACCCAGGACTTCGTAGTCCATCGTCTTACCGGACATGTCCTCTTTTACGAGAGAAATATCAAAGGACGGTTTATTTTTAACAAGTGGAACTTTATTTCTGTCATATATAATCCCTCTTGGAGCCGGGATATTTATTATCCTTATACGATTACGCTTATCGACTCTTGTATACTCATCACCATTTATTATCTGGAGATTCCAGAGCCTTATTAGAAGAATAAAAAAGGCTAAGATGACAAGGTAGATAGCAATGTTTATACGTTTATCCATATTTAAACAAAAATTGCAGAGCCATAAACTGCCTCCGCAACACACACATTAGCCGAGATCACTATACCGCCTGTCATTGTTTATTATGAAGCACGAGATTAGCCCGGCAATTGAGGTATAAAAGATCTGGACAGCTGAAACATGCCATGATCTGCCCAAAAACGAAATCTGTGAAAACACCTCTACACAAAACGTTACAAGCATGATATCAACAAAGCAGAGCGCAGCAATGGTCATTGAACAAAGCATTATATTCCAATTATAAATATTGTCCCTTAATGACTTAAACAAAAGTGCGGTGAGAGCTTTACTAATGATGTTAGGACCTATAATAAAGCCGCCTGCCAGATCGGCCAGCAACCCTGCCACTGCACCATAAGTAACGCCGCCCGCACGTCCATGCCTCACGGAATAAATAAAAACAAGTATCAATAAAAAGTCAGGCTTAATGCCGCTGAAAAAAATTGCCTGAGAAGCAAGTACAGCATATGCGCACAGCACATAGAGGAAAAATTTCTTCATCTCTTTAGTATGAGGATCTCTTCAACCTCATTCAGACTCTGTGACAGGGTTACCTCTATTATCTGAAAGATCTCGTCTCCCGCAGTCTTTTTCTCTGTAACCGTACCAATTAAAAGCCCCTCAGGGTATATACCATCCAACCCTGAAGTCACAACCCTCTCACCGATCAAGA
This sequence comes from Nitrospira sp., assembly GCA_016784355.1. GTDB lineage: Bacteria > Nitrospirota > Thermodesulfovibrionia > UBA6902 > UBA6902 > JACNKH01. The sequence goes on along the minus strand of JADHUV010000020.1, from coordinate 16,722 downwards.
CCTTTTCATTTTTAGATATATATTTAAGAAAGCATCGGTTATCTCCATTGCCTGCCAGAATACCGTCCTGTCTGGACTCCTGAAGGCGAACAGCAACAGAAGAATTAACATCTGTGAGAAGTATAATATCCGAACTACGTTCAAAGACACGGTGAATCCTTCCGACCGGGCCTGAGGGTGTTACGGCCACCATATCTTTTTCAATACCTGAATCCGAACCCTTGTTAATCCATAGAACCTGAAACCAGTTCGTGGGATCCCTGGCAAACACCTCTGCCGCCGCCACATAATCCGGGCGCTCTGACTTTAAATCAAGCAGACGCCGAAGTCTGCGATTTTCCAGGTCGGCCTCCAGAAAGCTATTTTTCTCTTTATCGTGCTCCTGGATTTCAAGACGAAGACTCTCCAACTCTGCCTGCCTGCCGGATATAAGAACAAAGGTATTTAAAAAATCATTTACGCTTTTAATAACTGCAGAGCCGCTCCGCTCCAGCATCTTCATTGGAAGGAGGGGGACATTATAAAGCAGCGGCCCCCCTTTAATACTCTGGTAAGTAAGAAGCCCAAATACAAATAAGAGAAACAGGGAGAAAAGAAATATTTTCTTTTTATACATCCCTAATGCCTGTTAAAGCGAAACGCGCCGCAGTATATCCAGGTCATCCAGGACCTTGCCCACACCGTTTACAACGGCCAGAAGTGGATCCTCAGCAACAATTACGGGCAGACCGGTTTCATGTCTGATTAGCGCATCAAGTCCCTTAACCAGAGCACCTCCACCTGCCAGCACTATTCCTCTGTCGACAATATCAGATGCAAGCTCAGGCGGGGTATTTTCCAGCGCAACCTTTATGGCATTGACTATGACAGCAATAGTCTCGCTAATAGCCTCGCGTATCTCATCTTCAAAAATTGTTATGGTTTTAGGGATACCTGAGACCAGATCACGTCCTTTGATATCCATAGATCTGTTTTCCTCATCTATCTTAAAGGCGGAACCTATCTGCCGTTTAACCATCTCAGCGGTCCTGTCACCTATTAAAATTCTGCCTTTGCTCTTGATATGATTTACTATGTCCTCATCAAGCTTGTCCCCGCCCATCCTTACGGCCTTGCTGTAAACTACTCCGTGCAGAGATATGACGGCAACATCCGTGGTTCCCCCGCCAATATCAACAATCATATTACCGAACGGCTCTCCGATCGGAAGGCCTACACCCAGAGCAGCGGCCATCGGCTCCTCAACAAGATATATCTCCCGTGCACCTGAGGCCATGGCAGCATCCTTTACCGCACGCTGCTCAACCTGAGTAATACCCGAGGGCACACCTATCGCGATCCTTGGGGCAATAAAACTTTTCCGGTTATGAACCTTCCGTATAAAGTACTTCAGCATCTCGCCGGTCTTATCAAAGTCAGCGATGACCCCTTCCTTCAAAGGCCTCATTGCGACTATATTTGCGGGGGTCCTTCCAAGCATCTTCTGCGCCTCCGTACCCACGGCAATAACCCTGTCCTTCTGTATAGCTACAACAGAAGGTTCATTACACACAATACCCTTACCCTTAACAAAGACCAGAGTATTTGCGGTACCAAGATCGATAGCGAGGTCATTGGAAAACCAGCCAAGAATTTTATGAAACATTTATTACCCCCTGGGCGTTCTTCAACACCTGAGTTTTTGCAAGTTCATCGCCAAGCCTCATCCCATTCTGACTTCCCAGAAGTATGAGGTACTCAAACACTATTATTACAAAGATTACGAGTCCAGCTAACAACCATCCTACAAAAGGAATCCCCAAGAGAATCCCGTACAACAAATATCCTGCTGCAAATGATATGTTCCTGTATATAGATTCCTTAAACCCGCATGGGTTTTCCAAACCGGAATCACTACTGCACACAACCCTTAGACCTATCAACTTTTTACCGATACTGCGACCACTCCAAAAACCATCGGACAGCATTATATAAGCAAGCCCAATATAAAATCCAGTCCCCGGGATTATACTAATCACTGTAGCAACAACCAGTAAATCAATAGTTTTTGCGATAAACCTGTCTATTAAACCAGCCTTTTCAGGCTGTTTCATTTCTTCAGAAGTATTTTTATCGGTGGACTCTGTTAAATTCATATATAAACCGTTTCCATACTAACAGATAAAAAGCTATATTTCAATAAACAACAGGGGTTCTTCACGAAATACCCTTATAAAAACAAACATTGATAAAGCTACCTGCCGCACATACGTACAGAGCCGGTGATTATGGCAGATTAAATGGGAAACCGCTGTCCGATTCAGCCCCTTTAAGCAGCATCTTTGCATATTTTCCTTCCAGCCCTAACCTATATTTTTCTGTCTCGAGCCGGGCCTTTTCAAATCTTTTTTTAGCACTCGCCTTTCTGCCCTTTAGATACTCCAACTCCCCGATGCCAAGCATGCAGTATATCCTGCCCCGCGGGTCTTTTGTCTGTTTAAAAAAAGCATCCGACTCCTTGAAATACGCCATTGCCTCGAGTTCCTTCCCCAGGACGGTATAGGTCGTACCGACGCTCCAGAGCGTATAGGAGTAACTAACCCTGTCTCCTATTTTTTTGTATAGTTTCCCCGCCTTAATAAAATATGCAAGGCCCCCTTCGTAATCTTCGTACATCCTCCTGGCATTACCGAGACCGCAATATGAGTAAGCAAGTCCAAATGTATCATTGAGCTTTTCAAAAGCATTATTGGCAAGCCGGTAATACTTCTGTGATTCTTTAAATTTGCGGGCAACCCTTGAACTGCCCCCAAGTCCGCAATATGCATATGCAATGCCTGAGTGATCCTTGAGCTTCCTGAACCTTTCCAGAGCTAATTGAAAAGTTGCAACCGCCCGCCCTATATCACCCTTAATCCTGTAGGTACCAGCCTTTGCCCACAAACTGAAGGCCTCGCCCTTTTCATCGCCCACCGAAGTGTATATTTTTGCAGCCTCATTAATGCTTTTCATTGCCTCACTCCAATTGCCGAGGGCCCTTATACTAAGGCCGAGTCCGACAAGGGCATCTGCTTCAGCATAAACATCTCCTGTAATTTCTGCAATGCCCATACCTTCTTCATAACACTCTCCCGCCAGGACAAAATCTCCTTTGGCACGATACGTATCCCCCAAGGCCACAAAGCAATCAAGAACTCCGCTAAAATCATCCGAAAACTTGTACGCTTTCAGGGCCTTTCTGTAATGAATTATTGCATCAGCGTATTTAACGGCCTTCCTTAGCTTCTCAGCCTTACTGAAATCTTTATCAGCAGTCCCGCCTTTTCCGGTCTGAGCTGTCATATGCACCGCTCCCTGACGGTACTGACTGTCCGGCCATAGTCATCGGAATTATAAAAAGCACTGCCCATCACAACTATATCGGCCCCGGCATTGCTGACTTCTGCAACATTGTCGATATTAACACCGCCATCAACCTCAATCTCAATATCAAGACCCATCTCAGATATCCTGCTGCGCAGCTCCTTAATTTTGGCAATGGCCTCAGGGATAAATTTTTGCCCGCCAAACCCCGGGTTCACAGACATTATCAGCACAATATCAAGGTATGGCAAAATCAGATCCAGATGGCTTACAGGTGTTGCAGGATTAAGGGATACTCCAGCCTTTACCCCGCATTCTTTTATATTCTGAACCGTACGGTGCAAATGTACGGAGGCCTCCGCATGGACCGTTATAATATCCGCCCCGCTCTCAGCAAACTCCTTTATATATAAATCCGGAGACTCTATCATCAGATGAACGTCCAGAGGCAGCGAGGTCACTTTTTTAACCGCCTTGACTACAAGCGGGCCGATAGTTATATTCGGCACAAAGTGACCGTCCATAGTATCTATGTGAATCAGGTCAGCCCCTGCCTTTTCAGCCGCAATTACATCTTCACCAAGCCTGGCAAAATCCGCCGACAAAATCGATGGCGCTATCTTAATCATATTAATCCTCCAATAAAAAAATTAAACTCCGGCAGTAAATGCTAATACTAAAACCAGACACCGGGGCCACGTCCAAGTGTAACTTCCATGGTTTCGCCTTTTTTGATCAACGCACCTGCTTCAACCTGCTGCATTATTATACGGTCACCCTGCTTCAACTCCTTCAATTTTATACCCATTGCACGGGCAAGCTCCCTGGCATCCTCTATATTCATTTTCACAAAGGAAGGACAATTATATTCAATATCCTTTGCCCCCTGACTTACCAGAAAATTTATCTCATTACTCCGTATATCGCCCGGCAGCGGCCGCTGAGATATGATCGTGCCTTTTTCCTCATTTTCGGTGTAGACCCAGGTAATTTTTTTCACCTTAATCCCCAGATTAACAAGACTTAACTTCGCATTCTCAAGGCGCTGCCCTTCAAAGGACGGTAAAGAATAAACTTCTCCGCCAAGACTGACCTTGACTCCAATTTCAGTACCTGCCGCTGCCTCACCACCCGGACTCACCATCTGGCTTATTACATGCCCCTCTGCAATCTCATCATGATATTCCTTGCCCGAAATACCAAGCAACAGCTTTTTCTTACTCAATATTTCTGCCGCTTCTGTAACACTTTTGCCTGTTAAGTCAGGCACATCCCCTGACTGTTTAAAGTCCATGACCTGAAACACCAGAAAAACTGCAAGCACACCCAGGGCAGCAAAGGCTGCCAGGTACAACAGCAATTTTGTAACACTCTTAATGATCATGAATTATAAACCTTAACCTGCAATATCCCTCAAACCTCAGGCGAGGCGCTGAATTTCATACCTGCTTTAAGTTTACTTCCCTGCAAAAAGGCACGGATCGGCATTTTCGCCTTGCCAGAGGGCTGGATTTCAATTACAGATATAGCCGCATCCCCTGTGCCTATTATCATTTTCTCCCGTGTAATCTCCAAAATCACCCCGGGTCCACCGTATATATCTGCAGGCACTGCCCTTAAAAACCCATATCTGACCCCGCCTGTAAAGGAATAGGCAGCAGGCCAGGGCTGCATTCCCCTGATAAAATTACATATCTGAACCGCCCCGTCCGTCCACCTGATCAGGCCGTCTGACTTTTTCAATATAGGAGCATATGTGGCATCACCGGTCTGCGGAACCTCCTGCACATCTCCCCTTACTATACCCTCAAGAGTGACTAACATAAGTTCAGCACCGGCATCCGAGAGTTTCCCGGCAAGGCTGCTGGTTGTATCCTCTTCTGAAATAGCTACTTCCCTGGCTAAGAGCGAAGGACCAGTATCCATGCCTTCATCCATCCTCATCGTTGTTACACCGGCTATTTTCTCCCCGTTTATGATAGCCCAGTTAATCGGAGCAGCACCGCGATATTTAGGAAGCAATGAAGCATGAATGTTTATACATCCATACTGCGGCATATTTAAAATGGCGGACGGAAGCAACTGGCCATAGGCCACCACCACTATTACCTCAGGATCATATTGACTGAGTTCCTCAAGAAATTCAGGGGCTTTGACCGAAAGAGGCTGAAGCACATCCAACCCTGCCCTTAAGGCCTCCTCTTTAACAGGACATGGAGTAACCTGTCTGCCCCTGCCGCTCCGCCTGTCAGGCTGAGTCACAACGGCAATTACATCATGCCCTGACCGAATCAATTCCAGAAGCGGCTTTACGGCAAATTCAGGGGTACCAAAAAAAACAATCTTCAATTTCTCTCCATATAAAAAAATATTAGCAATTAAGCACTACTAATATAAAATTCTTTCCAGTTAAATTCCAGTATGGAATCCGGTCGTATGTAGAAATAATATAAGAACTGAAAAAGGCAGACATTAACTTCTTACTCAGAGAAGAGCAGGACAAGGTAAGATACAAACAACAATAAGGACATAAACAGCGTTTTTTATGAGTCCGCAAGACTCCTTGTATACCGTTTCTTAAAAAACTCCCTCTTGATACGGCCTATCCTGTCAACGATCAAAACTCCATTGAGATGGTCTATTTCATGCTGAAGTGCGCGTGCCATAAGGCCATCCGCCTCTATCTGCATTTCATTCCCGCCCCTGTCATGATAATTAACCGTCACCTTTTCAGCACGCTTCAGAATCGTAGTGTACTCAGGAATGCTAAGGCAGCCCTCTTCTGAATCGCACACCCCGTCCTTACACACAATTTTCGGGTTTACCAATACAATCAGGTTGCTTTCACCATCACCTGCACCCACATCAATCACTGCAATCTGCCTTGGCACACCGATCTGGTTTGCAGCAAGCCCTATTCCAGGGGCAGCATACATGGTCTCTATCATGTCGTCAACAAGCACCTGCAGCTCATCATCAAACACACTGACAGCTTGTGTTTTTTCCTTTAATATAATATCAGGAAATTTCCTTATCTCCAGCAAACTCATACATTTAATTTAATCAATATATAGTGTAAATAACAAGTCTGCCGGTAGAATCAGCTGCCATTTCACGAGATCTATAAGAACCATATTACATTACTGTCAATTACAACTACCTGCCAGGCCTGTACAAATCAAACTTCAAACCGCCTTTTGCCGTGTAAAAACTTCAACTCTCACAATTTCTACTTTACACAATCAAAAAAGCCCTTTAAAATATGATCTGTATAAATTCATTTAAAAACCCATGATTTCAATCATATTGGAGGGGAAATGACAGACAATAAAATGCTTGTGGCAGTAGCAGCAATATCAATTGTTATAGGAATTCTTTTCGGTTACATTGCCGGAAATGAGGAAAAAAGTCATAAAAAGCCTGCTCATGCAATACCCGGGATAGTCAGCAGTGAAACAGCAGCCTTGACACTGGACGAATTAGTCGCTAAGAATGCAAATCTTACTCTCGAAAATAAGGGCATGAAAGAACAATTAGCTGAACTCAATGCAAGCAACATGATCCAACTGGGAGAACTTGAAGGGCTGAAAACCATATTTCAGGATTATGAAAATATCCTTAGAGAAAGCGAAGAAATCAAAGCAATTGATTTTCAGCTAAAGGCCAGAATTGAGGAACTGGAATATAAAGTAAGGGGGTACAAGCTTATCCTGGAAAAAATCAGCACCCTATCAACTCGATCCGATATTGAGCTCAGGGATGCACAACAGCAAATGCATAAAAATAGTGATTCAGCCATAGAATTCAGCAACGACAATGTGACAGCTCCAGTTGCGGTGCAGGAAGATTCTTCGAGAAACCTTAAAAAATAAAAAACTATGGGGTCAACCTTGCGTATAGACTTAAAGCTGAAACAGATTTCTCTCGCGCTACTGAAAACTGTATGTCTATTGACGCTATTTATTACCGGCTGTACTGAAATATCGGATCAGCAATCTAAATCATACAAGCTCAAAAGCGATCTCTCAGATCATAAGATATACAAGACATACAATTTCCTTAAATCAGACCGGCTTATAAACATCGGGACTCAACCCATGTATATGCCAACAGGTCTTATAACCGAGATGATGAAGCGTGACAGGATCCTGAAAAGCAATCTGTCCGACCTTGGATTTCGAGTACAATTTTTTTCTTTTTTCAAGGGTAATGATATTAATTTTTTCCTTAAATCCGGTGAACTTGCAGGAGGAATCGGCGGCGATATGCCCATGCTCAGGGCGGCTGTGAATCAAGATATATTCGCGCCGATACTTATGCAGTTAGGTGAATTATCTATAGTGGCGCAAAATCACATTTCTGTAGCTGATCTAAAAGGCAAACGCATCGGTTATCCCTATGGATCAAATGCCCACTACACGCTGCTAAATGCCCTTGAAAAATCCGGAATCAACGAGTTTCTAATCAAACATGCACCTATGGAAATTGATGAGTTGCCCGCGGCCTTAAAAAATGGTGATATTGATGCCTTCGCTGCCTGGGAGCCCGCACCCTCAATAGCCCTGAACGATTCTAAGAATGCAGCTGTAATATATAGCGGGACTAGCTCGGGTTATATGTATTTTTCAAGAGCTTTCTATGAAAACAATCAAGATGCTGTACAGCATATTCTGGCCGCAGTTCTCAGAGCAGTAGAATGGATGCAGGCCGATGTAAAGAACTCCTATATTGCAGCCTCATGGTTACTTAAAGAAGTTGCTGATTTCACAGGAGAAGAGCTTCAAATCCCGATTCAGGATTTAGTCAAGCTTGCCGCTAATGACATAATTGGCCGTAGCTCGCTGCCTTTGATACCTGAAGAATATCTCCAGATGTCCGGCCCGCTTCACCGCGAATTTATTTTCCTAAAGGAACGACACAAGATCCCGCCGGCCAGTGAATGGCAGAGGGTGCGGGACAGTTTAGACTACAACCTGTTAAAGGCAATAGACGCAAATCCCGAAAAGTACCTGCAGCATCAGTTTAATTACCTACTGAAGTAACCTCTTTATCCTTCACAACTATCTGAATTCGGGCTATAAATTAAACGCATCTCAGATCTTTACTAATGACCGAACAAAAAATGCCCGCTGCTGAATTATAACTTATAGCAGCGGGCATCTTTACCATCTAAAAAAAACCTTAATTATTCATTGACCGGCCGCATAATCTTACTGCTATTTTTATTGGAAGAAAACATTGCCATTAAAACCATTCCAAAAAACCAGCCTACAGCAAAACCTACAAGAAATATCATCATCGCTTCTCTCCTTTCACAAAAAATATTTTTTTACTCAATAGATTTTAATCTGTCTTTAATATGCAGAGATATTGCAAATAACATACCAGTACCGCAGCATTATTCAGAACAATATATATCAGACTGTATTTAAAGGATATTTTTCATTGTGAGCATTTAAAGTGTAACAACTGTTTACATTTTTCCGTAAAGATGAAATATACACTGTAAAACGCCGTTTGCCATTATGACACGAAAAACCACGCCATTATGACAAATCATGCGTGCAAATTTCGTATAGCTAGGAATTGTAATGCAGCGTAGCGGTTAACCCGCTAAAAAGGCCGAAACATATAGAGGATTCTCTGTACTATAAGGTGGATAAAAGGATAGCCGGTGCAACCATATGTTAGAAATATTCTAGCAACTGAAAATCAAGATGTACGACTAGCGTTCGACCTTATTTTCCCTGTACTGAAAGTATATATCCCGTATCACAGTGTATGGATCAATAGCATCTTCTTTCAGTGCCTCGTAATCACCCAGACTCAGAGATGTTCTATTGATGGCATCGCCAACCCTGATAGCCAGACGATCAACAAAGGGATTGATATAACTTATGGGATCAAGAAAAAAATCGCCCGTCTGCCCAATAGTGTCACGCAGACTCGACGGCCCCATAACAGGCCAGTTTATATAGCATATAGGACCAATACCCCAAACTCCCAGAGTCTGCCCGAAGTCCTCTTCCTGCATAGGGATATCCATTTCACTCTTTGCATAATCAAAAAGACCGAGCACGCCTACAGTGGAATTGACTCCGAAACGAACCAGTTCATCCCCTGCAGAATCCATCTTCATCTGAAGCATATTATTAACAATGCGAACCGGTGAGTTTACATTATCAAAAAAGTTCTGCATAGAAACCCTGACTTTCACAGGAACTATATCCGCATATCCCGTTGCTATCGGTTTCAATAAAAGGAAATAAAGCCTGTCATTGACATTAAAGAAAAACCTGTTAATAGGTTCAAGAGGATCATATATCTGCAGTTCTTCACCCTCAAGATAATCTCCATCATCGTTCATTAAGGCAGCATCGTCTATACCTGCAGAATCTGCGACTTCCTGCGCCTGCGTGTCCTTAGCAGAAGACAAATCGGACGAATACGATGGGGATATATATAAACCTATAAGGACAAAGGCGATCAATAAAGTATGAAGTAATAATTTCATTATAATTCCTAATAGTCTAGCTAAACACCTATTTTATCGCAAGCTGTTACGTATATATAATCGTCATAAATGAAAAAAACTTAACTCTCGTAGGCAGCAAATTTAAGCGGAGTTCACCAGCAGGGCACAAGGGAAGGCTTGCAACACCTCACTTACAGCAAAAGATCGACTGCCTCTCACCTCTAAACCGGTGATCTCCTCCTGCCAGTTTTCTGGTGCTTCATCAGGCAGATGCACAAGTGTATCCTCCCATGCACCTCCCAGAGGATATGCATCACTGCTGACTACCCCGGTTATAAACCTCGGGATTACAGTTACGACCCATAGGGGTTTCTGTTCCCGCGCAAAGGCAACAATATTATTAGCAAACTTTCCTGACGTCTTAAGAGGGAGATATTCCCCTTTTTCAAAAAGATGACTGCATTTGTTTCTCACTTGCAGTATCCTGTATATAAGATACATTTTGATGCGTCCGTCAGACGCCGTAGCAAGCAATTCCTCTATCAGGGCAGAATTATCCTGCTTTATCTGTTCAATAATATATTCCAGGACCCCGGCCCGTTTTTTAAAATCTACTGCACGTCGATTGTCAGGATCAACCATACTGAAATCCCAAAATTCCGTACCCTGATAAAAATCCGGCACCCCGGGAAGAGTCATTTTAAGCATCACCTGGGAAAGAGAATTAATGATACCGTAATGAGCAATCATTTTATGAAAGGTACAGAACTCCTGATAGAATTCATTATCCCCGACGGGCTCAAGAATATCATATATAAAGGAAATGAAACTTTCCTCGTACTCAGAGTCAGGCTTAAGCCATGCAGTATGAACCTTTGCCTCCCTGACTGCCTTGATAATGTACGCCTTCAGCCTTTCCATAAAATCATCCTCTGCAGGCCCGTTAAACGGCATAGCACCTATTAAAGTCTGATACAGAAAATACTCATCATTTCTGTCCGGAACTGTCACCCCTCTTCCCGGTTTCTTTTTATTTCTATTCATCCTGGTCCATTTTTTCAGGACACCCTCCCACTGAGCAGGGATCTCAGACAGGACATTCAGCCTGGCCCTTATGTCCTCCCCCCTCTTAGTGTCGTGAGTCGCTGTGGCATTCATAGAATGCGGTTGATTACGAGACCTATTACTATTGAAATCATGAAACTCATTTAGAGCTATCCCGAACCTGTCAGGACTTCCCCCGACATCATTTAAAGATAGCAGCCTGTTATAAACATAAAGGGTCGTATCCTCAAAACCCTTTGCCATGAGCGGTCCGGTCATCTGCTGAAAACGCATTACAAAATTCAGGACACCCAGCCTGTCCTCCTCTGACATGCCCTCTTCTGTATCCAGGCACAGGTATCTCTCAATAAAGTCCAATTCATAAAGCAGTCCAGGGTTCATATTTCTGGCCCTTGTCAGTGCTTCGTATATATATTCCCTGTCTTGTTCCGAAAAGGAATCAGCATTAATATACGTACGGTATACCGGAAAGTTGGCAAGTATCTTCACCGTTGCCCTCCTCAAACCATACATTGTCATATCCGTACCATATCTGCTTTTGCCTGCTATTTTTTTCAGGAGATGCGCAAGATTGTCTACATCACCACCCATATCCTTTTCTATAACGATCTTTTTTTTCTGATAAAGCAGAACATCATACGCCGTTTTAAAACCCGTATAACCATAGTACAACCTGTTAAACTTACGCCCGTTTCTCACATCACAAAATACCCCATTCGCATAATTAAGGTAATCGTATCCTGTCGTGCCCTGCACAGCCCAAAGAGAGGGAAGTTGCTCATTAGGCTCAAGAATTTTTTCTACCACTATATAGCTGTCCACTGCCTTTTCCCGCAACCTTCTCAGGTATACCGTAGGGTCATAGAGTCCGTCTATATGGTCAATCCTGAGACCGTCAATCTTATGCGCCTTAATAAGGCTGAATATAAGTGAGTGAGTGAGTGAAAATACCTTCTTCTTTTCCATTGACAGAGAGATAAGCCCGTTTATGTTAAAAAACCTGCGATAGTTCAGCTCCTCAGTTGCCACCTTCCAGAAGGCAAGCCTGAAAAGCTGCTCTGAAAGCAAGTCATCCAATAGCTTCATGTCTCCTTTGCCTGCATCCCCCCCGTTAAATTCAGCAATGTTTGCATCTATAAATTCTCGAACGGTATTATTACTGCCGTACAGTTCCCACATAATTTTTTTAATGAACTTTATCTGACTGTAACGCCCAAGACGCTCGTCCTGCTCAACCGAAAGACTTTTAATGGAGTACAGGATACCCAGAAACTTGATCAGGTCAGGATGATCATCCCCTATTTTTTCTCTGAACGATCCAAGTCCATGCGCTATGACATTTACATATGATTCTATTTTCAGGGGAAGACAAAGATCGTAATACTTTATAAAAAAACCATTTTCACCATACCCAAGACATATCTCTCTATCATTCAGAGCCTCGCTGTAATGCTGCCCGAGAAACGGGGCCAGCAGTCTGTCTGAGAGACTATCATAAACATGACTCCACTCAATATCGAAAAAATCGTAGTACTCAGAGTTGTGCCCGTTTTCAAGCACATCCATCAGCATCGCATTCTCTCCGTCAAAGGCCATATGATTAGGCACGATGTCAAGGATCAGTCCCATACCCAGTGCATGGAGTGCGCTGATATACTTATCCATCTCAACCTCACCGCCAAGCTCTGGACTGATACAATTTACATCCACCACATCATATCCATGCTGACTGCCCTGCTTTGCCTTGAAAACAGGAGATGCGTATATGTCCGTAATCCCCAGGATATGCAGATACTGCAGTATCTCTGAAGCCCTGCTGAAATCAAAAGCAGGATTAAACTGTAATCTATATGTAGCAGCAGGAATTCTCATCGTTCAGTAGCACCTTTATCCTTCACATATAAAACTATACTGTGAGGCCTCATCCGCATGTCTTCAACTACGAAAGTATCCGGCATAGATGAGCCGGGGCCAAGCCATTTCAAATCAGATGAGTCAAAGACTTTCTCCCGGCTCTCGGAAATCATCTGTCCTGACTGAACCAGTGATTCCCTCTCAGAAAAATTCATTATCACAATAACGTCCGCGGCACTTCCAATGATTTCAAGAAAAACAAGTTGCCCTTTACCATCTGACCATGACCTACGCGCCGCCTCAGTCCCGGTCAGCAGCAGTGTCTTGCGTAGATGTATCAACTCAGCATACAATTTCAATAATACTGCATTTTTATCTAAACGCATAGTGTCCCACCTTAAAACCGACCTCTCGAAAGTCTCTTTCGAGACAGGATCAAGCGGCTCTCCCTGCCACTTAAACGCCTCATGCTCCTTTTTCCTGCCCTCTTTAATACTCTCATTCAGACCTTGATCAGAGTGTGAGACAAAATAAAGAAAGGGAGCCTCCTCCCCGTATTCTTCTCCCATAAAAAGCATCGGGATATAAGGCGACAAAAGCACAACCCCGGCCGCAAGCTTAAGGCCCTCAAAAGAAATAAGAGAGGACAGCCTTTCACCGTTTAACCTGTTGCCAACCTGATCATGATTCTGAGAAAACACAACAAACTGATCAGGCGTCAGACCGGCAGAAGAAGCTCCATGATTACGTTTACGATGTTCTGAATACTGCCCGGAATAAACAAAGCCTTCAGAAAGAGAAAGCTCAATATTCTCAACCTTATCAAAATCCCTGTAATACCCTGAAGATTCACCAGTCAGCACCGTATGCAAAGCGTGATGAAAATCATCGCACCAGAGTGCATCAATACCAAAACCTCCATTCCGCGGGTCACTCACTACCGAGGGGTCATTAAGATCAGACTCTGCAATCAGGAAATGTATGCGTCCCTCCTGCTTCGCATATTCCTTCACCCTCTCAGCAAGTTCCCGTAGAAAGTGCCTCGCACTTACATCATATATACCGTGAATGGCATCCAGCCGAAGTGCATCAATATGGTACTCGCTAAACCAGTGAAGCGCATTTTCAATAAAATAATTTCTCACCCCGTTGCTGTACTCTCCATCAAAGTTAAGCGCCTCACCCCAGGGAGTACTGTACCTGTCTGTAAAATACGGCCCAAAATCCCTGAGATAATTTCCCTCAGGTCCAAGATGGTTGTACACTACATCCAGGATAACCGCTATCCCCCGCAAGTGACATTCATTTACAAACCGCTTCAACCCGTCTGGACCTCCATAAGAGGCCTGCACAGCAAAAGGATACACACCATCATAGCCCCAGTTTCTCGTACCAGGAAACTGGGCAACCGGCATTATCTCTATTGCATTGATTCCCAGATCCTGAAGATAATCCAGCCGTGTAATGGCAGAATCAAACGTACCCTCCTCTGTAAATGTCCCAATGTGAATTTCATACATTATCATCTGAGCGAGAGACAGGCACTTCCATTCCTCATCCCTCCATGAAAAAGACTGATGGGCAACAACCCGGGACGCATTATGCACACCATCAGGCTGCATATGAGAGGCTGGATCAGGCCTGTCCGTCAGAGCATTGATACGAAACAAATAATCAAACCCGCTACCATCATTCCTCACACTTGCACGCCAGTATCCAAGACTATCGCGCCTCATACTTCGAACCTGACCGCCCCGTGAGACAAGGATCAACTCCATACGTTCAACCAGTGGTGCCCATACCCGGAATTCGCAAATATTGCTGTCTATGTAATAAGCTCCGATTTTCATATATATGCTCCGACTGTCTACAGACTTAATATATTAGCACTTAATACTGAGACTGAAAAGTAAAAATAGCATTGACACCCTGCTGAACCATTGTATAGTATACAACCTGAGAAAAAACCTCTCGTTTACGAATATGTTGACTGAAACACTACAAATAACCGTTTTTGACAATCGCATACTGGACTACGCTATTTCAGTCGGCGGTTTCATACTTGGAATCATATTAATTTATTTGATCAAGAGTATAGCTGTCAGCAGGCTTAAGTCTCTTTCCAAAAAAACCTCCACTACAGCTGATGACTTCCTGATAAACGCAATAGAAAAAAATCTACTGCCTCTGCTTTATTTCGCTGCACTTTATATTTCTATCAAATCGCTCACACTCTCTGACGGGGTATCTACCGCTACAAAAATCATCTTTGCAGTAGCACTTACATATTTCATTGTCAGAGCCATAACTGCTTTTATCAGTTATTCTCTCGAACATTATTTCACAAGAAAATATGAACAGACCGGCAAAATACACAGCCTGCACGGGGTATTAACAATATCCAGAATTATTGTCTGGAGTGTCGGCATAACACTGCTCCTGGACAATCTCGGCTTTGAGATAACTGCTGTAGTCGCTGGTCTCGGGATTGGCGGCATAGCCATTGCACTGGCTGCACAAACGATTCTTGGCGACCTGTTCAGCTACTTTGTTATATTTTTTGATCGCCCTTTCGAGACAGGTGATTTCATTATCATCGACAGTTACATGGGCAGCATAGAGCACATCGGAATTAAAACAACTAGGGTAAGAAGTCTCGGCGGAGAGCAGCTTGTATTTTCTAACACCGATCTAACAAACTCCCGAGTGCGTAATTACAAAAGGATGGAAAAACGCCGCATAGTCTTCAGCCTGGGTGTTACTTACCAGACATCGACGGAAAAGCTCAGGACAATTACCGGCATCATTAAGGCTGCCGTACAATCTGTTCCTGATACAGCCTTCGACAGGGCCCACTTTGCAGCCTATGGTGCTTACAGCCTGAATTTCGAGGTGGTTTATTATGTTCTGAGCGGTGATTATAATAAATACATGGATATACAGCAGAATATAAATTTCTTAATAAAAGAGGAGTTTGAAAAACAGGGCATCGAATTCGCTTACCCGACACAAACACTTTTGATGGAAAAAAGTGCCCAGTCAGTATAATGCAGCAGCATCAGATGCGGCTTCCTGTTATTAAAACAAAATAATGAAATACGGTGAAAAAGAAATACAAGAGTCCCGGCTTGAAAACTGGCCAAACCCCTATCCAGACCGTGACTATACTATTGATATAAGCTTTTCGGAGTTTACCTGTGTATGCCCCAGGTCCGGATACCCTGATTTCGCCACCATACATCTGACTTACATACCGGACGAATTCATAGTAGAGCTTAAATCCCTGAAGCTATACCTAAACAGCTTCAGAAATGAGGCCATATCCCATGAGTCCATAACAAACAAGATCTATGATGACCTGACCACCCTGCTGAAGCCTAGAAAACTCGATATCACAGGAGACTTTAACCCGAGGGGGAATGTTAAGACGGTTATAAAGGTTTCAACGGAAACAAAATAGACTAACCGCGGCATTCTCCGGACGTTCCTAATATTGCGGTAAAAAGACGCTTATAGACAGGCGTAAAAAAACAGGCACAAAGGGACTAATATCCAAAGGCACAGAGTTTAAAAGCTCTGTGCCTTTTTTACACTCTATTCCGTCAGACCCGCAATAGCAGCAAACACATACGTAGGGGCATCCGTAGGGGCATCCCTAGCGACTCCCCTGACCTATCAAACATATCTGCAAAAAGTTGTGCACCCGCAAATCGAGGTCGAACCTCGATACAATGTCATTATGACATTTCAAACCCTGCCAATATGACATGGTTTTAAAGGCTGTGCTTTTATAACATGCTGTTTTAATTGCCTTTATTTGCTGGCATAGAGCTTGCATCTATTTAATCATAATGGAAACTACAAACAACATAAACATAAAAGGAGGCTACACAATGAAAAAGCTAATGATACTTGCAGTAGCAGCACTCTTAACACTCGGCATGGTCGGTGTTTCTTCAGCAACCATTTCTGATCCTAACTCACCG